>URDU01000003.1 GCA_900546625.1 uncultured Lachnobacterium sp. | reverse complement strand
CCCTTTCAATAAAATTATGTATTGATTCCTTTCCATACAAACTTAGCATAACATTTGCAACTGTATGTTCTCCTTTAACACGTCCACTACCATTTGGTTTAATAGCCGCAACAACAATATTACCTTGCCTATCCTTCACATTCGTCACAAGAACTACATCCGCATTATTTTTATTCATATTTGACTTTATAATCATCGCCGGTGTCTCCAACTGTTTTTGTACTTTCTCAAACAGTTCTTTCCCCAATCCATGATAATTTCTCTTTTGTCTAAATCGTTTTTCTTTTTTTGCTTCTTCCTGCATCTTTATCGTTGAATATACATGCTGGTTCGTCATAATCATTGGAAGGTCATTCCAGCCTAATTCTTTTAATGCTTTCGCTGTCTCTCCCAAATATACATGGGTATACTCAGCCGGTGTTGTGTTATTAAGCACATCATCAATCTGTTTATCCAAATCAACACTAATCGAATAACGAATGTCCTTGTTTTCTCCAGCCTCAACTTCTCCATTATTTTCCTGCATACCATTGTTGACATTTTGTAATTTATTGGATATACTAATATCACTAGAAGATGAATGTGCAGACCCTTTATAATAAGAGTGGGTACTTGTACTTGACCCTTGGCTCGCATTTATCTTCTTTATTTTAATTTGTGAATGCAAAACTAGTATCTTTTTCTATGATAAATTACTCTTTTCCAATACACCAAAAGTAATTTCTGTTGTAATTTATATTACTGCTTCATAATTAACTCCCTTGGATATAATGTTCTTGACAACTTTTATATATTATGCTAGGTTGTTATTATAATCTTGATGAAGTAAGTCCCCATGGGATTGGCTCATGGGCATTACTGCTTCATCAAGATTTATTTTATAATTAGATATGCTATTTGACATTTCCTCAAATTTCAAATAATATATTCATAAGAGATGATTTGTTGCTAGGGTAGCTCACTTCGTGGGTCTTGGTCTTGAACAACATATCATCTCTTTTAATATTGCTACCTACCTTTGTTTCAATTTGGGATTTCTGAAACTTATTTTAGAATCACTGAATTCTGCGTCTTTTGAACTATTATCGATTTACCTCTGAGTTTCCTTTCTTGCTCTTCTTTGACAACTTTTCTGACAACTACTCATCTAAAAACCATTCTGACAACTAGTTGACAACTACTAAACTAACGTAGAATAACACAAAATAAAAAACCGTGCAATCGCCGATTTTTCAGTAATTGTACGGTTTTATATGTAGTGAGGCATCGGGGACTCGAACCCCGGACAACTTGATTAAAAGTCAAGTGCTCTACCACCTGAGCTAATGGCCCATAATAACTGGGCTAACCAGATTCGAACTGGTGAATGCAGGAGTCAAAGTCCTGTGCCTTACCGCTTGGCGATAGCCCAATGATAAGAAAAAAGGTGGATACAGGGATTCGAACCCTGGGCCTCCAGAGCCACAATCTGGCGCGCTAACCAACTGCGCTATACCCACCATTTATCACTTGGAGATTGCACTCCTAATGTGCCCGAAGGGATTCGAACCCCCGACCCACGGCTTAGAAGGCCGTTGCTCTATCCAGCTGAGCTACGGACACACGAAGCGGGTGATGGGAATCGAACCCACGTATCCAGCTTGGAAGGCTGGTGTTCTACCATTGAACTACACCCGCGTAATGTAAAAATACGCTCGAATATTTAATTGAGGATCGGGGTGACAGGATTCGAACCTGCGACCTCCTGGTCCCAAACCAGGCGCTCTAGCCAAGCTGAGCCACACCCCGATATGCTGTTTTGTCGTTTCGTTTTTGTTGCCTCACCGAAGCGACTCCGATATAATATCACCCTATCTCACACTTGTCAACACTTTTTTACATTTTTTTGAAATTAATTTTTCAAATACGCTGCATCCCGCGTTTTTACAGCATTTCCGCTGATTTAAAAAACGATTTTACTGACTTCAGAAAAAAAGGAATGCTCAAAACATAATAATTTCAAGCATTCCTTTTAGTGGACTAGACGGGAGTCGAACCCGTGTCCGAAATACAATTCCCTGTCCTTCTACGAGTGTAGTTTATTGTTTAACATTCCCTCTGCCACACGATAACAAACAACCTTGTGGTTTCAGTAGCTTCATGATACGCCCGATGGCTCAAAGCTTTGCCAACGTCGTTTCTCACATAGTCGAAGCCTGGGTCCTAAAGTGTGAGTGCTCTAGGTCAGACTGCTGCCATTAGGCAGCGTATGCTAAATTATCTTCAGCGTTTAATTTTAATTTGGCCATTTAACGCATCGCCATACGACTCGCTTCTCCAGCTTCATGTACCCCGTCGAAACCTTTACTAGCCCATATTCAATTTTTTGCGGGTACATGCAGCTACGCTGCATGGTCTCCGCTTCGCTTCGGTCCGCCCAAAGCCAAGGTCCACCGGACCTTGTGGGCCCCGTTGAAACCTTTACTAGCCCATATTCATTTTTTAACCAAGATTTCTGATTTTGAAATCTCTCTGCGCCTCTCGCTTTTGATCCTTCTTGGCTATGTCTGCTCTCTTATCGTAGAGCTTCTTACCTTTGGCAAGTGCTATTTCTACCTTGACCAGACTTCCCTTAAAGTATACCTCAACCGGCACAATTGTGAAACCCTTTTCCTTCATCTTTGATGAAAGCTTCTCGATTTCCTTCTTGTGGAGTAAAAGCTTTTTAGGTCTGAGTGGATCCTTGTTGAAGATATTCCCCTTCTCATACGGTGTGATATGCATGCCATACAGGATAATCTCACCGTTTTCGATACGGATAAAAGACTCCTTTATACTGCCCTTTCCCATGCGAAGCGACTTCACCTCAGTTCCTGCAAGTGAAATACCGGCTTCGTATTTCTCAAGCAAAAAGTAATCGTGATAGACCTTTTTGTTGTTGGCTATTAATTTCTTTGATTCCTTAGCCATGTCGGTATCTCCTTTCCTCAAACTGCTTTACAATACTAACACATTTTTTTACAATTGCCAATATCTAAAAGGCAAATTATTGTGAACCGCTGGTTCACATGTCTTTTTATTTACACTATATAATATATTATGACATATTTTTCAATAAATCTTTAGCACAACAAACGACAAATAATAAATAATCAGATAACAGCAAATAATAATAGACAATCAAATAAGCATTTTTAAAGCAGAAAAATTTTTGCCATTATTGTTATATTATTCTGCTAATTTAAAATCAATTGTACGCATAATTTTGTCAGTGCTGTCCACAACTACCTTAATTTTTTGTCCAAGCTTATATCTATTATTTGTGGCTGAACCGACCAGTTCATAGGTATCCTCGTAAAATTCATAGAAATCATCTGTCAGGTCTGTCACGCGCACCAGTCCCTCAACTGTATTTGGAAGCTCCACAAAAAAGCCCCACTCCGTGACACCTGATATAACACCTTCAAAGCTTTCACCAATATGATTTGACATGTACTCACATTTTTTAAGCTTGACTGTTTCACGCTCTGCCTCTTCTGCACGGCGTTCGGTCTCACTTGCCTGCTTTGCAACAGCATCTAGTATAGACTCGTAGTGCTCCCTGCGGTTATCATTCATTCTGCCTCTGATATTTTCCTTGATGATACGGTGTATCTGCAAATCAGGATATCTGCGGATCGGTGATGTGAAATGACAATAATAGTTTGCTGCCAGTCCAAAATGCCCGGTACATGCTGTTGTATATCGCGCCTGCTTCATAGAGCGTAATGTCAGCCTGCTTATCAGGGATTCCTCGTCTGTGCCGTCTACCTTCATCAAAAGCTTCTGAAGCTCCTTTGGGTGTACCTCATCAGCGCCAATATGAAGCGTATAGCCAAAATTATTGATAAATGTGGACAGCTTTGCGATTTTTTCCGAGTCCGGCTTGTCGTGTGTCCTGTATACAAAGGGTATTTCCTGCCAGAAATAATCTTCCGCCACAGTTTCATTTGCTATAAGCATGAAATCCTCTATGAGCTTTGTTGCCACATTTCTGTCATACGGCTTTATATCTATCGGATGACCTGCTTCGTCGAGCACAACCTTAGTCTCCGGAAAATCAAAGTCAATAGAGCCTCGTTTCATTCTCTTTTTGCGAAGAATTGCTGCAAGCTCTGCCATTTTTTCAAACATAGGCACAAGCTCCTTATATTCTTCAATCACAGCGGCATCCTTATCTGCCAGAATCTTTTTTACATTTGTGTATGTCATCCTGCGGTTTGTCTTTATGACAGTCTCCGCTATCTTATGGTCGATGACCTCACCCTTTTTATTTATCGTCATAATACATGAAAGAGCGAGCCTGTCACATCCCTCATTCAAGGAGCAGATGCCATTTGAAAGCTCTCTCGGAAGCATCGGAATCACACGGTCCACAAGATAAACCGATGTACCTCTCTTAAGTGCCTCCACATCAAGCGCACTGTGCTCCTGCACATAGTTCGACACATCCGCTATGTGTACTCCAAGCACATAGTTTTCTCCGTCCATGCACAAAGACACGGCATCGTCCAGATCCTTTGCATCCTCTCCGTCTATCGTGACCATCATCCAGTCTCGCAAATCCATCCTGCCTGCCATATCCGCAGATGTCACATCCTTTGCCACATTCTGCACCTGATGCATGATTTTCTCCGAAAAATCCACCGGCAAATCATAAGCCCTTACTATAGAAAGAATATCTGTACCCGGATCATCTATATGTCCGATGATTTCAACCACCTTACCCTCCGGCTTTTTACCCTTTTTCCCATAGCTTGTTATTTCAACTACAACCTTGTGCCCCGACATAGCACCCTTTGAGCGCTCCTTTGGTATAAAAATATCCGTACCAAACCTGGTATTGTCGGGCACTGCAAAGCCAAAATTATCACTTGCCTCATAGGTAGCGACTATCTGCTTCATGCCACGCTCAATGATTGAAACAACCTTTCCCTCCTTGCGGCGTCCTGTTGTGACAGGCGAGATTGTAATCTCGACAGTGTCCATATGCATCGCACCATTTACATACTCAGCTGGGATAAAAATATCATCATGCTCTCCCTCCACAGTAACAAAGCCAAAGCCCCTTTGATGAGCTGTGAATACGCCGACTGTCTTTTTAATTTCCGACTTTGAATATTTGCCTCGCTTTGAGAGTGTTATCCTTCCCTCTGCCTGCAAATCCAAAAGGATCTGCTCAAGCTGCGGTCTGTCCTCCTTTTTCACTCCAAGTACTATGCACAGCTCCTTGATTTTCATTGGAACATACATGTCATCGCACATGAATTCATAGACCATCTTTTTTCGTGTTTCATATTTATCTATATTGCTCATTATCTCTCCTTTTTTCATCATATGGATGTTAATGCGATAAAAAAGACTGCCGATTTCTCGACAGTCTAAGTATTTACCATATTCCCATATTTAAGACAATTGATATAATAAAGAAAAGAACAACACATACAATTGTTGCTTTAACCAGACGTCCTTCCTTTGAACGTCCCTTGTTCTTGCCCCAATATGTATCAGCAACTCCGGCGATAGTGCCAAGTCCTGCTGACTTACCCTCCTGGAAAAGAATAACTATAGTAATTACTAAACTGACGATTATAAATAATACCGATAAAACAATTTTTAAAGTTGCCACGATAAGACCTCCTAAGCTAAATTCTAAATAACAGAACTAATATACTACATTTTTATTGTACAGTCAAGCGTTTTATACTGTATAACTATTTTTCGCTCTCTTCTTTTGACGATTTGAACCATTTTTTAATATTATACATTTTTCCATTTTATTTTACAAGAAAATACATTATAATATTAATATATGATTTTAAAAAAAGAAACATCTTTATATCAGGAGATTTTTATGAAGTGCATGCTGTATAAAAAAGCACTTCCACTCATATTATTATCATGCCTTTTGCTTGGTGCATGTGGTAATTCAAAAAATGACGATGTGTCAAAGGAGCCGGTGTCCAGCCATTCCACTGAAAAAGGCACATGGGACTCTGCTCCGAAGGTGCTTACTCCGACTGCCGACGGCACACAAACCTATACATGTGATGTGGCTACTATCGACGCTTCAAACAGCAGCAGCGGCTATATCATAGTTGATTATCACGGTTCTAATCAAAAGGTCAAGCTTCAGATAACCGGGCCCGACAATGTCACGTACACCTTTGATCTGCATGGAGGAAATGAAGTGTTTCCTCTTGTCGCTTCAAGTGGCTCGTATACTGTAACCGTTTTTGAAAATGTTGAGGGGACACAATATGCCACCGTGCTGTCGCAGGTGATTTCTGTCTCCATCACTGATGAATTCGGACCGTATCTGTACCCTAACCAGTATGTAAATTTCACTGCCGATTCTTTGGCTGTGAAGGAGGGCAGCTCACTGGCGTACTACTGTAGCAGCGATACTGAGGTCGTGGAAAGTGTATACAATTATATCATTTCAAACTTCAAATACGACTATGACAAGGCTAAAAATGTCAAAAGCGGCTATCTGCCCGATGTGGACAAGGTCTTTACCGAAAATACCGGTATATGCTTTGATTATGCGGCAGTCATGGCCACTATGCTAAGGACTCAGGCTATTCCCACACGTTTAGAGGTAGGATACGCCGGTGAAGAATATCATGCCTGGATCAGTACTTATATAAAGGACAAGGGCTGGATAAACGGCATCATCGAGTTTGATGGTACCTCATGGAACATGCTGGATCCAACATTTGCATCTACCAGTGATTCACCAAAGAAGTTCATAGCTCAAAAGAGTGATTACATTACCAAATACGTCTATTAGGAGGACATAAATGTCTAGAAAATCCAAGATTTTAAGCAATGCAGAGCTTTCTGCCTTCTGTCAGCAGATTTCTCTTATCATAGCAGCCGGGCTGCCTACCTACTATGGTGTTTCCATACTATGTGATGAAGCACCTGATGAACAGACGCGCGATCTGCTCGAGCAGATATATAAGCCAATGGAGCTTGGCGCCACGCTTCACCGCGCAATTAAAGATACAGGATACTTTCCAAAATATATGATTAATATGATACAGCTGGGTGAGGAAACCGGTCGTCTTGAAGAGGTCCTAAGCTCTCTGTCAAAGTACTACGACCGCGAAGACGAAATAGCTTCCGGCATCAAAAGTGCCGTTGCCTATCCTCTCGTGCTTTCTGCCGTGATGATTGCCGTTATTGTCGTAATGATTGCCAAGGTTTTACCTGTATTCTCACAGATATATGCAGAGCTTGGAAGTGAGCTTACCGGTACCGCAGCCGTGCTCATGAAGCTCAGCGAATATATCAACAGGTATCTGCTTATCATTATAGCTGTCATGCTCCTTGCCGCACTGGTTCTTTTTATATTTTTTAAGACGCGTATCGGAAAAAAGCAGCTTATGAAAACTGCTCTTTCCATGTCAATCGCATCCAGCCGCTTTGCAAACTGCATGTTTTTAGCACTCTCAAGCGGGCTTGACACAGACCGTGGCCTGGATTTGGCACAGGCTCTTGTAAACAATCCTGTCCTGGATTCAAAAATAAACGCCTGCCGTAAAAATATATCAAATGGCGAGACGTTTTCGGAGGCATTGCTGCACTCAAATATTTTTTCAAAGATGTACTCAAGCTGGATTGCAATCGGCAGCAAAACCGGCTCCATGGACGAGGTCATGCAGCATATATGCATGTCCTGCGAGGATGACACAGATGCAAGGCTGTCACGATTCATATCAGTGATTGAGCCTGCCATGGTTATCCTGCTTTGTATATTCATTGGCTTCATACTTGTATCATTTTTACTCCCACTGCTTGGAATTATCTCAAGCATAGGATAGCTTACGGAGGCACAGTATGCTGTTTTTTGTTCAGAAAAAAAAGTCAACCCTATGGAAATTCATACCACTTATGCTTTTGATCGCATGTACCGTTTTGTTTGGTGTTTTCTCTTCAAAGCTGTCAGATAACAATACCAGAAGAAGCAAGAGCACGCTGGAACGTGCACTCACAAGAAGCATTACACAATGCTATGCTCTTGAAGGAACATATCCTCCGGACATAGATTATCTCACAGACCACTATGGTCTCACCTATGATAGTGACTATTATTACATAGACTATCACTACATCGGCTCCAATCTGCGTCCCGATGTGACAATAATAGAGAGGAAATGACCCATGTTCAAGCTAAAATCCAGATCACATCAGGCTGACAGTTTTTTTGTGATGCTGCTGTTTTTTCTTTTTGCGCTGACCGCTTTTATCCTCGTGCTGATTGGCGTAAAGCAGTACAAAGCCACTGCCAATGTCATGAACTACAACTACGAGGTACGCACTGTCACATCTTATCTGCGCGAAAAGGTCAGACAGAATGATTCCGACGCAGCAATCAGTGTAGAGATAATAAATGGCACAAAGGCTCTGTGTCTGAAAAACACAATAAATGACATCGTGTACGATACTTTCATATACTACTATGCGGGTTCTCTAAGAGAGCTCTATGTGCAGGATGGCTGTTCATACAGTCTGGACAGCGGACAAAGGATTGTCGAAATCGGTGGGCTTGATATGACAGAAACCACCGACAAAATGATCACTGTAACTATCACCGATACATCAGGTGGCACTACCGATACCTACTGCTCCGTCAATTCCGACTAAGAATAGCCTGACAATAAATGCAGTAATATAATGCACATCGCCCTTAATATACCGGTCGATGCCATACAAACATACATACCACAAGGAATAAACAATGATTTCAACAAAGCTTAAACAATCGAAAAACAGAATATTCCTGCTTGAGATTACCATTAATCTGCTGCTCTTTTCGGCTCTTTTGATTGTGGGTCTGCTTTTCTTCATAAAGACTCACAAGCTGACAGAAGAAACTCAGGTGCTGCATGAGGCCGTTAATGCATGCAGCAATGCTGCAAGCGCATACGAACAGGAGCATGGTGATTTAAACGCCGTATCATCGCTCTTTGACGGCTCCATCTGTGCAGATGAAAAGCTATTCATTTATCTCGACAAAAGCTATCATCCATGTGATAAGGATGATGCCGCATACAAGATTATTGTAAGCAGGCTTGGGCAGGATGCCTACGGAGTACAAAAGGCTGACATAGAGTTTATAGCAGCGGACAGCCACTGTGTATACAGCATTACAGCGTGCAGCTATACAGCACTTTCCTCTGACGGAAGGAAGGTGAGTACCCCATGAAAAAAAGAAGAGAGTTTTCAAATTTCGGCTTTTCCACCATCCTGCTTACTTTTTCCATGATATGCATTGTCACGTTCTCGGCACTCGCCTTTGTCACAGCTAACTCTGACTATAAGCTGAGCAAACGCGTTGCTGACAATAACAGCTCGTATTACCGTGCATGTGAAAAGGTATGGGATGAGATATCACAGATTGATACCATTCTTGCAGCAGCCTACGAGAGCAGTCCTGATAAGGCAGCATACTATGAAGCCATAAAGGCAGCTCTATCAGACATCAATTCAGAGCAAAACAAAAATCTCGCTGAAAATGAAGCAAATGACAAGGTTACCGGTCTGACCTATACAATCACTCAGACTGTAAGCGATACACAGGCTCTCACTGTAGAGCTTGATATCAACTATCCGGTCCACAAGCAGGATGCTTTTTATAAAATTAAAAAATGGAAGCTCAATACTGACACAGCTTTCGAAGAAAATGATACACTAAACTTAATTGGAGGAAACTAAAATGGATGTTAAAAAGATATTAAAGGAAGCGACTGACAACGGAGCATCGGATATTTTCATAGTGGCCGGCCGCCCTCTCACATACAAATCAAAGGGAGTGATGGAGTGTCTCAATGAAATCAGAATGATCCCAAAAGAAACCTTTGAATTTGTCACATCAATCTATGCCCTTGCAGAGAGAGATATTTCAAAATTTGAGGAAACCGGAGATGATGATTTTTCCTTCGCCATACCGGGAGTATCACGTTACAGAGTAAGCACCTTCAAACAGCGTGGCTCTTACTCTGCTGTCATCCGCGTTATCTCATTCACACTGCCAAAGCCAAGTGATTTACATATTCCTGACTCTGTTATGGAGCTTGCAGAAACAAACAACGGCATGGTGCTTGTGACCGGCCCTGCCGGAAGCGGTAAATCCACCACCCTCGCATGCATTATCGATCAGATCAACCATGAGAAGGAGGAGCATATCATCACACTCGAGGATCCGCTTGAGTTCTTACATCGCCATGACAAATGTATTGTGTCACAGCGTGAAATCAACACGGATACCGAAAGCTACCTCACTGCGCTCCGCGCTGCACTCCGCCAGAGTCCTGACGTCATACTGCTTGGAGAAATGCGAGACTATGAGACCATCAATACAGCTGTCACAGCCGCCGAAACCGGTCATCTCATATTTTCATCACTTCACACGATCGGTGCCGCAAATACCATCGACCGAATAATTGATGCTTTCCCTGCTTCACAGCAGCACCAGATAGCCATCCAGCTTGCCTCTGTGCTGCAGGCTGTTGTCTGTCAGAAGCTTTTACCTGCAACAAACGGCGAGATGGTTCCTGCTTTCGAGATTATGGTACTCACGCCCGCAATAAGAAACCTGATCCGTGAGGGAAAGGTACACCAGATTGATGGTATCATCTACACCTCCGCCGCAGAAAATATGATTGCAATGGATACAAGTATATTCAATCTGTACAAGGCCGGTGTAATCAGCAAGCAGGTCGCAATCAGTGAAGCTACCAACCCTGAAATGATGACAAAAAGAATTAATTTGAACTAGCTTTGACTAAATCACCTTTGAGCGAAGTTTACAGCATCGTATCTGACTGCTATATAAAAATCCCCGGCATATAAACCTGTTTAACGGTCTATACGCCGGGGATTTTGTCTTAGATAAATATATAATATTATACGTTAATCTCTGCCTTTACTCCACTCTCGTCCTTATGTGCTTCAAGCACAGGATTAACTACATCACGCAGATATACCTCTACCTGGCGTGGTGCACGTCCCACATAAAGCTCAGGCTTAAGGTTCTTTTCGATATCAGCCTTTGTCAGTCCGAATGCAGGGTCTGCAGCTATTAAGTCTACGAGGTTATTCTCTTTTCCCTCTTCCTTTACTGTCTTTCCGGCCTGCATTGAGAGCTGTCTGATCTTCTCATGAAGCTCCTGACGATTTCCGCCGTTCTTTACAGCATCCATCATGATATTCTCTGTTGCCATAAATGGAATCTCTGCCATAAAATGCTTTTCAATAACCTTTGGATATACAACCAATCCATCTACCACGTTGAGACAGAGGTCAAGTATTCCGTCTATTGCAAGGAAGCCCTCAGGTATTGAAAGACGCTTGTTTGCTGAATCGTCAAGTGTTCTCTCAAACCACTGTGTAGCTGAGGTGATTGCAGGATTCATAACATCTGCAAGGACATATCTTGAAAGTGATGCAATTCTCTCACTTCTCATAGGATTTCTCTTGTATGCCATGGCTGATGAGCCTATCTGGTTCTTCTCAAATGGCTCCTCTACTTCCTTAAGATGCTGGAGCAGTCTGATATCGTTTGACATCTTTGTAGCTGATGCAGCAATGCCTGCGAGTACATTTACCACTCTTGTATCTACCTTACGCGAATATGTCTGGCCTGACACCGGATAACAATCCTTAAAGCCCATCTTCTTTGCAATCATCGGATCAATTTTGTCTATTGTCTCATTGTCTCCATTGAAGAGCTCAAGGAAGCTGGCCTGTGTTCCTGTGGTACCCTTTGAGCCAAGGAGCTTTAATGTGCTCTGCACATACTCTAAATCCTCGAGATCAAGCATAAACTCGTTGAGCCAGAGTGTGGCACGCTTTCCGACTGTTGTAGGCTGTGCCGGCTGGAAATGTGTAAATGCAAGTGTTGGCTGGTTTTTATACTTATCAGCAAAGTTTGCAAGCTCAGCAATAACACTTATAAGCTTTTTGTGAACGAGCTTTAATGCTTCATTCATGATGATGATGTCTGTATTGTCACCAACATAGCATGAGGTTGCTCCAAGATGGATGATTCCCGCAGCCTTAGGACACTGCTGTCCATATGCATAGACATGGCTCATTACATCGTGACGCACAAGCTTCTCACGCTCCTTTGCCACATCATAATTGATATCGTCCACATGTGCCTTTAATTCATCAATCTGCTCCTGTGTGATAACCGGCTTGCCATCCTGTGAAAGTCCAAGCTCCATCTCTGTCTCTGCAAGAGCAATCCAGAGCTTTCTCCAAGTGGTGAATTTCATATCCTGTGAAAAAATATACTGCATCTCTTTGCTGGCATAGCGCTCAGAAAGAGGACTTGTGTATCTGTCTGTACTCATAATCTCTCCTTTATTAGCGATTAAGCATTTTTATCTCGAGGTCGATTTCTTTATCAAAATACTCGCCTCTGATATCATCCTTCGGTGGCTCCATCGGATACTTTCCTGTGAAGCAGCCCATGCAGATTGGCAGTCCCTCTACCATCTCATCAAGTCTGTCAAGTCCAAGGTAGCCCAAAGAATCCGCACCTATAATCTGTCTGATATCCTCAATAGTCCTGTTGTAAGCGATAAGCTGCTCTCTTGCAGGAATATCTGTACCGAAATAGCAAGGCCATAAGAATGGCGGTGAACTGATGCGCACATGTACCTCTGTTGCACCAGCATCTCTTAACATACGCACAATCCTGTCTGAGGTTGTTCCCCTGACAATTGAATCGTCGATCATGACAACTCTCTTGCCCTTTACAGCCTCCTTTAATACATTGAGCTTTATCTGCACGCTTGACTCACGGCTTGACTGCTTAGGCTTGATAAATGTCCTGCCGACATAGCCGTTCTTGACAAAGGCTGTGCCATACGGAATGCCTGACTCAAGTGAATAACCAAGAGCAGCGGCATTTCCCGACTCAGGAACACCTGTCACAATATCTGCATCAACCGGCGAATCCATGGCAAGGAACCTTCCTGCCTTGATACGGCTGCCATACACACTTACTCCGTCAATATGGCTGTCTGGTCTTGCAAAATAAATGTATTCAAACACGCATCTGGCCTGTTTTTCAGGTGCAAGTGCCATTGTCATATCTGACTCAATGCCCTTTTCAGGAGTGATGGTGATAACCTCTCCCGGCTTTACATCCCTGACAAACTCTGCGCCGATTGTATCAAGTGCACAGGTCTCTGATGTAACGATATAAGCATTGTCTCTCTTTCCGATGCAAAGAGGCTTGAAGCCAAACGGATCTCTGGCTGCTATAAGCTTTCTAGGGCTCTCAACCACAAGTGCGTAGGCTCCCTTAAGCTTCTGACATGCACGTCTGACTGCTTCCTCAGCTGTTTTTGAGTTGAGACGCTCTCTGGCGATATGATAAGCTATAACCTCAGAGTCGATTGTGGTCTGGAAAATAGCTCCTGTATACTCAAGCTCCTTGCGAAGTTCCTTTGCATTAATGAGGTTTCCGTTGTGTGCCATGGCAAGTGTGCCCTTGACATAGTTTAACACGAGCGGCTGTGCATTCTCACGTGTTGATGAGCCTGCTGTTGAATAGCGCACATGTCCCACTCCGATATCGCCCTTCATAGGCTCTAGGATATCAGGAGTAAATACCTCATTTACCAGACCCATACCCTTGTGTGTAGTCACCTTTCCCTTTGGTCCGCGTGTATCACTCACGGCAATACCACAGCTCTCCTGTCCTCTGTGCTGAAGCGCAAAAAGACCATAGTAGATAGTGGATGCTACATTTCCTCCGTCAAAATCATACATGCCGAACACACCACACTCCTCGTGAAGCTCATCAAATACACGGTTGTGCTCGTCTATATCAGAACACCTTTTTAATTCAGTGCCGGTATGACTTTTTGTATCTATACTAGTATTTATATACTGATTTATGTTATTGTCCTGGTTCATAATATCTCCGTTTATAATCGCGAAATAGTAACTATTCGAGCCACCTTGAATAGTTAAAATAATATATATTAGCGGCTGAATTTGCTTCCTGTAAGAAGCTCAAATGCCTCTTTATATTTCTCTACAGTCTTCACAACAACCTCATCAGGTAAAAGAAGGTCATTGTCCGGGTTTGCCTTGAGCCAGTCTCTTACATACTGCTTATCAAATGAAGGCTGTCCCTGTCCCGGCTTATATCCATCGAGTGGCCAGAAGCGTGAGCTGTCAGGTGTGAGCATCTCATCGGCAAGTACAACCTCTCCCTGCTCATTTAAGCCAAACTCAAACTTGGTATCTGCGATGATGATACCCTTTGTAAGAGCGTACTCTGCACATTTCTTGTAGAGAGCAATTGTGTAATCGCGAATCTTCTCTGCGTACTCTCTGCCCTTCTCTGGATAAATCTTCTCTAATACTTCGACTGATTTCTCAAAAGAAATATTCTCATCATGATCTCCAAGATCAGCCTTGGTAGATGGTGTATAGATAGGCTCAGGGAGCTTATCAGACTCAACAAGTCCCTCAGGAAGCTTGATTCCACAGACTGTACCATTCTCCTGGTAGCTTGCCCAGCCGCTTCCTGTGATGTATCCACGAACTATACACTCGATTGGAAGCATCTCAAGCTTCTTGCAGAGCATGCTGTTTCCATTGAATCTGTCCTGACCGAAGAACTCCGGCATATCCTTTGCATCTACTGAAATCATATGGTTAGGAACAACATCCTTTGTGAATTCAAACCAGAACTTAGACATCTGTGTGAGGATGGCTCCCTTGTCTGTAATCTTATTCTTTAAAATATGGTCAAAAGCGGAAATACGATCTGTTGCGACCATAATAAGGCTGTCCCCGTTATCATATACTTCTCTTACTTTTCCTTCTTTAAATGGTTTAAATTCCTGCATGATTGTCCTCCATCTTATGCGTAATTTTATTTAGCAAATCAAATGCTACGTTTAAATTATATACCAGCTCATTTTGTAAAGTCAACGTATATTATAAGTTTTTTTAAATAATTTTATATCACTTATTAGTTATTCTTATATTTATTATTATATCTTTAATATATCAAAACAAAAGCTCCGGTTCAAACCCTTTGTCTGCGCCGGAGCCTATATAATACAGATTTTATTTAACTATAAGTGACTTTCCTGTCATCTCTTTAGGCTGTGAAAGTCCCATAATCTCAAGCAGTGTTGGAGCGATATCTGCAAGACATCCACCCTCACGAAGCTTGTAAGAAGGGTCAGCGTTTACAAGAATGAAAGGAACAGGATTTGTTGTATGAGCTGTATGAGGCTTTCCTGTCTCATAATCAATCATCTTCTCTGCGTTTCCGTGGTCGGCACAGATGAATAATACTCCATCCACATCCTTGATTGCCTGCACTGCATCACCTACGAGTGAATCCACTCTCTCAACAGCCTTTACAGCAGCCGGGATCACACCTGTATGTCCAACCATGTCAGGGTTAGCAAAGTTGATGATAATAACGTCATACTTATCTGACTTGATAGCCTCAACAAGATCCACTCCAACCTCTGGAGCACTCATCTCAGGCTTTAAGTCATATGTTGCAACGTCCTTAGGACTGTTTACAAGAAGACGTGCCTCATCGATATTTGGCTCCTCTACTCCACCGTTAAAGAAGAACGTTACATGTGCATACTTCTCTGTCTCTGCGAGACGAAGCTGCTTCTTACCATTTGCTGCAAGATACTCACCAAATGTATTCTTGATTTCTTCCTTCTCAAAAGCGATAAGCTTGTTAGGAATTGACTCATCATAATCCTTGAAGCATACAAATGTTGTCTTAAGGAATGGACGCTCAAAGCCAGTAAACTTGTCATCACAGAATGCTCTTGTCATCTCACGGGCACGATCCGGACGGAAGTTAAAGAAGATAACAGAATCATTGTCCTTGACAACCGATACAGGTGTGCCATCCTCGTTTGTGATAACTGTAGGAAGCACGAACTCATCTGTAACGTCGTTTGCATATGACTCCTCCATAGCCTTTACAGGGCATGTAGCTTTTACGCCCTCGCCCTTAGTGAGTGAATCATAAGCCTTCTGCACACGATCCCAGTTGTTATCTCTGTCCATTGCATAGTAACGTCCTGAAAGAGATGCAATCTTTCCTACACCGATTTCCTTCATCTTGGCGAGAAGCTGCTCGATATAGTCCTTGCCTGATGCAGGAGGTGTATCACGTCCGTCAAGGAAGGCATGTACATATACTCTGTCAAAATTCTCCTTCTTGCAAAGCTCAAGAAGTCCGTAAAGATGCTCGATATGGCTGTGTACTCCTCCATCTGAGAGAAGTCCCCAAAGATGAAGATCCGAGTTATTCTTCTTGCAGTTTTCGATTGCAGAAAGTAATACCTTGTTCTTGAAGAAATCACCATCGGCAATTGCCTTTGTGATTCTTGTAAGATCCTGATATATGATACGGCCTGCGCCGATATTCATATGTCCTACCTCAGAGTTTCCCATCTGTCCGTCAGGAAGTCCAACTGCAAGACCTGAAGCTGCACCCTTTACAAAAGGACACTCTGCCATCAATTTATCCATAACAGGGGTATTTGCCATAGCGATGGCATTTCCCTCTTTGTGGTCACTTAAGCCGTAACCATCAAGTACCATTAATACTACCGGTTTCTTACTCATTTATATTTCCTCTATTATTTCATTAATATAATAAATGCCACTAAATGCAGCTAAGCTGGTGAATTTAGTGACATTTAGTTATTGTGATTGTCAAATCAAATATTAAATTATGATTTAATAATTACTTGTAGTTTACAATCTTTCCAAAATCAGCCTTGAGTGAAGCGCCACCAACTAATCCACCATCGATGTCAGGCTTTGCAAAAAGCTCTGCTGCGTTTCCTGCATTTACAGATCCGCCGTACTGGATACGAACTGAATCTGCTGTAGCCTGATCATAGATCTCAGCTACGCACTCACGGATTGCACCGCAAACCTCCTGAGCCTGGTCAGAAGTAGCTGTCTTTCCTGTTCCGATTGCCCAGATTGGCTCGTAAGCGATAACCATGTTTGCAACATCTGCTGCTGCAACACCTGCGAGGTCTGACTTAATCTGAAGTCTGATCCAGTCAAGTGTAACACCGCTCTCTCTCTGCTCAAGTGTCTCACCACAGCAAAGGATTGGTGTAAGTCCGGCCTCGATAGCCTTCTTAACCTTCTTGTTGAGGAGTGCATCATCCTCCTTGAAGTAATCTCTTCTCTCTGAATGTCCGATGATGACATACTTAACACCGGCATCAAGAAGCATCTCTGCTGAGATTTCTCCTGTGTAAGCACCCTTCTCCTCGAAGTACATGTTCTCTGCTCCAACAGCAACATTTGTACCCTTTAATGCCTCTACAACAGGTACGATGTCGATTGCAGGTACGCAGTAAACAACCTCAACATCATCTGAAACTACGAGTGGTTTTAACTCTTCTACTAATTTAACAGCCTGGCTTGGAGTCATGTTCATCTTCCAGTTGCCGGCTACAATTTTCTTTCTTGCCATTTTTATATCTCCTTGTAATTATATACAAATTTCAATCATCGCCTGCGGCTCAATTTCATTAAGTTGCTTTCGGCTTATTTATCATCAGCACAAGCTACGCCCGGAAGCTCCTTACCCTCAAGGAACTCAAGTGAAGCACCACCACCTGTTGAGATGTGGCTCATCTTGTCGCCAAGTCCCATCTGGTTAACTGCTGCTGCTGAATCTCCACCACCGATGATTGTGATAGCATCAGATTTAGCAAGTGCCTCTGCTACTGCAAGTGTACCTGCTGCAAGTGTTGGGTTCTCGAATACACCCATTGGTCCGTTCCATACAACTGTCTTAGCAGATGCAACAGCGTCAGCGAAAAGCTCACGTGTCTTAGGTCCGATATCACAACCCTCACGGTCTGCAGGCATCTTGTCATAATCATATGTCTCTGTCTCTACAGGAGCATCGATTGGATTAGGGAAATCCTTGATTGTAACTGCATCTACAGGAAGAAGGATCTTCTTTCCAAGCTTCTCTGCTTTTGCAAGCATCTCTTTACAGTAATCAATCTTTGTCTCATCAAGCATTGAGATACCGATCTCATAGCCCTGTGCCTTAAGGAATGTGTATGCCATTCCACCACCGATGATAAGAGTATCAGCCTTCTCAAGGAGGTTGTCGATAACATTGAGCTTATCAGCTACTTTAGCTCCACCAAGAATAGCTACGAATGGACGTACAGGATTCTCTACTGCCTTGCCAAGGAAGTCAATTTCCTTCTGCATAAGGTATCCAACAACATTCTCTCCACCCTTAGCTGTGATGAACTTTGTAACACCTGCTACAGAAGCATGTGCTCTGTGTGCAGAACCGAAAGCATCACATACGTATACGTCAGCAAGGTCAGCAAGCTCTTTTGCAAATGCATCTCCGGCTTCCTGTGGCTTTGTCTCCTCTTTGCCTCTGAAACGTGTATTCTGAAGAAGAACAACATCTCCCTCGTTCATCTCTGAAACAGCCTTTGTTGCTGCCTCGCCTGTTACGTTGTAATCAGCTACGAATGTAACCTTCTGTCCAAGCTTAGCCTCAAGAGCTGCAGCTACAGGAGCAAGTGACTCACCCTCGTTTGGTCCGTTTTTAACTTTTCCAAGGTGTGAGCAAAGGATAACCTTTCCACCGTCCTTGATTAATTTCTGGATTGTTGGAAGAGCTCCGTTGATACGGTTCTCATCTGTGATTTTTCCGTCCTTAAGTGGCACGTTGAAGTCACATCTAACGAGAACTCTCTTGCCTTTTACGTTGATATCATCAATTGATTTCTTGTTTAATGACATAATATGTCCTCCCTTATTTCAAGGCATAAGCCATGCGGCCACGCCATATTGTGCATATTAAAAAATATAATTTAATTCTACAATTCACGGATATTCATAAGAAATAGCCATGCTTTAAAAAAGAGGCGCGGTTCAATTAAGACCGCGCCTCTTGAGTAGTCTTGAGATATACTGTTCTTGTGGGTACAAGAATTAAGCTAACTCAGAGAAGTACTTGATTGTACGAACCATCTGAGATGTGTAGCTGTTCTCGTTATCATACCAAGAAACAACCTGTACCTCGTACTGATCATCAGAAACCTGGTTAACCATTGTCTGTGTTGCATCGAATAATGAACCAAATCTCATTCCAACGATATCTGAAGATACGATCTCATCCTCGTTGTAACCGAATGACTCGTTAGCTGCTGCCTTCATAGCTGCGTTGATATCCTCTTTTGTAACGCCAGCCTTCTTAACAACTGCTGTAAGGATTGTTGTAGATCCTGTTGGTGTAGGAACACGCTGTGCAGATCCGATTAACTTTCCGTTTAACTCTGGGATAACAAGACCGATTGCCTTAGCTGCTCCTGTTGAGTTAGGAACGATATTAACTGCTGCTGCACGTGAACGACGAAGGTCTCCCTTTCTCTGTGGTCCGTCAAGAGTCATCTGATCTCCTGTGTAAGCATGGATTGTTACCATGATACCAGACTGGATTGGAGCGTACTTGTTAAGTGCGTCTGCCATTGGTGCTAAGCAGTTTGTTGTACAAGAAGCTGCTGAGATAATTGTATCAGAAGCCTTAAGTGTCTCATGGTTTGTATTGTAAACGATTGTAGGAAGGTCGTTTCCTGCTGGTGCAGAGATAACTACCTTACGAGCTCCAGCATTGATATGAGCCTGAGCCTTCTCTTTTGATGTATAGAATCCAGAGCACTCAAGTACAACGTCAACCTTTAACTCTCCCCATGGGCAATTGTTTGCATCTGGGAATGCGTAGATTTTGATTTCCTTACCACAAACTGTGATAGAATCATCGCTTGCAGAAACCTCATCTGCATGCTCGTATTTACCCTGTGATGAATCATACTTTAATAAGTGTGCTAACATTTTTGGGCTTGTTAAGTCGTTGATAGCTACTACCTCGTATCCCTCAGCTCCAAACATCTGTCTGAAAGCAAGACGTCCGATACGACCAAATCCGTTGATTGCTACTCTTACTGCCATTTTAATTCCTCCTAGAATTGTAAAAAGTATTTTTAGGGACATGCCCTAAGATGTTTTTATTATAGCGAATAATTCTCAAAGGTTCAAGTACTTTATTTGTGTTTGTTAAAATTTTCACTAAATATTTTCATTTACATATATTTTTTATCATTCTTCACAATTTTTCTTTTTACATATTGCACTTTGTTCCAATGTCGGCTACACTTAACTAATTACTGCAATTCGCACTTTCCGGCAACCGGCAGCAGACAATTATAAATCACGCAACTTTTAGAGTTGTTTAAAACAACAATACATCAGTTTACGGAGGTATTTATATGTGGGATCAGCACATGCACTGCATGTTTTCGGGTGACAGCGATGCCGACCCGGTATTGATGATAAACTCAGCGATCAGTAAAGGGCTGGACGGCATCTGCTTTACAGACCATCTGGACTATGACTATAAAGAGGAGCCAGGACTTTTTGACCTTGATATAGCAGCATATGAAAAGCGCATCAAGCGGCTTGCGATGGTTCTTAAAGAAAAGGGCTGCCCGGTAAATATCCACTGGGGCATTGAAATAGGTTTACAGCCTCATATTACAGAAAAAAATAATGAGGTCACGAAAAAATATCCGTTTGACCTTGTGATAGGTTCAAGCCATGTGGTAAACGGCATCGACCCATACTATCCTGCTTTCTACAAGGGCAAGACTGAGCACGAAGCCTACACCGAATACTTTGAATCGATACTGGATAATCTGCACAGTGGTGCGGATTTTGATGTGTACGGTCACCTCGACTACGTGGTCAGATACGGTCCGGGCAAAAACAAATACTACTCATATGAAAAGTATGCCGACATAATTGATGCTATTTTAAAGGAGATTATCTCACAGGGAAAAGGCATCGAGCTCAATACCGCAGGCTTTAAATACGGACTTGGCCACCCAAATCCGACCGAGGCGGTGTTAAAGCGCTATCACGAGCTTGGCGGTGAAATTATCACAGTCGGTGCTGATGCCCACAAGCCTGAGCATGTGGCGTACGATTTTGACAGGGTTTCAGATATTCTCAAGGATGCCGGGTTTATGTACTATACAGTATTTGAAAACCGCGTTCCTTCTTTTATCAAATTATAACAATGTTTTAAGGACTTACGGTTATCATTTTATATAGCTATTCAGTCACCATATGCAGCCATAAAAGAAAAATATAGGAGCCACCTGATCTACATTTTACATCAAGTGGCTCCTAAAGCATTGGTTCCGTAAGCTTCACTGTATAACCTCCAAGTTCCGCTTTCGCTATATGAATTTTTTACGTTTTACATCATCTATGTAAACTCTTATGAGAGATTCTATCTTTCACTTTTAATCTACAAGAACTTTTTCAACGATATTATTTATTTGCTAATATATCTGTGCGATTACTGCTCTTCGGCTCGCCCTACAGATTTAAATATTCCGTTCAATCATCCTTATAGTACTTTGACTTAAATTATGTAATCCCCATTGGACTGTACCTCCTATGTTTTATTTTTTGTTCCTTTCGTATCTCTTTTTGTTGATTTAAGATTACACCAATTTTACCCATTTGTCAATATATTTTTTGATAATTTTTACTTTTATTTTAAATTGTCTGATATTTTATATACTTTTTGTATTGTTTACACATTTCTCACAATTCAATCGCATGATTAAAGGGGCAAAATATCTTTGCCCCTCATGTCGTAATTTATCATTTATCATTCTTCATTCTGTAATCAATACACCTGTTCAGGTAATCGACATAATCCGGATTCTTGCACATGCCCTTGCCTGCCACGTCGGAAATCTTTGCCACATCCATGCCGTTGCACTTGGTTGTCTTCATAACTATATTGAGCGCATCCTCATCAGTATCGTTGCTGATAAAGGTTCCGATACCGAATGCAACCTTTGCCTTATCCTTGAAATAATCATACAATGCCGTCGCACGCTCAAAGTCGAGGCTGTCGCTGAACAAAAGTGTCTTTGTCCTTGGATCGATTCCAAGACTGTTGTAGTGGGCTATCATCTTGTCTCCCCACTCGTACGGATCTCCGCTGTCATGGCGCACTCCCGAGAAAAGCGTCGCGTAAGTAAGCTGAAAATCACGCAGAAAGCAGTCTGTTGTTATGGTGTCAGTAAGTGCAATACCGTTTAATATACCATACTCCTTGACCCATGCATCGAGTGCGTACCAGTTTGAATATGCCGGATTATGCTTATGATTGCCCTGTCCGGTACACATAATCCACTCATGTGCCATGGTTCCTACCGGCTTTAAATTAAATTTCTTTGCCAGGTACACATTTGAAGTACCTATAAAGTGTGAATCCTCCGGCAGCTCAACCTCTGCGAGTGCCTTTATAGCCATCTCCTGTGCTTCGGCAGACAGACGGCGCCTTAGTCCAAATTCACTGAAATCGCTAAGTCTGTAGGTATCCTCCTCGAGTAAACGCACCTTTTCATCAAGCCTGCGCTTAAACTGCTTAAGAAGCACATCATAATCATATGCCATGCGGAAGTACACTTCATTTACAATAGCAAGCACCGGAATCTCGTACATCGAAGTGTTGAGCCACGTGCCTGCTGCATCTATTGCCAGTCCGCACGGTGCATCTGTTGTGATAGTAAACTCCTCATATCTCGGCTGCCAGAGTCTTAAAAAATCAACATATGTGCCCTTTATCCAGGTTATGTTATCAAGATATTCAAGCTCCTCCTCAGTAAAACGAAGCTGACAGAAGGCCTGCACCTGCTCCTTTATCTCCTCGACCATCTCACCTGTAAAATGCACGTCTTTATTCCGGCACTTGAAGGTCCATGTTGTTTTGTAGCTTGTGAACTGATGAAAAATCGTCTGTCCCATGCTGAATTTATACATGTCAGTCTCAAGGAGGCTGTTTATTATTTGTGGCAATCTCATTTGTTTTACTTCCTCTTTTCTTTTTCTTCCAAACCGTTTACTACCGGTAATTTTAGTCTTGATTTTACCACTGTGACTATCAAATATCAAGTAAACAAGGTTGTTTAATTTTAACCATTCAACACAGAAATATGCAGTACCTCATAATTCGTCAGAAAGCGCTAACCCCAAAATAAAAGCCCCATGAAAGCCACTATCCGTGACCTCCATGGGGGCTTAATTGATTATATTATAAAAATAATAATCTAATCAATATATGAATTATTGTAACTATTCAGTTATGAATTATTTAAAGTACTTCACTCCGCTCTCGAATATCTTCATATCCTGCTCACCATAGATATTGATTGCTACAGACTCGCCGCGGCGCTCTGAGTGAGCCATCTTGCCGAGGATTCTTCCGTCAGGAGATGTAATACCCTCGATAGACATGTATGAGCCGTTTACATTCCACTCCTCATCCATTGATACATTTCCGTCCAGATCAACATACTGTGTGGCAACCTGTCCGTTTGCAAAGAGCTTATCAAGCCACTCCTTTGGTGCTACGAAACGTCCCTCGCCGTGTGATGCCGGGTTGCAGTAGGTCTGACCAAGCTTTGCCTGTGCAAGCCATGGGCTCTTGTTTGAAACAACCTTTGTATAAACCATCTTTGAGATATGGCGGTTGATTGTATTGTATGTGAGTGTAGGTGACTGTGCATCCTGCTGTCTGATCTCTCCATATGGTACAAGTCCAAGCTTGATAAGTGCCTGGAAACCGTTACAGATACCAAGTGCAAGTCCGTCACGCTCATTGATGAGCTTTTCAACAGCCTCTGTCATCTTTGCATTTCTGAATGCTGTTGCAAAGAACTTAGCTGAACCCTCCGGCTCATCTCCTGCTGAGAATCCGCCAGGGAACATGATAATCTGCGATTTGTCGATTGCCTTTACAAACTCATCAACCGAATCACGGATATCCTCTGCTGTGAGGTTTTTAAATACCTTGACGATTGTGTCAGCACCGGCTCTTTCAAATGCCTTAGCACTATCGTACTCACAGTTTGTTCCAGGGAATACCGGAATAAATACTGTAGGCTTAGCCACTTTATTCTTGCATACATAGATATTCTTTGCATCGTAAAGACCGCTATTTACCTTGCTTGTATCGTCTGTTGCCTTTGTATGGAAAACACCCTCAAGCTTGGCTGTCCATACCTTGACAGCATCCTCAACAGGAAGCACCATATCGTCACACTCGATAGTCTGCTTGTCGTTTACATATCCGACTACAGAGGCTGCATCTGAAATACCTGCTGCATCAATAACCTCTCTGACCTTTGAAAGTGCATCAACAGGAACCTCTGCTACGATATTACCAAAGCCAGGTGCAAAGAGTGTATCGCTTGTCACCTCATCCTCGATTGTTACACCAAGCTTGTTACCAAATGCCATCTTGGATACTGCTGCTGCGAGTCCTTTTCCGTCAAGTGCATATGCTGAAACAATTGCGCCAGCCTGGATAAGATTTCTGATTGCTGTATAAAGTGTCATGACCTGATCGTATTTTGGAAGATCAAACTCATCCTTATCTATTGTAAAGAGAACAAGCTGGTTGCCTTCCTTCTTAAGCTCAGGTGTGATAATATCCTTTTCCTTTGCCACATCCACTGCAAATGATACGAGTGTTGGCGGTACATCAATGTCATTGAAGGTACCTGACATAGAATCCTTTCCACCGATTGAAGGAAGTCCGAAGCCAATCTGTGCATCATATGCTCCGAGGAGTGCTGCAAACGGCTGGCTCCAACGCTTTGGATCCTCGTTCATTCTGCGGAAGTACTCCTGATATGTCATACGGATTTTGCTGTAATCTCCGCCTGCTGCAACGATTCTTGAGATAGACTCAAGCACTGCATATATAGATCCGTGGTATGGGCTCCATGATGAAAGATATGGGTCGAAGCCGTAAGCCATCATTGTGACTGTATCGCATTTGCCCTTTAATACAGGAAGCTTTGCAACCATGGACTGTGTCTCTGTGAGCTGGTAACGTCCACCATATGGCATATAAACACTGCCTGCTCCGATAGAGCCGTCGAACATCTCAACAAGGCCCTTCTGTGAGCATACGTTAAGGTCATCAAGCTCTGCTTCCCAGGCTCCCTTCATATCTCCTGCCTCAACCATCTTTGCGACAGCAGGTGTGCTGATTTTGTCCAGATAGTTGTCGCTCTCACAAGGCATCTCAACCTCAACGTCTGTCTCCTGATGAGCTCCGTTTGTATCAAGGAATGCACGAGAGATATTTACTACCTCTTTGCCTCTCCACTCAAGCACAAGTCTTTTATCCTCTGTAACTACCGCAACCTCTGTTGCCTCGAGATTTTCCTCCTTTGCATATGCAAGGAACTGCTCAACATCGGAAGGTGCAACTACAACTGCCATACGCTCCTGTGACTCTGAGATAGCAATCTCTGTTCCGTCAAGACCTGCGTATTTCTTTGGCACCTTGTCGAGCTCTATGCGAAGTCCGTCAGCAAGCTCTCCGATAGCAACCGAAACTCCGCCGGCACCGAAATCGTTACATTTCTTGATGATATGGCTGACCTCTTCTCTTCTGAAAAGTCTCTGGAGCTTTCTCTCTGTAGGTGCATTACCCTTTTGTACCTCAGCTCCGCAGACTGATGTAGACTTTGTATTGTGTGCCTTTGATGAACCTGTAGCACCACCGATTCCGTCACGTCCTGTGCGTCCTCCGAGAAGAATAATCTTATCTCCCGGATCAGATGTAAGTCTCTGGACAGCACGTCTTGGAGCCGCACCCATAACCGCACCGATCTCCATACGCTTTGCAACGTAATTTGGATGGTAAACCTCCTTGACATAGCCTGTTGCAAGTCCGATCTGGTTTCCGTATGAGCTGTAGCCGTGAGCTGCCTCTCTGACAAGCTTCTTCTGTGGAAGCTTTCCTTCAATTGTCTGTGAAACCGGTACTGTAGGATCTGCTGCACCTGTTACACGCATTGCCTGATATACATATGTACGTCCTGAAAGAGGATCACGGATTGCTCCGCCAAGACATGTGGCAGCGCCACCGAAAGGCTCGATCTCTGTAGGATGGTTGTGTGTCTCGTTCTTGAAGTTCACAAGCCACTCCTCTGTCTTTCCATCCACCTCAACAGGTACCACGATAGAGCATGCGTTGATCTCATCAGACTCCTCCTGATCATCAAGCTTGCCCTCTGCCTTTAATCTCTTCATGGCAAGCAGTGCAAGATCCATCAGGCAGACAAATTTGTCATTTCTGTCCTTGTAGATATTTGAAAATGTATTGAGATAATCCTTGTAGGTATTTTCAATCGGTGTGCGGTAGAATCCATCGTCAAACTTGACATTCTTAAGCTCTGTAGAGAATGTAGTATGACGGCAGTGATCTGACCAGTATGTATCGAGCACACGGATTTCTGTCATTGAAGGATCACGCTTTTCCTCATTCCTAAAATAGTTCTGGATATGAAGGAAATCCTTAAATGTCATGGCAAGGTTCAATGATGAATAAAGCTCATTCAGCTTGTCCTCTGCCATATCCTTGAAACCATCAAATATGATGACATCAGCAGGATCCTCAAACTCCTGCACAAGTGTATCAGGCTTTTCCATGCCGATAGCACGCGAATCAACAGGGTTGATGCAGTGCTTCTTAATAGCTGCAAACTGCTCATCTGTGATATTTCCCTCAATCACATATGTGATAGCACTTCTGATGATTGGCTCCTCATTCTCATTGAGAAGCTTCACACACTGCTCAGCAGAGTCAGCTCTCTGGTCGAACTGTCCCGGTAAAAACTCTACTGTAAATACTTTTGCATCACCATAGTCAAATGTCTCCTCGTAGATATCATCTACAGGTGGCTCTGAGAAAACTGTATACAAGGCTTTCTTGTATGTCTCCTCTGATATATTTTCCACATCATATCTGATTAATACACGAACTGCTTCCACAGTTGTGATTCCCAGATAATGCTTGATTTCATGCTTTAATTCCTTTGCCTTTACCGCAAAGTCAGGTTTTTTCTCTACATATACACGACGTACGTTACTCATATGTTCTCCTTTCAATTCGAGAGTATGTAACCCATTATTCGTTACCGTCCGGCTTTTTGCACAATCGGACTTTTAAACTATGGTTGTAGTATAACACTTTAGTTATGATAAGTATAATTAATATATTTAATTTGTTTTATAAGTTGCGTTAATTATAGTTTTCTTATATAATAGTAGTCAGAAAATATATTGCCATTCACACCATAGCTTAAACAGCAATGATAAAAACAGATGCAAATAATCATATTTATACGGAGGATAACGAAATGGATATAAATTATGAGCTTTACAAAGTCTTTTACTACGTGGCAACATCCCTAAGCTTCTCTGAAGCCAGCAAGAAGCTGTTTATTTCACAGTCCGCGGTAAGCCAGTCTATTAAGACTCTCGAAAAAAAGCTTGGACAGACTCTTTTCATCAGAAGCACTAAAAAAGTACAGCTGACCGCAGCCGGTGCACTGCTTTTAAAGCACATCGAGCCTGCCATGAATCTCATTGCCCGCGGTGAAAGCCAGCTTTTAGACTCCGGCACACTTGGACTTGGCCAGCTTCACATCGGCGCAAGCGATACCATATGCCGTTATCTGCTGGTTCCTTACCTAAAACAGTTCCATCAGAGGTTCCCAAATGTGCCTATCAAGGTCACAAATGCCACCTCCATCCAGTGTGTGGAGCTTTTGGAGCAAAGGAAGGTTGACCTGATTGTCACGAATTTTCCAAACTCGCACCTCAATCACTCATACAGACAGAAAACCATATGCAACTTTTCCGATGTTTTTGTGGCAAATCCCAATTATTTCAAGCTGCGCAAGCAGGAGATAGCTTTCTCTGAGCTCAATAAGTACCCTATCATGATGCTCGACCGAAACAGCACCACAAGCGAATTCCTGCACAATCTGTTTTTACAGCACCAGCTTGACCTGATTCCTGAGATTGAGCTAAGCAGTAACGATCTGCTCATAGACCTTGCCAAAATCGGACTGGGTATCGCATTTGTGCCTGACTACTGCATCAATCATGAAAATAAGGAGCTCTTTGTGCTGAAAACAAAAGAAAAGATGCCGCCACGCCAGATTGTTGTGTCCGTAAACACCACAATGCCCGTGTCAGCATCCACTGAGGAGTTTTTAAATCTGCTCCCAGAAGTCGGCAACTAATTTTCCGACATTTGCTATATTACATGGCTTTCTGTCACTCCACTCGCGTGGATAGAGCAGATCATAGTCTCTCTGCCAGAATCTCTCATCCAATAGCAAAATGACACCTGTGTCCTCCGTCGTCCGGATTACTCTTCCGGCCGCCTGGAGGACTTTATTTATGCCCGGATACCTGAAGGCATAGTCAAAGCCGCTGCCATTTTCGGCATCGTAATAATCCTTCAATATAGTCCTCTCATTGCTAATCTGCGGAAGCCCTGTTCCGACTACAATCGCACCTATCAGCCTGTCATTTTTCAAATCAATGCCCTCGCCGAATATGCCTCCCATGATGCCAAAGGCCACAAGTGCTTTGTCAGATTCCTCACTAAACCTGTCCAGAAATTCCTCCCTCTCAGCCTCTGACATATTACTTTTCTGCAGCATAAGCTCTGTTTCGTCTACATATTTTTCGCAGTAAATATCTGCAACATCATTCATCATCTTATATGACGGAAAGAAAACCATATAGTTTCCTGTCTTTTGCATTACAACAGCATTAATATACCCTGCAATCCGCTCATACTCACTCCTTGAGCGCCTCGTGTACCTCGTGCTCACATCGGTTGCCATCGCAAGCAGCCTCTTTTTACTGTCAAACGTGCTGTCAGCATATATGGCATAGTTGTCCTTTTTTGTGCTTAACAGGCTCTTGTAATAGTTTACAGGCAGAAGGGTCGCCGAGAAAAACACAGCCGACTTTCCCTTATCCAGCCTCTTTTGTATATTAAGCGACGGATCCACACAAAAAAGCTTCAGCATAAATCTGCCATCAGCCTCAAGCTCTGAATACATCACGTAGTGCTCGTCCACCAGATCATAAATGTTTAGGAAATTGCGAAGCTCAAAATAAAAATCCATGACATCCTTTTTCCCCGGAAACTCATTAGCCTTCTGCAAAAACTCATCCAGAAGAGTCATAAGCCGCATAAAGGAAAATACCATATTGCCAAGCGTATCATATACCGTATAATTCTCACATTCGCGTTTCATCCCAAGCAGTATCTTATTGCACCGGTCAAGCGCTTTCTCAATAGAGCGGCTGTGCTCCTTCATGATACGCTTCACAGTAAGGAAATCCTCCTTATATATCTGTGCGCTGTACATCTGTCTGCTTCTTTCGACCATATTGTGTGCCTCATCAATGAGAAAAATATAGTCTCCCTTTATCCCCTCCTGAAAAAATCTCTTAAGATAAACATTCGGGTCAAACACATAGTTGTAATCGCAGATGATATTATCACACCAGCTCGCCGTATCAAGACAAAGCTCAAATGGACAAACGGTATACCTATCCGCCTGAGACAAAATATCATCGCGCTCAATCATCTCACACCTGCAAAGCAGATCAAAAACCGCATCATTTACTCTGTCAAAATGCCCCTTTGCATATGGGCAGTTCACCGGATTGCACTCCATCTCATCACACAGACACAGCTTTTCCTTTGCCGTAATCTGAATAGTTTTTGCCCTATAACCGTTTTTTTCAAGCAGCGCAAACGTTTCCTTTGCGACTGTTGCGGTAATCGTCTTCGCTGTCAGATAAAAAATTCTGTCTGCCAGCTCCTCACCAACCGCCTTCACTGCCGGGAAAATAGTAGAGATGGTCTTTCCGACACCTGTAGGAGCCTGCATAAAAAGAAGCTTCTGTCTCATGATTGTCCTGTAGACATCAGATACAAGCTTTTTCTGTCCCGGCCTGTACTCAAACGGGAACCCCAGTTCTTTGATTGAAGCCTGCCTTTGATTTTTCATTTCGCACTGAAAGGTTGCCCATTTGCCGTACTCTTCCATCAGGTCATCAAACCATTTTTTTATCTCTTCAAATGAAAATTCCTCACGAAAATACTTAGTCTGCTCCGTCTCCAGATTACAGTAGGTCATCTGTATGCCAATCATTTCCATATTATTTTGCAGAGCAAAAATATATGCATAGCACATAGCCTGTGCACGATGCACAAAAACCGGCTTTTCAAACAGCTCAACCCTTCTGTACATTCCCTTAATCTCATCGACAAAGCACTTACCATCCTCCGTAAAGATACCATCTGCCCTGCCCTCAACAGTCAGCTCATACAAATCACCCTCAACAACATGTGAAAGCGGCACCTCAGCCTGATACTCCTTGCCCATGCTGCCCTGGATTTTCCTGTGAATGCGCGTGCCCTCCATCATGGCATCAGCACTCATCGCTCTGGATGACCGGTTGTCTATATCGCCCTCCCTGAAGATAAACTCCACCAGGTTTCTGACCGAAATATGTAATTGTGTTTTCTTCTTGTGACTATTATTAATCTCATTTTCCATCATGTACTCACTCCTACATCTTCCGGATTATGCTGCCGGTTTATGTATTCCTACAATAGCTTCAGTCTACACTGTCATTTTAATATATCCTGACCAAAAGAAAAAGGGAGAGTTCCAAAAGGAAGCTCTCCCAAAGAATCCTATTCAATTGTATTACGCTACAGTGAATTTATCAACCACATTATCAAATGCCTGGTCATCGCCCATATAGCAGACCTTAAAGTCATTGTTTGTACCAATTCCAATCACTCCAAGAAGTGATTTCGCATCAATGAGAATCTGTCTATATTTGAGATCAATGTCAAAATCGCACTTAGAAGCAGCTCCAACAAATTCCTGAACATCATCCAATGTGTTAAGTCTGATTACTGTTTCCTTGCTGTACATAGTCAACACCACCTTTATAATCTAAAACACAGTGCTTTCGCACATGCCAATTAATTGTTGCGCCTATTATAACATCTGATTTTCATATGTCAAAAAAATCATAATCCGTCATTTTCCGTCAATTCATGGCATTTTTTTTAATAAATGACTTTTGCGTAACCGTTTTTTCACTATATTTTCATGCATGTTTTTTCAAAAAAACAATATGACTGTGAAATTCTTATAAAAAATAGTGTGATATTTAATTAATTTAATTTCATTTTTTACAATATTTCCATTTATAAAACTTTATTCTCGTAATTCTTTAGGGCATCTATATATATTTCACCGAGCTTGCTGAGCTTTGTACCCTTATGCTTGATATAGCCAATATGCATTTTTTCGCTCTCCTTCAGTGGAACAGCCGCATAGTCATCACCGTTCAAATCCTCCGAGATAATGCCGGAGCACAGTGTAAAGCCGTTGAGTCCCACCATGAGATTAAGCATTGTGGCTCTGTCATCAGCCTTTATGACACGCTTGTACTCATATGTGCTCATCATCTCCTCAGCATAATAAAAGGAATTGTTCACGCCCTGTTCAAAGGTCAGACACGGATACTCCTGCAAATCGTCAAGTGTAATCTCTTTTTGACCGGCAAGCGGATGGTTTTTCCAGAGATACACATATGTATTGCATGTGAAAAGCTCCTTAAACTCGATGTCGCATTCCTTAAAAAGCTTTCTTAAAACCTTTTCGTTGAAATCACTTAAATAAAGCACTCCAAGCTCACTCTTTAAGTTCTTTACGTTGTCTATTACCTCTTTCGTCTTTGTCTCGTGGACAGCAAACTCGTACTCGTCCATGCCCACCTCTTTAGCAAGCTGTACAAAGGCCTTTACCGCAAATGAATAGTGCTGCATGGAAACCGAGAATTTCTTTTTGGACTCCACATTCAGATACCGGTTCTGGAGCAGATGATACTGCTCCACGACCTGCTTGGCGTATCCCAAAAACTCCTCGCCCTCCGCGGTGACTGTGATTCCACGGTTATTTCTCATAAATACCGTGATTCCAAGTTCCTCCTCCACCTCTCGCACTGTGGCTGACAGATTAGGCTGTGAAACAAAAAGCTTCTTTGCTGCCTCGTTCATGGAATTGGATTCTGCAATTGTAAGTACCTGTCTGAGTTGTTGAAGTGTCATGCTCTCTCCTATTATAAATTATGAACTGCCGGATTTTTACAAATCGTGTAACTAATCAGAAAATCAGAACTCTCACGCACATTTGCAAAACCGCACGATTGTAATATATTAAATAAAATTGTGTATAAACGACGCCCTGTGTATCGGTGATGGTCCTATCTCCTTTAGCGCCTTGATATGCTCTTTAGAGCCATAGCCCTTGTTTGATGCGAAACCATAGCCGGGATATATGTTATCATACTCAACCATCATCCTATCCCTTGTGACCTTGGCAACAATGCTTGCTGCCCCTATTGATATGCTTTTTGCATCTCCCTTTATGATTGGGATTTGCTTTATATCCACTCCGGGGATTGTAACTGCATCGTTGAGTGTCAAATCCGGTGCCGGATCAAGCTTTCTGATTGCCTGTCTCATCGCCTCATATGTGGCCTGCAGTATATTTATCTCGTCTATCCGCTCGTGCGATGCCATGCCTATTCCAACAGAAACCGCCTTTTCCATTATGACATCGTAAAGCTCATCACGCTTTGCAGCCGTAAGCTTCTTGGAATCATTGATATATAAGATATCACAATCCTTTGGCAGAATCACCGCGCATGCGACCACTGGACCTGCAAGCGGTCCTCGTCCCACCTCGTCTATGCCGCAGATATGGGCATACGCTGAGTACTCGCGCTCATATTTCTTCAGAGCCTCTGTGCGGATAAGCTCCTTCTCGTACTTATCCAGACGCTTTTTTGCGCTGTCTACAAGCTTAATCACTCCGCCCCTGTCATCTGAGCCATATACCTCGATGAAGTGTCCAAGCTGTGAATCCGTGGTGTTTTTCAGTTGTTCCTTAATCTCGCCTATTTTTTCTGCTGACATATCCTTTTCCTATCGTCTATTCTTTGCAACTATTCTTCAGAATATTTCTTCTTAACTATTCTTCTTAACTTTTCTTTGCAACTATTTTTCGTAACTATTATTCTAATATTTTCTCCGGTCTCTCCAGAGTGATATTGCCAAGCTTGCCACTTCTGAAATCATCTATGATGAGTGCAGCCGCCTTGCTGTAATCAGGCTCTCCTCCCTTTGAAAGGCACTTTCTGTTGACAGCAACAGCACTTATAAGCTCTATGATATCGTTTTCCTCGCTCACCTCGTATCTTTGTGCCAAAAGCCCCGGATACTCTGCTTTTAGGAACCTTACAAGCTCCACGGCAAGCTCATCAACATTTAAGATCTCATCCTTTATCGAGCCGATAAGCGCAAGTCTAAGTCCCACTGACTGATCCTCAAATTTTGGCCACAATATGCCCGGTGTATCGAGGAGCTCAACACTTTTATTGAGCCTGATCCACTGCTTACCCTTTGTCACACCCGGCTTGTTTCCGGTCTTAGCGCAGGCTTTTCCGGCGTACGAGTTGATAAATGTGGACTTTCCAACGTTTGGAATACCAACCACCATAGCTCTTACCGGTCTGTTTTTGATGCCACGCTTTCTGTCTCTTTCAATCTTTTCCTTGCAGGCCTCCATAACGATATCTGTGATGCTCTTCATGCCGGACTTGCTTCTTGCATCAAGACTGACTACAAAAAAGCCCTTTTTCTTAAAAAAGGCACTCCACTCTTTGGTGCGCTCCTTGTCGGCGAGATCCGCCTTGTTCATCAAAATGAGCCTGTATTTATTTTTTCCAAGCTCATCGATATCCGGATTACGGCTGGAAAGTGGAATTCTTGCATCCACTAGCTCTATAACCAGATCTATTAGTTTAATGTCCTCCTGCATCTGACGCTTTGCCTTTGTCATATGCCCAGGGTACCACTGAAAATTCATAATTCACCTGTCCTTTATCTATATATGTTATCACTATCTGCTACTTGATGGTTCCAAAGCTTCCAAAGCCCGAAAATCTAAACCATGCCTTGCCGATGATATAGTCTCTCTTTACATTGCCAATATTGGCATAGCGGCTGTCCTCACTGTTGTTTCGATTGTCTCCAAGCACGAAATACTCGTCCTTTTCAAGCTCTATAGGATCTGAGGCAAGCCCTGCATCCTCCATTGATGCAACATCCGTCGATTCCTTGTACAGCTCATCATTCACATACAGTGCGCCGTCCTTTATCTGAACAGTATCTCCCGGCACTGCCACCACTCTCCTGACATAATAATGCGACTTATTATTTCCGTTTGGCAGAAATACTATCACATCTCCTGCCTTTGGCTTTGACATGATATATGCAAACCTGTTCACAAGAATATTATCATCATTCTCCAGTGTCTGCTCCATAGCCTGACCTACCACATTTGTACGTATACCGAAAAATGATACCAGCACATATGCCAGACCTATCACTACAATCAGCTCCACTACCCACGATACAATTTCCTTGAACAATGGCAGATTAAATTTTCTTCTTTGCCTTCTAAAGCTAAGTCCTGCTCGTCTTCTGGACATTTTACACCTCTTGCTAACTGATATTTTATTGCGTAATCTTAATTATATATTGTTTTCATGTTTGTTGCAAGCTGTAACTCTGCAAACTAAAAAGACCATCCTCATACGATTGCTCGCAGAAAATGGTCTCTTTCGCGTAAAAATATTATTTTACAAGCTCTTTAACCTTAGCAGCTTTTCCGATACGGTCTCTTAAGTAGTAAAGCTTAGCACGACGTACTTTACCTTTACGTACAATCTCAACCTTCTCTACGTTTGGTGAGTGGAGTGGCCATGTCTTCTCAACACCTACACCGTTAGAAAGCTTTCTAACTGTGAATGTTGTACGGTTTGATCCGTTCTGCTTTTTGATAACTGTTCCCTCGAATACCTGGATACGCTCACGGTTACCCTCTTTGATTTTTCCGTATACCTTTACAGTATCTCCTACAGAAAACTCAGGTACCTCAGCCTTTAACTGCTCGTTCTCGATGCTCTTAATAATTTCACTTGCGTTCATTTTGTGACCTCCTAATTATTTTGACGTTCTTAATGCTACTACTATTTTCACAACAGAGGACCATCTCTTTTATTCACAACATTGGTACTTTACCACAGATTCATGGGATTTGCAAGTATTTTTTGATTATTTTTCAGTCATCCAGTATACGGACGATTTTGAAAAATGCATGCCCATGCTCTCCTGCAGCCTCATAGACGGCTCATTGCCTACAATTATCTGGCCATATGGTATCCATCCATTTTCCAGTGCACTGTTGAAAGCATATGTTTCAAGTGCTTTGGCAAGCTTTTGATGCCTGTATTGCGGCTTTACATAGAGCATGCCTATGCTGCCCTCCTCATGGATTCCGATAATTCCTGCGAGGGTATTAATGGTATTATCAGAACTATTATCACTCAAAAAAGCCCCGTAGACAGCCCCTGCATCTATTCTGTCTACAATATAGTCCGGATCATCAAAGCCCGGATACATTGGCGCGGCCTCCTGTATATCGAGCGCATCCAGCCTTCTTATAATTAAACCGTTTGGCATTGGCTTTCCATCCGGTCTGTACAGTCCGCTTACTGAGAGCTTTTCTTTGTTTGTATACACCGCCTGTCTGCACTCTACCGTCTCCTCAAAGCCATTTTCCTCAAAAAGCCCAACATATCTTTGCTGGTGAAGTACTATGCCGTTCGTAATCTGCTCTGTAATGGTTGCCGGAATATGTTGACTGCTATGTTTATCGACCAGCCCCGTGGTGCCTTCAAGTGCCAAATCCACAAGCTTCGACTCACCCTCATCCGGTCTGGTATGAAAGCACACCTTTGAGACCATATCTCGAAGCAGATATTCCCCATCTGCCTCAAAAATTATCTCTGCATAGCCCCTGTTTATAAGCTCTATCATATCAATATGAAGCAGCTTATTTTTCATAAGAAACTCTCTGCAGCTGTCAAGTCTTTTAAACTCGGCATACAAATCCGGTCTGCGTTTTTTTGTGCGCTCAATAGATTTTTCAAGGCGCCATGCATCAATCTTTTTCTGATTGCCTGACATGAGCACCTCAGGCACCTTTTTGTCATGCCACTCAACAGGACGTGAGTACTGAGGGTATTCGAGCAGATTGCCATGAAACGACTCTGTCTCTGCCGAAATATCATTGTGCAACACCCCCGGAACCAGACGTGAAATCGCATCTATCATTACCATCGACGGCAGCTCTCCGCCTGTTAGAACATAGTCACCGATAGAGACATAATCTGTTACCGTCTCCTCCAGCACGCGCTCGTCAATGCCTTCATAGTGTCCACATAGAAAAATGAGGTCATCACACTTTGCAAATTCCGCTGCCATATGCTGGTTGAACACGCGGCCCTGTGGCGTAACGTAAATTAGACGCGCATTGTGATTTTTTATTTCTTCTGCGGTGTTTTTATTACATTTATTAATCTGACTCACCACACTGCTCACAGCCTGATACACTGGCTCTGCCTGCATAAGCATGCCTGCGCCGCCACCATAAGTGTAATCATCAACCTTATTGTGCTTATTGTGCGCAAAATCCCTGATATTTACCGTATTGAGTGATATAATATTCTGTTTTAAAGCCCTGCCTGTGATACTCTCTGACAGTCCCTGTTCTATCATCTGCGGGAATAAGGTCAGCACATGAAATCTCATTTTCCTATATCTCCTGTTATCATCCTGTTTTACGATTTTACGATTTTAAATGTATGATTTTGCTAAATTTTATATCTCATTTTACGGTTTTTGCGGTTTGGAATATAACTATCTCAATCCTGCAAGCAGATGCACCTTCATCATGCCATTTTCCACATCAACGTCCAGTATACAATCCTTTATTGCCGGAATCAGCAGATCATTTGCACCGGCTTTCTTAACAACATACACATCGTTGGCACCGGTCTGAAGCACATCATCTATGACTCCAAGCTCCTCTCCCTCGTCTGATGTGACTGAAAGACCGATAAGATCAGCTATAAAGTACTCATTTTCCTCAAGCGGCACCGCATTTTCCCTTGTCACAAAAAGGGGAGCCTTTTTATATTTTTCTACATCATTTATGTCATCTATGCCCTTAAATTTCAAGATAACCTGATTCTTGAAAAATTTGACAGAAGTTATTTCCAAATCCCTGCGCTCTTTGCCATTATCCAGAATGACATTTTTAAGCTTTTTAAAACGAGCAGCGTCGTCAGTGGTTGGGAACACCTTTACCTCACCGCGAATGCCGTGTGTGCTCGTAATCACACCTACCTGTAGTAAATCTTCCATTCTCTGTCTCCTGATATTACTGATATGAGGGTCAAGAGGTATTTTGCCCCTCATTTATGATTAATCAGATTACTACATGCTTCGCATTCCCGTAATCTGACTCCACCTTGAATAGTTACTATAAATTATAAAAAAACAGGCATCTCATAAGAGATGCCTTTATGTTACTGTACTATTTCAACAATAACCTTTTTGTCTTCTTTAGAGGCTGCGGCCTTAACAACTGAACGAATAGCCTTAGCAATACGTCCCTGCTTGCCGATCACTTTGCCCATGTCAGACTGTGCAACACGTAATTCCAAAACAATTGCTTTCTCGTTTTCGGTCTCAGTTACATTAACCTCATCCGGATAATCAACTAAAGATTTTGCAATTACTTCAACTAATTCTTTCATTACGCCACCTCTTTATCCTATTTCTCGATACCAGCACTCTTGAAGATTCTAGCTACTGTCTCAGTTGGCTGTGCGCCGTTTGATAACCATTTCTTAGCTAATTCCTCATTTACATGATACTCGCTAGGATCCTTAGTTGGATCGTATGTTCCGATCTCCTCGATGCATCTTCCATCTCTTGGTGATCTAGAGTCTGCAACTACGATTCTATAGAAAGGAGCTTTCTTCTGTCCCATTCTTCTTAATCTGATCTTTACTGCCATTTTGTTTCACCTCCTCATAGGTTTATTGAATAATATATATCAAAAGTAAAATAAATACTTTTGTTAACAAAACATATTAAAACGGAAGTCCTTTGAATAAGCCTCCCAGACCACCGCCACCACGGCGTCCCTTCTTGCCGCCCATCATACCGGGCATCTGCTTCATGAACTTCTTTGTCTGCTCAAACTGCTTTACAAGTCTGTTGACCTCTGATACATCAACGCCTGCGCCTCTTGCAATACGAGCCTTGCGGCTTGGATTTAGAAGCTTTGGATTTCGTCTTTCCTCAGGTGTCATGGAATAGATGATTGCCTCTGTGCGGGCCATTCCCTTTTCGGCTTCATCTGTATCAATATCCGGCATCTTGCCTCCACCGATACCCATGCCCGGCATCATGCCCATCACACTTGAAAGACCGCCCATCTTCTTCATCTGACTCATCGAATCAAGGTACATCTCAAAATCAAACTCATTTTTGCGCATCTTCTGCTCAAGCTTCTTGGCCTGTTCCTCATCAATGTTTTCCTGTGCCTTCTCAATCATTGAAAGCACATCACCCATGCCGAGGATTCTTGAAGCCATACGCTCCGGATAGAACTGCTCAAGGTCTGAAAGCTTCTCGCCCATACCGGCGTAAAGTATCGGCTTTCCTGTAACGGCTCTGATTGAAAGTGCCGCTCCACCTCTGGTGTCACCATCAAGCTTTGTGATGACAACTCCGTCAATTCCTATCTTTTCATCAAAGGTACCTGCTACATTTACCGCATCCTGACCTGTCATGGCATCAACCACGAGTATGGTCTGGAAAACATCAGTAGCTTCTTTTATCTCAATAAGCTCTGCCATCATATCCTCATCAATATGAAGACGTCCGGCAGTATCGATGATAACAACATTGAAATCGTTTTTCTTAGCATGCTCCACAGCAGCCTTTGCGATGTCGGCAGGCTTGTTTTTGTCCCCCATTGAGAAAACCTCAACGCCCTGCTTCTCACCGTTTATCTTTAACTGCTCAATCGCAGCCGGGCGATACACATCACAGGCTACAAGCAGTGATTTCTTGCCCTTGCTCTTAAGCTTACCGGCAATTTTTGCTGTGGTGGTTGTCTTACCGGCTCCCTGAAGACCTACCATCATGATAACGGTAAGCTCCTTGCCCGGCCTGAAAGCAATCTCTGTTGTCTCAGAGCCCATAAGCTTAATCATCTCTTCGTTTACGATTTTGATGACCATCTGCCCGGGATTGAGACCATTCATGACATCCTGTCCGATTGCTCTCTCCTGGACACTCTTTGTGAACTGCTTAACAACCTTGAAGTTAACATCGGCCTCAAGGAGTGCCATCTTAACCTCTTTAAGAGCAGCCTTTACATCATCCTCAGTAAGCTTTCCCTTGCTGCGGAGATTCTTGAAAACGTTCTGCAGTTTTTCTGATAAACTGTCAAATGCCATATTACAGCTCCTCTAGTATCTGATTCGAAATAGCTTCGATTTCATTCATTAATAGCTCATTATGTGATTTCTTAAAATCATTCGTCAGCTCATGAATCCTTCGTATGTCACTCTTTATGGACATAAACTTCTCGACAAGATGAAGCTTTGCCTCATAGTCAAGCAACTTCTTATTGCACCTCTTAATCAGATCTGCAACACCCTGACGGGAAATCCCCTCCTCGGATGCTATCTCACCGAGTGACAAATCATTGAAGACAAAATCCTCATATACCTGACGCTGATGCTCGTTCAAAAGCTCACCGTAGAAATCATATAAATATGCCTGTTCAAGTTTTTCTTCCATATCAAGTATCCTCTTTTTCCCTCGAACCTATGGTAGAATAACACATAGTTTGCCCGGTGTCAAGTAAAAATACTTGATACTTTTATTTTTATATCATAGTGCGTACAATTCTTGGCTTGTAGCCCTTCTTCTCGAGCGCAGCTATAATCTGTTCCTTGTGCTCTGTGCCAAAGCACTCAAGCGTAATGCGAAGCTCAACAGCCGCACTTCTGTTTGTAGTTACAAACTGGTTGTGCTCAAGCTTTATTACATTTCCCTGTACATCGGCGAGAGTCTGTGAAACCTTTGCAAGCTCGCCCGGCTTATCAGGCAGAAGCACTGAAACAGTAAATATCCTGTCTCTGAAAATAAGGCCCTGCTGTACAACTGATGACATGGTGATGACATCCATGTTGCCTCCGCTTAAGATAGAAACCACTCTCTTGTCCTTTACACCGAGATGCTTAAGCGCAGCTACAGTCAGAAGACCTGAGTTTTCAACTATCATCTTGTGATTCTCTACCATATCAAGGAAAGCCACGATAAGCTCATCATCCTCCACTGTGATGATATCATCAAGATTTTTCTTTATGTATGGGAAAATATTTGAGCCCGGTGTCTTTACAGCTGTTCCGTCTGCAATGGTATTTACACTTGGTAAAGTGGTCACTTTGCCGTTCTTAAACGACTCCTGCATACAATTGGCGCCTGCCGGCTCCACTCCGATAACCTTAATCTTTGGATTTAAGAGCTTTGCAAGTGTAGAAACACCTGTTGCCAGTCCGCCTCCTCCGATTGGAACAAGGATATACTCAACAAGAGGCAGCTCCTTGAATATCTCCATGGCGATAGTTCCCTGTCCTGTTGCGACAGCTAAATCATCAAACGGATGGATGAATGTGTAGCCCTCTTTCTCTGCGAGCTCATATGCCTTGGCACATGCCTCATCATACACATCTCCGTAAAGCACTACCTCAGCGCCGTAGCTCTTTGTACGGTTTACCTTGATAAGAGGTGTGGTGGTAGGCATCACGATGACAGCCTTGCAGCCATAGCACTTTGCCGCATATGCAACACCCTGCGCATGGTTTCCTGCGGATGCAGTGATGAGTCCCTTTGCTCTCTCCTCGTCTGTGAGTGTGCTTATCTTGTAGTAAGCGCCTCTAACCTTGTAAGCTCCGGTAAACTGCATATTTTCAGGCTTCAGATACACCTTATTGCCTGTCTGGTCACTCAAAAAATCACTGTAAATGAGCTTTGTCTCAAGGGTGACCTCCTTGACCTTCTCACTTGCTTCCTCAAATTTATCTAATGTCAGCATATTTGTTATTCCTTTCCTTGATATACCAGATTATTATAAACAATATAACTTTATTCTGTTTTGGTGTCAAACAATGCATTAACGAACTCGTCCGAATCAAATTTCTGCAGATCATCGATGGTCTCACCGACTCCGATATACTTAACCGGCACTGAAAGCTCTGACTGTATCGCTACAGCGATACCGCCCTTTGCCGTACCGTCCATCTTGGTGAGCACGATGCCCGAAATCTTTGCAACATCAGAAAACTCTCTCGCCTGAACTAGTGCATTCTGTCCTGTAGTCGCATCCAGCACCACGAGTGTCTCTCTGTATGCCTCCGGATACTCACTCTCCAATATCTTATTGATTTTTCCAAGCTCATTCATCAGATTCTTTTTGTTGTGTAATCTTCCCGCTGTATCGACAAGAAGCACATCAGCGTTTCTGGCCTTTGAAGCTGCAACCGCATCATATACAACAGCTCCCGGGTCTGCGCCCTCTGCCCCGCCAATCATATCAACTCCGGCACGGTTTGCCCATTCTTTCAGCTGGTCACCTGCTGCCGCCCTGAAGGTATCGGCACCTGCAATGACCACCTTCTTGCCCTGTTCCTTGAGCTTCCCTGCAAGCTTTCCGACAGTGGTAGTCTTTCCTACTCCGTTGACTCCGATTATGAGCACAACAGACTTTTCATTTTCAAATCTGTAGGCGGTCTCCTCCACCTTCATCTGCTCCTTGATGCTCTCAATCAAGAGTTCCTTGCACTCTGCAGGCTCCTTAATATGCTGCTCCTTCACCTTTCTCTGCAGATCCTCGATGATATTCTCCGTGGCTCTCACTCCGAGATCTCCCATGATGAGAATCTCCTCAAGCTCCTCATAAAAATCATCATCTATATGTGAAAATCCACTGAAAAGTGAATCTATGCCGGAAACAATATTGTCTCTGGTCTTTGTCAATCCTGAAACGAGCCTCTTAAAAAAGCCCTGCTTCTTTTCTTTTTCTTCCATTTTAACTCTCCATAAATAAAATTCTACTGTGTCAGATCATTCTCTATCAGATTTACCGAAACGAGTGTGGAAACACCCTTTTCCTGCATCGTGATACCGTAGAGTCTGTCCGCTGCCGCCATCGTACCACGTCTGTGTGTGATAACGATAAACTGCGTGTTCTTTGTAAGCTTGTTCAGATAATTTGCATAGCGCGAAACGTTTGAATCATCAAGCGCCGCCTCAATCTCATCAAGCAGACAAAACGGCGATGGCTTTAGTGCCTGAATGGCAAACAAAAGCGCAATGGCGGTAAGCGCCTTTTCTCCACCGGACATCTGCATCATATTCTGCAGCTTCTTTCCAGGTGGCTGTGCGATGATTCTGATACCGCACTCAAGTATATCCTCATCCTCCACAAGCTCGAGTGAACCATGTCCACCACCAAAAAGCTGCTTAAAGGATTTGTCAAACTCTCTCTGAATCTCGGCAAACTTCTCCGTAAACTGCTTTCTCATACCACTGTCAAGCTCATCTATGATGCCAACCAGAGTCTTTTCAGCCTCGATAAGGTCGTCATGCTGTCCCTTTAAGAACTCATAACGCGTTGATATCTCCCTGTATTCCTCAATCGCATTGACATTTACATCACCGAGGCGTCTGATTTCATCCTTTATGCCTGCAATAAGCTTCTTTAATGAAGGCAGATCATCGTATGCATCATTTCTAAGCTCTGAAGCCGCATGCGGAGTAAGCTCATACTCATCCCACATGTAGTTGGTCTGCGTCTCTGAAGCTTCCTTAAGCTTCTCTCTCTGGCTATTCAGTCTGAAAAGCTCCTTATCCAGATCAGCCTGCTTCTTTGAAACTTCCTCCTGCTTTGCAAAAAAGCCTCTGTAATTCTCAGACATCATTTCCTTTTTGGCAAGACTCTCCCTAAGCTCTTCGTCAAGCTTTGAATTGTTGTCCTTTGATGCCAGAATGGTCTGTGTGATTGCATCAATATCAGCCTGCTTCTTTTTAATATCATCCTTTGCAGTAGCTGCACCCTCCACGAGACTTTCCCTCTGCTCATCAAATTTTTCTATCTCTGAATTGATACGATTGATATTTTCTATAGCAAACTCTGCCGTCTTTGTAATATTTGCAAGCTCAAGTGAAATAGCCGCAGCCTTGTGTGAAGCCTCCTGCTCAAGGACTCCCTGCTTTTCAAGTATCTCACTGTATGAGCTGTTTTCCTTCTCAAGCTGCTTTTCACGCTGCTTTGATGCCTCAAGCTGCGCTGCAATATCCAGCTTTCCCTGATTTATCTCTTCGAGCTGTTTTTCAATCTCCGCATTTTCTGTGCGCAGATCCTCGTAGACATTCGCACTCTCCTTCTTCTGCTGGTCTGCCCTGTCAACAGAAATCTGTGCAGTGTTCTGCTCAATATACTTTTCCTGCAGCAGTGTCTTTGCAGCTGCTATATCCTCCTCGCCAAGCGCAATAGCGGTCGCGATATCATCCTTTCTGGCTCTAAGCTCTTTAAGCTTTGTCTTTGTCAGATCAACTCTCTTTTCAAGCTCCTCAATCTCACGGTTTCTCGCAAGCAGATTGGATGAATTTTTAAACGCACCACCGGACATAGAGCCTCCCGGTGCCAGATACTCGCCCTCGACAGTCACGATATGAAGTGAATAGTGATTTTTCTTTGCAAGTGCAATTGCATTGTCAATTGTGTCCACCACAATCACCCTGCCAAGCAGGTAAGCAACAACCTCATCAAACTTCGGATCACACTTCACCAGCTTATTTGCAATGCCAAGCACACCCTTTTCGCCGAGTGCTGCCTCATTTTTAGTATTTCTGTTTGCACGCACACTCGTAAGAGGTAAAAACGTAGCTCGTCCAAAATGATTGGTCTTCAAAAAACCGATCATCTTTTTGGCTGTGGCCTCATCCTCTGTAACGATATTCTGGATATTACCGCTTAAAGCAGTCTCTATCGCTATCTCATAGCGCTTATCCACCTGGATAAGATCGGAAACTACGCCGAGAAGCCCCGGATTTTTAGCCTTCTGCTCCATAACACGCTTGATGCTGTTGCCATATCCGTCATAGCGCTCGGCAATATTTTTAAGAGACTCAAGCCTTGAAACGGACTTATGATACTCTGTGGAAGCCTCCTCCATCAGACGGACATTCTCCCTGGACTTATCTCTCCACTCCTTAGCTTTTGCCAAAAGAGCCGACTCCTTTTCCTTTAAGCCAGAAATCTCTTCATTGACAGCCGAAAGCTTCTTATTGGCCTCATCCAATATATCATCAAGCCCTGCTTCCCTTGTCTTTCTATCTAAAAGACGCTTTGTAAGCTCTGCCTTTCTGATATTAATCTGCTCAAGCATAGTGGCAAAGCGCTGCTGTCTCGACTGGATATCGCCTCTCTCCTGAAGCAGGGCGATAAGCTCATTCTTGCCCTTTTCAAGACCGTCATTGCAACGATTGACCTCTGCAAGCACAGCCTCATGCTCATCAATAGCAAGCTGCTCGTTCTGCTTCATCTGCTCTATCTCAGCTTCAAGTGCGGCCTTTTTGTCATCGTACTCTTTCCTGCTTTCAAGACGCTCAGCCTTTTCCTTTTCGATAGCAGAAAGTCTCGACTGCAGATGCTCATCCGTCATTTCAGCCGTGTGTATCTGCTCCTTTAAAAGCTCTATCTGATTCTCAAGCTTCTGCCTAGTGGATGAAGTGCTTGTGATGCTCTCTCGAAGAGACTCGATGTGCTCATCCATCTGCTGCATATCGTTTCCAAGCCTCTCATACTCGGCCTTGATACTCTCGTAAGTAGCATTGGTTTCCTTTAGCTCGTCATCCGCAATAGTGTATTTCTCATCTGCTGCCTTAAGCTCAGTCTCAATGCGTGCTGACTCAAGCAAAAACATGTTGACATCGTAGGTCTTTAGTTCTTCTTTCTTTTTGAGATATGTATGAGCCTTCTCAGACTGTCTCTGTAATGGACCAACCTGCCTCTCAAGCTCTGTCAGTATATCATTGACACGCACAAGGTTCTCACGCTCATTATCGAGCTTCTTTTGTGCTGTAAGCTTTCTCTTTTTAAACTTCACAATGCCGGCGGCCTCATCAAACAGCTCTCGTCTCTCCTCCGGCTTTCCACTTAGAATCCTGTCAATCTGACCCTGTCCAATGATGGAATAGCCCTCTTTACCGATACCGGTATCATAGAAAAGCTCTGAAACCTCCTTGAGCCTGCACGGATTGCCATTGATGAGATACTCACTCTCTCCCGAGCGGTAAACACGTCTGGCAACTGTAACCTCATTGAAATCAATCGCAAGCGAATGGTCTGAATTGTCCAAAGTGATGGCAACATACGCGTATCCAAGCGGCTTCCTGTTCTCTGTACCCGCAAAAATGACATCCTGCATGCTGGCACCACGAAGCTGCTTTGCGCTCTGCTCACCGAGCACCCATCTGACCGCATCGGCGACATTACTCTTTCCACTGCCGTTTGGCCCGACAATACCTGTGATGCCGTTGTGGAACTCAAAAACAATTTTGTTGGCAAAGGACTTAAAGCCCTGTACTTCCAAACTCTTTAAATACATTAAAAACTCCTATTCCCTGTTTCTGTACAAAAGAAGTGCCTGATATGCAGCCTGCTGCTCTGCAGCCTTCTTTGTGTGGCCCTCTCCCTCACTGATACGCTCACCGTCCACAAGCACCGCAACAGTAAACTGCTTGTCATGGTCCGGACCGCTCTCATCAATAAGCTCATAGGAAAGCTGCTCATGCTTGCCCTGTATGAGCTCCTGAAGGATAGTCTTGCTATCATAAAAGAGCTGCTTATTCTCAATATCAGTCATGATAAACCTGAGCACAAACTCCTTTGCATTAGTAAAACCACCATCTAAATAAATTGCTCCGATCACTGCCTCGAGCGCATCAGAAAGAATCGACTTTCTCTTTCTGCCGCCTGTATGATCCTCGCCCCTGCCAAGACGCAGGTACTTTCCAAGTTCAAGCGGCTTTGTACAAAGTGCAAGAGTCGGCTCACAAACAATGCTTGCGCGCAGCTTGGTAAGCTCACCCTCAGGCTTTTGCGGATAATTGATAAACAAAAACTCACTTGAAACAATCTCCAAAACAGCATCCCCCAAAAACTCCAGACGCTCGTTATCAGAATGCTTTTTCATGTGCTTTTCATTGGCATACGAGCTGTGTGTCAGCGCCTGCTCAAGCAGATGTCTGTTCTTGAACGTATAGCCTATTTTACTTTGAAATTCATTTAAATCTGCCATAATTTCTCCTAATTTTATATCTATTCATTTCTTCATATTCCGTGAGTATAACGAAAAGCCCTCATGATAAAGGGCTTTTCGTTAGTAAAACATACTACTGCTCGCTTACAGCTTTTTTAATCTGCTCAACAGCATCGCCTACAGTGACGATTTTCTCTGCTTCCTCATTAGGAATCTCGATATCGAACTCTTCCTCGATACCCATGATAATCTGGAATACATCCAAAGAATCAGCGCCAAGATCATCAATGAAGGTTGACTCCATAGTAACCTCGGTCTCATCCACGTTAAGTACCTCGACAATAATGTCTCTAAGCTTCTCAAATTCCATTTTTAATACCTCTCATTTCTGTTTATAGTGACTAATCATACAGCAGTACTGCCATCTAATCAGCCGGCTTATTAATAATATATTCTTTGATTTTATCATTAACCTCTTTTTCCTTAAATGTAACACACTGGAAAACAGAGTTAGTGATTTCCTTTGCCTTGGAGCTGCCGTGTGTCTTTACCACAAGACCGTTAAGGCCTAAAAGCGGCGCTCCGCCATACTCAGTCGCATCAAATGACTTAAGCGTATTTTTAAGAGCCGGAAGTGCAAGTGCAGCTCCTATCTTGCTCTTTAGTGTGCTCATGAGCCCCTTCTTTATGACTCCGATAAGTGTGGAGCTAAGACCCTCGTAGAGTTTTAATATAACATTGCCGGTGAAAGCCTCACAGACAATAACATCAGCATCTCCCTTCGGAATATCTCTTGCCTCAATGCTTCCGACAAAATTGATATCCGTACACTCACGAAGAAGCGGCATGGTCTCCTTTACCAGTGCATTGCCCTTTTCCTCCTCTGCACCGATATTGACCAGTGCAACCTTTGGATTCTTTATGCCGACAACGTGCTCCATATAGATAGAGCCCATCTTTGCAAACTGCACCAGATGCTCTGCTCTCGCATCCACATTGGCTCCACAGTCTATGAGCAGAGACACTCCCTTCTCGGTCGGAATAAGCGGTGCTAGCGGTGGTCTTTGTATGCCCTTTATCCTGCCGACTATGACCTGTCCTCCGACAAGCACAGCTCCTGAGCTTCCTGCCGAAACGAATGCATCAGCCTCTTTATTTTTGACCATATTCATGCCGACAACGATTGAGGACTGCTTCTTTCGCCTGATTGCCAAAACCGGCGGCTCCGCCATCTCTATAACCTCAGGCGCATCTACTATCTCTATCTGCTCCTTAGGGTATGTATACAAAGAAAGCTCCCTCTCTACCGGTATCTTCTGTCCTACAAGAAATATCTTTATATCATTTCTTTTGTTAACCGCGTCTACCGCACCCTTTACTACCTCTGCGGGTGCATTGTCGCCACCCATTGCATCGAGTGCGACCCTTGTTGTACTTTGCATTGTGACCTCCCTATGCCTGCTAAAAAGCAAACTACTAATTGATTAAATCAAATATACTATAATCATAGGTATAAATCAATAACCAATTCACTACACTATATGGCTTACATTATTCTCCCGGGCTCATTGAAATAACCTTGCCACAGTTCCATAAATCAGCAGTACGCTTTGCTGCATCAAGTCTGTCCTCGTCCGACTTAAAATCAATATTCACAGAGTGGCATCCGCACTCAAGACATGTCACATAATATGAGCTGCCGCAATCCTCCTCGAGAATACCGGCACCGCCACAGAGCGGGCACTCATAGATTTCAACTAAATCGTATATATTATTCATGATAGTTTGCTTCCTTCTTTCTTTAATATCTAAATATCCTCTCAGTATAATAACATCCCTGCAAGCTATATACAAGTAAAAAGTACCTTCATTTTATTATGGGATATAATTGGGATAAAACTAAAAAAGGGATTGAACGATATCGTTCAATCCCTTAATTTCTCATACTACTTAGTATTAGTCCTGAGGAATGATTTCTTTTTTGTTGTAAGATCCGCAGTTCTTGCAAACTCTGTGTGGCATCATAAGCTCTCCACATTTGCTGCATTTTACTAAAGTAGGAGCAGACATTTTCCAGTTTGCTCTTCTCTTATCTCTTCTTCCCTTAGAAGATTTATTCTTTGGACAAATTGACATTTGTTTACACCTCCTTAAACTTGTTAAATATATCCTGGAACGCTGCCATTCTTGGATCCGGTACAAAACTATCGCAACTGCAGGTGCCTTTATTCAAGTTCATCCCGCAGACTTTACAAATACCTTTGCAATCGTCTTTGCACAGAACTCTCATTGGCCAGTTCACCAGAATTTCGGCGTAGACAAGTTTATCTACATCGAGTTCAAACCCAATCAGGTAGTCAGTTTCCTCCATCTCTTCATCGACTAATGCTCCGTCTGTGATTTTCAGAGTCTTGTCAATGTCAAAATGCATGTTTGTTGGAACTTCTTCCAAGCATCGGCTGCACGGTATCGCTACGTCTATATCCACTGTCGCGGTAATATGCACTGTTGCATTCTCCACGTTTGAGATATGAAGTGATATCGGCTGCTTTTTCAGAATAGGATAATCTCCTAATCGCGACTCAAATGATGTGAGCGCAAGCTCTGTCTCAATTGTTGTCTCTTTATTAATAGATTTTACAATGGTTGATATATCAATCATGGTTCTCTCCTATTCACACCTAACCAATTATACATATTGGCAGAGTGTTTGTCAACAACTTTTTACTTTTTATTAACCAACAAGCTTTACTGTCTCACGGCAGATTGCAAGCTCCTCGTTTGTAGGGATGACACATACCTTTACGCTTGAGTCTGCTGTTGAGATGAGTGCCTCTACACCGCGTGTCTTGTCGTTGGTTACACGGTCAATCTTTATGCCAAGGTAGCCTAAGTATGCCATGATTTTTTCTCTTACGAAGCTTGTGTTCTCACCGATTCCTGCTGTGAATGCGATAGCGTCTACTCCGTTCATTGCTGCTGCATATGCTCCGATGTATTTTGCTACTCTGTAGCTGAATACCTCTACTGCTGCGATGGCACGCTCGTTGCCCTCATTGTAGGCTGCCTCAAGGTCTCTGAAGTCGCTTGATACGCCTGACATACCGGCTACTCCTGACTTCTTGTTGAGCACGTTCATCACACCATCGATGTCAAGGTTTTCTTTCTTTGCGATGAACTCCATGATTGATGGGTCGATATCACCTGAACGTGTTCCCATTACGAGTCCCTCAAGTGGTGTAAGTCCCATTGATGTATCTACGCATTTACCGTTTAATACTGCGCTGACTGAAGCTCCGTTTCCAAGGTGTGCTACGATAATCTTTGAGTTATTTAAGTCCATTCCAAGGTAGCTTGCTGCCTCTTTTGATACGAAGCTGTGGCTTGTGCCGTGGAAGCCGTATCTTCTTACCTTGTACTTCTCATAGTACTCATATGGAAGGCCGTAGAGGTATGCTTTCTCAGGCATTGTCTGATGGAAGGCTGTATCAAATACTCCTACCATTGGTACGTTTGGCATAAGTGCCTGGCATGCTCTGATTCCGATGATGTTGGCTGGGTTGTGAAGAGGTGCAAGATCGTTGCACTCCTCTACCTGTGCTATTACGTCCTCTGTGATGACTACTGAGTCTGAGAACTTCTCTCCGCCGTGCACTACACGATGTCCTACTGCATCAATCTCTGCAAGTGATTTTACTGCGCCTGTCTTTGGATTTACAAGTGCATCGAGTACCATCTGGATGGCCTCTTTATGTGTTGGCATAGGTGCCTCTGTGATTTCCTTGTCAAGACCCTCTTTCTGATATACGAGTCTTCCATCGATTCCGATTCTCTCGCAGAGTCCTTTTGCAAGTACCTCCTCTGAATCTGAATTGATGAGCTGGTATTTCAGTGATGAACTACCACAATTAATTACTAATACATTCATTGTTTTGTCTCCTTTGGTTTAAAATTACAATACTAGTGTTAGTATAAACTTATTTTCCAAATGCGACAAGGGTGTTTTTGTGGTATTATGGTTTTGAACTGCAAAAAATACATTATTAATTAAAGGAGCATCAAAACATGAAGGTCGCAGGTGTGATTACCGAATACAATCCTTTCCACAATGGACATAAATATCAGCTAAAGCAGATTAAAAGACAGACATCTGCTGATTATATCGTCGTAGCAATGAGCGGTGATTTCGTGCAAAGAGGCGAGCCTGCCATCATCGACAAATACGAGCGCACCCGCATGGCGCTTTTGAGCGGTGCCGACCTGGTACTTGAGCTTCCATCGGTCTTTGCCACGGCGTCTGCTGAGTTTTTTGCCCGCGGCGGAGTCAGTGTTCTCAAAAACACCGGCGTTGTGGACACGCTGTGCTATGGTGTGGAGTCTGTGGACTATGAGCTTACAACGCTTGTCGCAGGCGTGCTCAAAAATCCTCCTGCTGCATATTCTGCATCACTTGCCCGGCTGATTCAGGGTGGGATGAGCTTTCCTGCTGCTAGGAGCAGAGCGCTATGTGAATATTTTAGAGATAACTACGATAGCTCTTCAGAGAAATTAGATGCTTTCATAGCTTCACCCAATAATATTCTGGCTATTGAGTATGAGAAGGCTTTGATGGACTGTGATATTACTGGATTTCCTATCCAGCGCGTCGGGGAAGGCTATCACAGCACCGATTCGACAAATGAGTTTTCTTCCGCTACGGCTGTGCGCGGGGTGATTTCTACCTTAATTGATATAAACAAACACAACACTATTACTAATATGCAGCTTGATAATTCCGGGATTTCTGCAAAGCTCAGTCAGCTTATGCCATCAGACTGCGTTGATATTCTTGTAGATTGTATTTTGGGAGGTCATATTGTGTTGCCGGATGATGTTTCTGATATGCTTTATTATAGTCTGCTGACTGAGAAAGATACAGGATTTGAGCAATATGCAGACTGCACAAAGGAGCTTTCTGCAAAGATAGTTAAGAATATTTATAAATATGAGAGCTTTACGCAGTTTTGTGACTTACTGAAAAGTAAAAATCTAACCTATACGCGTATTTCGAGAGTTCTCACGCATATTTTACTTGGTATTGAGAAGGATGATTTTAATATATGTATGGATAATCCTTATCTGCGCATACTCGGTTTCAAAAAATCATCAGGAGAGCTTATGCATCTCCTCAAAAAAAGAGCATCAGCGCCTCTTATTACAAAAGTCGCTGATGCTCCGTATGAGCTTATTTCCAAGGATATTTTTGCTGCTGATTTGTATGGCAGACTGTGTCATTCACAGCAAAATGAGTTTACACATGGAGTTGTAATTATATAATCTACAGTTCCATTATAATCTCTCTTGCCAGACTTTCCTCTATCGGCTTCGCATGCACTCCCGGTGCAAACTCAACAGTAGCTCCTATGCCCTTTTGAAGCACGAAGCGCAGCTTTCCATCACGCACCTTTTTGTCGGTGTAGAGCTTTTTAACAAGTGCCTCCCTGTCTATATAGTCAGGTATACGTGTCGGAAGACCGGCTCTCTCATAGAGCTTTATCACGCGCTCTGCCTGCTCCTCTGACATATAGCCAAGGCGGGCTGACATGAGTGCCTGTGCTGCCATTCCGATTGACAGTGCTTCTCCGTGCAGCAGCTTATAGTCGCTGACTGTCTCGATGGCACGCCCTACTGTGTGTCCCAGATTTAAGGTTTCGCGAAGTCCTGATTCTCTCTCATCCTTCATGACCACATTGTACTTGATACGACAGTTGTTTTCTGCTATGTACTCGCACGCGAATTTCTTGAACGAATAAATATCATCCAGATTTTCCTCGATAAATTCAAACATATCCTCACTGCCCAGGCATGCGTGCTTGATGGTCTCTGCCATACCACTTGCCATCTGGCGCTGCGGCAGTGTCTTCCATGCAGCTATGTCAATGTATACCTTTTTCGGCTGATTGAACAAGCCTATGGTGTTTGTGGCAAGAGGTGTATCAATGGCTGTCTTTCCGCCTACAGATGCATCTGCCGCTGCAAGAAGTGTGGTTGCATAGTTGATAAACGGTACTCCTCTGCCATAGGTTCCTGCAATAAAGCCTGATAAATCAGTCACCACACCACCGCCTACCGCAATGATACAGCAGTCTCTTCTGTAGCCCTTTTTAAGCATGGCATCCTCTATCTTTGCCTTTGTCTCACGCGACTTGCTCTTCTCCCCTGCCGGGAAAACAAACAAATCCACCGAATATCCTGCATGCTTTATCTTCTCACAGATTGGAAGTGCATAAGGATCACGCACATTTGTATCTGTAATCACTGCAAATTTCTTTATCTTGCCTGCCAGACCATTTTCCAGATCGGATACAAGGGTGTCTGAGAGGTTATAGCCTATCTCAATATCATATGTGTCATCTACTACTTTTTTGAGTTCTACATTGAATATGCTCATTTTTTTCTCCTGTTATGCTATATTTTGTTTCTTTTGCGAGAAACTGCTACAGTATCCCAACAGCCTGCTTCGCAAGCTTATCTGCCTCTTCGTTGCCCTCTACTCCTGAGTGTCCCTTTACCTTTACAAAGGTAAGCTTTATCTGCTCCCTAACAGACATTATATAGTCATGATACGCTATAGTACCTGCTTTATTACGCTTCCAGGCTCCTGTAGCCCACATCTCTATGCCCATATAGTCATAGTATATGACAAGCTCCTTAATTCCAAGCTCTATAGCCTTTTTTACAGCAGCCTCAGCACCCTTTATCTCTCCGGCTACGTTGCGCATGGTGGCCATCTCGGCATCGTTATCCGCTCCCTGCAGCACGTATTTTTCATTGTCTGTCACAAGAAAGCCTCCATAGCCATAAGTGTGTGTGGCCTTATTGAAGGAGCCGTCGACAAACGCATAGGTGCTGCATCTTTCACCTGATTCAGATGTGTTTTTGCCGGAAGCTTTATCTCCGGTAATAAATTTTTCTGCCTCTTCAATAGTCTTAAAGCTCTTATACACCGCCCCCGGATATCCGTCAACCATCGCCTTGCAATCGTTCCAGTTCAAATATATCCCGGGGACCTTTCCCTTTTTTACCGCATAGTATTTCGATGCCATGCTTTATTTCTCCTATAATACTCTCGACAAAAATTCCTGTAATCTCTCACTCTTTGGCGCTCCAAATACTTCCTCCGGTGTGCCCTCCTCAGCTATGTTGCCCTCATTGATGAACATTACTCTGTTGGCCACCTCTCTGGCAAAGCCCATCTCGTGTGTCACAACCACCATTGTCATGCCTGCCTCTGCAAGCTCCTTCATTACCGCAAGCACCTCACCTACCATCTCAGGGTCAAGTGCTGATGTCGGTTCATCAAACAGTATGACGTCCGGATTCATCGCAAGCGAACGTATTATTGCAACACGCTGCTTCTGTCCACCCGAAAGCTGTGCCGGATATGCATCTGCCTTATCGAGCAGGCCTATCCTTGTGAGAAGCTCATCCGCCTTCTTTGATGCCTCATCCTTTGTCATCACACCAAGCTTCACCGGTGCGAGCATAATATTTGCTTTTATTGTCATGTTGGCAAACAGGTTAAACTGCTGGAAAACCATGCCGATTTTCTGTCTGGTCACATTGATGTCCGTTGACTTGTCTGTCAGGTCTGTTCCTTCAAAGAGGATTTGTCCCGATGTAGGTGTCTCGAGCAGATTGAGGGAGCGTAAAAATGTAGACTTTCCACAGCCTGACGGTCCGATGATAGCAATTACATCACCTCTGTTTACCTCTGTGCTTATGCCCTTTAATACCTCCTGCTCTCCAAAGCTCTTGTGCAGGTCTTTTACCTCTAATATCACGTTATTATCTTTCATTGCTTCTCAGTCTCCTCTCAAGTTTGCTCACTCCGTGGCTTAAAAGCATCACTATAGCCAGATAAATAAGTGCTACAGCAATAAGCGGTATAAATGCCTCGTATGTGTTGCTTCGTATAATATCTCCACCCTTTGTCAGATCCATCATACCAATATAACCACTGATTGATGTCTCCTTCAGGAGGCTGATAAACTCGTTAAGCAGCGCCGGAAGTATATTTTTGACTGCCTGCGGTATGATAACAAGCTTCATTGTCTGGCTGTAGTTGAGTCCTAAGCTTCGTCCTGCTTCAAACTGTCCTATATCAACAGACATGATACCCGAACGCACAATCTCTGCCACATATGCAGCTGAGTTAAGTCCGAAGGCAATTACTGCTACAAGTATCTTGTTGGTCACAGACGCAAGCACTACATAGTATATAATAAGAAGCTGTATCATGACAGGAGTTCCTCTGATGATGGTCAGGTACACCTTGCAAATTCCGTTTAATACAGCAAGACCGCCGTTTCTGTCATGGTTGGTTCTGACTATTGCGATTAAAAATCCAAGCACAATACCAAGCATTACGGCAAATATTGTGATAACTATTGTGTTGCCAAGTCCCTTTACGATATACATGTAACGGTTGTCCTTGACAAAGTTGTCATAAAGCTTTTCCTTTATACCGATTGAAGAGCCTGACTGGCTGTCTTTTACAATAATCTCCTGCTTTGTGGTGATATATGTATCGGTAAAATCAACATTTTTCTGTCTGTCCTCTGTCACTGTAAAGCCTGCCGCTCCGACATCTACCTTGCCTGATGATACAGCGGCAATAATTGAGTCAAACTGCATATCCTCTACCTGCATATCCATGCCAAGCTCATCAGCGATGGCCTGCATGATATCCATATCAATTCCTGTGACCTTGTTGTCATCATAGTACTCATATGGAGGGAACTCTGCATTTGTTCCTACCTTAAGTGTACCGTTTGACCTGTCAATGTCCTTCTTCACGTATGGAGTCTTTCCCACCTGATCCTCAGAGCCGATATAGTTGTCGATGATGCTCTGAACTGTTCCATCCTGCTGCAGCTTTTCAAGCGCAGTGTTTACCTTGTCGCGAAGCTCTGTATTGCCCTTTTTCAGGCAGAATGCATAGTCCTCGTTTGTAAATTCCTCGTCCAGTATCTTAAGACCTTTGTTTTCCTTTACAAAGGCAAGTGCCGGCTGCTCATCAATAACTACGCAGTCAATCTTGCCGACCTTTAATGCCTGGACTGCATCAGCACCCTTGTTGTATCTCTCTACCTTGGTGCCTGAACCGTCGTTCTCATAATCAGATACATAGATATCTCCTGTGGTACCGAGCTGGACACCTATTTTTGCGCCCTCCAGATCGTCCACACAAGCGACCTTTTTGCTGTCGCTTTTGCCGCATGCGCATAGGCCAACAATGAATGTGGCCATTAATGCTGCCATAAGCAAAATCATAATCGGTTTTTTCTTAATGGATTTCATATTATTCCTCATTTCTGTATAAATATTTATTCACAATTATATCATATTAGTTCATAAAATAAAAGAGCCTGATTTTCTCAGACTCTTTTATACCAAATATTTATGCATCATGCTCCATGTTACTTAACTTCTTCGCCTGGTCGGCTGCGATACAGGCATCAATTATTTCCTGGATATCTCCGTTAAGAATCTTGTCAAGCTTATAGAGTGTCAGATTGATTCTGTGATCTGTCACACGTCCCTGTGGGAAGTTGTAGGTACGAATCTTCTCAGCACGGTCTCCTGTACCGATCTGGCTTCGTCTCTCCTCTGCCTCTGCATCCTGCTTCTTCTGAAGCTCCATGTCATAGAGCTTTGTACGAAGAAGTGCAAAAGCCTTTTCCTTGTTCTGTATCTGTGACTTCTCAGTCTGGCTGTAGATGACAATACCTGTTGGATAATGTGTCAGTCTAACAGCTGAATCAGTTGTATTGACACACTGACCACCGTTTCCTGAAGCACGCATTACGTCGATTCGGATATCCTTGTCATCAATCTTGATATCCACATCCTCTGCCTCAGGCATCACTGCTACTGAGCATGTAGAGGTCTGGATACGTCCCTGTGACTCTGTCTCAGGCACACGCTGCACACGGTGTACTCCCGACTCGTACTTTAGGATAGAGTATGCACCGGAGCCCTTTACCATGAACTCGACCGACTTCATGCCGCCGATTCCTGTCTCATCGGCATCAAGTGTCTCCACCTTCCAGCCTCTGTTCTCTGCGTAGTGTACATACATACGATAGATTTCCGCTGCAAAAAGAGCTGCTTCCTCTCCACCTGCGCCGGCACGGATTTCAACGATTACGTTCTTGTCATCGTTAGGATCCTTTGGCAGAAGAAGTATTTTAAGCTCTTTTTCAAGCTCCTCCACCTGCTCTTTTGAATCCTTAAGCTCTTCCTTTGCAAGCTCTCTCATCTCTTCATCTGACTCTTCATCCAAAATAGCCAGAGAATCCTCAATATTCTGCTTACACTCTTTATATTTCTTATATGTCTCAACTATTGGAGCAAGGTCACTCTGCTCCTTCATAAGCTTTTTAAATCTGTTTGCATCATTTGCCACATTCGGCTCGCTGAGCAGATTCATCAGCTCCTCATAATGGTGTATAAGATCTTCTAACTTATCAAACATGTTTTTCCTCCTTGCTGTCATACACTCCCGATACTACCCTGTCGTTTCCCGCCAGGTCCTTTATCACATGTACATCGCTAAAACCTGCAAACTGCATCATATCTGACACCTGTCTGCCCTGGTCGCAGCCTATCTCAAAAAGCAGCCTGCCCTGCGGCTTTAGATTTGCCCTGCAGTCCTTTATGATGCGCCTGTAAAACAAAAGCCCATCCTCTGAGCCGTCAAGAGCCTCATGTGGCTCAAACACTGACACCTCAGGCATCAGATGCGGTATCTCATCGCTTCTTATATATGGTGGATTGGATACTATCACATCATACATCTCATCGACATGCTCAAACAGATCGCTTCTCTCGAAATCGACAAATACGCCGTTGAGCCTTGCGTTTTCCTTTGCCACATTGAGCGCCTGCTTTGAAATATCACAGGCTGCACCGTCCACATTGGTCGTGTTCTTTAAGATGCTTATAATTATGCATCCGCTTCCGGTACACATATCAAGCACTCTCATCCCAGGCTCTATCACCTTGAGTGCCTCCTCCACAAGAGTCTCTGTGTCCTGACGCGGTATGAGCACATTGCTGTTCACACGGAATTTAAGTCCCATAAACTCCTGCTCTCCGACTATGTACTGGAGTGGTATACGCTCAGCGCGCTTGCTCAAAAGTGCCTGATATTCCCTTATCTGCTCCTGCGACATTTCCTCATCCATATGCACATAGTAATATGTGTGATCTATCCTGCATGCCATAGCCAAAAGCAGCCATGCATCATTTTTTGCGTCAACTATATTTGCTTTTTGTAATATGCTTTCCCCAAGCAAAATTGCTTCTCTATATGTCATATATACCTTCTATCCGGTGGTCAATGTGCGCACACATTGTTTTCCTTCTGCCATTTCTTCCAGTCAAACACTGCCTCAACTGATGCGATGCCCACCTCAATCATTTCATCATCCGGCTCCTTTGTCGTCAAACGCTGCATTAAAAGCCCCGGAACACTAAGCAGGTTTACAAGCGGGTTATCGTATCTGCCTGCAAGTCTGATAAACTCATAAGACACTCCTGCGATTACAGGAATAAGCACAAGTCGTAACAACAACTGCAGCGGCTTTGAATCCACGCGGATAAACATGAAAAACAGTATGCTTATGAGCATTACTATAAGCAGAAAGCTTGTGCCGCAGCGCTTGTGATGCTTTGAGCTTTTTCTCACATTTTCCACTGTAAGAGGAAGCCCGTGCTCAATGCAGTTTATGCATTTATGCTCAGAGCCGTGATACATAAATGTGCGCTTAATGTCAGGTGTAAGCGATATGATTGCTATATATCCCAAAAATATTGCCAGTCTGATAACACCCTCTATGAACGCTATGAGCAGCTGTGAGCTTATTACCTTTTTAAAGAGCCCTGAAAGAAAGTACGGCAGTGCAAAAAACAGCGCGAGCGCTATGACAATTGACAGTACCACTGTACCTCCAAGCATGGCATTCTCCTGCTTCTTTTCTTTGGCAGCCTTTTTTGCTTTTTCTTCCTCTGTAAGAGACTCTTCCTTATCCTTTTTCTTTGAAGAAGATGCGCTTTCATCATCCTCATCCTCGAAAAAAGACGCTGAATACATCAGTGTGCTCATGCCCAGATAAAGTGAATCGACAAAGCTTACCACACCTCTTAAAATAGGAATCTTTCTAACTGTATCAAGTGTCTTTGAATTCTTGCGCTTTGACACCTTGACATCTATCTCATGGTCAGGCTTCCTCACCGCTACTGCGTATGTGTCCTTATTCTGCATCATTACGCCTTCCATGACAGCCTGACCGCCAATACCTGAATACTTCATAAAACCTCTCTATATTCCAAAAAAGGTTGAGGTATATTGCAACCTCAACCTTTCAAGTAACTATATGATTCTATTTCATACCATATTTCTTATTGAACTGCTCAATACGTCCACGAGCCTGGTTAGCTTTCTGCTGACCTGTGTAGAATGGATGGCACTTTGAGCAAATCTCTACGTGGATCTCCGGCTTTGTAGATCCTGTAACGAATGTGTTACCACAGTTACATGTAACAGTTGCCTGATAATAATCTGGATGGATTCCTTCTCTCATGATTTTCACCTCTTTTATATTCTTATCGTATTTCTATAGCTTCACTCTTTATACCCGTATGCCCGATCCGCATATGATACTTGCTGCAAGAGCGACACGTTGCGTCCGTTTACATCCCGATAAACAGCTTAGTTATTGTAGCACATGAATCTGTCAATTGCAAGACATTTTTATAAAATTCTGTTTTTCTTTACAAGATTAACAAATTCCTTGTTGCTCTTTGTGTGTGCAAACATGTTGAGTACGTTCTCAACAGCCTCATCAGAACGCATGCCGTTGAAGGCTTTACGCATATTGTCGACTGCTGCCTGCTCATCATCATCCAGAAGCAGGTCCTCACGCCTTGTACCTGATTTTACTATATCTATAGCAGGGAAGATTCTCTTCTCTGAGAGCTTTCTGTCGAGCACAAGCTCCATGTTTCCTGTTCCCTTGAACTCCTCAAATACCACATCATCCATCTTGCTTCCTGTATCGACAAGAGCTGTGGCAAGAATTGTCAGGCTGCCTCCATTTCTCATATTACGGGCTGCACCGAAAAATCTCTTTGGCATATGAAGTGCTACAGGATCAAGTCCTCCTGAAAGTGTACGGCCTGATGGTGGAACTGTCACATTGTAAGCTCTTGCAAGTCTTGTTATGCTGTCGAGGAGTATCATAACATCATTACCATGCTCTACAAGACGCTTTGCTCTCTCTATTACCATCTCTGACACTCTCTTGTGATGCTCCGGAAGCTCATCAAATGTAGAGTAGATAACCTCGACATTATCTCCCTCTATAGCCTCCTTGATATCTGTGACCTCCTCCGGTCTCTCGTCAATAAGAAGAATAATAAGATGCATCTCAGGATTGTTTACAGTTACAGACTTTGCAACCTCTTTAAGTAATGTGGTCTTTCCGGCCTTAGGCTGTGAAACAATCATGCCTCGCTGTCCCTTTCCTATTGGAGAGATGAGATCTACAACTCTCATCGCAACACTGGCGCCCGGTCTCTCGAGACGCAGTCTCTCATTTGGAAATATAGGTACAAGATCCTCAAAGCTCGTACGCTTCTGTGCTACATCCGGTGTATATCCGTTGACAGTGGTCAGATATAAAAGCGCCTGGAACTTCTCACGCTCTGATTTCACCTTCATATTACCCTTTACGATATCACCGGTCTTTAAATTGAAGCGGCGTATCTGCGCAGGTGCCACATAGATATCGTGATCTCCCGGCATATAATTATCACAGCGGATAAAGCCAAAGCCCTCAGGCATTACCTCAAGTATGCCTTCTGCCTCCTCTCCACTATCAAGTGCTGCATAATCATCTTTAAAAGAGTTGGCGCGCTCCTCAGCTGTACCGTTTTTCTCAGCCTCCTCAGCCTCTTTTGCGTCCTCCTCGAGCATTCTTTCAATAATCTGACCCTTTTTCAGCGATGAAATACCCTTAAGTCCTCTTGCCTTCGCCAGATCCTTAAGCACAAATGCCGACAAGCTTTCATATTTTTCTCTCATCTGTTCCATTTCGTCTTCTCCTTAAATTTGATAACAGTAATTTATTCAATTCACATCACATTAAAACTATAATTAAACTAATATATCTGTGTAGCTATTGGGAAATAACGCCTGAATTGACTTTTGAATCATTAATTATAGATTATACATCATTTCGTCAAAAATATAAAGCAAATTCTTCTTTTTTATCATTATTTTTTAATATAAACGGTTATCTCCATAGTTACTTGATTTAAATCATGTGCAATGTTATGATTAATCAAAAGAATTTTTAGAGGGAGAATTACCATGGATAATAAAGAAAAAGCACTGAAATGCCACGAAGCGTGGAACGGAAAGCTCGAAACCATCGCCAAATCAAAGGTTAATTCGAGGGAGGATCTGGCAATCGCATACACTCCGGGTGTTGCTGAGCCTTGTAAGGTCATAGCCGAGGATAAGGAGGCTGCATACAAATACACCTGGAAGGCAAATACTGTTGCCGTAGTGTCAGACGGTAGTGCTGTGCTCGGTCTCGGAAATATCGGACCTTACGCTGCAATGCCTGTTATGGAGGGCAAATGCGTACTTTTCAAGGAGTTTGGCAACGTAAACGCAGTTCCTATCTGTCTTGACACACAGGACACTGAGGAGATTATTACCGCAGTCAAAAATATCGCACCGGGCTTCGGCGGAATTAACTTAGAGGATATTTCCGCTCCGCGCTGCTTTGAGATTGAGGAAAGACTTAAAGAGATGCTCGATATTCCTGTATTCCACGATGACCAGCACGGAACTGCCATCGTCGTGCTCGCAGGTATCATCAACTCACTCCGCCTGACCGGCAAAAAGAAAGAGGACTGTAAGGTCGTTGTAAACGGTGCAGGCTCAGCAGGTGTTGCTATCACAAAGCTTCTTCTGACATACGGTTTTACACATGTGACCATGTGTGACCGTTTAGGCATCATAGGAAAGGACTACCCAAATCTCAACTGGATGCAGCAGAAAATGACAGAGGTTACAAACCTTGAAAATGCACAGGGTACTCTTGCAGACGCTTTAAAGGGTGCTGACATATTCGTTGGTGTTTCTGCTCCAAATATCGTCACAGCAGAGATGGTTTCTTCCATGAATAAGGATGCTATTCTTTTTGCCATGGCAAATCCTGTTCCTGAGATTATGCCTGATGTGGCAAAGGCTGCAGGTGCCAGAGTGGTCGGAACCGGAAGAAGTGATTTCCCTAACCAGATAAACAACGTGGTTGCTTTCCCTGGAATCTTCAAGGGCGCTCTAGAGGGACGTGCTACACAGATTACCGAGGAAATGAAGCTTGCTGCTGCAGAAGCATTGGCCGGCCTTGTTTCAGACGAAGAATTAAATGATGATTTTATTATGCCTGAGGCATTTGATCCTCGTGTTGCCGCTGTTGTCAGCGAGGCTGTAAAGTCACATATCTAATCTAATGAGATACTATTCACTCAACCAATACTGCCGCGATACCTTCGGCGAAAAGCTCTACAAGCTCTCTTTAGACGGAGGCATGACCTGTCCAAACCGTGACGGCTTTCTCTCATCGCTTGGATGCCTGTACTGCAGCGCCGGTGGCTCCGGTGATTTTGCGGCAGATCGAAGCCTTTCAATAAAGGAGCAGCTTTCTGCCGCCAAAGAAAAAGTGGCTTCAAAGAGCAGCTGTGAACATTTTATCGCATATTTCCAGGCTTTTACCAACACATATGCGCCCGTAGATTACTTACGGCGCATATTTTATGAGGCAATAGAAGATCCATCTGTCGCTGTGCTGTCCATTGGTACAAGAACCGACTGTTTTTCTGCTGAAATATATGATCTGCTCTCAGAATTAAACCGCATAAAGCCGGTCTGGGTAGAGCTGGGTCTTCAGACCATCCATCAATCTACTCTTGATGCCATGAACACCCATACCTGCGTTGAGGATTTCATAGCTGTGACTGATGAGCTTAAACGCCGTGGGATAAAGGTCATTGCACATCTCATACTAGGGCTTCCACATGAGACACGGGAAATGATGCTTGAATCCGTTGATTTTGTTGCCAAAAGCGGTATTTTCGGGGTTAAGCTACAGCTGCTTCACGTGCTAAAGGGCACACCACTGGCTGATATGTATATTCAACAGCCATTTGAGCTTTTTACGCTGGATGAATACTGTGACTTTGTGGTAGACTGTATAGAAAGACTGCCAAAGGACATGGTTATCCATCGCATGACCGGTGACGGACCACGCTCTTTACTTGTTGCACCGCTTTGGAGCACAGATAAAAAACGGGTTCTAAACACAATCAATAAGAGATTTGAAGTCAGGGACACATATCAGGGACGATTAAACTTGTTTTAAAGGAGGAAATCATGGCAGAGCCATTTACCATATATAAGCTGACAATTTTATACATGCTCGATAAAGCGGGCTTTCCGCTGTCAAACACACAGATTTCCAATTTCTTTTTGGAAAAAGAATACACCGACTACTTCCGTGTACAGGAGGTCATCGGCGATTTAGTAAATGCTGATTTAATTAATTTTGAGTCTACTCATTCCAATACGCAGTACACTCTGACTGCCGCCGGAAAAGAGACGCTTGGTTTCTTCAAGGACAAGATTACCGATGGTATCGAGTCTGATGTAAAGAGCTTCTTTACTGACAACAAGCTCGAGTTCAGACAGGAAAACTCTATTCTTGCCGACTATTACAGGACAACCGACCACAAGTATGCAGTACGCTGTCAGGTGCGCTCGGAGAGCACAACTATCATCGACCTTACTCTCTCAGTCGGCACAAAGGAGCAGGCTGAGGCCATATGCAGCAACTGGAAGAATCAGAACGAGGATGTGTACGCATACCTCATGGATATGCTGCTTCGATAAATTATTTTTTGGTTTTTCTTACAGAGTAGCCGAAGCTGCCGAGCTTATCTCCAAAGCCAAAATACTCTCCGTGTGAGTACATCACAAGACCGGTATCATTGATATGAAACTTCCCGGTCTCGTCCATGTATTTATCGTCCACTGTCACACCGACAACATCTGCTATAAACATTGTATGGCTGCCGAGCTCCTCACATTTTCTTACCCTGCACTCAATATTTACCGGACTTTCCGATATTCCGACTGCTGACACATGCTGCATCGCAAGCGGTGTCAGGTGCAGCTCTTTAAATTTGTCAACATCCCTGCCGCTCTTCACTCCGCAGTAGTCGCAGGCTTTAATCAGCTCCTCAGTGGTCAGATTCACCACAAACTCTCCTGTTTCTTTAATCATGTTATAAGAAAAGCGCTCAGGCCTTACAGATATTGAAAGCATAGGCGGATTGGTGCACACCGTCCCCGCCCATGCCACTGTTATTATATTGTTATTTCCTGCCTTGTCAGTGACACTTACCATCACAGCCGGCACCGGGTTTAGCATATTGCCCGGCTTCCAATTTTGTTTTCCCATATGTTAATTTATCCTTTAATTTTATATTCTTTTTATCCACTAATTTTCCTTTAGGTTTTCCATGCTTTCTTTAAGACGCACCTTATTTGCTTCCTCAAGCTCCGTCAGTGGCAAGCGAAGTCCTCCCACATCATATCCCAAAAGCTTCATAGCAGCCTTTACAGGAATCGGATTCACCTCGCAAAACAGTACCTCTATAAAATCCAGGTATTTAAGCTGGATATCAAGTGCTGATTTAATATTTCCATCAAGGTATTCCATTACCATATCATGCACTGCAGCCGGCATTACATTAGACAGCACTGATATCACACCGATTCCACCTAGTGAAAGTATCGGGATGACCTGGTCATCATTTCCGGAATAAATATCAAGGTCATCTCCTGCCAGCTTTTTAAGCCTTGCAACCTGCGATATATTGCCGCTCGCTTCCTTGATTCCTACGATATTTTCAAAGTCCCTGCCAAGCCTTGCAGCAGTCTGCGGAAGTATATTGCAGCCAGTGCGCGACGGTACGTTGTACATAATGATTGGAAGCCCAACCGCTCCTGCGATTGCTGCATAGTGCGCATAAAGACCATTCTGCGTGGCTTTATTGTAGTAAGGAGTGACAACGAGCAGACCATCTACACCAAGCTTTTCTGCCTTCTGTGAGAAATCTATCACATTTTGTGTGCAGTTGGCACCTGTTCCCGCTATTACAGGAATCCGTCCGGCGGTCTCATCGACCACACATTTTATTACCGAAAGCTTTTCTTCCTCTGTCATGGTGGCAGGCTCACCTGTGGTGCCACACACAATGATTGCATCAGTTCCACCGTCTATCTGCCTTTTCACCAGCGTCCTAAGCATTTCATAGTTTACACTGTTATCCTCATTGAAAGGAGTAATTAGCGCTACTCCGGCGCCCTTAAACAGAGACATATATACCTCCCAAATACACTATTGTACTGAATTATTACACTGAACTATTTTATACTAAACTATTTAACCTATACTAAAATATTAGAGCCTGATATCAGGATTTTCTTTTATTATATCAGCAATTAATTCTCTCTCATCCATGTGATGCTTTACACCCTTTATCTCCTGATAATCCTCATGGCCCTTTCCTGCAAGCACTATGATATCACCATCCTTGGCATTCTCCATGCAGTATCTGATGGCCTCCTTACGGTCAGGAATTGTCACATACTCTCCATCTGCCTTGTGTACACCCTGTAAAATATCATTGATGATGTCCATAGGCTCCTCATCTCTTGGATTATCGGATGTGACAACAGTCAGGTCTGCAAGCTTTGATGATACCTCTCCCATCTCATAACGGCGTGACTTTGCCCTGTTTCCGCCACAGCCAAACAGGCATACAAGTCTGCCCGGCTCATACTCCTTAAGAGTAGTCAGAAGGCTCTCAAGCGCCATTGCATTATGCGCATAATCAATCATAAGGGTATATCTCTTTGTTACAGGAACAATCTCTATTCTGCCCTTTACGCTCACATGATGAAGAGCCTCCTCGATTGCCTTTTTATCCACATTGAAATGATGGCAGATGGCAATAGCTGTGAGTGAATTGTACACTGAGAATTTGCCCGGCACATTGACCTCCACATCAAAATCGAGAAGTCCTGATACATGGTATTTCACACCGAGTGCTCCATGCTCCTTTTTAAGCTCGACATTTTCTGCTACCAGATTGTTTGTGGACTTGTAGCCATAGGTCTCCACCTGACATGTGTGTCCCTTCATAATGCCCTCTAAGTGCTCATCATCTCCGTTAAAGATACCAAGCCTGCACTGTCTGAACAAAAGGCTCTTGCAATGCATGTAATCTGCGAAATCCTTGTGCTCATGCTCCCCGATATGGTCAGGCTCAAGATTTGTAAATACACCGATATCAAAGGTAAAGCCCGATACTCTGTGAAGCATAAGTGCCTGTGATGACACCTCCATAACGACCGCATCGAGGCCTTCATCCACCATCTCCTTAAACAGCTCCTGAACTCTGTATGACTCAGGTGTGGTATTTGCTGACGGGATTTTCCTGTCACCGCAGATGGACTCTATTGTACCGATAAGTCCTGTCTTTATGCCGGCTGACTCAAGAATAGACTTTACCATATATGTGGTAGTGGTCTTACCCTTTGTACCTGTAATACCGATAGTCTTGATTTTCTCGGCCGGATAATCAAAATAGGCTGCTGACATGCAGGCAAGTGCAAGCCTTGTATCATCTACCTTAATATATGTCACCCCGTCGATAGGAGTCACATCTTTTTCGACAACCACAGCGGCTGCACCTTTTTTCACCACATCAGGGATGAAATCATGCGCATCTGACACAGTTCCCGATATACACACAAATACAGATGCCTTCTCCACCTTGCGCGAATCGTACACGAGTGTGGAAATCTCTATATCTGTGCTTCCTGCTAATACTTTATAATCAATTCTTTCAAGTAATTTTTCAAGCTTCATTTTCTTTTCTCCCATATTTTTATTATATTTTCTTGTGATTTTATTTCTTAAAGAGTTGTAACTATTGAATCCCACGCACATTCGCAAAACCGCGCGCTACTCGTGCTTTACCTGACATCGATTTCTCCCGAGAACACCTCTGTAGCAGGACCTGTCATAAACACATGATTGGTTTCAGATATATACTCAATAGTCAGATCTCCGCCTCTTAGATGCACGAGCACCTTGTTGTCAGTCTTTTTGTTTAGTATGCATGCCATGACTGTCGCACAGGTTCCTGTACCGCAGGCCCAGGTCTCAGCACTGCCTCTCTCCCATACTCGCATTTTTGCTTCATTCCTTGAAAGTATCTCTACAAACTCAGTGTTGGTGCGCTTCGGAAACATCTTATGATTCTCAAAAAGCGGACCATATTTCTCAAGCTCAAAGCCTGCCACATCATCGACAAACACCACTGCGTGAGGATTTCCCATTGAAACACAGGTCATGCGCCATTTTCTTTCGCCCACAGAAATCGGCTCATCTATCACCCTGTAGTCATCATCATAAGCACTTCCGTCTGCCTTCACCACCGGAATATCCCCCGGTGTCAGAATAGGCTCCCCCATATCCACACGCACCTGTGATACCTTTCCTTCCTCCACATATAGTGTGAGATACTTGATGCCGGCTCCTGTCTCAACCGATATCTCGGTCTTGTCAGTAAGCTTATGGTCATACACATATTTTGCCACGCAGCGTATGCCGTTTCCGCACATCTCGGCTTCCGAGCCATCTGCATTATATATTCTCATTCTAAAATCAGCCTTGTCGGACGGTCCTATTGTGATGAGTCCGTCTGAGCCTATTCCAAAGTGTCTGTCACTGACATATATTGACACCCTTGCCGGGTCATCTAATTTCTCTTCAAACAGGTTTACATATACATAATCATTTCCACAGCCATGCATTTTTGTAAATTTCATAGTGGTCACCTCGTTATTGGTTTTTTATATTGTTCTGAATTGTTACGTTTATTATATTATACATCGCACTTTCTGGTTTTTCTATAGCTTTTTGTGCGTTTTATGTTGCGTTTTGTGTTGTTATAGATTATGCTTAGATTATGCTTAATACAAATTAATGGAATACAGATTAATCTCTGTTTATCATTCATATTTGTGAATAGTAACATCTAATTATCAAAGGAGCATAGCATGGATTCAAATTATGCAAAAACAGGCTACCTGACGGAACCCTTTAAAATATTTCATCTAAAAGACGAGCACAAGCTGAATATAGATTTCCACTATCATGATTTCCACAAAATACTGATTCATCTGCGCGGCAATGTATCCTACTGCATTGAGGGACGCAGCTATGACCTTAAAGAAAATGATATCGTGCTTGTCAATGCCGGCGAGGTACATAAGCCAATATTAAATGATGATTCAATTTATGAAAGAATCATTATATATGTTTCCCAGCAGCTTATTGACGATTATGTGAGCAAGGGCTATGACCTGGCATGCTGTTTCAAGCAGGCCTATGCCAACCAGTCACATGTGCTAAGACTCGCTGCGACTAAGGGCAGCCGCCTGGCTGATACAATCAAGGGACTCGACTCTACACTCAAAGAAACCAATGAATATGCAAATGAGCTGTACCAGAAGCTCCTGTTTTTAGAGTTTCTGATACAGCTCAATCGTATAACCCTGCATGGTGGCATCGAGTATATTAACACATTTTCGTCAAACAAAAAAATTGTAGAGATTTTGGATTTCTTAAATAAGAATTTAACAAATCATATAAGTATTGATGATCTGGCAGATAAATTCTTTGTGAGCAGGTATCACCTGATGCACACCTTCAAGGAAGAAACCGGCTGCACCATAGGCTCATATATCACAACAAAGCGACTGTTTCTTGCCCGTGATATGATTCGCGACGGAAGCAGTGTGGCTGACGCCTGCGATGCCTGCGGCTTCGGAAGCTATTCCTCGTTTATCCGTGCATACCGCAAGCAATTCAACTCTACACCTACACATAAATAAAAGCTTCACGGTATAAAACCTGGGGTATTATCTCTCGTTAATCACATTTATAAGCTCAGGTATGAGCTGCTTCTTGCGGGATACCACACCCTTAAGCATAATTCCATCCTTACTCTGTGGCTGATTGTATGCCGAAGCTGCTATTGACGCTGCCTCTGCGCCACTGTAGATGAGATATGTAGACTCATTAAGTATATCAGTGAGCATAACAAAGAGCATATCAAGCTGTTTTTCCACCTGCATCTTGTCAAGCAGAGGTACCACTCTCGCCTGTACCTTATCCAGCTCTGTTCTGGAGAGTGCAGAAATCTGTGATACTCCGAAGGTGTAGTCTCCTGAATGGAATATTTTAAAATCCTGATTTAATATTTCCTCTTCTGTCTTGTTTGCAAAGTTACTTCCGGCCTCAAACATTTTCTGGGCAAACTCATCCACATCTATCTGAGCAATCTCCGCAAGTATAAGCGCTGTAGATTTGTCAATCTGAGTGCATGTAGGCGAACGGAATACCAGTGTGTCAGAGAGTATTGCAGCACACATAAGTCCCGCCATCTGAGGAGTAACCTCCACTCCCTTTTCCATATACATCTGATAGATTATGGTACCGGTACATCCAAGCGGCTGGTTTCTGAAATATACAGGTCCAATTGTCTCAAGAGAACCAATTCTGTGGTGATCAATTATCTCAAGAATCTCAGCTTCATCAATATTGGCAACTGCCTGTGAGGTCTCGTTATGATCCACAAGTATCACCTGCTTTTTCCTTGCATTCATCAAATTTCTGCGTGAAAACATGCCGACATAATTTTGGTTTTCGTCGAGTATCGGGAAATCCCTGTGTCGGATTTTTGAAACTGTATCACGCACATCATCCACATAATCATCCAAATCAAAATGAATAAGATTTTCTCTTGTCATAAATGACTTTATAGGCATACTCTGATTTATAAGACGTGATGCCGTAAATGTGTCGTATGGTGTGCTGATCACAACCACATCCTTAGCGTTTGCGGCATTTATCACATCCTTTGATATATCGAAGCCGCTTGTCACGATAATACAGCTGCAGTTCGCCTCAATACATATAAGCTGTGACTCCTCACGGTCTGATATGATAACCATATCATCCTCGCATACATTGCCCTTTAAGGTTTCAGGTGTACCGGCTCCGACTATAACCTTTCCTTTCACAAAATAGCCATGCTCATTGCCTGCGACTATCTTGCCATCCAGTGTCTCTATAATATTCCTGTACTGGGTTCTTGCCTTTGCCAGAATAGAATTGTCATACACATCCATATACGACTTTGCAATATCACTTGTCACAATCAGACCCTCAAGCTTGTCCCTCTTATTTACAACCGGAAGAGTGACTACGTTGAGTATCTTCATCATCTCCCATGCTTTTTTCATGGATAGATTACTGCTGACACCCTCAGTCCTTCTGATATGTATATCCTTTATCTGTGTTCCAACATCCTTCAAAAGCGCAGGTGTATCAGCCTTGAAATAATCCAGCACAAAAGCTGTCTCCGCACTAATACTGCCTGCTCTCATTGGTATGTATTCCACTGTATCATCTATCTGTGATTTAAGATTGGCATACGCTATTGCCGCACAAATAGAATCTGTGTCGGGATTTTTATGTCCAACAACTCTTACAATCTTTTTTGCCATGTAATTTTCCTCTCTGCCTGCCTTATAAAATGTCAAAATATGGTGCAACTCTTAGACTAAGAATTGCACCACCCTATTACAATACTATTTATTAAAAAATCGAACCAAAGAAACCGAATATATACAATGCGATTGCAATAAAACCAAATGTATTGATTATTGCAAGTACCGTAGAAATAACCGCAAAGGTCTTTGTTGTGCCAACCTGCTTCTCAAGCTCAGAAACAGTATCTACCTTGTCTCCCATTACCTTAAAAAGATCCTGAATATTTCTAAAGCACTTAACATTCTCTGTATGTACCTTATCAGACAGCTCTGCCTTAATCGAAACAAGCTGATCATTAAGCTCAGTGAGCGATTGCAGCATATGGGCATTCGCCTCATTGACCGCTGATGTAACTGCGGCCGTGCCCTCCTCAGTGATACGTCTTGTCTGCTCCAAGGTGTCACCAAAATCAAGGCTCTGACCTATATTCTGGCTGATACCGGATATCTCACTGCCAAGCGACTGTCCGAGATTACCAATCTGACCGGACATAGAGCTTCCAAGATTGTCCATATTGGCATTTACCGAGCGCCCCAGATTATCCATATCAGAGCTTACCTGACGGCCTAAGCTGTCCATGCCTGCATTCATAGATTGCTCTATCTCAGCCATCTTTTCATGAACACTCTCTATAAGCACGTCAATCTGCTTTGCAACCTGTGCTGTGATACCGTCGGCTTTCTCCTGTCTCTCGTCGAGTATCTGCTGCAGCTCCTCTGCTTTAGCTTCTCTCTCCTCAACTATGGTTGAAAGCTCCTCTGCTTTAGATTCTTTTGTATTGAGCATCTCCTGAAGACGTTTTGCCTTTTCACGAAACTCATCAATTTGGGTTAACAAAAAATCATCTTTATCCATTTGTATATTATCCTCTTTTTCCTGCATTCTTCCACTGCGATTCACATCATCTCTAACTACACGGGATGCCATTACTGTCCTTGAAAGTACTGCCCGCTCCCCTTGTTCTGTTGATACAAATCTTTTTGCACGTCTATCAAATATGCCTGACATTCGTATTCCTCCGATGGTTCCATTAAATACCATTAACATACATATTGTACCATTACATATTGTATTTGTAAATAAAAAACCACAAAATATAGGGTAATCACATGAAACTAATCAAAAATCCCACAGAGCAAATGCCCTGTGGGATAAAGTATATACCGTGACTAATGAATTAGTCCTCTCCGTATAATTTAACGAGTTTCTCAAGGTGTGTATAACGTGCCTTAGCTGTCTCCTCAGACTTAGCAAAGAGCTTCTCTGCTCTCTCTGGGAATGGCTTGATAAGACGAGTATAACGTGCCTCGTTGTTAAGGAACTCCTGGTAAGATCCGTCGCCGGCCTTTGATGTAAGAGTGAATGGATTCTTTCCTTCAGCCTTGAGTGCAGGGTTGAATGAGAAGAGGTTCCAGTATCCAGCCTTAACAGCCTTCTTCATCTCATCCTGGCAGTGGTTCATACCACCCTTAGCGATACCGTGAAGCTCGCAAGGTGCGTATCCGATGATGAGTGATGGTCCCGGATAAGCCTCAGCCTCTGTGATGGCCTTAACAGCCTGTGCTGGGTTTGCTCCAAGAGCGATCTGTGCAACGTATACATATCCGTAGCTCATAGCGATCTCTGAAAGTGACTTCTTGCTTGTCTCTTTACCAGCTGCTGCGAACTGACATACCTCACCGATGTTAGAAGCCTTAGAAGCCTGTCCACCTGTGTTAGAGTACATCTCAGTATCGAATACCATTACGTTTACGTTCTCACCAGAAGCAAGTACATGGTCTAATCCACCGAAACCGATATCATATGCCCATCCGTCACCACCGAAGATCCATACAGATTTCTTTCCGAGGTAATCCTTCTTAGCAAGTACTTCTTTAGATTTCTCACATCCGGCTGCTGCTGCCTTCTCTAACTCTGCGATAAGAGCTGTTGTTGGCTCAACGTTTGCCTTTGTGTCGTCCTTTGTCTCAAGGAACTTGTCTGCTGCTGCCTTGAACTCAGCTGTAGCCTTGTCTGATGCAGCGATCTCTTTAACAAGCTCGATAGCCTGGTCACGGAGATATCTCTGTCCAACTTCCATACCTAAACCATGCTCAGCATTATCCTCGAAGAGTGAGTTAGACCAAGCCGGTCCCTTCTTAGAGTTGATATTTACTGTGTATGGTGATGTAGCTGCCGGGTTACCCCAGATAGAAGAACATCCTGTTGCGTTAGAGATGTACATCTGCTCACCGAAGAGCTGTGTAATAAGTCTAGCGTAAGATGTCTCAGCACATCCTGCACATGAGCCTGAGAACTCAAGGAGTGGCTGGTTGAACTGTGATCCCTTAGGTGTTGTATCAACCATTCCGGCATCTGTCTTCTTAGAAACGTTAGCTACTAAGTAATCAAATACTGGCTGCTCTGCTGCCTGAGACTCCTGTGGCTGCATTGAGATAGCTGCTGTAGGACAAACTGTGATACACTCACCACATCCCATACAGTCAAGTGGAGATACGCTCATTGTATACTTGTAAGCGCCTGCCTTTGGCTTCATATCAGCAACCTTCATATTGTCAGGAGCTGCTTTTACTTCGTCATCTGTAAGTAAGAATGGACGAATTGTAGCGTGAGAACATACAAATGCACAGTTGTTACACTGGATACACTTCTCTGGATCCCACTGTGGAACTGTAACGGCTGTTCCTCTCTTCTCGTATGCAGAAGCACCTGTTACATACTGTCCGTCTGCCTTGTCAGCGAATGCTGAAACCGGAAGGCTGTCTCCATCCATCTTAGCGATTGGATCAAGGAGCTCGTTAACAAGCTTAACAACCTCTGGACGTCCTGTGCGCTCTGCCTTAGGAGCATCTGCCTCAGGATTCTTCCAAGACTCTGGTACCTCTACCTTATGTACAGCGTCAACACCGGCATCAATAGCCTTGTAGTTCATCTCTACTACTGCGTCACCCTTCTTTGAGTATGACTTCTTAGCAGCAGCCTTCATGAACTCAATAGCCTTGTCGATTGGCATTACATCAGCGAGTTTGAAGAATGCAGACTGGAGAATTGTGTTAGTTCTCTTGCCCATTCCGATCTCGATAGCCTTGTCGATAGCGTTGATTGTGTAAAGCTGAATGTTGTTGTCAGCGATATATTTCTTAGCGTCAGCATTGAGGTGATGAGCAAGCTCTTCATCTGACCACTGGCAGTTGATCATGAATACTCCGCCCGGCTTAACATCCTGAACCATCTTCATGCCCTGGATAACGTATGCAGGGTTGTGGCATGCTACGAAGTCTGCCTGGTTGATGTAGTATGGGCTTCTGATTGGGTTGTCACCAAATCTCAAGTGAGAAATTGTAACACCACCGGTCTTCTTTGAGTCATACTGGAAGTATGCCTGGATGTATTTATCTGTGTGGTCACCGATGATCTTTGTAGAGTTCTTGTTAGCACCTACAGTACCATCTCCGCCGAGACCCCAGAACTTGCACTCTTTTGTACCAGGTGCAGATGTGATAGGAGCTGGCTTAACCTCTGGAAGTGAAAGATTTGTAACATCATCCACGATTCCAAGTGTAAATCTGTGCTTAGGAGCATCCTTCTCAAGCTCTGTATATACAGCGAATACTGATGAAGGTGGTGTATCCTTAGATCCTAATCCGTAACGTCCGCCTACTAATACAACATCGTTCATACCTGCTTCACGAAGTGTTGTAGCAACGTCTAAGTATAATGGCTCACCAAGTGATCCTGGCTCTTTTGTACGGTCTAATACAGCGATCTTCTTTGCTGTCTTTGGAATAGCATTAAGAAGAGCCTCTGAAGACCATGGACGGTAAAGACGTACTTTGATAAGTCCGACTTTCTCTCCCTTTGCTGTTAAGTAGTCGATTACTTCCTCAGCTACATCGTTGATAGAACCCATAGCGATGATTACACGATCAGCGTCCGGTGCTCCGTAGTAGTTGAATAATTTGTAATCTGTACCAAGCTTAGCATTAACCTTGTCCATGTACTTCTCAACAACTGCTGGAAGCTCATCATAGAACTTGTTACATGCCTCTCTATGCTGGAAGAAGATATCTCCGTTCTCGTGTGATCCACGAGCTGCTGGATGCTCTGGGTTAAGAGCGTGTGCTCTGAATTCAGCAACTGCATCCATTGGACACATCTCTTTGAGATCTTCATAATCCCACTTCTCGATCTTCTGGATCTCATGAGAAGTACGGAATCCATCGAAGAAGTTGATGAATGGAACCTTTCCCTCAAGTGCTGCACAGTGTGCAACCGGTGAAAGATCCATAACCTCCTGTGGATTTGTCTCACAAAGCATTGCGAAACCAGTCTGACGACAAGCATATACATCACTGTGATCACCGAAGATATTCAGTGCATGTGAAGATACTGTACGAGCTGATACGTCAAATACGCAAGGAAGATTCTCACCTGCGATTTTGTACATATTAGGGATCATAAGTAAAAGTCCCTGTGAAGCTGTAAATGTTGTAGTAAGTGCACCAGCTGCAAGAGATCCGTGAACTGTACCAGCGGCACCTGCCTCAGACTCCATCTCAACTACCTTTACAGTGCTTCCGAAAATGTTCTTCTGTCCTGCTGCTGACCACTGATCAACTGTATCAGCCATTGGGCTAGAAGGTGTGATAGGATAGATTCCTGCAACCTCTGTGTAGGCATATGCTACATGAGCGGCAGCGGTATTTCCATCCATCGACTGTTTTGCTCTAGACATGATATTTCCTCCTGTAAAATAAATGTTCAATTATAGACATGAATCAGAATGTCTCTACATAATAGTTTAGTTTGTGTGATGTAAAAAATCAAGTTTTTTTAGCAATACATTGTACAAAAACCCTAAAATATTTATTAACAAGGTAAAATTTATGTACAAAAGGGCACAATGGCTATAAATTGCCTGTAAAACACTTGCAAAATACTGGTTTTACGTTAAAATAGAAACGATGTGTTACAGAAACGAACAGGTTATTAAAATAAGAAAGGATTGAATAAAGACAAAATGATTAGTGCAAACAATATTACATTAAGAATTGGTAAAAAAGCTTTATTTGAGGATGTCAACATAAAATTCACCGAGGGAAACTGCTATGGACTTATAGGTGCAAACGGTGCCGGCAAGTCTACATTTTTAAAGATTCTCTCAGGACAGCTTGAGCCTACAAGCGGTGATATCGCAATCACTCCGGGACAGAGACTGTCATTCTTACAGCAGGATCACTTCAAGTACGATGAGTTCACAGTACTTGATACGGTTATCATGGGCAATAAGCGCCTCTATGATATCATGAAGGAGAAGGAAGCCATCTATATGAAGGAGGATTTCTCAGACGAGGACGGAATCCGTGCAAGTGAGCTTGAGGCTGAGTTTGCAGATATGGACGGCTGGAACGCTGAGTCTGATGCTGCTACTCTCTTAAACGGTCTCGGTGTGCCTACAGAGGATCACTACACTCTGATGGCAGACCTGCCGGGTGCAGTAAAGGTCAAGGTGCTTCTCGCACAGGCACTGTTTGGAAATCCTGACATACTGCTTCTCGATGAGCCTACCAACCACTTAGACCTCGATGCTATCTCATGGCTTGAGGAATTCCTCATCAATTTTGAGAATACAGTCATCGTTGTATCCCATGACAGATACTTCCTCAACAAGGTCTGCACCAACATCGCCGACATGGATTACGGTAAGATCCAGCTCTACGCCGGAAACTACGATTTCTGGTATGAATCAAGCCAGCTCATCGTGCGTCAGATGAAGGAAGCAAACAAAAAGAAAGAGGAAAAAATCAAGGAGCTGCAGGAATTTATCCAGCGTTTCTCTGCCAATGCCTCTAAATCAAAGCAGGCTACATCCAGAAAGCGTGCCCTTGAAAAAATCCAGCTTGATGAGATACGTCCTTCAAGCCGTAAATACCCATACATCGATTTCCGTCCTGAGCGTGAAATCGGAAACGATGTGCTCTTTGTCGAGGGCATCTCAAAAACCATCGATGGTGTAAAGGTACTTGACAATATCTCATTCACAGTTAACCATGATGACAAGATTGCATTTGTCGGTGGAAACGAGCTTGCAAAAACAACTCTGTTCAAAATCCTTGCCGGAGAGCTTGAGCCGGACGAGGGCTCATATAAATGGGGTGTCACAACAAGCCAGTCATACTTTCCAAAGGACAATACCACAATCTTTGATACTGATGAGCTCATCGTTGACTGGCTCACACAGTACTCAGAAATCAAGGATGCCACATATGTACGTGGTTTCTTAGGCCGTATGCTCTTTGCCGGTGAGGATGGAGTAAAGAAAATGCGAGTACTCTCCGGAGGTGAAAAAGTTCGTGTACTGCTCTCCCGCATGATGATCATGGGAAGCAACGTGCTCATGTTCGATGAGCCTACAGACCACCTCGACATGGAGTCAATCACAGCATTAAACAACGGAATGATAAAGTTCCCGGGAGTAATTCTCTTTGCCTGCCGTGACCACCAGGTAGTCCAGACAACCGCCAACCGAATCATAGAATTCCTGCCAAACGGTTCAATGATCGACAAGATCACAACCTACGACGAATATCTTGAGAGTGATGAAATGGCACGTAAGCGTCAGGTCTACTCAATGAGCGAGGACGATGAAAACGACAACTAAACGCTAATTAATTAAAAAGAAGCATCCCAAAACCGGGATGCTTCTTTTTATTAAGCCGAAAGCGAGATTGGGGATTCCCAGCCTTTCTTTGACTATAAAAACATATTATAATTATATCCACTGTTGTAGGCCTGTGTATACCTTCCATCGGCGCCATACGTGTTAGTCTTTTCTGACTCATTCTTTGCGGCATACTCAAGCATTGAAGCCTTGCTTGCCACTGCGTAAGCATAAGAGCCGTTTCCCTTAAAAAGCGCATCAACCTTGGTCGAATCAGCCTTTTTAAAGGTATCCTCGTCCACAGACAGCTTTCCGGACTTGGAATCCACTGTGATTCCAACCTTCGCAAGCGACTTTGCATTGACATCTGTAAGTGATTTCAGTGACTCAAGATTTCTCGAAATCTGCTTTGTCTCGGAATCGTCCGCAGCCTTTATGAGACTGTTGTAATCAGACACAAAAGCCGACACCTTCTTGTACGTAGCATCTGTATCGTCCTTGCCGCTGTTTTTGTAAAGAGCCTGCGCTGACTTTACCATATCCTCTGCCTCAGACTCGATGGACGCAAGTGTCTTCGCTGAATCCTTAGATGTAGAAACAGATGATGACACAAGCGACTGGGCCTTCGAATTAAGGTTATTTCCATAATACGACTTAAGAAGCTTGAAATAGCTGCCACTTCTAATACCACTATATGTAGTCATATCCATATTGGCTATAAAAGAAGACGCTGCATTGCTGCTTCTACTGCTGCCTACGCCGGAAAACAGTGTGGATATGGATGATGAATCCCACATTCCTATTCCTCTCATAGTATCACTCCTTTGATAAATATGTAATCCGTTACCTTCTATATATTTTTAATATAGACGCTTTTCCAATTTATGTCAAGATAATATCTGCCGGTATTGTCGTCCTTTATATATCCTCTATCTGCCAGTCAACAGGCTCCACTCCATGCTCCTTAAGAAACTCATTGGCTTTACTAAAATGCTTACAGCCAAAAAAACCTCTGTAAGCCGACAGCGGGCTCGGATGCGGTGCTGTCAATATCAGATGCTTTGGATTTGTAAGCATAGGAATCTTTGACTGCGCCGGACGTCCCCAGAGCATATACACTATAGGTCTGTCCTGCTCATTTACAGCCTCTATGATTGCATCCGTAAACTTCTCCCAGCCGCGCCCCTGATGTGAGTTGGCCTGATGAGCCCTAACGGTGAGCACTGTATTCAAAAGCAAAACTCCCTGGTCAGCCCATTTCTTCAGGTATCCATTATTCGGGATATCGCAGCCCAGATCGTCGTTAAGCTCCTTGTAGATATTCTGCAGTGATGGCGGAATATCCTTCTGAGACGGAAGCACCGAAAACGACAGTCCATGCGCCTGATTGACATTGTGGTACGGATCCTGCCCGAGGATGAGCACCTTTACCTTGTCAAGTGGTGTAAAATGCATGGCATTAAATATGTCATCTGCCGGAGGATATACCACATGTGTGGCATATTCGTCTCTCACGAAATTGTACAAATCCCTGTAATACGGTTTTTTAAACTCGGCTCCCACAGCCTTTGCCCACTCACCGTCAAGCATACTCATAATCTTTATCTACCCGCCTATCTTCTGACCGACACACCTTTATCTGCCAGATAATTCTTTAAATCCATAATTTCAAGCTCCTTGTAGTGGAAAAGTGAAGCTGCAAGCGCGGCATCTGCCTTTCCCTCTGTCAGGGCCTCATAAAAATGCTCCTTTGTACCTGCTCCGCCCGATGCGATAACCGGAACCGAAACATTATCGGCAATAAGCCTTGTGAGCTCGATATCGTAGCCATCCTTTGTGCCGTCACAGTCCATGCTTGTAAGAAGTATCTCCCCCGCTCCAAGCTCATTTGCCTTAATTGCCCACTCAATGGCATCAAGACCTGTATCTATGCGGCCTCCGTTCTTGTATACATTCCAGCCGCTTCCGTCAGCACGGCGTCTTGCATCGATTGCCACAACCACACACTGACTTCCAAACTTATCCGCAGCATCGCTGATAAGCCGCGGTGTATTTATAGCACTTGAATTTATTGAAATCTTGTCTGCCCCCTCTCTAAGCAGTGCCTTAAAATCATCGACTGTTCTGATGCCGCCGCCCACCGTGAACGGTATAAACACCTTTTCAGCAACCTTTCTGACCATATCCACAACAGTATTTCTGTTGTCACTTGACGCTGTGATATCCAGAAAAACCACCTCATCTGCGCCTGCCTTATCATACGCAGCCGCAATTTCAACAGGGTCACCTGCATCTCTTAAATTAACAAAGTTTATGCCCTTCACAACACGTCCGTTATTTACATCCAGACATGGGATTATTCTCTTCGTAAACATATTATGCCTCCCCTATCCCTGCAAAATTTTTAAGTATTGAAAGTCCGACTGTGCTGCTCTTCTCCGGATGGAACTGGCAGGCGAACACATTATTTTTCTCAACGGACGCATGAATATGTGTGCTGTACTCTGTCGTTGCTTTGACAATTGCCTCATCAGCCGCTTTCAGATAGTACGAATGCACGAAATATACATATGGATGCTGCGAAAGACCCTTAAACAGCCTGCCGTTGTTCTGTAAATCAAGTGAATTCCAGCCTATGTGAGGTATTTTAAGCCCTTCCTTATCCGGAATGCGAAGTATCTGTCCGTCAAGCACATGAAGTCCCTCAACACCCTGACTCTCATCGCTTCCCTCAAATAACAGCTGAAGACCTAAGCATATGCCAAGAAACGGCTTATCCATGTCGCAGACCTCGTGAATCACCTTGTCCAGCTCATATTTTTTAAGCGAATCCATTGCATCTCCAAAAGCTCCGACTCCCGGAAGTATTACCTTGTCGGCATTTAAAATCTCATGCCTGTCTCTGGTCACAATACTCGCCTCGCCTATCGCTGTAAGAGCCTTTTGTACGCTTCGCAAGTTGCCTGCTCCATAATCGATGATTGCTATCATATTATTCAGTCTCCTCTTTAATGCCTAATTCATTTAGTTTCTGTGTCAGTGCCAGTGTATAGTCATCTCTATCATCTATATTATACAGAGCAATGGCATCATCGTATGATAAGCCATACTGACTGCTCAAGGTATCAGAAATAATGTTTTTAAGCTGCTCAAGCTGCAGCTCACATCCGTATTCCTTTGCATTGTCTGCATTTACAGCACATCGACCTGCCGCACATACCAAGGAATCCGCCGCCATGGTTACATAACCGGAATCGCTAAAGCTCTTATAGGCATCATACTTGCCTGACACTGCAGCAAGCACCGACAGCTTATTGTACAGCTTCTCGTCGTCACCCGAAAGCTTCAAGCCGCTCAGCCTGCTGTATGCCTTTGTATACAGCTCTATTGAATCAGCTTTATTCTGTCCCAGATCAGCTATTGCCTGATTGTACGTATTCTGAGCATCAGTCACCTTGGAGTTGTTTCCGAGCAAAAAGGTACATATGAGAACAAACACAACTATCGACATAACAAATACCCAGATTACTATAACAGGCCCCTTAGGAAGCTTAGGTCCCTTCTCCCATCCAATGCGCTCCTTCTTTTCCTTTGGAGCCTTTGGCTTTTTTTCTTTTTTAGGCTTCTTTTCTTTTTTAGGCTTTTTGCCCTTCTTAGACTTATCCGATGCTTTGTTTGGCTCTCCGTTAGCATCCAGCGCTTCAAGTATCTGTTTATTCTCATCCGAGAGCATCTGTGCGTCAGTTTCTATACCATCCGCCGTGCCCTGTGTATCTGTAACGTCATCTGACTGTGGCTCTTTTGTAAAAAATGATATTATTTTTTTAAAAAGGCTCTTTTTTGCGGTACCTTGCGCATCAAGCTCTCCATCAGTCGGCTCATGTACCTTCATCTGACGGCTTGCATAATCATCTATATCATTCCCTGTCTCATCGGTTTTTCCTTCAAGCAGATCACCGATATTATCCAAACCATCACTATCGAGTATATCAAGTATATCCTTTGATGCATTTCCTGCCAGATCAGGCTCACCTATTTCTTCAACCATCTGAGGTTCATTTGTTATTATACTCTCCAAAGCCTCCTGCTTTGAATCCTCAGCCATTTCCGGCATATTTGTATCCATCGTCTCTATCTTGGAATCTGCCGGTGTAAAATTAAGTACCGCATCGCTTAGATTATCGTCTGCTTTGTTTTCCTGATCATCTCCCTGAGTCTCCTCTTCCTTCATCCTTCGGTCAAACTCAGTGAGCATATCATCAAGTGAAGCATCCTTGTCATCAGGAGCCGGAGTCTGTACATTAAGAGCCTGCCCCTTGGCCTGCTCATTTTCTCTATCAAGCTCCTTTTCAAAGCTTGACAGATACTCATCATATGTCTCGTTTTCAAGCTCATCCTCAAACTTTTTAAGGAACTCATCCTGATCAGCCTCAGACATCTTCGTATCTGTATCCTGCAGCTTGTTCATTGAATCCAGCAAATTGTCCAGATAGTTTTCTGTCGATTTATCGCTCATTAGTATTCTCCATCTATAATCCATTAAAGGGTGCAGCTAAACAAGCCACACCCCCCTTGTATCTAAATATATTATGCTTTATTAAGCAACTTGTCAATCGCATCTACAAGCTTTCCGATTTCAGGCTTTGTAAGCTGTGCGTCTGCTCCGAGCTGTTCGCCCTTTTTCCTCATCTCTTCGTTTACCAGTGAAGAGAATATGATAACCGGTATATCTCTAAGCTCTGCATCCGACTTTACAAGCTTTGTGAGTCTGTGTCCATCCATGAGCGGCATCTCTATATCAGTTATAATGCAGTCAAGATGCTTTGTAATATCGCCCTTTTCCTGCATAGCCTTTATCTCATCCCAGGCCTCCTGACCATTCTCTTCCACGATGAGATTGGTATATCCGGACTTCTTAAGACACTCAGTGATGAGCTTTGACAATAAAGCCGAATCCTCTGCAATAAGAATTGTAGCATCACTTCTGTCTCTTGCCTCCATCTCATCAAGGTCGTTGACACGAAGCCCTGTCTGTGGACTGATAGAAGCTACTATAGCCTCAAAATCAAGGATAACTATCAGCCTGTCATTCATTTTGATAACACCCGTAGCTGTGCCGCCATGTTCACCCGTCAGTGTCTCGTCAGGCTTTATGATATTCTCCCACGATACGCGATGTATGCCGATGACCTGGTCTACATGAAATGCCACATTGAGCTTGTTGAAATTTGTAATGATAAACAATCCCTTTTCATCCGTCTGTGGCAGGTTAAGACAATTCTTTAAATTGATAACCGTAATCATTGTGTCACGTGGCATAAAAATTCCCTCAACACTCGGATGAGTATTCGGAACAGGAGTGACCGGCATATATTGCAGAATTTCTCTGATCTTTGCAACATTGATGCCGTAATGATTGTCTCCCAACGTAAATTCAAGCACCTCAAGCTCGTTTGTTCCTGACTCCAATAATATGTTTGTATCCATAATACAACCTCCGCCTCTTAGTAATCTAAGTATATCATATATTTTATAATTCAATCAAACTTTTTTCGTTATCTTTTATAACCGACATCGTGATGTTGTCACATGCTGTGCCCTGCGGTATCTTGAAGAGTAACACCACATCAACCGAACCGCCTGCCTTTACTGTTCCCTGAAAGGTATTAAGGGAATACGTAAGGAATGTGCCCTCAGCCGTGTATTCCTTTCCATCCGGGAAAGTGGCCTTATATGTCCTCGCATTGCCAAACATATCAACATTTATATCCTCACCCGTCGGATTTTTAAGAGTAAATTTCATAACCGCAAAAGTATTACCGCTTCCTGCCGTCATAGAGTAGTATGAGCCCTCGTTATACACATCCGACTCAGTAGCTCCATTATATGTGATATCAAGGCTGCCGTAGCCTGTCGCCTCAGCAAGCGACACCTTCTTTTCCTGCGAGGCAGCGGGCTCTTTCTGCGAATTGCTGCTCTTGTCATTTCCTGCCTCAGATGTCTTATTATCCTGCGAATGTGAATTATCAGGCGACACCTCGTCCACTTTCTCAGTATCCTCCGCCTTAAGGTTCTCCGTAGCGTTAGTCATGCCATCCTGCTGGTATATATTGTGTTTTGCAACAACATATGCCGAATAATTCGCAATAAGGCTTTGTTCAGCATCAGTCATATCATATAATTTTGTTCCGCAGCCTGTCAGCGTTATAATTGCTGTAAATGCCACAGCTGCCATTTTTATATTTCTTCCCATCATTGCAATAAACCCGTTCTTATTCTATGACTTTTATCCTAATAATACATATAGTAACACATTTATTCATTGTTTGCAATAAATAACTCAAGTTCAAACCAGAATTCTACACCATCCTTGTGATTTATGACACCATACCCTCTGTGATGCAGTTCCATAATGGCCTTTACTATAGACAGTCCTATGCCGCTTCCGCCATATTCTCTTGTTCTGGCCTTGTCCACCTTATAGAACTTATTCCATATATTGTCTATATCCTTATCAGGTATCGGCTCTCCCGTGTTAAACACGCTGACCCTCACACGGTCGCTGTACATGCTGTATGATACAGTGATAGTACCACCTCTTGTGCAGTGATTTATCGCATTGCTGATATAGTTTGTCACAACCTCTTCAATCTTGTATATATCACCGCTCACATATACGGAATCGGTGCGGTCAAACTCAATTGCAGCCTCATTTTTCTGTGCCAGAAGCTTAGATGAGTCTATAACCCCTCTGACAAGCGGTGTCAAATCAAACCTCGTCATCTCAAGCACATCACTGCCATCCTCCAGATGATTGAGAGATAAAAGCTTCATAACCATGCGGTTCATCTTGTCAGTCTCGTCCATGATGACATCACAGTAGAAGTTACGGCTCTCATCATCGTCGTTTACAACCTCCTTGAGCCCCTCAGCGTAGCCCGAAATTAGAGCAAGCGGAGTCTTTAGCTCATGTGACACATTTGACAAAAACTCCTTTCTCATCTCATCTATTTCTTCTTTTTTCTTTATATCACGCTGTAATTCATTGTTTGCCACCTTTAGTCTTGTGATGGTCTGCTCAAGCGTCTGCGACAGCTCGTTCATATGCTCACCAAGCACATAAAGCTCCTTTGCACTGTTTTCCGTATCAATGTATTTCGCATCAAAATCAAGCTTTGCCATCCTTGTCGACAGCTCAGTCATATTCCTTATCGGCTTGGTCATGTTGCGCGCAACAATATACGCCATAAACACTCCCACAACAATAGCAGCTACTGTGCCTATTGCAAAAAAGCGGTTCGATATGGATACGCTCTCCTTAATACTCTCAAGTGGTGTCTTCATGTATACAAAGTTACCGTCAATCAGTCTGTTATTTATGATGATATACTCTGTCCCCAGCCTTTTATCCTTCTGCCTTGTCATATTCAGGTTATTGTAGTCTGCCGAATAGGACGACATGCTCGCCTCCAAAAGCAGCTGAAATATTTCCTGATTGTCAGTGGTTCCCTCAATAATGACCTTACCGTACTTGTTGAACACAACCGCATCTATATTGGTGCCGACACATTTCTTTTCAAATGCTACAGCAAACGCATCATCTGACAGCTTGTCATTTTTTGCAGCCGAGTCCACCATTTTGTATACAGCAAGCATCTCTTTTTCCTTGTTAAACACATAATACTTCTCCAGCAGTGTGTTATTGGCCAACCAAAACACTCCTACTATCAGAAGTACAATAAATGAAATCACAAGCGTAAGCTGTGTGGATAGTGTTTTTTTCTTTTTCATGCTGACACCTCTTGTCCCAAATCTATTATTCCCCGGCTTAACACTTACTGTATCTCAAACTTATATCCAACACCCCAGACAGTCTTTATATAATCGCCTTTAGCTCCCATCTTGCTTCTTAATTTCTTCACATGTGTATCAATAGTCCTCGCATCGCCAAAATAATCATAGCTCCACACGCTGTCAAGTATACGCTCCCTTGTAAGAGCGATTCCCTGATTGCTCATAAAGTAATCCAAAAGCTCAAATTCCTTTACCGAAAGCTCAATAGCCTTGCCATCAATAGCTACAGTGTGCGCCGTCTTGTCCATCACAATACCACCGGCCTCGCTTATTACTGCCTCCTCGCCCAGCTTATTTGCCCTGCGAAGGAGAGCATTTACCCTGGCCACCAGTATCTTGGGAGAAAACGGCTTTGAGATATACTCATCCGCACCAATGTCAAAGCCGTTTAATTCATCACGCTCATCTCCCTTGGCTGTAAGCATAATAATCGGCACCTTTGAAGTCTGTCTTATTTCACGGCATACCTCAAAGCCATTTATCCTTGGCATCATTATATCAAGCACCAGCAGCGCTATATCCTTCTGCTGATAAAATATATCAAGTGCCTCCTCGCCGTCCCCGGCCTCAAGTACCTCATAGCCTTCCCTTGCAAGGAAATCATGCACGAGCTTTCTCATCCTGCTCTCATCATCTACCACCAGTATCTTTATTTTGTCCACTCTGCTGCATCCTGCCTTTCATCCAGTGCTTTTTCCCTCTCTTCAACTGCCTTTTCCCTTTTTTCAAGCTCCTTCTGCCAGTTTTCATATTTGTCTATCAGCTCGTTTTCGTAGTCCACCACATACGGACTGTGTCCGCTCACATAGGTGATGCCAAACATAGCTACTATGGCAGCCGATAGTACAATAGTAAAAAACAATGCCACATGGAACTTTTTCTTATAGCCTGCCGTCTGTTTTTTTACCTCGACAACCGCTTTTTTATCCTCAGGAATATAAATCGGACGGATATCCTCATTCTTGATATAAGGAATCGTATGCAGATATTCCCGAAGCTCAATAAGAAATGCAAGCCCGACCTGAGTATAGAAATATCCCGGCTTGTTAAGCCTTAAATACAGCTTGTATACCGTGTCCGGGTCTGACATATCGGTCTGCTCCTTTATATATCGTATCCCGTCACTTTCCTTTTTAGCCTGCCTAGCCTCTTCCTTTGTCTGAAACTCAAACCCATCAACTACATACATCTTATTCCCTCTCTCTAATCATCGCGCTCTGCAATCTCACCCGAACGATATACCGCAATAAGCTGCTTTAGATCCGCAATCTTTTCCTTCATCTTTATTCCGGCATCTGTATCTCCGACAAGTATTCTCTTATCCAGCACCTCTACAGCCTCACGCCTTGATACGATATCCCTCTCATCCCTTACTGCCGTCTCCGGTGATTCAAACGGCTCATGCGCTGTCAATGTCAGCCCATATGAATTGTAAATTAATGTATACCCCGCGATGCCAGTGCGCCTGCGGTAAGCCTTTGAAAAGCCACCATCTATGACTATCACTCTGCCATCGCACTTCACAGGGCTTTCGCCTCTTAATCTGTGCACAGGAACGTGTCCGTTTATGATATGGTCTCTTTCGTCATGCAGACCAAACTCCTCAAGTATACGCTGTGCACACTCAGGCTTGTTTATATAATCATAGTAAAAGTTTTTCTTTTCTACTTTCTTGTCATCATCATCTATAAAATATCTCTCAAACGTAGCCATCTTATTTCTGCCGTAAAGCGGAGAATATGGAGCTGTCCATATGTACCACATGATATCGCTGCCCTTTTGTCTCTCCAGCCTGTCATCCGAGAAAAAAGCCTTTCTGACGTATGTCTCCAGTATATCAAACAAAGCCTTGCCGCTATACTCTTTACCGTAGATATTTACCCTAGCAAAGCTTCCGTCCTCCTCCATCGGGATGCAGCCGTGGAAAAGCAGATTGCCATTATATACCTTGTACATGCTGCCCTTTTTAAGCATCAGTCCAACGTGGGTTTTCAGCTTCTCGCAATGGATAAACGAGCTCCTGAGCCTTTGTATCACCTCTTCTTCGTCCTCTGTCAGTCTGTAAGGATCAGCCGGGTCAATTGTTGGAAAGCTTGTGTCAAGCAGCTTATAGGTTCTGCCCTCAAGCTCTATGGTTCCATTCTTGTAATCAATATGCTCCAAAAGCAGTCGCTCCTTCATACCATACTCCGGCCACTTCTTGATGAGCTGACCCTCCAGCTTGAAACGTATGATGGCAATGGCCTTGTGCATCTTCTTTATCAGATCACTCTCCATATTGTCTGCACCACTTGGAGCCACCTTGAACACAAATCTGGTGCAAGGGTCATCCTTGTACGCCTTCAGTGCAAACGTAGCAAGCGGAAGCATATTTATGCCGTAGCCCTCCTCGACTACATCCAGATTACCGTATCTGATACTGTTTCTGACAACAGTTGCGATGCATGCAAGGTTTCCTGCGGCTGCCCCCATCCAGATGATATCATGATTGCCCCACTGTATGTCCAGCGAGTGATATCTGCACAGCCTGTCCATTATCAGATGCGGGCCTGCTCCCCTGTCGTATATATCGCCAAGCACATGCAGATGGTCAACAGCAAGCCTCTGGATAAGCTCGGAAAGCACCACTATAAACTCCTCCGCAGTACCTAACTCCACTATTGTATTGATGATTGACTCGTAGTAAGCCTCCTTGTTTAACACCTCCGGCTTTTCTGTGATGAGCTCTTCTATAACATACGCATACTCCTCCGGCAGAGCTTTTCTCACCTTGGAGCGCGTATACTTTGATGAAACTGTCTTGCACACCTCTATCAGCTTGTAAAGAGTGGTCTTATACCACGAATCCATATCAGGCTCATCCTGCTTGATAAGCTCCATCTTCTCCCTTGGATAGTAGATAAGTGTGGCAAGTGCGGCCTTGTCAGCCTTGTTCATCGCAAGACCAAATACATCATCTATCTTCTTTCTAACAGCCCCCGAGCCATTTTTCAGCACATGGGAAAAGGCTTCATACTCGCCATGCACATCAGATACAAAGTGCTCTGTGCCCTTTGGCAGGTTTAAAATAGCCTGCAGATTGATGATCTCGGACGATGCCTTACCTATTGTCGGATACATCTCTGACAGCTGCTCCAAATAATGTAAGTGTTCTTTATCAATTGCTATATTCTTCATATATATCTAGACCTCATAATACTGATTCATCACTTTATTTATTTCCTTTTCAAGCTTACCGCCCGTGTATACACACTTCATAATGCACTTTCTGATTGGCTCCTCAAAATTAGTACCCTCACACTTATCCAAAACTCCCTGTAATGTAAGCTGTACAAGTATACTCTCCCCTGTCTGCGGATCTGTGGCTATGTTTTCGTACACCTTCTTGTAGTACTTATCACTCACTACCGGGTACTCAGTCAATGCCATTTCCCGCCACTTTCTGAAACTTAGCGACATATATTCACCTGCTCTTTTGTATATAATAAAATATTGTACCAATTAGCGGTGCTCTAATCAATGCCTCAGACACATTTATTTTTAAAAAAATTTTTAATACTTATCATAAATAAAGCTATATTTGTTTAAATAAAAAAAGTGTAAGCCGCATTCAGCTTACACTAATTAAGTTTCAGGACACCTCCCTTTTTATATAACAAACATTTTTATTTGACAGTAATTGACGTTTCTTATATATTTAATTTATGTTTCAACAGTAACCATTATAGTTTATTGTGTATGTCAATACATGACCAAATTTGGAGTTTATTTTTAAAAAAAGAAGGGAGATTAGCTCATAAATGAACCGACTTGAAATAGCAAACAACATATCGACAAATATTGAGCGCGAACGCATAAAGCTTGGTATGTCCCAGGCACAGTTTGCAAAAGCACTTGATATATCACTCTCCACCTACAAGCGAATAGCAAACGGAGAATCCTCCCGTATCGACATCTACACCGCTTACCTGATATACAAGCTGACAGGACGCTTCTCCTGCGAGCTCACAGGCTTCAATGACGATGTAATAGACCTTGTAAAGCGCATCAAAAAGCTTTCCAAAAACCAGCGCATATTTATAGACTCAATTATAGACACTGAGCTTGCGCTATCTGCCTACAAGGATGAAAGCAGTAATAAGGAGGATCTGATTTCCGTCCTCATCCCGACAGGCAACATGGCCGATGGCATGATTTTTGACTCCTACAACGTTGAAAAGCTTGATGTCTCAAATTACAGAAAGGCCTTCGGTGATGCCCTTCACATTGGAATCCGCGTGACAAGCAATCATATGCATCCTGTATACAATAAAGGCGATATACTTCTAATCAGTCGAAACCCAATCCGCGACGGCGATACCGGTATCTTTATCAACGCGCAGACAAAGCGCGCCTACATCAGAAAATTCCACCAGACAAACCCATGTGAGCTCACACCACTCAACAATTACGGCGAGACCTTTTATGTCGACAGCGATAATGTTGATGATATGAGCAAATGGATAAAATTCGGATACGTACTCTGTAAAGTGCGCTAGCGCATTACTCTGTTATTTTAATATCATCAAAGCAATCAAAGGTTGCAAAGTAATCTGCAGGAGTTTCTGCTCTTCTGATGAGCTTTGCCTCCCCATTGCTTTCAAGCAATATCTCTGCTGAGCGTAGTCTTCCGTTGTAATTATAGCCCATTGAAAAGCCGTGTGCTCCTGTATCATGTATTACCAGATAGTCTCCCATATCAATCTTTGGAAGCTGTCTGTCAATTGCAAACTTATCACAGTTCTCGCAGAGTGAGCCAACCACATCATATGTATGGTCACAAGGTGCATCCTCCTTGCCGAGCACGGTGATATGATGATATGAGCCGTAAACAGCCGGTCTCATAAGGTTTGCCGCACATGCATCCACTCCTATATACTCCTTGTAGATATGCTTCTCATGAATAGCCTTTGTCACAAGACAGCCATACGGAGCCATCATAAAACGTCCCATCTCTGTGTAGATAGCCACATCGCCCATTCCTGCCGGTACCAATACCTCATCGTATACCTTATGCACACCGGCACCGATAACCGATATATCGTTTGGTGTCTGATCCGGCTTATAAGCCACGCCAACTCCACCTGAAAGATTTACAAATTTGATATCGCAGCCTGTCTCGTTTTTAAGCTCAACAACCAGCTCAAAAAGCTCCTTTGCAAGCTGTGGATAATACTCGTTGGTAACTGTATTGCTTGCAAGGAATGCATGCACACCAAAGTATTTAGCTCCCTTTGACTTAAGAATTTTGAATGCCTCAAAAAGCTGTTCCTTTGTCATGCCATACTTTGAATCTCCCGGATTGTCCATAATGCCGTTTGACAGTGTGAATACTCCACCCGGATTATATCTGCAGCTTATTGTCTCCGGAATATGTCCGATTGTTTCCTCTAAAAAATCAATATGTGTGAAATCATCAAGATTGATGATAGCGCCGAGCTTGTCTGCATATGCAAATTCCTCTGCCGGTGTATCATTTGACGAAAACATGATATGCTCTCCGTCGAAGCCGCATGACTTTGCAAGCATAAGCTCTGTGTATGATGAACAGTCACAGCCCATGTCATAATCCTTTAAAATCTTGAGCAGGTATGGGTTTGGAGTAGCCTTTACAGCAAAATACTCCCTAAAGCCCGGGTTCCATGCAAATGCATCCTTTACAGCCTGCGCGTTGGCGCGGATGCCTGCCTCGTCATATAAATGAAATGGTGTAGGGAATTTTTTAACGATTTCCTCTACCTGTTGTTTTGTCACAAATGGTGTCTTTTTCATGTTTATCTCCTAACTTTTACATAGTAAAGTGTACTAAAACATATGCTACAACAAAATGGGTATATTTTCAAGAATTTTTATGGTATAATTTCTCATTAGGTAAATGTCTTTACTTTTTTAAGTATAATTGATATAACTATTCAAAACTGAGATAACTATTCAAATCAAGATATAACGGGAAAAGGAAAATGAACATTAAAGTACTTCAGTATATTGACAATACACCAAAAAATAATATAACTACCGGTCAGGTTACTGTATCCGGCGATAACAGTACCTCAAGCAACAGCTCCACTGTCAATAGCACCGGTGCTGATTTTGGTCAGGTGCTTGATGATGCCAAAAAGGCAGAAGCTGCTGTTGCCATCGACAAGCTGATTGCACAAAGTAACGGTGGCTCTGTTGATATGTCGCTTGTACAGCGCTTCTTTGATCAAAACGGCATAAATATAGAGCTTTGCAGCAATACCGCAGTTAATAATACAGCTGCTTCCGCCTCCGTAAAGCTCGAAGCCTCCGGCTTGTCATGCTCTGCACAGCTTGATGCAATTTTTGGTGAGGCCGCCTCAAAATACGGTGTAGATGCCAAATTTCTTAAGTCAATCGCCAAGTGCGAGTCCGACTTCTCCCCAGAGTGCACCAGCAGCTCCGGCGCCATGGGTATCATGCAGCTCATGCCACAGACCGCTGCCTCACTTGGTGTCACAAACGCCTACGACCCATACCAGAATATCATGGGTGGCGCAAGATACATAAGTGAAAAGCTCGCCCAGTATAACGGTGACAAATCTCTGGCCTTGGCTGCCTACAATGCAGGCTCCGGCAACGTGGCCAAATATGGTGGCATTCCGCCATTTAAAGAAACACAGAACTATGTAGCAAAGGTTATGGCTTACTATAACTCATAATAAATTATATTTTAATTCAAATTGGGTTGACAAATGCTGAAGTATATAGTAAACTTAGCAAGTTGATAATTGCTGATGTGGCTCAGAGGTAGAGCACTTCCTTGGTAAGGAAGGGGTCACGGGTTCAATTCCCGTCATCAGCTTTTTTTATTATTATAAAAGCCACAGGCATAAAACCTGTGGCTTTTAATATATATGAGGAAAAGCATATGCGACGTCAACTCGGTGCACATGAATAATTTTTAGTCGGAACTGAGTGTACCCCAACGCATCGTTAAAATACAACAGCTCCTTTTGATGATATTATAGTAACACTTAATTGTGTCCTAAATATAGCCATGTGATAAATAAATTCTTAAAATTGGTAAATATTTACAAACAAACTCTAAATCAGGCAGAAATATTTTATATTTCGACAATATATTTCTCATACGCGTTGATAACCGTGGTCTCACCCACCTTGTCAAGCCTGACAAACTGCCTGCCGTAGCTCATATGGACATGTCCATGCACAAAGTACCTAGGCCTGTACTGCTCAATAAGCCTGTTGAACACATCAAAGCCTGTATGGCATGTATCCTCCCCGTCATGCAGTCCCCTTGCGGGCGAGTGAGTGACAAGCACATCAAAGCCGTTTTTACGCTTAAGCTTCCACCACAGCTTCTTAACGCGCTTTGTCATCTGCTTCTGCGTATACTGATTATCTCCGGGCTTATAGCGGTTTGAGCCTCCCAGTCCAAGAAACCGCACACCCTCATATTCATAAATCTTATCCTCAATGCATATACAGCCTTCCGGTGGCTTTGTCTTGTATTTGTCATCGTGATTGCCATGCACATACAAAAGCGGTACTCCAACCATCGTTGTCAGAAAGGACAGATAGCTCGGGTTTAAGTCTCCACATGATACAATAATATCAATCCCTTTAAAATCCTCTTTCTTAAAGTATTCCCAGTACATTTTCGACTCTTCATCAGCTAAGAATAGTATCTTCATTACAGTTTATTTTCCTCTACACCCTTTAGTTCAACCACCGTCTTTGCATTATCCACAAACTCACTCATAGGCGGGATATTACCCACAACATTATCTACAAGCCAGTCCATTTTCATTATATCAGACGGTTTCATCTCGTGTTCACCTTTGTTTTTAAGCTCGCCCTTCTGGTTATATATATTTCCAAAGAACGGCACAACCTCACCCTTTGTGATATCGCTCTTTAAATGATCCGCAAGCCTCTTCACTCCATAAGGTACATGCTTTGAACAAATCAGGTCAATAACACCGGCAGACATGCCCCACCAGTAGTTAAGTGCCTTAACCTGCTCCTGTCCTTCTGCCTTGTAGGAGCCGGCCAGTACGCTCTGCAAAAGCTTCTCATAAAACACTCCCCAATTCCATATAGGCATGGCGAGATTTAATGCCTGGCCATCCTTAAGCTTGTACAGACCAAAATATCTGGACGCGTCATTCGGAGTAATAATATCCTGATCTGACACATAATGGAGGTCATTTTCTGCGAGGAATTTATCCCTGTCATAGTCCTTGGTCTTTGACCATGCCAGATATACCTTTGCCCTTGGATTCACGCTTGCAACTCCCAAAGCAAACGCGTTTATATTGGCAATCATGCCATATATCGGGTAGTCTGCAATATATGCAATCCTTTCATTGTCTGTGACAGCTCCCGCTATCATTCCTGCGAGAAACTTTGCCTCATACATACGTCCATAGTATGTTCTGATATAAGGATGAGGCGCATTCAGCGAACAGTTGAGTATGTAAACCTCCGGATGCGCAACTGCCACCTTTAGGCTGTTTGGCATCATCTGCGGTCCCACACAGAAAACTATATCGGCACCTGCCTTTATAATATCCTCAAGCACCTGCTCCACATTGTTCTCATCTACACCTGCCACATATTCTGTCTCCAGCTTGTCCGAAAAGGTTTCATCAAGATACATGCGCCCAAGCTCATGCGAATACAGCCATGCTGATGTCTTAGGCTCTCTCGGATACAAAAATACTACTTTGAGCTTCTTTTGAGTCTGAGGAATAAGATAGTTTAACAGGCTCTTTTTTGTCTGTACCTTTTTCGGATCCAGCACCAGATTTATCTTGTGCTTTTCCCCTTCTGCTGCAAACTCCTTCCATGTATTGATGATGTTTTTGTTGTAATCATTCTCAGACATCTCAAGCATGGCATCCATGCCAAAGACCTCCATAAATACTGTAATAGCATCACCCAGCTTGATATCTAACCTGTCACCGCCGCGAAAATTATAGACCTTTGAAAAATCAAACATCACCTTGGCAAATTTTTCCTTGGTCTCATCATCCCATCTGCCCTCTTTTCCAACAAGCGAAAGCAGCTTATCGGCATTGCCAAGCTTCGTAAACTCAACAGAGCAAAGCCCTGTGATTTCATTAAATTTCATATACTCATAATAAAGCCTCACATCATAGTCATCTGAGAGCTTTGGTATCTTTCTGGTCACAATTGCAGGAATCGAAACAGCGTTAAAGTACTTGAGCACACTGACTCTCTTGTTTCCCTCAAGCACATAATACCTGTTCATATACTCAAATGCCTTGATAGGATCTCTGATTCCCTCATTCATCTGTGCATCAGACAGATTAGACCACTTCACTGCAAATTCGGTTCCCTCGTCCAATATCGGCATAAAGTTTGCCGCAAATGAGTATGTCCTGCCCATGGTGCTCGTTCCTACAACAAAATCCAAAGGCACCTGGACCAACCCCATATACTGCTCTGTCTGAATATCTGCCTCTGATAAGATTTCATCAAGCACCGGCAGATACGGGAACTGTCCTTTGGCAATTCTCGTCCTGTATTCCTTTTTTCCCATCTTTAATGCTTCTGTATATTCTGTTTCACCCATATTGTAATCTCCTTTTGAAACTATTTTAACATAAATTTAAAAAATTTAAACATTTCCTTTGATATTTTTGAAAACTCTGATATAATATATGTTAGGAAATAGGTACCACAACTATATGGAGGATAAAATAATGCAAAGTATATCTAGGGAAAATGCCGATATCATAGGCGAAATAGCCAATATCTGCATAGGCAATGCTGCCACAACACTGAGCATGATTCTACAGAGACCGACAAATATTACGACTCCGATTGTAGAGGTTTTGAAAAAAGAGGATGCTCTCGATCACGATGATCGAATTTTAATTAAGGTTCCTTACACAAAAGGACTTGACGGAACCAACCTACTTATTATAAAATTAAATGATGCATTGGTTATTGCCAATCTCATGATGGGAGGCGACGGAAGTAATGTTTCAGATATGACACTTGATGAAATTACACTTTCTGCCATATCGGAGGCTATGAACCAGATGTGTGGTACAATAGCCACATCAATGTCTTCGCTCTTAAACGAGCCAACCGACATAGGCTTTCCGCTTATCAATTCAAGTTATCAGAAGACCTTTGATATACCGGACGAGTTGTGTAACGGAACAGATATTGTCAAGGTGACATTCAGGCTGACTGTCGGAGATTTAATAGACAGTGATCTCTTACAGTTGTATCCGATAAGTATAGTAAAACAGATTATCAAACAGGAGGTTTAACAACATGGCTAGAATTTTAATAGTTGATGATGCAGCATTTATGAGAATGATGCTGAAGGATATCCTTACAAAGGGTGGATTTGAGATTGCAGGTGAGGCTGCTGACGGAAATGAGGCAGTTGCAAAGTACAATGAGCTCAAGCCTGATCTTGTAACACTCGACATCACTATGCCAAACAAGGACGGCATCCAGGCTTTAAAGGAAATTAAAGCAGCTGACCCAAATGCTACATGCGTTATGTGCTCTGCTATGGGACAGCAGTCTATGGTTATTGACGCTATCCAGTCAGGTGCCAAAGATTTCATCGTTAAGCCATTTCAGGCTGACCGTGTTATCGAGTCAATCAGAAAAGTACTTGGATAATTCATTTATACATAGGTATTCAAAAAGTCCGCGCGGTTTATCCGGCGGACTTTTTCTTGCTTTTATTTCAATGTGACTATTCAGTTATTTTACAGCTGTGCCAGGCTCTCAATAGCCTTTTCATCAAGAATAACCCTTGCATGCTCCATAAGAAAAGCTCTTTTGTCAGCCCCTGCAATGATATCATCTGCATACTCATCTGCTATGACAGACATCTTCTCAAGCTCATGCTCATCATAGCCCGATAAATCCATGCTCATAAAGTACTCTCCCTCAAACTTAAAAAGCTGCGAGAATGGCATTGGCAAGCCTTTAATCATCTTTGCAAATCTGACAGCTACATCAAATTTCTCAAAGATAAACATTACAACAGACACCATATCCTGCTTTTTAACAGTTTCCCTGCCTTTCTTATCCTTCTCAGCCGCTACAGCCTCAGCCGGCAATGAATTAAGCAGTCCATTAACAATATCCTTCAGATGCTCCATCATACCCTCGGTAGCAGGATGCTCAGAAAACGTCAGAGAAAGTGTGTGATCCGCCAGAAAATCCGCTCTCACAGTCTTGATTCCCGAATTAAAATCAGTTCCAAACTCTTCTGAAGCCATGTCAAATATCTGATTCATAAACTCCTGGGTGCGCTCGCCATTGCTCATGATTTCATCCATTGTATATCCCAGATCATATATCTCTTCTTCTGAAATAACACATTTTATAGTGTGTTCACCTATTCTTGAAAACTCCATAACAAGCTTCACCTACTTTCTTTTTAGCTTTTGTCTGATACGGGATAGTGCATTGTCAATTGATTTATCTGATTTACCAAGCATATGCGCTATCGTTGTATAATTATTTCCTTCCAGATACAATTGTAGCACTTTTTTCTCCATATTACTCAGTTTATTCCACAATTGTTCCTTAAATTCCTTAAATTTTTCCTGCTCTATGAGAAGCTGCTCCGGACTTGCAATATCATCATGCAGCATTTCCTCAAGCTCTGTGCCATCGCTGTCACTCTGCGAAAAGGATATATAGGTATTAAGCGGCATATGCTTCTTTCGGTTTGAGGCCTCAAGTGCCGAGCATAGCTGCCTGGTGATGCACAGCTGTGCAAAGCTGCAAAAGGAAGACTCCCTGTCGCTCTTATAGTCTCTGACTGCTTTAAACAGGCCAATCATGCCCTCCTGAATGAGGTCGTCATTCTCACCGCCTATCAGGTAAAGTGCATTCGTCTTTTTGCGCACAAGCGGCTTATACTTTTCCAATATATAGTCCATGATTTCGTTATCGTCACCATTGGCATTTTTGTCATTATGAAGCCTCGTAATAAGCTCTTCATCCGTATATGCGCTGTAATCTTCCACTTATATGCTTCCTATTCTATAAATATACACTTCATAATACACGCCACTCATCCTGTGACCTGTAATCTACTTTCCACTCTTAAGTCTCTGTCTGACTATCTCATATGCAAGCACGCCTGTCGCAACCGATGCGTTCAGTGAATCGATATCGCCAACCATAGGAATAGATGCAACCATATCACAGTTTTCCTTCACAAGCTTGCTGACTCCGTCGCCCTCATTGCCTATTACAAGACCTATAGGACCTGTTAAGTTTAAGTCATACATGGTGGTACCACCCATATCGGCACATACAAACCACATGCCCCTTTCCTTAAGCTCCTTTATGGTATTTGAGATATTGGTAACCTTGGCAACAGGTGTATAGTTTATCGCACCGGCAGATGTCTTTGCCACCGTTGGTGTAAGTCCCACTGCACGCCTTTTCGGTATGATAATACCATGTGCACCCGCCTGGTTTGCGGTACGGATTATTGCACCGAGATTGTGCGGATCCTCTATACCGTCAAGTATGATGATAAAAGGCGGCTCACCCTTTCTTTCGGCATTTTCCAGTATGTCAGAGACCTCAGCATACTCATATGCTGCCGAAACTGCAATGACACCCTGATGCTTGCCTGTCTCAGACATCTGATCAAGTCTTTCCTTTGCAACATAGTTTATGATAGCATCATGCTTTCTGGCCTCTCTTGTAATCGACTTTATTGGTCCGTCCTGACAGCCGTCAAGCACAAAAAGCTTATCTATTGTCTTTCCCGAACGGAAAGCCTCAAGCACGGCATTTCTGCCCTCTATATAATTCTCATGAAATTTTTCTTTATTATTGTTATCCATATTTTCCTCTTATTTTGCTATATTTCAATTCCTAAAAGCTCCACTCCAAGCTTGGTAAGCGAAACAACCCTCTCGAAATCATCCTTCAGATAAAGATAGCCCATGACTGCCTCAAGCCCTGTAGCCTTTCTGTAATCCGCCATAGTAGCGTTTTTGGCCATGGAAGGGGACTTGGCATTTCGCCCCCTGTGATACACATCGCTCTCTTCCTCCGTCAGATGCGGTAAAAGTGCCTCTATCATAAGAGCCTGAGTATGTGCCTTTACTATATTGCTTGTGTGCTTATGAAGCAGATTGGCCTTTGTATTGCCCTTTCCCACCACAACCGAGCGGATGACAATATCAAATATGCCATCACCGATATATGCAAGTGTAAGCGGCGAGTATGTCCTTATATCAACATCCTTTATTCCAAACTGTTCCTTAATATATGAGTCTATCTTCATACTATACAAGCTCCCATTTTACTCCCTCACGGGTATCCTTTATGGCAACGCCCTTTGCCAGAAGCTCATCTCTTATGGCATCGGCTGTCGCAAAGTCCTTTGCCTTTTTAGCGGCTGCACGCTCTGCAATTTTATCATTGATAAATGCCTCAAGCTCACTGTCAACAGATGATGAAGCTTCAAGCAAGGCCTTTCCAGACTCCCTAAGTCCCAGATCAAGCACCTGCTCAAAGTCATCTATAAGCGCAAGCTTTGTCCTGTCTGAGATATCAGCCTTAAGTACATCATAGACTATGGTTATAGCCATTGATGTATTCAGATCGTTTGAAACTGCATCAGTAAATTTCTTCTTAAAATCAACAAATGCTGTCTCATCAATATCGCCCTCAGACTTAAGCTCTGCCACACGCTTTGCAATCTTATTGTAGGCTGCAACTGCATTGTCGAGCGCATCAAATGAAAACTCAAGAGGCTTTCTGTAGTGCGACTGCAAGCAGAAGAATCTGTAGGCAAGCGGATTATAGCCCTTTTCCTGAAGCACTGAAACTGTAAGTATTGCTCCCTTCGACTTGCTCATCTTGCCGGCTCTGTCATTTAGGTGATTGACATGGAACCAATACTTGCACCAATCGTGTCCCAGATAGCTTTCAGACTGTGCGATCTCATTGGTGTGATGTGGGAAAATATTGTCCACACCTCCACAATGGATATCCACGTACTCTCCAAGATGCTTCATGCTGATGCATGAGCACTCTATATGCCAGCCCGGATATCCGACGCCCCATGGGCTGTCCCATTTAAGTGCCTGATCCTCAAACTTCGACTGTGTGAACCAGAGCACGAAATCATTTTTATTTTTCTTGTTTACATCCTCCTCGACGTCATCGCGCACTCCAACCTGAAGCTGCTCCTTCTCAACTGCTGAAGAAAATACAAAATAATCATCAAGCTTTGATGTATCAAAATATACATTGCCTCCTGCAAAATAGGCATAGCCCTTCTCGATAAGCACCTCCACCATATTGATAAACTCCGGAATACAGTTGGTTGCAGGCTCTACGACATCAGGCATTCTGTTGTGAACAGCCGTGAAATCCTTAAAAAAGGCATCCGTGTACTCCTTTGCTACCTCCATGACGCTCTTGTGCTCACGCTTTGCACCCTTAAGCATCTTGTCCTCTCCGGTATCTCCGTCGCTTGAGAGGTGTCCCACGTCCGTGATATTCATGACACGCTTTACATCATAGCCCACATAGCGAAGTGCCTTCTCGAGCACATCCTCCATGATGTATGAGCGGATATTTCCGATATGTGCAAAATGATAAACTGTAGGTCCACATGTATACATGCCGATTTTGCCGTCAACGCGCGGTACAACAGTATCAATCTGTCTTGTGAGTGTATTGTAAAACTTGAAATTGTTCTCCATTATTTATATCTCCTTTTGGATGATTTATAACTATCTTTTTATTTTAGCATGTTTTTCCTATATATTCAAATTAATCGGCCTGACAGCCTCCGCAGCCGCTGCATCCGCCTCCGACCTGCACGCTTGCCTCATAAAGACCTGTAAGTGAGCAGATTGCCTGCGATGCAATTCCTTCCTCACGGCCTGTAAAGCCAAGCCACTCCTCGGTTGTTGCCTTTATATTGACCTGTTCCTTTGCAATCCCCAGTGTATCAGCCACATTCTGCTCCATCTGCTCAATATACGGACGAAGCTTAGGCTTTTGTGCGATTACCGTTGCATCTATATTTTCTATCACATAGCCCTTTTTTGCAATGAGGTCTCTCACATGCTCCAAAAGCTTGAGACTTGAAATACCCTCATATGCCGGGTCTGTATCCGGAAAATGCTTTCCGATATCGCCAAGTGCTGCTGCGCCTAAGAGTGCATCCATTATCGCATGCAACAGTACATCGGCGTCCGAGTGGCCTAACAGCCCAAGTGTATGCGGAACCTTCACTCCTCCTAAAATCAAATCTCTGCCTTCAACAAGCTTGTGCACATCATAGCCCATTCCTACTCTCATATATCGTCTCTCTTTCTATCAGATACAATACCTCATGTTATTGTCAACTGTCATTGCTCTGTATTTTGGTTTTTAAGTATAGTATACCTTATTTCTTCTGTTGCGCCAAGATATTATTTTCAGTAACTTTTTTCAATAAAAGACCGCCCCGGACAAACCGGAGCGGTCTTTATTAAAATGGATATAGTCCATTAAATGTCTTATGCAAGTGCTGCAGTGATGATAGCCATTGAGTAAACCTCTCCTGCATTGCATCCACGAGAAAGGTCATTGATTGGAGCATTGAGTCCAAGAAGGATTGGGCCGTATGCTTCGAAGTTACCAAGTCTCTGTGCAATCTTGTATCCGATATTTCCTGCATTGATGTCAGGGAAGATAAATGTATTTGCATGACCAGCAACCTCAGACTGTGGGCACTTTGTGCGGGCTACACGTGGTGCAACAGCTGCGTCAAACTGGATTTCTCCCTCGATTGGAAGATTTGGATATTTCTCTTTTGCCTTGTGAGCTGCGTTTCTCATCTTGTCAACGTCCTCACCCTTTCCTGAGCCAAGTGTTGAGTAGCTTAAGAATGCAAGCTTTGGATCGATACCGAAGATCCTAGCACACTCTGCAGACTCTCCTGCGATCTCAACAAGCTCATCCTCAGTTGGGTGAATGTTGATAGCACAATCACTCATTGCAAGCACCTCATTCTCACCTGTTGCAGATGGACGAACAAGGATAAAGCATGAAGATACGATTGTGTTGCCAGGCTTTGTCTTGATAAGCTGTAATGCAGGACGAACTGTATCTGCTGTTGAGTATGTAGCTCCTCCGAGAAGAGAGTCTGCAATGCCCATCTTTACAAGCATTGTTCCAAAGTAGTTAGCTGATGAAAGGATTCCCTTAGCCTGCTCAGGTGTAACACCCTTGCTCTTACGAAGCTCGCAGAATAATTCAACCATCTCATCCATACGATCAAAGTTCATAGGATCTATAATCTCTGCTCCACGGATATTGAAACCGCTCTTCTCAGCGCTTGCAGCAATCTTCTCAGGATCTCCTACAAGGATAGGATGTAAGAAGTTGCTTGCAAGTAAACGTGAAGCTGCCTCAAGGATACGTGGATCCTCTCCCTCTGTGAATACGATTTTCTTTGGGTCTTTCTTTAATATTTCGATTAACTGACCAAATCCAAACATGATAATGTCTCCTTTATGTATATTTTATTTATTATTTAAAACTGTATCTGGTTTCACACCACTGACTATAATATACTTATTTTCCGCGAATATCAATAATTGTTAAAAGGTTGTCAAGATGTTCGCGAAAAAATCCAATCCACGCTTTTTCATAGCACAGTAAAAGGGACCGTATTAAAATTTCACGGTCCCTTTTTATAATGATCACAATTTATTGGTTTAAGGAGTATTTATCATGCAAAATATATTACTCGGCAAGTGCCTTGAATGCCTCATCAAGATCCTCGATTATATCGTCCACATTCTCTGTTCCGATTGAAAGACGGATTGTGTTTGGCTTGATGCCCTGGTCTAGAAGCTCTGCTTCGTTGCACTCTGAATGTGTGGTTGAAGCCGGATGTATAGCAAGCGACTTAACATCAGCTACATTTGCAAGCAGTGAGAAAAGCTCAAGGTTGTCGATGAATTTCTGTGCTTCCTTTGCTCCGCCCTTAATCTCAAATGTAAAGATAGAGCCTCCTCCGTTAGGGAAGTACTTCTTGTAAAGCTCCTGCTGCTCTTTATCCTCTGTGATAGAAGGATGGTTCACCTTCTCCACAAGTGGCTGGTCCTTTAAGTACTGAACCACCTTGAGTGCATTCTCCACGTGACGCTCCACACGAAGTGAAAGTGTCTCAAGTCCCTGAAGGAAGATAAATGAATGAACAGGTGAAATTGTTGCTCCTGTATCACGAAGTAAAATTGCCCTGATATATGTCGCAAATGCTGCCGGTGCGCAATCCTTTGCGAAGCTTACTCCATGGTATGATACGTTTGGCTCTACAAGCCAAGGCCATTTATCATTCTGTGTCCAGTCAAATTTACCGCTGTCGATGATAACTCCACCGATTGTTGTTCCGTGTCCACCGATGAACTTTGTAGCTGAGTGAACCACTATATCAGCACCGTACTCAATCGGACGGACAAGGTATGGTGTAGCAAAGGTATTGTCCACGATGAGTGGGATTCCTGCCTCATGTGCGATATTTGCGATTTTCTCGATATCCACTACCTCTGAGTTTGGATTTCCGAGTGTCTCAATTTCGATAGCTTTTGTGTTTTCTTTGATGGCAGCCTTGATTCCGTCATAATCGAATGGATCCACGAATGTAGCCTCGATTCCGTAATCAGGAAGTGTGTGTGCCAGGAGGTTGTATGTACCGCCGTAGATATTCTTTGCTGCTACGATATGGTCACCTGCGTGTGCTACTGCCTGGAAAGCATATGTGAGTGCCGCTGCTCCTGAACCAACAGCAAGTGCTGCAACGCCGCCCTCGAGTGCTGCAATTCTTCTCTCGAATACATCCTCTGTCGGGTTTGTCAGTCTGCCGTAGATATTTCCTGCATCTCTGAGTCCGAATCTGTCTGCCGCATGCTCACTGTTATGGAACACATATGATGAAGTAAGGTAGATTGGAACTGCTCTTGCATCTGTAACCGGATCAGGTGTTTCCTGTCCTACATGTAACTGTAATGTCTCAAATTTTAAATTTCTGTCTGCGTAATGCTTCTTGCTCATATTAATATCCTCCTATTAATGATATGTTAATGTTATTATTTTTGATTTTCATTCAGGGATGTGTTCCCTTGAACTAATCATATCATACCATCTTTCTAGGAAAAGTGTTAATACTTATAACTAAGAGCTTGCTATAAATACATTTTATAGCTGTGCATTCTTCAAAATCTCTGCAAGCTCACTCGTAGCTGCACCGACATCCATGTTATTTACCGCATAGTCACATATCTGGCGATTGCGTTTCTCTGCATCTATCGACAGAATACGCAGTGTCTTTTCTTCAACCGGGTAATCCTGTTCTATGATATCCCTGATTAAGAGCTCCTTGTCACGTGCCACATACACTATGACAGTCGGGAAATGACGCTTCATGGCAATGGCGCCACACATATCAAGCGGCATCACGACAAAGTGTCCCTTTACAAGCACTGCCTCTATATCCTCCATTTTGGTGCCATACTGTATTCCTGCGTATCTTGTCTTTTCAAAAAAATCCTGTGCGTTAAATTCATCCTCCGTCAGATATCTGTGCTTATCTCCCGGCTTGGTACAGTAGGTTTTTGGATTCTCAAACTGCTCCATAGTACACAGGCTGTCTGAGAGTGCTGTCTTTCCCGAGCCGGATGGTCCGACAAGCGCCACAACCGACGGATTGTTTATATTTTTATTTCTATATAATGACGCATTTATTATCTGCTCCACGAGATATACAAACTCTGTGATATTATTGACAGATAAAAGTCCTGTCATTTTTGAATTCCACGGCTTTCGCATGAGTACAGGATATGTGGCCGGTGTCTCAAGCACATTGTGTATGGCATCATCTAAGATAATATCAAACTGCACGAGATTTTTTGCATTGCCAAGTATGATATTTTCTGTCGGGAAATCAGGAAATGCCTCCATTATCTGGCTCGCTCTCACTCCCATGAAGCCCGGCGCCACTGCAGTGATAAAATAGACCTCCCCAATATCCATGAGCTTTCTTATCATCCGCTTTGTCTCTTCTGTAGGCTTCTGCCTCTCATAAAGTGCATTATCCCGGTAAAACTCCTTTATGACAGAGGCTCTGCCGTTATTCTCCCAGGAATCTATATCCTCCAGCGAAAGAGGTGGGATGATATTATATTTTTTGTTCGCCATATCTATGGCTATACTGTTGAATGGGGCTGTCACATCATCCCAGTCAAGTCCTATTTTAGGTCTTATCATGCTTATCCCTTTCTGTTTCTTTCATAACTATTCAGAACAAGAACAGTGGTTCTGAACAGTAAAAATATTTATAATTATATCATATTATCTGCATATCATGTACTTGTAATCATTATAAAAAATAAAAAGACCTGCAACAACTGCAAGTCTTAAATAAGTAGCGAGGGAGAGACTCGAACTCTCAACCTCCCGGGTATGAACCGGACGCTCTAGCCAGTTGAGCCACCTCGCCATATTGATTGATATCCTTTAAAAGGATGGGACCTACAGGGCTCGAACCTGTGACCCTCTGCTTGTAAGGCAGATGCTCTCCCAGCTGAGCTAAGATCCCATGTCGTCAACCGACTTGATTATTATATACAGTCGGCACCTTATTGTCAACAACTTTTTATATTTTATTTTAAAAAATTTTAACTATTCAGAAGTCTCTCCACAAGCTTCACGCACTCTGCCGCATCCTTTGAATATCCATCGGCTCCTATCTCATCGGCAAAGCTTTGTGTAATGCAGGCTCCGCCGATTACAACCTTGCTATTACAGCCCTTTTCCTTGCAGATTTCTACCACATCCTTCATGCGCATCATGGTGGTGGTCATAAGAGCTGACAGTCCGATAACTGCCGCATTCGTCTCAATTGCCTTGTTCACGATATCCTCACAAGGCACATCCTTTCCCATATCAATCACGTTGTAGCCATAGTTTTTAAGCATAAGCACGACAAGGTTCTTTCCTATATCGTGAATATCGCCCTCTACCGTTGCAATGACAAGAGTCGGCATATCCTCCCCAGAGTCCTTCTTTTCAAGTAACGGCTCCAGATGCTCTATAGCAAGCTTCATGGTATTTGCGCTGCCGATAAGCTGTGGCAGGAAATACTTCTTCTGGTTAAAAAGCTCTCCCACCTCATTAATAGCCGGAATCAGGCTGTTATTAATAATCTCGTCAGGCTTTGCACCATCAGAAAGCATTTTCTTTACTTCATCAATTATGCTGCCCTTGTTTCCCTTTAAGACAGCCTGAAATACCGCATCCTTACTGCCGGCTGCACCTGTGCCGTTTGAAGCTGACGCATCACTGTCCGTTTTTTTCACAACAACAGTCTCGTACTGTGCCTTTTCCTCCGCAAGCCTGCTCATGCGCTCGATGTATGCGATATCGCTGTCAGGTCTGTCGAGCAGCATATCCGATGCAAATGCCGCATTCATCAAAAGCTCCTGTGATGGATTGGCAATAGCCATGGTGAGTCCCTTGCATATTGCCATAGTAAGAAACGCTGTGTTCACGTACATGCGCTCAGGCAGTCCGAAGGATATATTTGAAAGACCACATATTGTAGGAAGCTTTTTCTCATCCTTGCAGTACGCAATGGTCTCATAGCACTCGATTGCAGCCTTTGGATTTGCACCTATTGTCGCAACAAGTCCATCCACCACTATGTCCTCATGTGCCATTCCAAGCGACAGTGCCTTGTCATAAATTGTATTTATAATCTGCTTTTTCTCCTCCACATCCTTCGGCAAGCCTGCGTCCGAAAGCGGTAAAAGTATAAACATCGCTCCGTATTTTGCCGCAAGAGGCAGAAGCTTTTCCATCTTTTCTGTCTCAAGGGAAATAGAATTGATGAGAGCTCTTCCCGGATAAATCTTAAGAGCCTCCTCTATTACCCCCACGTAGCTTGAATCAATACAAAGCGGACAGTCCACGGTAGATGAAACCTCATATATAACCGATTTCATCATCTCCTTCTCATCGATACCGTTCATACCCATATTGATGTCAAGTATTCTCGCACCATTTGTCTCCTGCTCCATAGCCATCTGGCGCACCAGGTCAAGCTTTCCCTCACGAAGCTGTGCCTGAAGCTTTTTCTTGCCTGTAGGGTTGATTCTCTCTCCAACCACGGTAAAGTTGCCATCTAAGTCAATCTCTACATTCTTTCGTTCGGACGCAAGCACCCTTCTATGATGCTCAAGCGGCTTATGAACAGGCATGGTCTTTACGGCCTCGGTAAGAGCACGTATATGCTCCGGCGTGGTGCCACAGCAGCCTCCGACAATGGATGCACCGGCCTTCACGAGTCCTGTCATCGCGTCCGCAAACATATCCGGAGTCATCTTGTATACAGTTTTACCGTCCTCAAGCTCAGGAAGCCCGGCATTTGGCTTGGCAATAAGAGGTACTGTGGAGTACTCTGCCATTTTCTCAACAAGCGCTATCATCTCAGCCGGTCCCGTCGAGCAGTTCACACCGATAGCATCCACCCCAAGTGACTGCAGCACAACAACAGCAGTCTCAGGCGGTGTGCCGAAAAGTGTCCTGCCATCCTCGTTGTAGGTGAGTGTCACCATAATAGGAAGGTCGCTGACCTCTTTTATCGCAAGCACTGCCGCTCTGCACTCCTGAAGACTCATCATTGTCTCAACCACGAAAACATCTGCGCCTGCCGCATCAAGAATCCTCGCCTGCTCCTTGTACACCTCCAAAAGCTCCTCAAACATCAGGTCTCCGAGAGGAAAAAGCTGTCTGCCTGTCATGGTCATATCTGCTGCTACCAGTGCCCTGTCACCGACAGCCTGCTTTGACAGACCAACAAGAGTGGTATTTATCTCATTGATTTTCTCCTGCAAGCCATATTCTAAAAGCTTAATCCTGTTTCCCGTAAAGGTAGGTGCATAAACGATATTCGTGCCGTTGTCGACATATGCCCTCTGCAGATCAAGAATCACCTGCGGATGCTCCATAACCCATTCCTCCGGGCACACACCTACAGGCATGCCCGCCGCCATCAGGTTTGTACCGGTTGCGCCATCCAGGATAACTATGTTTTCTCTGATATATTTTCTGAATTCTTCTCTTGTCATTTCGTTTCCTTTTCCGTTTCAGCTGTTATTCACTCCACAGTGTAAAATATTTCAAAGCAAAAGCTATGTGCTCTTCATCCTTGAAATTTGTGAAAATTTATATTATCATTGTAACCGATTTTAAAACACAAAAATCAATAGTCTATTCACCATAATATACTAAAACACTATATTTTTCAAACAAAAGAAAGGATTTCTTATGAAACTTATCGCTTTAGATCTCGACGGAACACTTTTCAACAACCAAAGTCAGATATCACAGGAAAATATAAAAGCTATAAAAGAGGCAACTGCCGCAGGGATAAATGTGGTCATCTCCACCGGCCGTCCATTCGGCGGACTGCCGTTTGAAGCAATTAAGGACACCGGCATCCGCTACGCTATCACTGCAAACGGAAGTGCAATCTACGAGATTGACACCCAAAAATGTCTTTACGAAAACTGCCTTTCCGATGAGACAGCTTTTTCAATAATTGATTACCTGATGACAAAGCGTGTTCATATGGATGCCTTCATAAACGGCTGTGGCTATTCTCCGTACAAGTGTCTCGAGGATGCAAAGGATCTCAAAATGCCTCCTTCTATAAAGGAATACATCATGACAACCAGAAAACGTGTGAACGATATCACTGAAATGATGCGCGAAAACAATTACCATATGCAGAAAATGACCATCAATTTCCCAAAGGATGCAAATGATAACTACTACTGCCGCGACGAAGTATTTGAGCATCTGAAAAAAATCTCTGAAATCACGCTCGTAAGCGGTGGCTACGGTAATCTGGAATTCACAAAAGCAGGCGTTGACAAGGGTGTGGCACTTCATAAGCTGGCTCAAATCCTGAATATAGCAGCTGATGAGACAATGGCTGTCGGTGACACCGAAAACGACATGGCTATCGTAAAAGCCGCACACATCGGCGTGGCCATGGGAAATGCAACCGATGAACTTAAGGCACAGGCTGATTACGTCACCGACACAAACGAAAATGACGGCGTAGCCAAGGCTATCCGCCACTTTATGGGTTAATCTCACAAATTTAATATAACGATACCGGTCATATAAGAGTATAATAGTTGTTTAGCGCAAAATAGCTGTTTAACACACAATAAATAATCACCTGTCATATATATCCAAAGAAGCACATATACTTCTAAGACAACATATGACAGGTGATTTTTTGATTGTAAAAAAATATTTATCCAATCCACTTGTGACCGGAACTATTTTTCTGACACTTGCCAGTACAACCAGTCGGTTTATGGGATTTTTCTTTCGCATATTTCTAAATAACGTCATAGGCTCAACAGGTCTTGGACTCTATCAGCTTGTGATTCCACTCATGTCCGTATGCATGTCACTCTGCTGTAACGGCTTTCAGACCGCCACATCAAAGCTTGTTGCAGAAAAGCCTCAAAACAGGCAGACTATACTCCTATGCGCAATAATTATGTCAGCCGTCATCGCACTTTTACTCACAATTATTATGTATTCCAATGCCAACTACATAAGCCTTTATATTTTAAGCGAGCCGCGCTGTAGTGCGCTTGTCAAGGCATTGTCCTTTTCCATACTGCCTGCAGCCATCCATTCCTGCATAAACGGATACTATTACGGCCTAAAAAAAGCTGCCGTTCCCGCTGCCACACAATTAATTGAGCAGACCGCGCGCATCGGCACCTGCTATCTGATATATTCAATACTGTCAGACGGCAGCAGTGGCTTTAAGCCTGTATACTCGATATTCGGCATCGTGGCAGGCGAGGCGTGCGCAACCGTCTTTTCCGTTATCACTGTAAAAAAAGATTTTTCATGCTTTAAATTATCAGTCAAAGGCCTGAAAACAACAGCCTTTGGCATGGCTGCACTTTTCATTCCATTATCACTAAACTACATACTGGTGAGCTTTTCATCCTCCATCGAAAATGTGCTTATCCCAAGAACTCTTAAGCTCTACGGACTCTCACCGGCATCGGCCCTTGACATATTCGGAACCATTTCCGGTCTCACCCTGCCTGTGCTTTTATTTCCCGGTGTACTTTGCAGCTGTGCCTGCGTGATGCTTCTGCCATCCATTTCTGAAGCAAATGCCGCCGGAAAGGATACCAAAATCACAAAAGCCATAAACTCCTGCGCATTATTCGGACTGTGCTTTGGACTTGTATTTACATGTACCTTCTATATGCTGTCAGATTTTATAGGGGATTTTCTTTTTTCATCGAAGCTGTGCGGATATTTCCTCAGAAGGCTGTGTTTTCTTTGCCCGCTGATGCACATAAGCGGAATGCTTAGCAGCATACTGCACGGTCTGGGCAAAGCGAAGCAGGTGCTCTTTGTCAATCTGCTCACCTGTGCGATAAGAATCCTGATGATTGTACTTCTCATCCCGCGCTATGGGATAGACGCATATCTGTGGGCTATGCTTGTGTCTCATGTGTTTATGGCGCTTGCTGTCGGGATTCTCACCTGCCACACAGCACACAAATAGAAAAAGCCTGCGCATACTCCAAGCATACCGGAATATGTGCAGACTCATAAAACTACAGATTATACACGTGAAAGGTACTCACCTGTTCTTGTATCAATCTTGATAACATCATCTGTCTCAACAAAAAGTGGTACATAAACTGTAGCACCTGTCTCAACTGTAGCAGGCTTTGTAGCACCTGTTGCTGTATCGCCCTTGAAGCCAGGCTCTGTCTCTGTAACAGTAAGCTCAACGAAAAGTGGTGGCTCAACTGCAAATACATTGCCCTTGTGTGAGCAAACCTTGCACATCTCATTCTCTTTTACAAACTTGAGAGCATCGCCAACCTCATCCTTTGGTAAGTCAATCTGGTCATATGTCTCAACATCCATGAAATGATAGAAATCATCATCTGCATAAAGATACTGCATATCCTTACGATCAATGTGTGCTGTAGGGCATTTCTCTGTTGGACGGAATGTCTTCTCAACAACACCACCACTGATGATATTCTTTAACTTTGTACGTACAAATGCTGCACCTTTTCCTGGTTTAACATGCTGAAATTCGATAATCTGATAGATGTTTCCCTCGAACTCGATAGTAACACCGTTTCTGAAATCTCCTGCTGAAATCATTAGTTACTTCCTCCTTAAATCGTGCGAGCCTAAGCTCTCTCATTCGTCCATTTTACAATAAAAAGCAATACATTTCAAGTATTTATTTTCTATTGTATGAATTTGTATTGGTTTTATATTAGTTTCTTGCCTCGATATCTGATATCATAGCCACTCTCTTGGCATGTCTGCCACCCTCAAACTCGGCTGTCAGATAAGCCTTTACGATATCCTTTGCAAGCTCAACACCCACAATTCTCTCACCAAAGGCTATGATGTTGGCATTGTTGTGCTGTTTTACAAGGCGTGCTGTGGCTGTGTCTGAGCACACTGCCGCGCGGATGCCGTTGACCTTGTTGGCTGCTATTGAGATACCTACACCTGTACCGCATATCAGTATTCCGCAGTCAAACTCACCTGATGCCACTGCATTAGCCACCTTCTCACCATACTCAGGGTAATTACAGCTCTCACTTGAATCTGTGCCGAAGTTGGTCACCTCGTGTCCCATGCTCTCAACGTACTCCATTATTGTTTTTTTAAGCTCAACTGCTGCGTGATCGTTTCCGATTGCAATCTTCATAATATATCTGCCTCCAAAAAATTTAAATTTATAGTTAAAATTATTTATTTACTTTCTTCAAATGCCGCTTATAGCAAGCAATTACAGGCTTTTCAATAAAACGCTTAAGCACAATCTGTATCTCCTCATGCGGGTCAATAGGTGCTACAAGTATCGACCTGATGCCAGTAAGATTGGCTCCGATGATATCCGTAAATATCTGATCTCCCACAACCAGAGTATTTTTCGTATCTGTGCCGAGCCTCTCCATCGCAGCACGATAGCCTGATGGCTTGGGCTTTCCTGCCTTGTAGATATACTTTATCCCAACCTGCTTCGCAAAGCTCTTAACACGCGGCTCTTTGTTGTTTGAGAGCACCAGGCACGAAAATCCAAGCTCCTTAAGGTGCCCAAACAAAGCAATCGCCCGCTCATCAGCAGGCGAACCATGAGTCACAAGGGTGTTGTCTATATCAAAAATAATGCCCCTGTAGCCCTCCTTATATAATTTATCAAAATCTATGCTGTATGTCGAGTCAATGTACTCTCCCGGGTATAAAAAACTCATAGTATAAAATTCTCTGTCTCCCTGTTAATCTGTTCATTCAAGGCTGCCTGCTGCATAACCATACCATCCGCACTGCCGACAAAATGCTGATACTGCTGCAATACCTTATCCTTGTCTAAATCGGATACAGCCTTTGTGACATCAAGCGAGCTGATATCACTGTCAGCACCCTTAAGCTCATAGCTTGCATTGGAATCATATGCCTTTGCATAATCAAGCGATGTAAAGCTCTGCCTTGCCCTTGCAGCCTCATAATCAGCTGTATCATCAGTAGCAGAAGCCTGTGAAGCTGTGTCATCCACTGCCTGCTTAGACCTCATAATCTGGCTGTTCCTAAGCTCGTTTAACCTTATGGAATTGTATGAATAAAAGCCTTCGCTCGGGCGAATACCGGAAATGTTCATACGCGCTTTCCTATCCTTTTCAAAATAAATAAATCCCTAACTAAACATTATTTGGTGTCAAGCATCTTTTTAAGCTCCGTCATAAAGGTATTGACATCCTTAAACTCTCTGTAAACTGATGCAAATCTCACATATGCTACCGCATCAAGGTCCTTTAATCTGTCCATAATCAGCTCTCCGATGAGTGATGTGGAAATTTCCTTTTCCTCTCTGGCAAAGATTTCTATCTCAACCTCATCTACAAGCTTTGAGATTGTATCTGCTGAAATAGGTCTCTTGTGACACGCAAGAAGCACGCCCTTTTCAATCTTGGAGCGGTCATACTGCTCTCTGTTATTGTCCTTTTTTATAACGATGAGTGGGATCGTCTCCACCTTCTCATATGTAGTGAAACGCTTGCCGCAATCATCGCACAGCCTCCTGCGCCTGATAGAGCTGTTGTCATCAGCCGGTCTTGAGTCTATTACCCTTGTGTTGTCACTACTGCAAAATGGACACTTCATGTTGCACCCTCCGTAGATATCTTATAATATGAATGGCAAAAATATCTTTCTGTATTTAAAAAGACCTATACACAGTTTAGTATATCTATACTAATTTTTGTTGTCAATATGTTTTGTACTGATTTTGACTTTTTTAGCACTTTTTTAATCACAACAGCTTGTGTCTCATATCAGACTCACATATATTTACCAATATTATATCGGGTCCAATCTTCACAATCTTAACCCATGGAATACAATATTCATAATCCCTGCAGAATATTCCCATATATTTTCCCGGTCCCGGCACGATAATCGCACAGATTTTGCCACAGACCGGGTCAAACTCCAAATCCCGCACGTGTCCGATGAACCTGCCCTCCTCCACGCTCACAACCTCTTTTTCGCATAAATCCAGAAAACGCATAAAACAGACCTCCCTTGGTCTATCTTATGCGTTTCTTTTTGATTTTGTGCTTATAAAAGCGTTTTATTAATAAAATTATACATTAAATCTGAAAAGAATTACATCTCCGTCCTTAACAACGTACTCTTTTCCTTCCATTCCTACGATACCCTTTTCTCTTGCGGCTGCAAGGCTTCCGTTGTCGAGAAGATCCTGATAGTTGACTACCTCTGCCTTGATAAAGCCACGCTCGAAGTCAGTATGTATCTTGCCGGCTGCCTGTGGTGCCTTTGTGCCCTTCTTTATGGTCCATGCACGGCACTCATCCTCTCCTGCTGTGAGGAAGGAAATCAGTCCGAGAAGTGAATAGCTGGCTGCTACAAGCTTATCAAGACCGCTTGACTCAACACCTAAATCCTCAAGGTACTCCTTCTTTTCGTCCTCATCGAGATCTGCAAGTTCCTGCTCAATCTGTGCACAGATAACAAATACCTCTGCGCCCTCTTCCTTTGCCATCTCTCTTACCTTTGCAACGTGTGGATTGTTTGCGCCGTCATCTGCAAGGTCGTCCTCTGATACGTTTGCAGCGTAGATGGTAGGCTTTGCTGTAAGGAGATTATAGCCCTTGAACCAAAGCTGGGCATCCTCATCATCAGGCACCTCAAAGGTTCTGGCCATCTTTCCGTCCTCAAGATGAGCCTTTACTGCCTCGACAAGCTCAAGCTCCTTTGCAAGTGTCTTGTCCATTCTTGCCTGCTTTGCAATCTTTGCAATTCTTCTGTCGAGAATCTCAACATCCGAGAAAATAAGCTCAAGATTGATTGTCTCGATATCTCTTGCAGGATCTACAGAACCATCTACATGGATGATGTTTGTGTCCTCAAAGCAGCGCACTACGTGCACGATTGCATCTACCTCACGGATATTTGCAAGGAACTGGTTTCCAAGTCCCTCACCCTTGCTGGCTCCCTTTACGAGACCTGCGATATCAACAAATTCGATTGTTGCAGGTGTAACCTTCTTTGTGTGATAGAGCTCTCCGAGCTTTACGATTCTCTCGTCAGGCACTGAAACGATACCTACGTTTGGGTCAATTGTGGCAAAAGGATAGTTTGCTGAAAGCGCTCCTGCCTTTGTGAGTGAGTTGAATAATGTAGACTTTCCGACGTTCGGAAGTCCGACTATGCCGAGTTTCATGGTATATATATCTCCTTTAAATTGATTTCATATGTATTTTGTGTATCGGATGTTTGTTGATACAACTATGTAGTGTACCACATTGTAAAACATTTGTACATAATCTTACGCAAATCCCCATTCATTTCTTCCGGTGCTGTTCTTCTTTCACAGAAAAAACCTTCCCACACATAACCTAATATGCAGGAAGGTTTTCACATTTTATCATTCACTTACCATCTCATCGCACTTAATCTGCTCGATATGTATGGCAAGGTAGCCTGTCTCATTGTCCAGAAACTCATGATTTAAGTCCTTTCCAAGCTCCTTACATATCTCACCTGCAAGTGCGAATGACTCCGGATAATTTTTCTCGATAAACTGATTGAGATCAACCTTTAATTTTTCTCCGGTCGCGGCTCTTGATACCATGTGGCGGATATGGTTCATGAGGCGATTGTAGGCCATAGTAGTGACATCTATGTGCTTTCCAATCTTTTCCTCTATAAATGTGGCGCATTTTCGAACTGCTGCCGCCATCTCCATGGCATCCGATACCTTTGAATTGTTTAAGGATGTATGAATATGAAGAGTAATGTAGCCAATCTCATCATCAATTATATCAATTTGTTTTTTATCCTTTAGTATATGGCGTATATTCTCAGCTATCTTGTATTCCTTATAAAACATCACACGAATGTCATCGTTTAAAGGATTGCTGATCTGTTCTTTGTTTTCCATACGCTTTACGGCAAATGCTATATGATCTGCCATAGGGAACAATATGCTTCTGTCTATATGTCCAAACTCATGCTCTGCATCATCGAGCAGTGTGTTTGCAATCTCAAGATACTCCGGCTCGATGGATTTTACTATGTCCTTTGCCGGACCTCTGTCCCTTGTCTGGGTCAGCTCATACAGTGAATCCTCATCCGTTGGCTCAATAGACTGTGTGATTTTCTTTCCAAAGCCCACACCCTTGCCGACTATCAGATATTCTCTTGCGCTCTTGTCCTTTACCGCAAGCACTGTATTGTGATTTAAGACCTTTGTGATTCTGTACATATCATTCCCCCGGCATTTATATTACTTCTCGTAGGTGTCAACTGCGTAGAGAGGCTCTCCTGCCTTAATCGGTCCGTCTGTGATAAGGCGGATTTTCTGATTATCCTTTAGCTCTGTGCAGATGACAGGAGTGGTAACTGATGGTGCGTTTGCTTTTAAGTAATCCAGGTCAAGCTTCATAAGCACGTCACCCTTGTTCACCTTCTGTCCTGCCTCAACCTTTACGTCAAAGCCTTTACCCTCGAGCTTTACTGTATCAATTCCTACATGGATTATCATACCAATTCCTGAGTCGGTTGTAAATCCCAAAGCATGCTTTGTATCAAAAACGAATAAAACCGTTCCATCCTCAGGTGCTACAACGACTCCCTCCTCAGGTGTGACTACCGCTCCGTCACCCATCATTTTGCTGGCAAATGCCTCGTCCGGCGCTGTTGAAAGGTCTGCTGCAATTCCTGTCATAGGGCTTGATATTATGACTGTGCTTGTCGGCTCTTTTACGTCGCCGGCTTCCTGTTCTTCTTTCACATCAGATTCCTGTGCTTTATCTGAAGCTGCATTTTCATTCTTTGCTTCATCTGCGCCTGCTGTATTATTTTCTGCTGCATCATCCTCGAAGTGTTCTTCTGTCACACTCGAAAGATAATCCTCCAGGTCAGACTTTATTACCGTTACTCTCGGTCCATAGATAATCTGTACGCCCTGTCCCTTGTGCACGACTCCTGATGCTCCTGTTGATTTAAGAAGCGCATCGTTTACCTTGTCAGGGTCTATTACTGTGATACGAAGCCTTGTCGCACAGCAGTCCACATCTGAGATATTGACTTTGCCGCCGAGACCTCGTGATATAGTCTGTGAGAGCTCGTCTACAGTCGCTTTGTCGTCAGAAGCTTTTGTGTCCTTGGCAACTTTTCTTGCATTTACATCTGCCTTGGTGTAGAGCTTTGTCTCTGTATCGTCATCCTCACGGCCCGGAGTCTTGAAATCAAACTTCTTTATAAGGAAGCTGAAAATAAAGTAATACAGTAAGAAATATACTATTCCCGCCGGAATCACGAGCATCCAGCTTGTCTTGGCATTGCCCTGCAATATACCAAACAGGAAGAAATCAAGCAGTCCGCCTGAGAAAGTAAGTCCTACCGCGATGTTTAAAATATGCGCTATCATGTATGCGCTTCCTGCGAGCACTACCTGTACTGCAAAGAGAGCCGGTGCTACGAAAAGGAATGAGAACTCAAGAGGCTCTGTGATTCCTGTAAACATACATGCAAGTGTTGCTGAAAGTAAAAGGCTTCCTGCCTGCTTTTTCTTTTCCGGCTTTGCACATTTATACATTGCAAGCGCTGCTCCCGGAAGTCCGAAAATCATGAAAATGAACTCTCCGGAGAAATATCTTGTGGCATCGGCACTGAAATGTGTGATGTTTGCAGAGTCTGCAAGCTGTGCGAAGAAGATGTTCTGTCCTCCCTCAACCATATGTCCTGCAACCTCCATTGTTCCACCGACTGCTGTCTGCCAGAACGGCATGTAAAATACATGGTGCAGCCCGAATGGAATAAGAGCTCTCTTTATGATACCAAAGAGAAGTGTTCCGAAATATCCTGTTCCTGTCACCACTCCGCCGAGTGCATAGATTCCGTTCTGCACTGTCGGCCAGATAAAGTACATTAAAATTCCTACAAACAGATATACCACTGTTGAGATAATAGGCACAAATCTTGTTCCACCGAAAAATGACAATGCATTCGGCAGCTCAATCTTGTAGAAACGGTTGTGCAGTGCTGCCACTCCCAGTCCTACGATAATTCCGCCAAACACGCCCATCTGCAGTGACTGGATACCGCATACTGATGTGATGGTTCCATCGAGCACATCCTTTGCAATGCTTCCGTCTGCTAGGATTTTTCCGGAAATCTTAAGCATCGCATTGATTGATACATTCATAACAAAGTATGCTATGACTGCCGAAAGTGCTGACACTTCCTTTTCCTTCTTTGCCATTCCGATTGCTACTCCGACCGCAAAAATGAGTGGAAGATTATCAAATATGGCACTTCCGACCGCATTCATGATTACAAGAAGTGCATGGAGTATAGTTTTATCTCCGAGCAGCCACTGTAAACCATAGGTCTCAATTGTTGTGGTGTTGGTGAATGAGCTTCCGAGTCCTAAAAGCAAGCCTGCTACCGGAAGGATTGCAATTGGAAGCATGAAGCTTCGTCCTACTCTCTGCAGGACACCAAAAATTTTGTCTTTCATGAGCTTTTCCTCCTATAAATGCGGGGTATGTATTGATTTGCACCTGTAATTCTTTTATTGCTCCAGCGACAAAAAAGGAGGCACCTATCATACACTAACCCTGTTAAAAGTTATGTACGACAAATGCCTCCCTAAAAGTAACACGTCTGTTTAAGTTTATATCACAGAAGCTTTATCATTTCAACACAATTTTCATCACGAATTTATTTTTTGTTAATCATGCTGTTTTTATACATGTTTTTTTGTGAATTATGTCTAATGTCTTTTTTCTCCAGATGTCTCCATGTCTCCATCACCATAAAGCATTCCTCCTCTGTGATACCCTCTGATGAATACACAGCCTTTTGTATGATGCGCATGTACTCGTCCCAGTGGATTCCGCAATAATCCGGTCCGCAGTATTTTTCCCTCAGGTTAGCCAGATAAAGCTCATCTGTCCTGTTCTTTGAAGGATGCCCCAGTTCCTTATAGATGCGGTTGTTTATCATGATGGCAGCCCTGCTGTATCGGCCCTTTTTCACTCTTTGGGCAAGTCTTGCTTCCCACAAAATGTTTCTTCGCTTTTTGATGTAAACTATTGTGGCTGTAAGTGCCGTCAGAAAAATCACACAGAGTACTGTTTTCAAAATCGCCGGTGGTATATGAAGTCCTGTTTTTGAGCTATGAGTGTCTGTGCGTTTATCAGCACCTGACCGTGAACCCAAAGCATTCTCACTGCCATCACCTGATACAAATTGGCTTGATGTACTGTTTGCTGTGCCATCATTTTTTACATCTGTATTTTCTGTATCTTCATTTACTGCATCTTCATCTGCATTATCTTCATCTGCCGCAGTATCATTCATTTGCTCAGTATCATGATAAGCAGCACCGGTGTTTGTTTTCTTTCCGTTGACACCAATATAGTCAAACTGATTCATACCTGTCACGTTCTCATAATATCCCGGTGTCATCTCCACAGGAATCCATCCGAAATCATCCAGATATATTTCAACCCAGGCATGCGACTGTGAATCCTTCACCTCGCATATATCCCCATCATTTTCACCGGATTTGAAGCTGTCCCCCTTTGCACAGTATCCGCTTACATAGCGGCATGGAACCCCCATCTGTCTGAGTATCATCGTGCCAGCCGATGCAAAATGCACGCAAAAGCCCTCTCTGCTATTTGAGAGGAAGTTCTCAACCACATCCTTACCGCCTGTGGAAGGAGGATTTTTGCTGTACTTAAAAGCCTTCGATGTCAGAAACTGCTGCACCAGCTGTGCTGCCGCAATCCTGTTGGCATCATTTTCTCTTATATAGCCTGTGTACATCATATTGCTTGTGAGCTGTCCTGTCCTAAGAAGCCACTTTGCATCTTCCGAAACAATCCCGTCACCGCCCTGCTTTTCAGTATAGTTTTCCATTACATAATTATTGTATGCCGCATAGAAATCATTGTTGACCTCAAGAGGCTGCTCGGGCTCAAGGCTGGACGTTTCCAGACTACCATCGAAAAAGCCGGGACACGCCGATACCTCGATAGTCTTTGTTCCTTTATCCTTTGTGATAAAAAAGTCTTCGTCAAAATCTATATCCCCTTTGGCATCTATACTGTATGGATCGATACAGTACGGCAAATAGGTGTATTTGGTGGAAAGCTTCTCCATCGTGATTGTATACTTTTCGGTGGCCGGATTAGTCTCATCATCATAATAGCCATAAAGCAGCGTGGCTAATCCGATTGCATTCTGCCACGCTGTCATCCTTGAAGCATCGTGATACTCTTTTTCCATCCGGGAAAAATCAGACTTTTTAATCCATCTGCCATTCTCATAGGTATCACCGTAAAAGCTCCTCAGGTAAATATTAGAGGACGCTCCTGATGATGCTTCTACCGTCATCACTGTTTTTCCGCTGTAGCTTGGGTAGTGATTGCTAACTGTGCCATCCTGCAAATCAATTCCCGAGCTGAAGAACGACTTTACGCTGCCCTCCAAATCCTTTTGAAAGGCAAGCATCTGTGGCTTTTTATCGGCAAGTGTATCAGCAAGAGGTTTAAACGAAAATACACATATAAAAAGTATTGCTGACACTGCCGCCATGTATAAAAACGCCGGTACTATCCTTAAAGCCTCATTGCCCTGTGCACTGCCGTCTGCCTCATATCCTGCCACTGTGCGTGCGTTGCCATCTGCGATAAGGCACCAGAGTGTACAAAGCGTGAGCATAACGACTTCACTGACGCTTGGACTTTTGCCTATGCACAGCTGCACCGCAAGCATAAGCGTTGGAAATAATGTAAGCATACGTCTTCTTTTAATTTGAACCGCAAGTGTCACCAGAAAAAGCATAGCTATAAACGATACAAAGCCCACAAATGCCCCTGCAAAGGCCTTATCGCCCTTCGGGCATGCAAACGAAGTGCCATAGTACACATTTATTATCTCAAGATACCTGCCCTTTACATATAAAAAGCCATCCTTTATATGCGCCGCAGCCTGCCAGTTTGCGATAAACACTCCTAGCACAAATACAAGCAGCAGACCTGTATTTATCGCATGGCGCACCCACCTTCTTGCATCAAGCGATGCAAGTCTGTTTATAAAGCCGCTTATCACCGAAAAAATAAACAGCCATAAATACACATAATACGGACACCTCACATGGGAAATAGTCGTATTCACGACAGACACCGCACATACCGTAAGAAATACTGCTGCTGCTGCATTGGCAAGCTCCGTAAGCAGAACGCTTAGCACTGTAAACGCATTATTGTAATCAGGCTTTATCTCATTTGTATCAGACCTCTGCCAGCAGTTTTTCCTAAATGACAATCTCGTTTTTTTCATCTGCTCTGCCAACTATCTCCTCTCCCTTTTTTATCTGAAGCCTTCCGTCCACGCTAAGTAGACACACAAGCCTTTCTGCCCTGTACTTTTCCTCATACAAAAAACGCGCATCCGTCTTTGTATCCGGCTTTATTTTAAGGAAACTGTTCAAGAATATATAAAAGCCCTCCTCGTCATCCACTCGGGCTCTCACAATATCGTTTATTAAGGTATCATACCATGCCACATAATGAGGGCATTTTTGATCCATAAGTGAAAAGGAAAGCGAGACAAGAAGCTTCATAAAAGCATCCGCCTGTCTGCCCTTCTTTATCCCCCTTAAGTCTGCGACTACGGCCACGGCACATGCCTTTGGCAGGCTGTTTTCCTTTACCATCAGCTCATCTGTCCTTGCAGAAAGCTTCCAGTGCACACTCTGCAGCCTGTCACCGTTTTGAAACTCTCTGACGTCAAACAGCTCCGACGGATCATACCCGGGCCTTATATCATCATAGATATCAGAATCCCCAAAGAAATTTCTCACTCTGTCCGTTATCCTCACAGGAATCTCATCAATCTGCGGAATCACCTCAACATTTACATATTTTTTAACTCTTTTTGTGACATAAAAAAGCCTCGAAAAATCATATAGCCTTATCCTTGCAAGCTCAAATTCATAATTGCCGCAGCACTTCGTGCTGTACAAAAAATCATTGCCTCCAGACAGCCATTTTGTACTTTTTTCTCCGGATAAATTATTTTTCACCTTTACACGGTATTTAACACCATCAAAGCCTGTCTCCTTCAGCCGGCAGGAAAGGCTTACCCTGATGCTATCACCCTGTGTGGCGATAGCTATCGGAATATTTATAGCTGCCACTGCCCTGTGCGCCTTTACAAGCAATGCTATAAATGTCAGCGCCATAAACACACACATAAAGCTGCCCAAAAGCGCCAGCGCGGCATTGCCGTATATCATCGACATATAAAAAACTACTGCTGCAGTAATTATTCCTATCAAAAAACTAATCACGATTACCTGCCTTTTTCACATAAATTGTCGGCTGCTTAACAGCCTTTAGTATCTCATCTATCACTGAAAGCTCTGATACGTGTGACACTCTCGCCTTGGTATTTAGCACAATTCTGTGCTTTGTCACATCCGCAAATACAGAAACCACATCAGACGGTATGACATAGCTTCGCCCATTTAGATACGCATATGCCTTTGCCATCCTCACACACGCAATCGTACCTCTCGGGCTCACTCCAAGCTCAATGTACGGACTCGTCCTTGTCGCATCAACCAGATCCACAATGTATGAATAAATACTGTCATGGATAAATACCTGCTCGACCTCTCCCTGCATCTCAACAAGCCCCTGTGCATTCATAACAGGCTTTATCGTATACTCATCTGCCTTCATGCTCCTGCCCTTTGCGATATCCACCTCTGCCTCATGCGATGGATATCCCATGCTCATGCATATCATAAACCTGTCAAGCTGCGACTCCGGCAACAGCTGTGTGCCGGCGCTGCCCTTTGGATTTTGCGTGGCCATTACTATAAACGGCTTTGGGACTTTTCTACTCTCGCCATCCACAGTGACATTTCCCTCCTCCATGACCTCCAAAAGCGCTGACTGCGTTTTGGGACTTGTCCTGTTAATCTCGTCTGCCAGAAACAGATTGCACATCACAGCGCCCTCACGGTACACAAATGATCCGGTCTGCTTCTGATACATCGAAAAGCCAAGAATATCCGCAGGCAGCACATCCGGAGTAAACTGTACCCTGTGATTCACAAGAGCCATCGCCCTTGAAAAGGCTACTGCAAGCGTGGTCTTGCCCACTCCCGGCACATCCTCAAGCAGTATATGTCCACCTGCCAAAAAGGCAGCAAATGCCTTGATGATACAATCATCCTTGCCCTTTACTGCCTTTTTTACTTCGTCTATCACTAACTGTGCATTATTCATTTGTCTTATCCCCCGGTTAATCAATTTAAACTGCTGATGATCATCTGCATCATCTTATTCATAAACAGCTATATTTATTTTACATAGTTTGCATATATTTTTCAACTTCTATCCCACTAAATTAAACAATTCTTAAACCTTATTAATCACCTCTGCCACTACACGGTTCCTGTGATGACAAGTGTGCTCTCGCCCGGTGTGACAACCCACGCTCCTGTTGTGCTATCCTGTGTGTAGGTTGCCGCCGGAACAGTGATTGCACCTGCCGTGCTCGAAAATGTGCCTGTCGCCTCATCGTAGGTATAATCTGTAGCTGCAGTCCAGGCTGTGCCGTTTAATGCGGCTGTAAGATTGTTCAAAACAGGAGCAAATGTGTCTGTTATAACCACGCCTGTAGTGTTTGTTGCCGCAACACTTCCATAGTTTTGAATCCTGAAGGTATAGGTCAGTGTGCCGTTTTCTGTAACCGGAACCGGGCTTACAGACTTTGTAATCGCAAGATTTGGTGCAGCCTCGGCATTTACTGTCTCTGCTGCTGTAACCGGAGTGATTCCTGTGCCGCTTACTGTAGCAGTGTTTGTGACAGATGCCTCTGTGCCAAGAGGAGCATACTCATTTAATGCTGCCTCATAGATGACAGTTGCATTGCCCCCTGCCGGGACACTTATGCCTGTGATGCTAAGAGGCGGTCCCTGGGTTACTGCAGGAGCTGCCTGGAGTGTGCCGTTTGTATAGTATTTTGCGGTGTTATTAACATAGGTTAATGGTACAAGAGTGTTGGTGTTAAAGGTATAAGCACCTAGATTATCAGAAAGTGTCAGACCGTTTATCGCGGTATTTCCGGAGTTTACGATGCTCACCACATAGGTTATTGTATCGTTTTGATTGTAGGTGTTTTTGACTGCCGTTTTTGTAGCAGAAAGCACCTCAAGTATTTCTCCGACTGCTATATTTGAATTGGCTACATTGTTGCCATAACGAAGCTGTGCCTGATTAGTAAATCGTGCCATATATTTTCCATCCTTTCATATATTCAGGTATGGTTTAATATATGACACAAATCTACAAATGACACAGATTATTTACTGTCCTGTTTATTTTTCTCCACATCAGCCTTTTTGATAAGCTCAAGAAGGTTTTCAAGCTCTTCCTCATCCACACCGGTGTAGCCTGAAAGCTCACTAAGGCTCGGCTCAAAGCCCTTATCGGATTTTAATTTCTCCACTGCACGGTTTACTAATGAAACCTTTCCTACCACAGTATTCTCGCTCTCATCCTCACCTGTCTGCTCCCTGATACATGCTTTCATAGACTCCTCTATGGCATCCAAAAGCTCTTTTTCCACATCTATCTCATCCCCACAGCCGCAGAGCTCGGTAAGACACATGAAAAGCCCCATGTTTCCCTCCTGTACTACATCCTCAAAGCCCTCTGAGCTAACAGCCAGCTTCTTTGCCATGGCAAGCACACTTTTAAGCCAGAAATTTGATATAGTGTGTATCACACTCTCATCACCTGCGAGCAGCTTTTTGTACATATCGTCCTGCTCAGCCTTTGTGTAATCAGGTATCTCCTCAAGCTCCTCAAGATACATCCTAAACATAGGTGAATCCGGAATGAGGCTGTCCTCGTCTATATCGGGCTCAGCTTCATTATCCTGCTTATCCTTATCATTCTTCCCACTGGCTATGGCATCCATCGAATCTCCTGCACTCTCATCCTCCTGTTCATGCGGTGTGATGAGAAATTCAAAAACCATATCCTCCTGTGCCTTATTGAGCTCCATATCCTTAAAATAAGACATGATTTCATCTCTGCCAATAGGCTCCGCTGATGTACGGATAATCTCAGCCACGCTCTGTACTGTCTCTATAAAAGTATTCTGATCTAACATGTTTTACACTCTCCTGTCTGATTAAAAATATGTAACTATATCAATCCCTGTATAAAAATAAACAAAATCAAAAGCGGCAGTATGAACTGAAAATACGGCTTAAGCTTCCTCGAAATCTTAAGTCCTGCTCCGGTATTTGCCTCATCTATATATTTATCAAAGCCCCAGCCCCACTTTGTCACACAAAAAAGCAGATAGACAAGTGAGCCAATCGGAAGAAGGAGGTTACTTACTATAAAATCCTCGCTGTCAAGCACATCCCTGCCTCCTATAAGGTGCAGACTGCTCCACACGTTGTATCCAAGCACACACGGCATACTCGCAATGAGTATTATCACTGCGTTTACGAGTGCAGCCTTTTTTCTGGACCAGCCAAACATATCAATGGCAAATGACATAATATTCTCAAATACCGCGATGACGGTTGAAAAGCTGGCAAAGGTCATAAACATGAAGAAAAGACATCCCCATATGCGGCCTCCCTGCATATTTACAAATACATTTGGCAAAGTGATAAAGATAAGGCTCGGACCTGCGCCTACCTCCACTCCGTAGCTGAAGCATGCCGGGAAAATGATAAACCCTGACATGATAGCCACAAATGTATCGAGAGCACAGATTTTTGCCCCTTCTCCTGCCAGAGTGTGGTCCTTTTCCATATAGCTGCCGAATATCTCCATCGCAGCTACGCCCAGGCTAAGCGTAAAAAATGCCTGATTCATGGCTGCTGTTATGACATTCTTTATTCCAATTTCAGAAACCGCATCCAGATTTGGAACAAGATAGAATTTCACTCCCTCTAACGCACCTGAAAGCGTAATGCTGTGCACCGCGAGCACTATAATAAGCAAAAGCAGCGCACTCATCATAAATTTACTGATTTTCTCAAGTCCATTCTGCAGACCACGGCTGCATACCCAAAATCCAAGCACTACCGTAACTATCATCCAGAAAGCCATCTGCTTTGGATCTGCAAGCAGGTTTCCAAATGCTGCCGCCGTGTCATCCGCATTCATGCCTGATGTAAAATCTCCCTTTAAAAATTTAAAGAAATACGCAACCATCCAGCCTGAGACTGTTGTGTAATACATCATAAGCATGTAGCAGCCAAGCATGGCTATCCATCCGTGAATATGCCATTTACTGCCCTCTTTCTCAAGAGCCTTGTAGCTCATCACAGCACTTTTTCTGCTGGCTCGGCCTACAGCAAGCTCCATCGTAAGCACCGGAAGTCCCATGCATACCAGAAATATAAGGTAAAACAGTACAAAAATACCGCCACCGTTTTGACCTGTCACATACGGAAAACGCCATACATTGCCTATGCCTATAGCGCATCCTGCACTTACCAGTATAAATCCCAGACGTGATTTAAATGATTCTCTTTTCATATTTATATATCTCCTATTGTTATTGCGTTACATTATCACCCTGCTGTGAACATTGACTATTGCTTTGTGCTTTATTACTCTCCTCAAAGACTCGCAGCTCCTTTATTGCCTGTCCACCCATCAGATAGAGAATACCTGTATTGAATATAGTCATAAGGCCGATTCCTACATCTCCGAGATCCCAGACAAATGTGTATGCCGCGATACCGCCTACAAACAGCATAACAAGAGCCAGCACCTTGTACATGGTCTGTGAAATCCAGTTATCCCCAAACAGGTACGCAACATTACTCCTTGCATAAAAAAGTATACCAAGGAAAGTGGAAAAGCTGAATAAAAACAATGTGACTGCTATAAAAATAACTCCAAAATCTCCAAGATGATACCTCATAGCTGACTGTAATAAATCCATGCCCTCTTTGCCTGATACTATATTCTCCGGTACTGTGAGCATGATCATTGCCGTACAGCTGCAGATCACTATCGTATCTATAAATACACCGAGCGCCTGCGTCAGTCCTGCCTTTACAGGAGTATCGCACTCTGCCGCCGCTGCAGCACATGGAGCTGAGCCTGAGCCTGCCTCATTTGAAAAAAGTCCTCTCTTTACACCGTTCATGAGCACTGCTCCAAAGCCTCCCGCAGCCACCTGCCTGATACCGAAGGCTTCCTCAAATATCCTTGAAAAAACTGATGGCATCATGCCTATATTTTTAATGATAATAAAAATGGTTATGGCAAAATAGCACACCGCCATGATAGGAACAACTATGTCGAGTACCTTTACCGTAGCATTTTTTCTGAGCACTATTACAGCAGCCACTGCCACCAGAATTATTGTAGTATAAATAGGTGGTATGCCAAATGCATTTTCAAAGGATGAGGTGACAGAATTGCTTATAACCTGGCTGATACCGCACCAGCAGATCAGTCCCGATATGGCAAACAAAACAGCTATAGCTACATGTTTTTTCTTTTTGCCTGATTTGTCCTCACAGTAGTGGTGTATGTAATATGCCGGACCTCCACGGTAGCCTGAGTACAAAGGATCCGGCTCCTTGTGAAGCTGTGCCAGTGTAGCCTCCACAAAAGCCGTAGATGAACCGATAATGGCTGTTATCCACATCCAGAAAACCGCACCTGCGCCTCCCACTGATATGGCAGCCACAACTCCAACCAGATTACCCATGCCTACTCTCGTTGCCGTAGAGACAATGAGCGTCTGGAACGTGGACAGGCTGTCCTTGTTTTCCTTTTTACCGGTCAGTGCCTTTATCATGTCCGGAAACATTCTGATTGGTAAAAGCCTTGTCCTTACAGTGAAATAAATTCCTGTCGGAATCAAAAGAATTATGAGAAGAGAGATTCCCACGCTCCCACCACCGGGCAGTGGAATGTGTATCAGATCTCCCCACAAAAAAGAATAAACTTTTTCAATAAGTGCTACTATCATAGTAAATATCGTCCCCTTAGTTTTCATTGCTTCAACGCATTGAAGATGAAGCCAGTATTACTATGATACAATATGAACCGGAAACTTTCAATATGTTCTGTTTTTTTGTTCTGTTTTTTGTTCTGTTTTTGGGTCTGTTTTTCTTTCACAAACAGTAATAAATACACAATAAGTCCCTTGCATATGAGATTATAATTTCTTATAATAATATCGTTGAATATTCAAAAGATATATGCCCGGGAGATAAATAATGATAAAACTAATAGCAACAGATATAGACGGAACACTTGTAAAGGACGGCACACTGCTCATAGATCCAGAATACATGTCAGTCATCGACAGGCTCATAGATAAAGGTATAATATTTGTAGTATGCTCCGGCAGACAGTTTTCAAGCGAGCTGAAGCTGTTTGCTCCGATAAAGCACAAGCTTTTGTATATAACAGATGGAGGAACTGTCGTGCGCACTCCAAAGGAAATCCTAAAGACCTATCCTATGGAAGAGGATATATGGAAGGGCATGTGCCGGATGGTCCGCGATGAGCTGCCTGCATGCGATTACTTTGCTGCTACTCCTGATTTCTGCTTTGCAGAGGATGGTGGCAGCCCAATCTTTCATCTGCTTCGTGATTCATACGGCTTTGAGATGCGTGAGGTTGATGACATCACAGGGCTTGACAGAAATGACATCATCAAATTCACTGTCTTTCATCCCGACAAATGCGAAGAGCTGTGTACACCGGTTTTCATTCCGGCATGGAATAAAAAAGCTCACCTGGCAGCCGCCGGCAAGGAATGGGTAGACTGCAACGCAAAGGGTGTCAGCAAATGGACTGCACTCTCATACCTAATAGACAGATTCGACCTGCTTCCGGACGAAGTATGCTGTTTCGGTGACAATCTGAATGATATTGAGATGCTTCAAAATGCAGGAACAAGCTATGCCGTATCAAACGCCCGCCAGGAGGTTATCGCAGCCGCAAAACACACCTGTGCGCCTTACTGGGAAAACGGAGTTCTTAATGTTTTAAAGTCATTTTTATAATTTTTTAAATTTTTTTAAAAAAGTACTTGCATTTTTGTAAAACCCTGTGTATAATATCATTTGTCCGTGTGACACAGATATTCACACAGATGTTTGCGCCTCTAGCTCATTTGGTAGAGCACCTGACTCTTAATCAGGGTGTGCAGGGTTCGAGCCCCTGGAGGCGCATTTTTTGTACCCAAATTAATTTACCAACACTTTAAAGGAGTCGGATTTAATCCGGCTCCTTTTTACATATTTACATATCTTTTGTTTATATACATCTGTTTTTACTTTTTATGTGATCTATCATCCAAAGCAGCTTCAATCGCATCAATCACAATCCTAAGTGCCTTGATTCTCGCATATTTCTTGTCGTTTGACTCAAGCACATGCCACGGCGCATAAGTGGTATTGGTTTTCCTTAGCATCTCATTCACAGCAGTCTCATACAGATCCCATTTTTCTCTGTTTCTCCAGTCCTCGTCGGTAATCTTCCATTGCTTTTCCGGAGTATTCTGGCGTTCCTCAAATCGTGCCAGCTGGGTATCCTTGTCAATCTGCACCCAGAACTTTATGATGACAGCTCCCCAGTCTGACAGCTCCTTTTCAAATTCATTAATCTCATTATAGGCACGCTGCCATTCATTCTCGCTACAAAAGCCCTCGAGTCTTTCTACCATCACCCTGCCATACCATGTACGGTCAAAAATGGCTATATGCCCTGTCTTAGGAAGACGGTTCCAAAATCTCCACAGATAGTGTCTTGCCTTCTCGTTGGGCAGCGGGCTTGCAATCGGATGCACCTCAAAGCCTCTCGGATCCAGTGCCTCTGTGATTCTCTTTATATTTCCACCCTTTCCGGCTGCATCCCAGCCCTCATATGCTATTACAACAGGAATCTTTCGCCTGTAGAGCTTGTTATGCAGCTCGCTAAGCTTAGACTGCAGATTTTTGAGCTCCTTTTTGTATTCCTCCTCAGACAGCTCCTTGTCAAGTGATATCTCAGAAAGCTTTGGAAGCTTCTCAAGCGGAAACACATTCTGTAACAGCGGCACAGCAAGATTACTGTTTTTAAGTGCTGTCTCTATTCCACTAACCAGCGTCTCCAGCACCTGAAGCTCAGCCCATTTTCTATTCTTTGCATCAACTATATACCAAGGATCTGCAGGCGAATTTGTATCATTCAGATATCTGTCAAACACATGCATACACTTGTCATAATGCTTATTCTGCCAGTCTTCATCTCCACTGACACGCCATCTGGTATCCTTATTCTCCTTTAATACCTCAATACGCTTTTTTTGTTCCTTCCGGCTGATTTGGAAGAAAAATTTCATAACAAGATAACCATTGTCAGTCAGCTGTCGCTCGAAGCGCTTCACGCTTTCAATTTTCTTCTTGTACTCCTTCTCTCCTATCTTGTCGTGCAGTACATCCTTTACTACCTCATCCATCCAGCCGGAATCAAGAAACTCAAGCTTCCCGTTTGCCGGAATCTTTACAAAATACCGATATAAAAAAGGCTTGCGTCCTTCCTCCTCTGTCGGCTCGTCCATGGTTGCGACCTTGAAAAATCGCGGATCAATATTCTTGATTACCTTACCGAGCACACTGCCCTTTCCTGCAGTACCCCAGCCCTCAAACAGCACAAGTACAGGCAGTCCATGCTCCTTAATCTGCATCTGAAGCACAGACAGCTTAGAGCGTGCTGCATGCAGGCGCTCATCCAGCTCTTCCTCCTCCGGAATTTGTGGTTTAATCCAGTTTTCTAACATGTAATTACCTCCCAAATATATAATTTCAGCCATAAAACCGCTACATCATTATATTAGTATAGCTTTTTTCAAGCTAATATACAATCTTCACACTATATTTGTTTCAGGTATGTTTCAGTTCTCTGCTTCTCCAATATTTGTCATTTTAAAGCCCTCTCCGTGCACCTCATGAGACTCAACAACCACAATAAAAGAGTCCGGGTCTGCATCTTTTACGGATTTACGCACCTGGTACATTTCCTTACTGTTGCATGCACACATTACCACCTGAATATCGTCCTGCTTATATCCTCCCTGCGCTTTAAGAATAGTGCTTCCGCGCTGACTGCATTCATCAATTACATCGCATATTCTCTTTCCATTTTTTGTGACGATAAAGGCTACTTTGCCTGAATTCATGCCATATATCATTTTATCAATAACAACCGCAGACAGTATATTCACTATCATGCCGTAAATCATTCCGTCAATATCCCGAAACAAAAGTCCTCCAACCAGAATAATTCCGACATCAGTAAGAAAAGAGATGTTGCCCATCGATAAATGAGGCCGCAATGCTTTTACAGCCATGATGATAAAATCAGCTCCTCCTGTTGAAGAATTTCTTGTATAAATCATGGCATAGCCTATTCCGCAAAATACACCTGTGCACAATGCCGCAAGCAGTCTGTCTCCCTGATACACCGGAAATAACGGCGCAACATAGTCAACAATAAAAGAAGACAAAAGCATGCATCGTATTGAGCTGACAAAAAATTTCCTGCCCAATAATTTGCAGCACAGTATCGCAACCGGAATATTAAGCAGGACCGTTGATAAACCAATGGAAATATTAAACAGCCGGTATAAAATAATCGAAATACCCGAAAAACCTGTCATAGGAAACTCTGCCTGCAGAGCGAAGTTATATATACCTATTGCATAAAAGATGCTTCCCGCAAGCTCCCACATAATCTGTACCAATAATTCTTTTTTCTTATTCATATTGCATCTATCCTCCAAAATAAATAAGCGCCCGGAAACAAATCTTACAGTGTAAATTACTGCACCTACGATTTGCTCCCAGACGCTTTAACCACTCATCCGGTGAAGAGTGAACGTTTTCTGATGTATGCAATTATTATATTTGAGATGTTAAATTAAGTCAAGCCGGAATCAACAATTTTCCAGATACTACTTCACAAGGTATGACAGCACATCACAAACTGTTGTAGAAACCAGTATTGCAACATACACTCATTATTTCTGCATAAATTCAAACACTGCCTCTTTCGTCGGAATCGCAGGTATTCCACCTCGCTTTTGCACACACAATCCTGCAACTGCATTTCCCAAAACAGCACACTTTCTGATTTCTTCCCATTCCATCTTTTCTACGGGCTTATTTATAGAAAGAATACTGCATAATACGCCTCCCCAGAAAGAATCCCCTGCTCCGGTTGTATCGACTGCATTGGTCTTAAACGCTTTTATGATTTCTTTTCTGCTTTTTGTTGCCATAAGAACGCCATGTTCTCCCAATGTAATGGCAACCAGCTTTGGTCCCATAGCAAGAATTTCTTCTGCAGCCTGCTCATAACTTTTAGCCCCTGTCAGGAGAATACTCTCTTCATCCGATACTTTCATGACATCTACCAGTTCTACAACAGACTTCATTTTTTTCACTGCATACTCTTTGCTCTTCCAAAGAGACGGGCGGTAATTTGGATCATATGAAATAAGTACACCCGCTGCTTTTGCCATTTTTACTGCTTCGATCGTTGCGCTTTCTGCCGGCTCGTCTGTCAGCGATAATGATCCAAAATGAAAAATTCTACATCCGGAAATTAACGTCTGATCCAGTTCTTCTTTTTTTAACTGTGTATCTGCACCCGGTTTTCTTGCAAAAGAAAAATTTCTTTCTCCATTTTCACCGATTTCCACAAATGCCAGTGTCGTAAAATAATCCGGATCTTCGACGATAGCATCTGTATTGATTCCTTCCGTTTGCAGTGTCCTCTTTAAAAATTTACCATGCATATCGTTTCCAACTTTTCCAATAAAAGAGGTGCGATACCCAAAATGACTTGCAACTGTCAGAAGATTTGCCGGAGCACCGCCGGGATTCTGTTCAAACAGTTTTCTCCCACCCTGACTGTGTCCCGCTTCCGTAAAATCAATCAGTAATTCCCCCAATGCCACAATATCAACTTTTTCTTCCATTTTTCAGTTCCTCCACAATCTCATTATAACGTTTTTTATTTAACCGGTAGAAAAATAATACAACCGCAGTCACAATCCAGAGTGCACCTGGAATCGTCGTAAATGCATGTTTCATAATTGAAAGTACAGTTGCATTTTGTGTCTGATTTGCAATATAACCACATTTTCCAAGTAATCCTGCTAAAAGTGCTGTTCCAACTGCCATTCCGATTTTATTTCCCAGTGAAATAAATGCATACTGAAAACCGTCATTTCTAAGTCCGGTTTTCCACTCCCCATATTCCACACAGTCTGGAATAATTGCATAGATTGCGGTATTAAATCCAGAGAAAAAAAACTGTGTGAGACCGGATAATGCATAAAAAATAGCCGGTGATTCTTTGGCATTGAAGAAAAACATAGACAACATGGAAATTCCTGTAAATAAAGCAAAGAGAGATGCTGTTCTTCCTTTGTTATTCAACTTGCGGAATAATGGTTGAAAACAGGCTGCCCCGATGATAGAAGGAATAATGATGCACATCGAATAAGTTGTGTAGTAGGATGCATTTCCTTCCACATATGTAAAATAATACAGAATATCTGCGTTTCTACCATATAATGTAAATCCAAATAATATCTGTCCTGCCAATGCAAGAAGATATGGTCTGTTCTGCATGACTGCTTTCAACTGTATCTTTACAGAAATTTTTTCTTTTTCCGGAATAATCACTGCCTCTTTTGTCTTCGCAAAGCAGAAGAAATGACAGGCTGTAAAAATACATCCATATATGACCGCAACCGTCAGATATCCTGTCTTTGCACTGTGACTGCCGAATTTGCTGAGCAGTGGAACTGTGATAATATTTAACACACCAATTGCAATCATAGCTGCAACCGAACGGGATGTATTTATTTTTGCACGTTCATCAATATCCTGTGTCATAGCACCACACAAGGTTCCATATGGAATATTCACACAGGTATACCCCAAAACCAGCAGACAATATGTAATTACCATATAAATGATTTTTCCATTCTGTGGCCAGTCGGGTCTTGCCCAGAATGTCATAACAAGAAGGATTGCTGTAATTGGTGCCGCTACTAACAGCCATGGACGGTACCGTCCCCATTTCGATTTTGTTTTATCCGTAAGCCCCCCGACAATTGGATCATTGATTGCATCCCAGAATCTTGAAAAAAGCATAAGTGCTGACACAGCCGCCATACTGATTCCGAACACGTCTGTATAAAATATCATCAGAAAATTACTGACAAACATCCAGCTGAAATTACATCCAACATCGCCAAACCCATATGCAATCTTACTGATCAGCGGTACTTTTCCATTTTTGTTTTCGCTACTCATATGTCCCTCCTATTTTTATCAGAGTTTCTGACAAAACTCTATTCTTTCCTCATTTGGTCCCTTAATCATAAAAAACTTCACACCCTTTTCCCAAAATGGCAGTTCTTCGATTCCATCTGTAATAACTGTGTATTTTTCATTGCAGATTTTCTGATACATACTTTCAATGTCTTCCACATCAAGTGCTACATGTTGGTATGCACCGTCTGACATTGCCGCCTGCCCATTTTCAAAAGTTTCTATACAGTAATTTTTTATCTGTAAAAATGCCACTTTTTCCCCTGCTTTTTCATTATATGTCTGCATAATTACTTCGAATCCAAGACTCTTATAAAACTCAACTGTTTTCTGTAAATCGTTTGTCGGGAGCCCGACATGGGCTACTCCGACAATTCCATATTTATTTTCCATACGAACTCCTTACTTTTCATTGACGTTGATAATTACTTTCATCGTTGTCTCGCGGTTATCATCAATATACTGGTATGCCTTCAGATAATCTTTAAAAGCAAATTTCTTTGAGATAAGCGGTTTCAAATGAACTTTTCCCTCATTTACCAGTCTGATTCCATCTATGTAATCATCATGGCGGTACATCATCGTGCTTTTAATGTCAAGTTCGTGATCATTTGCCACTGCAAGATCTACTTCTGCCATTCCTGCAAAAACAGCCACCAGTACGATCGTGCTTCCTTTTCTTGCATATTTAATTGCCTGTCCCATTGTGATATTGTTTCCGGCACAGTCGTAGATCACATCTGCCTTATCCGGTCCAAATGCTTCGATCATTGCCTCACCGAAGTCTTTATTTTTGGTATTCACACACACATCAATTCCACATTCTTTTGCCTTTGCCAGTCTAAGATCACTAATATCTGTGATCATCACTTTCGCTGCCCCCATTCCAATTGCTGTCTGTGCCACGAGATTTCCAATCGGTCCTGCTCCAAGGACTGCAATATTCATGCCAGCCACATCGCCCATCTGTTTTACACCATGAACTGCCACAGCAAGAGGTTCGATCATAGCTCCTTCTTCATAGGACATTTCTTTTGGAATAGGTGTTACTTTAGATGCATCCACTGCAAAATACTCAGATGCTGTTCCTGTTGTCTGAAATCCCATTACTTTTAATTCCTCACAGAGATTATACTTTCCATGACGACATGGATAGCAATGTCCACAATATACCTGAGGCTCTATCGTCACCTTCTGTCCCACATGAAACTCTGTGACATTTTTTCCAAGTTCTGTAATTTCACCTGAAACCTCATGTCCTTGTGTTACCGGATATTTTGTAAACGGATGTTTTCCATGATAAACATGAATATCTGATCCACAAATACCAATATTCATAATCTTTACCAAAACCTGATTTTCCTTTACCTCCGGAACCGGAACCTCTCTGAAAATAATTTCTCCCGGATTTGTCATTACCTGCTGTAACATAATTGTTTCCTCCTTTTTTATGTTGTTTTATTTTATGTTTTATAAATTGTTTTATTAAAGTAATTACATTATTACCTTGTAAACATAATTTGTCAATATGTTTTTTCATTTTTCTATATATTTCATAATTTCAAAATCTATTTTTTGTGTATTTTTCACAATTAACATGCAAAAAAAACGGAAAGGAAACCGTAGTTACTGTTTTCTTTCCGTTTTTTACTATAATATGATATGAGGATCAAAAAATTTACAATTCACCCATATGTTTTGTAAAAAAGTATTTCGCTGCTCCAACAGCTGACGCTTCTTTCTTATACGAACAATTTTTCAAGTATGAAACATCATGCTCAAAGCCATTATATGCCATCACTTTTTCTCCCAGAGGTATCATATAATCTGATAATACACCTCCCACATCACCTCCTAGTATGATATCCATATCATATGCCATCCGCAGATTTGATATCAAAACAGCAAGATGATCCAGATACTCATTCCATGTCTGCAAAATTTTTTCATCACCACTTTCAATTTTTTCCATAAATGCATCCAGTGACTGCCTGTTATCTTGTGTCAGTACACTTGCAGCACAATATGCATCTGCACATCCTGATTTGCCACAATAACACTTTCTTCCACCGGGAACGAGTATCATGTGACCAAACTCCCCTGCTTTCTGGTTCTGCCCTCGAAACAGCTTTCCATCTATGCAGAATGCACCTCCTAAGGTGTGGTTCAAAGACAGATATATCGCATTTGGATACTTTTGTTTTTTTTCTGCAAGCATTGCAGCATTAGCATCGTTTTCAAAATATACCGGAAGTTCCAGAGCCTGCTCTAAAAAGCGCAGACTATAATTCTCTATACCTAAAGCATGGGATTTTAAAACGATCCGTTCTTTCTGATCAATAATTCCCGGAATCGCCACTCCAATCCCAAGCAGCGTATCCTTCGCTAATTCGCCTTCAAGAAAAGTTTTGACCTTTTGTGCCACCTCTGTACAATAGGATAATTCTGCCGTAAATTTTAAGCGGATGCGATCTTTTTTTATAATCTCATCTCCAAGATTTACTAATACCATTTCTATATGATTCGCTGTAATCAAAATTCCCATTGCATGACAGTATGACTTATTAATCCCTATACTTTTTGCCTTCCTTCCACCGGTTGAAGCATATTCCCCAGTTTCTTCCAACACCCCTTTTTCTAACAAGTCATTCACATTTGCTAATACAGTCGGCATACTCAAGTTTAACTCTTTTGCGATTCCCGCCTTGGATGTAACATGATTGTTTAGAACATAATTAATTATTTTTTTTCTTGTTATATTTTTTTTATCTTTATTTTCCGTTTTCTTACCCTCTTTTATTAAATATATTATAAAAGAATTATATGCTTTTTTATTCTTCTTGTAAAGTAATGTTTTATTTAAAAAATTTGCTTAAAAAATTTGCTTTTTCAAGTTCTATGCGGTCTTGAGCCGATTTTCTATACCACACATCCCAATGAAGAGCCAAAATTATCTGTCTATAAGACCTGAATTTTCACTCATAAAAAAAAACTGTTTATCGGTATCCTTCGGGAATCGAAAACAGTATGTTCCAGTTTGGAAAGCTTGCTATACAGTCTACGGTTTCCACTCTCGGAACCGTCGCTATAGCCGCTCAGGCCATGACCAATATACTCGAGAATCTAAATGGTATCGCCGCTATCGGTATCGGAATCGGTCTTATGACAGTTGTAGGACAGTGCCTTGGTGCCGGAAGAAAGGACGAAGCTATCTACTATATCAAAAAGCTTTCATGGGTGTCTGAGATAGTCATCATAGCAAGCTGCGCTCTATAATATTTACGATCAGATTCAAGTCAGGGAAGTGGCTGAATCATCATGTGATCAATTAAACAGAATGCAAAAATGCCCGGATAATGACACTTTCATCATCCGGGCATTTTTGTATTGTATCTAGTTCTTTGCTTCTCCCTCTGGGAAAATAATCTTGTTTACAAAGAAGAATACTACCATGGATACGCCGCCGTTTAGCACGGTTGTTCCGATGTTGTAAATCCAGTTTGGAACAAACATGCCGGCTACGGCTACCCATATACAGTTTATTGAATTTACTATGCAGGTCACTATGCAAAACGCTATCAAATACCAGAATGCCTGATACCAGATATTGCCTTTGCTTCGGAATACAAAGTTTCGCTGGATTGGAAAGTTGATGCACTCTCCGAGCACCATCGCTATCATGTATGCACAAAAATACGGGAGCCCTCCGTGTGCCGCATCATAGCCTATTATATTCCACTTAAATGTCTCTCCGAAAAGTGTGATGTCGATTCCCGGAAAGCCGAAGTCCACCTTTGGAAGTCCGGCAAACAGGAGGGGCAGGAAAAGAAGCATCACATATTTAAGTACTGTGATAACGTTACTTACTATCACGAACAAGCCGCCCTCCCGGACCCATTTTGAGGCTCTGGGATGCGTCATTGCAAAGTGCTGCCATAGATTCTTTAGCTTATCTATCATGCAATCACCTCTTAAAATATCTACTGTGGAGCGGGGCCACCTGGACCGCCGCCCATTCCAGGACCGCCTGCTGTCGCAGTGATGAAGTTTCCACCATATTTAAGTGCGATAAATACATAAACTATAAGTATCACTGCAAGTATGATTGTTGCAGGAGAAATTTCCTTTCTGTCTTTACCGATAAGCTTGGCAATACAGTATAAAACTGCTGCAAATCCGATTCCGATAACCAGATCTCCGAATACTGCTGCTCCGATAAGTGTAGCCGCAAAAGGAACCATTTCCTCAAGATTTTTTACATCAATTTTTGTGATTCCTTTAAGCATTGCGATTCCTGCAAATACCATGATAAGGTCTGCAAAAACAAATCCATCCTGAACATATGCTGCAAGCTTTGTCTCTGTATCATTTATCCACATTCCTACACCGTTTGTAGATGTAGCAAAGATTGCAAAAAATACCCAGTTGAACATTGCGATAAAAAATCCAACTGCTGCTGCAAGGGAGCTAAGTCCTGTCTTTCCTCCGTCCTTTGTCTCGATTGCAGACTGTGCACCAATTGATGTAGGTGTACCTCCGAAAACAGGTGAAACAACATTGAGTGCTGCTCCTACGATAAGAGCTTTTTTCTCACTTTCTGTCACCCACTCCTGCTCGTCAAAGCCTCCTGCAACGACACTTGCTTTGTAATTGCCAAGGTTTGTATACATTCCAATGAAAAGGAACGTAAGGACGCTTTCAATCATGAATAATGCTACATTTCCACCAGCCTCTGTAAAAGCGCTGAAATCAAGACCTTTCTTGAACAATGCACCGATTTTCAGTGATGAGATACCTGTTGCTATGTTGTAAGGTGAAGCACCATCTGTAGCAACAATAAGATTTAATCTCTGGTAAACAAGTGTTGTAGCTGTCTGTCCGCCGACAAAGTACTCGAGGAAAAATACAACTCCACCAACCCACATTGCAAGAATAAGCATAAAGTATGTTGAGCCGAGCGCATTACGGCGCTTTGCTGCTGTATAGATTACTACAAGTACTATTCCGGCAATAAGAAGCCAGAAATAAAACAAATCTAGATTGGTAAGACCGGATGCATTATTTATAGTTCCGGCATCTGTTAAAAGTCCACAGTTTTTAAGTGCTGTGTAAATTACATACAAGCCTATTGCAACAGGCATAGCCTTTTTAACACCCTCAGGCAATGCATCTATAAATACCTTTTTAAGCGGTGTGACAACTATAATCAGATAGATTATGGCTGCTATGAATGTAACAAACATAAGGTTTGCATAGGTAAGTCCTGTGTTGCTGCCCATCATGGAAATCAGCACTGAGCTGATTCCCATATTGGCTGTCTGCAGCATTGGGAGGTTACAAAGCACGCCAAGAAGTAATGTTCCGGCAAATGCTATAAATGATACTGCCAGATATGCTCCGGCGTAATTGCCATAGGTAGTTCCGATTACCTGCGCATTTACAAGCAGTGCACATACTGCTATGCAAAATGCACCAAGTCCTGCTTTTATCTCGCTTCCCACAGTAGAGCTGCGCTCAGAAATCTTGAACCATCTATCCAGCTTCTGCGTGATTTTTCCGGGACTTTTTTCTATATTTTCCATGTTATCCATCATGCGTTAACTCTCCTTTTTTTCACAATTGGTAAAATGATATTGAGTACGATTGCAAGTACGGCAAGTAATGCAAGCACTACATCTATCACGATCATAATTACCTTCCATACAGGAGTTCCTGTAGTGGCACCGGTTTCTCCTCTTACCAGTTTTCCGGTTTGGCATACCTGATAAAGCATATGCTTTGTAGTCTGACGAAGCAGATATTTACCGTAATTAGTTGATGTAGCATCACCTTCGTAATCATAGTATGTAGTGATCGTCGAACCACCGAGCTGTCCTTCAACACCTCCGAAGAGTCCGGCTCCAGGTGTCATTACCCATGGATAAGGTCCAACACCATCTGTAACTACAAGTCCGTTAAATCCCCACTCATTACGGAGGATTGTGCGGTACATTCCCGGATGGAACATTGAAATACCATCTCTGTTAAGAGAAGCCATGATACCAAGTGTACCCTGTCCTGCCTCAAAATGTCCTGTACCGGCCTCGTCATCATCTACTACATATGTCTCTTTTACGCAGATCTCGTAATCCTTTAACATGATTTCTCTTGCTGCCTGCTCTGAGAACCATGTAATATTACCATCTCGGTTCGTATCGTTATCGTTCATCGCCATGTGCTTGATATAAACATAGATACCCTCTGACTGTAATCCTGCAACTTCTGCAGCTCCCATCTTTCCACCGATGAAGCCGTCCTCTGAATAATACTCGAAGTTACGTCCACCGAATGGAGTTCTGTGTGTATTCATAGCAGGAGCATAAGCACCTGCAAGATTGTTTTTGATTGATTGATGAGCATAAGCTATTCCAAGCTTATTAAGTAAATATGGATTCCATGTAGAAGCATTTACTACTGCTGATGTAAACCATGTATTTGTTCCGTAACTGCTGTTACCGTTTCCTGACTCTCCCGGTCCGTCTACTACATCCTCACGAGTCTTGTTTACTGACTCTACTGCCGGTGTAGACCATCCGAGATTACCCTGAACATTTATCTGCTCGTCAAGTGTTGTCTCGTCAAGAAGATAAGCCCAGATTTCATTGCTGTAATCAACATCCTTTAAAAACTCACAGTTCACATCAAGTCTCATGGATGTTTCGTCCTCAGTTACCTGATAGTTTCCATCATCATCAACTACAGGATCACCATTGTCATCAACTACTACGTAGTAAACTTTACCATAGTCAATTTTATGTTCTGTATTTTCATCATCATATAAATATGAATCATCATTCTGGTCTTTTCCGTCTACATTTTCATCTGTGGCATAAGCCTCGTAATCAGCACCACCAACGTATTTGGTAGTTGTCTTTTGTACCTTCTGACCATTCTCATACGTCGCATAAGTATACTCAGTTGTTCCCAATGCAGGTGTTGCGAGAACATCTACGAGTGCATCTGAAAGAGCCTCCTCTTTACAGCTTGACTCATGCTGCATGATTGTCTCCATACCTCCGGTGAAATCACTTCTTGATAAATATCCGTCAAGCATGTTTCCGTCTCCGGCATCTACATCACTCATTGCAACTTTTGCAACTTCCTCGTCGCTGCTTCTTGCTCCGGCATTGTCCTCATCATAGATAATGCTCTCTGAAAGACTTGCCTCAACCGGATCACAGACATCCTCATGTGCATTTAATCCGATGTGGAATTTGTAATCACCTTTTTCAAGAACATAGCAGCCATGTCCATATGAATCAAATGATGCTAAATCATCTGTATCAAAAGTGATTGTTACCTCTTCCGATTCCCCCGGCTCGATAATTCCGGTTTTCTGGAATCCAATAAGCGCTTTTGCAGATTTCTGTAAGCCAACTCCGGAGATACCGCAGGTTTCATCAGTTCCGTAAGGAGCCCCCTGATAGAGCTGTACTACCTGTTTTCCTGCAACATCACCTGTATTTGTTACCTTTACTGTAATGCTGTTTGATGAATGTGCTGTAAGATCAATATTTGAAGCTGTCACTTCCTCATCAAAAGTCGTATATGAAAGTCCATATCCGAATGGATACTGAACAACCTCGTCATAGCCTTTTGCAGTTCCGTTTTTCCACTCATGTGTGGTAAATGCATCACTGTCAAAATAGCCTTCGGCATCTGCCGTCTCGTAGAAACGGTATCCGACATAGATACCCTCTTCGTACTGGTAATATCCGAAGTTGTTTGACTGGTCAAAACCTGTCTTTATGTTTTCTACGTTTGTGTATTTGTTGTCATCGTTGTTGTAGAATGAAGGCATTGTAGACATATCGTATGCATATGTATCTACAAGATGTCCTGATGGGTTTACATCTCCTGTAAGAACCTGTGCTACACCTACAAGTCCTGCCTCACCCGGATGTCCGATCCAAAGACACGCATCTACGCCATATTCTTCCTGCTCGATCTCACCAAGCTCGATAGGTGTTGATGAATTGATGAGCACGATAGTCTTGTCGTAGTTCTTATTACAGAAGTCCAAAAGACCAAGCTCGTCCTCGCTGAGCTGTAAATATGTTGTTCCTGTTGAAGCAACACCATCTCCGTCATAATCCATTACCGGAGAAGCACCTTCTGCACCTGAACGACCGAATGTAACAATTGCTACATCATTGTAACCGTCCTGCATGAAGCTGTCCTTGTTATCCTCGTATACGCTCTCATCGAACTCACATACTCTTGAGTAACCACCCCAGTCACCATTTCCGTATGCATCTTTATTCTCTACATAATCAGAACCGGCTATTGTTGAAAGCTCGCCTGTTCCTGTGTGTCCCTCGTATTTTGAATCAGCATTTCTTGAACCGCCGACCGCTTCCTCGAGCCAGTTCCATGCCTTTTCATTTACATCAAGATATTTCTCTGTGCTTACGCCGCTTCCTTCTGTCTTACTTCCGTCAAAAGCCTCTTTCATGGTGTATGTGTACTCGTCATACTTTCCACCGGCAGAGCCTGTACCACCACAAATGTAGTTGTAAGACATTGCGCCTAAAATTGTTACCTTACTTCCCTTTTCAAGTGGAAGTGTGTTGTTTTCATTTCGAAGAAGTACGGCTCCTTCACTTTCGATTTCGGTGTCTACATCACGCCCCTCTTCCATGCAGTCGGCATCACTCATGGCACTGTCACTCGATGAGCTTCCGGACATTCCAAGATACGTGGTCAGTGTATCACCGTAAGTCGGCAGCAGTGAATTTACCAGCATCAGCATGACAATGAGTGCCGCCGTAAGCCTTACTCCTCTCTTGATATTCTTTTGCATATTCTTCCTCCGTTTTATTAAATTTGTCATATATGACCTTGTAGCTATATCCTAGCACAGTTAATTTTTATTTTACGAAACTTTCACAATCTGCATTTTTTATGCATAAACTGCAAACAGAAACTCTGGTCTCAATGCAACATATACAAAAAGGCTTCATGTTTTAGTACACTTTGCACAAAACACAATGCCTTTTAATCATACTGTAACATTATTCAGAGGAATAAGTATCTTCATATCAAACCAGTTATCTATGGTATCTATGCTTACCGCACCATTATACTTGGCAATGGTATAATTTATACTCTTTAGACCATAACCGTGATATTCCTTTTCTTTCTTAGTTGTTACCAGTTTTCCTTCTTTATAATTTAATTTTTCCTCATAGTAATTTTCGAATCTGATCAAAAGAAAAGCTTTTTGCTTTGATACACTTACATGTATAAGTCTTTTTTCTTTATCTGAAATTTTTAGTTCACATTCAATTGCATTGTCCAACGCATTTCCGAAAATACTGCATATATCCATCACATCCATAAACTTAAGCAGCGTACCATCTGCCACACATGTAAATGATATATCGTGCTTGGCACAATACAGACTTTTGGAGGTCAGCACCGTATCCAGCACACTGTTTCCAGTCTTATTCTGCGACTCATACTGCTTTATTTCATCCTCCATCCTATTCAAAAATTCAGTTCGCTTATCGGGATCCTTTTCATTTTTCAAAAACTCTATCTGATGTTTCAGATCATGATACTTATAGTTTATAAGCTCTATGCTCTCTCTGGACTGTTTATACTGCGTATACTGATTCTGGAGTACATTCTGAACCGACTCCAGTTCTCTTTTTACTCTTATCTCACAGCACTGAATCAAATGAGCATACAATATTGCAATACCACCAAGATCAACTATTGTTCTTATATTTCCTATTTCAAATGAATAACTACCGGAAAATGGCGTATTGTTTGTTATGTAACTCATATTGCTGACCGCAAATACTGCTACCACGATAAGCAGTGCTGATATGTATTCTTTATGACTTATTCTCATTCCCCCATCTTTTGGCAGATGTTTGTGCATCATAAACGATAAAACAACCGATATAGCACCATACGCAAATATCATTATAAATGCTCTTACATAAACACTCGGTGGGTTTCCCTGCCAGTAAAAAACAACAATCTGCCATTCCAGAGAAGCCATAAACTCTGCAACTACAAAAGCTATCATTCCAAAATACGATGCATCCATAAGCCCTATATCACAACAGCAGAATATAAAACCTATCATAATAAGAACAGCTGCTATCATACACGGTACCCAGAAGTAAATACTCAGATCATTTGTCTTTGCCAGAAACATTGTCTGTCCACATAAAAATACTGCCATAATCGGTATATTTTTCCACCAGCTAAATCTCTTTTTAAATGGCAGAATAAACATCATACACGCTACCCACTCTGCCATTGCCGTATACATTCGAGGTATATCCGGTAATACGCTATTGTCCATCATTTTATCACCTCGCCCCAGTACTTAGTCAGAGCCTCCATAAATTCTTTCTTGCGAGCCCTGCTTAAAATAAGCTTTTCGTCTTTTACAATTGCACAGCCATCCGAGATACCATCCACATGCTGCAGATTGATAAGATAGCCTTTGTTGCCCCTGCAGAAATTCATTCCGAGAAGCTTGCTCTCCATCTCTTTCATCGTGCCGCTTGTCTCATAATCGCCAAGTATCGTATGAAGTATCAGCGTATGTCCCTGACTTTCTATGTAGTAGATGTTGGCAATATTAAGCCGCACGATACCGCCCTTCATATTGACCATTATCATCTTGCTCTCACGCTTTCGCATACGCCCTATAGCACGGTTTAGTCTTTGTGATAACGCAAAATAGGATACGGGTTTTAACACATAATCAAGTGCATCCACCGCATATCCTCTTATCGCATACTGAGTCATATTGGTTATAAAAATAATGACTACCTCCGTATCTATTTTTCTTATTTCCTCTGCCGCCGACATACCATCCATGAATTTCATCTCAATATCCATAAGTATGATATCATACTGCGACTGGTATTTTTCCACAATCTGGTCACCATCCGAATAGATAGTGACCTCGATTGCTTCGCCGTTCTCCTTCTCATATTTCCTTAAATATTCGTGGAGCTGCTTGGCATAGAGCTGTTCATCCTCCACAATTGCAATTTTTATCATAGGCTGACTCCAACTTGTTATAATTTAATTTCTTTTGACCGCGGCTTTTATAAGATGTCCGGTACCCTTTATCCTGTGGCCGTTTGCCATCTCTGTAAGCGCCTCTGCCATATCCATAGTGACAAATCCGCCCGTCATCTTCGCATAGCCTCGAATTGGCATATTGTAATTAAACAGCAGATTAAGACTTGGCACACCGCGTTTTTTGCTTACAGAAATGGCATGCTTTAATCCGAAGCATATCAGTTTTCCAAGTATGCCCTTTCCGTAATATAACTGACAGACTGCATCATTCATATGAATCTGACCGTTCCAGCCATTCTGTGGCAGGCTGCGCCCATATATTTTCTCAAACTCATCATCAGATATTTTTCTTATATTGCCCGAAAAATAATCCGGTGTACTCTCGGCGCTGTATCGTCCATCTGACACGGTACCATCTACCACAAGCTGTTCCTCAAAAACGATATGCTCTGCATCTCGTCCAATCATTATATCATAGGAGCCGGTTTCTATCTCCCAGGTATTTGTTCTGGTGTCAAAAAATCTAAATGTCTTGTCATCAAACGGTATCGTTACAAATTTCTTTTCCCCCGGCTCAAGGGTTACTCTTTTAAAGCCTTTTAACTCGCGGACAGGTCTGTATACCGTATCTGACTTTCTGCCTATGTACAACTGAGCAACCTCCGTTCCTTTTACATCACCCGTATTGGTAATAGCAAAAAGTACTCCGTCCTCGTTAACACTAAAACAACTGTACTCAAAGCTTGTATAGCTTAAACCGAAGCCAAACGGAAATCTCGTCTTTTTCCCCACAGTTGTGTAATAACGATAACCAACATATGGTCCCTCTCTAAACTCACTGTTGCGCTCGACTCCCGGATAATAGTTATATGCTGGTGTATCCTTGTAATACTGTGGATATGTCTCGTTTAATCTGCCGGACGGACAATACTGACCGTTTAATACACTAAGCATTGCCGATGCCCCTGCCTGTCCACCTAAGTAGCCGTGCACGATTGCCTTTACATAAGAATACCACGGCATCTCCACAGGCGAACCTGCTGACAGCACAACGATAACATTCTGATTTACTGTTGTAATTTCATTTATCAGGTTATTCTGTGCATCTGGCATTCTCATATGCTCACGGTCTAAGCCCTCCGACTCGCTTGCCTCGTCGAGTCCTGCAAAAAGCAGTACTATATCCGCTTTTCTTGCCAGCTCTACCGCTGCCTTCTGCTTTTTGGCATCAGGCTTTTTGTTTCGCACATACCCCTGTTCATAACCTATTATATCAAAATCACTATTAGCAATTACATCTAAAAATGACTCCGGATTTTTGGCAGGATTTACCAAAGACGAACCAGATCCCTGATACCTTGGGTTCTGGGCAAAATCTCCGATTACTGCTATTTTTGCTTTTGATGAAAGCGGCAGTATATCATCATCATTTTTAAGAAGCACAATACTCTCCTGCGCCGCTCTTTGTGTAAGCTCGTTGTGTGCTTCCACATCAAAATTCTGATATATGGCTTCTTCGGTTGCCTTATGTGTATCAAAAACTACTCTAAGCAGCTCATCAAGTCTCTGGTCTAAAACCTCCTCTTCCAGCTCTCCGTCATAAATGGCCTTTAAAATATCATTCATGCCTGATTTTCCTGTTCCCGGCATTTCCAGATGACTGCCGTTTTTTACTCCGAGCGCATGGTCATTGCTTCCGCCCCAGTCAGAGATTACGATACCGTCAAAGCCCCACTCTTCCACAAGTATCTCTTGAAGCAAATGACTGTTCTCATTTGCATATACTCCGTTTACCTCATTGTACGCGGACATAATTGCCTTCGCGTGTCCCTCTTTTACTGCAATCTCAAATCCGGTTGTATATATTTCCCTAAAGGTTCTCTCGTCCACTACCGAGTTATTTGCCATGCGGCGAAGCTCCTGACTGTTCGCCGCAAAGTGTTTTGGGCAGGCAGCTATTCCTTTTCTCTGTATTCCTCTTATATAGCCTGCTGCCATTTTTCCTGCCAGATATGGGTCTTCCGAAAAATACTCAAAATTTCTGCCACAGAGCGGACTTCGTTTTATGTTAAGTCCCGGTCCGAGTATCACATTTACATCCATCGTGACAGCCTCATCTGCCAGAGCCATTCCTATAAGCTCCGCAAGTGTCTCATCCCAGCTGTTTGCAACGGTTGCCGCTGTCGGAAAACATGTTGCCGGAAGACTTGCATTAAGTCCAAGATGATCTCCCACCCCTGCTTGTCTTCTTAAGCCGTGAGGTCCGTCCGACATGGTCATGGATGGTATGCCGTATTTTTCAAAATCCTGTGTCTCCCATGTATTCTTGCCCGACATCATGAGAGCTTTCTCTTCGATTGTCATTTTGTCTATTATTTCTTTGTATTTTAAACTCATATAAAAAACCTGCCTTACTGTGATATCTGGTTACAATCTTTCTGCATAGATACAAAATATCACAATATGGCAGGTTTTTAATTTTATTTCATAAATGGTCGATTTTTCGGCATAAACTGTATGGATTACCTTTATAAATCAACCTATTAATACCTTTTTGCCGCCTCCACCGTATCTGACAGTTTCTTCTCGGACTCATCATCAAGTACTTTAAATTCCATTATAATAGCATCCTTAGATGTATCATTCGGTATAAGCATCACATCATATCTGCCGTATCCACTTTTCCTATTCGAACGAATCTCATACAAATCGCGCAATTCTACTAACAATCCAAGTACAAATCCATGATAAAAAAGTTACCTGTTTCTTATATACTGCAATAGTAGCTGCTGTATCTGTCGCAACTGCTCCTTTACATCCTGCACATCTGACTTTGAGATAAATACATTCGTATTTGCCATTCGTGCTATCTGGTTGATGTTGTTGCCGATTGCAGATAACTCATTCAGCAGCTTCTGCCTGTCATCGCGAATGGTTGTATCAACATTTCCACTCTCCAATAACATTGTACGGATATATGCAGATGGTGTCATTCCTGTAGCCACTGCTTTCTCCTCTATCTGTCTTCGCTCACGCTCCGATACCCGGATGCTCATTGTCGTTCTTGGTGCCTGTCTGCTCTAATGCCTGCCTTGCTATCCCTGATACCTTATTCTTTCTACCAGCGTTTCCTTTTTCAGATTACT
>URDU01000002.1 GCA_900546625.1 uncultured Lachnobacterium sp. | reverse complement strand
TTGAGGTATTTTTTTCGTCAATCCCTTGACCTATTTAAATTATACAGGAAGCTTTCAGAAAGATCTGTAATCCACAAAACTTTGTCTATCACTTCATATTCATAATCAGTTATATCATCTCCATGGTATTTAACATATCTTGCTGTCTGCTGAAAAGGTAATGATAACATTTCCTGTTGCCCGCCTTTAATAGTGCCAGTAGCTTCAATAACAATTGGCATCAATACATACATTACTATAATAATAGCAAATATAGGAATAATAAGGTAAAGTCGAAAAATTTTTTTCAACTTTATAAAGGTGGCAACACCTATTGAAATTAATACAATATATACACCAACTTTTTTAGTGAGACAATTCAATATACATATAAATATAAAAGCAAGCATAAATCTTTTAGACAAAAGACATTCTGCCTTCGTACGCACAATTTCAATAAACATAACAGAAAATATTACATATGTCCATGAAAACAATGCATCTTTTGATATAGTCTGAACACTCATAGGGAAAATTGGAAGTAACGAATATATCAATATCATAACAATTCCAATACGTGCATCCAATTTCAGTTTATTATAAGTATACTCAATTGTGTATGCAAATGCAATAGCTGAAAAAATTGCCTGTATTAAAACATAACCAAACAAGGCAAGATTCCATTGTCCTGTAAAATTCTTGATCCCTGTAATTATAATTCCCATAAAAAAAGTGTCAAAAATCGGATGATGATCATATAATATCCCTTTTGCATAATTTTCTGTACCTGTATATTCCATATATTGTCCCAACTGTCCCCACGTATCATTAATCACTGTACCTGGAAACAGTAATATAAATGTAGGCAACCATAATAAAAAAATGATTGTTGCAATAATAAGAACACTATATTTTCTTTCAAAAGCAGCTAACCTTATTTTTTCAGACACACCAGTCATTCGTTTCAGCAATATCCGCACAACATTAAATATCAAAATGAATATTAAAAAGTAAATAATTACTTTTGCGCAATATTCTAATGTCACAAATGTACATTCTCCTGTATTAATATAACTTACAGATGAGGAAAATGATAAAGCTAAAATAAAACAAACTAAATATTCCAAAATCATACTATTCAATTACCTTTACAACTGTTATTTTCATGACAAAATATTTGCAATATACCGATTTAAGCTCATTAAAATTTTAAATGCCACATATTACCTTTTTCATAGCAATCAAAGTCTATGCAACCAGAATTTCTGTGATCCTGATCTATTATTTGTGTACTGCTGTATATTACCGCCATTAGTAACATTACCATAGTGAACATCTAATACCTTTCCGCTTGCCGCACTAACAAAAGTATACGAATGGTCCACATTTTGTATAATCTGCCATTTCTGCGCAGCTGTTCCGTTCCCATAATACTGCTGAACATTCGCACTGTCATTTAGACTTGCTCCTGAAACATCAAGATATAGTCTAGAATTCACATTTTGAATAGTATAATACCCATCACCTACTGCATGGAGTCTGAATCTCTGAGCTCCCGTGTAATTTTTCCAGTAAAGCTGAACATTACCATAAGCTTCCATGCTGGCATTGGCTATATCTAACGCATAGTTTCCATTTACCGCACTTGTAATGCAATAGTCACCATCAGAAACATATGTTGCTCCGACTGATTTAAACCTAAACTTCTGTGCACCACTTCCATTTGGGCCATAAAGCTGTACATTTGTTCCATTCCCAGTCCATCCATTATACAAGTCTACATAATAGCCTGAATTTCTTGCAATAATATAATAATATCCATTTTCCGCATCACGTATAATCCATTGCTGTGCAACTGTTCCATTTGAACTATACTGCTGTATATTTGTACCGTTTGATCTACCAGCATTTGATACATCAAGAGATTTAGATGATCCAAGATTACTTATATTATAATATCCGTTACCAAGATATGATACAACCCATTTCTGAGCTTCCGTACCATTTGACCTATAAAGCTGTACATTAGCACCGCTTGCATGGCTTCCATTACTTACATCCAGCACCTGACTATAATTAAGCGATGATTCTATCTCATATACTCCACTCTGTAGAGTCTGCCCTCCGTCACAAAGAGAAAGCTTAAATTTTTGGGAATCAGCCCATGTATTCTGATAAAGTTCTATATTAGCTCCATTTACCGCACTCTTAGCCGCAACATTCAAACACTTACCACTTATTGGCGACACTATCTCAAAATATCCGTCACCTGTAGGTTTAAGTATCCATCTCTGTGCATAAGAATCATTCGAATTGTACTGCTGTATATTTGCTCCATTAGCAGTACTTCCAGCACTTACATCAATAAGTTTACGCGAATTTATATTTTCAATTATATAATTACCCTTACCTGCATATGAAATTCTAAACTTTTGGGCATTAGTTTCATTTGATTTGTACAGCTGTATATTTGCACCATTTTCCCAGCTTGCATTTGCAACATCCAGAACCATGTTCTCATTTAATTTTGAAGAGATAGTATAAACACCATTGCACACAGAATACTCACCTGTAAATAGTGTTCCATCATCATACCATACATCTACATCAACATTTCCATCTATACCATCAACATGTCCCGTATTTGTATACTGCCAAAAACGATAATCTCCTGCATAGTCAGTCTGATGGGTATAGTTTGCAAGCCAAACCAGTTCCCTTGAACTTATATTATCTTTATAAAGGGAATTATTAAGCATACTCTTATTTGCATATACCATACCTATATATCCCTTCGACTGTACCCTGCTGCAAAATGCATTTACTACATCAGTAGCTGCTGCCTGTGTCAAATGAGCATCATACAATCTGCCCGATGGTCCAGAAGCATACTCGTAATCTATAACTACTGGTAAATCTATATTATATCCTGATATTTTGCTAGTTATATAATCAGCTTCCTCATATGCTTCATTTACATTAACAGCCTGTGAACGAATATATACTCCAATTTTTATTCCAGCATTTTTTGCTCCATTTATATTATCTATAGCTTTTCTGTCCATATCAAGTGATCCTGAAGCATAACCTCTGTACCCGACACGAATAAAAGCAAACTCAACTCCTGAAGCTTTTACCTGATTCCAGTTAATGTTTCCCTGCCATGAAGATACATCTATTCCTGTCCTCTTTGCTGAACCATTAAACTTACTATTATGTGTAACATAATTAGCATATAAACTGTATGTAGCTATTTCTGATTCACTATCATCCAAAAAGCCTTCATCTACATAACCATTAGCTCTTCCTGCCATCGGATCATCTGTACCAAAATTTGAATAAATATCATATGTATCATCTACGTCATCCTGAGCATAATCATGCCCATATTCATTGTCTGCATGCTCTTCCAATCCGTTACCATCACCTATATTAACCTGCTTGATACCATCAACACTGTTTTTCGGTTCAACCATTTTGTCTGTAACATTCTCTGTTTCTTCATCTGCCAACACTCTGTTCATTCCAATATTAGGTGCCAATGAAATAACAGATATAAGTGACATTACAACTGCTAAGTACTTTTTCTTAATCAACTAGATTACTCCTTTTCATAAATATTAGCTAAATTGAATAGCAAAAATTTCCACATGCTTTCCATGTAGAAATCTCTACCGTAAAATCATTATGTTTTATTTTGACTCATCTATCATGTATACCATACCATTTCTTATATAATACACTTTTCCATCTAATCCCTCAAAAGTTCCATTATACGCAAAGTCTACAGCACCATTATCTACATACCATAATCCTTTTTGATTTTCCGCAATTGTATTAGCTGTAAAGTCTACATGACCATTTTTCACATACCACCAATTATTATTATAGTATGCTAATGTATTGGCATTAAAATCTACACAACCATTTTTTACATACCACCAGTTGTTATTATAATAGCCTAATGTATTCGCATTAAAATCTACTCGACCATTTCTTACGTACCACCAGTTATTATTATAATAGCCTAACGTATTGGCACTAAAATCTACTCGTCCATTTCTTACATACCACCAGCTGTTATTATAATAGCCTAATGTATTCGCACTAAAATCTACTCGTCCATTTCTTACATACCACCAATTATTATTATAATAACCTAATGTATTCGCATTAAAATCTACGCAGCCGTTTCTTACGTACCACCAATTATTATTATAATAACCTAATGTATTAGCATTAAAATCTACTCGACCATTTCTTACATACCACCAATTATTATTATAATAACCTAACGTATTCGCATTAAAGTCCACTCGGCCATTTCTCACATACCACCAATTATTGTTATAATATGCTAATGTATTGGCATTGAAATCAATCACACCATTTTTCACATACCACCATTGACCATTATACTGTGCCAATGAAGTAAACCAATCAGCAAAAACTCCACTCTGATAATATCTCCATTGGTTATCTGTTGCATCATATGTCAAACCATCTGCAATGATTGAGTGACAACCACGCTGTTTACATAAATAATACGATGTCGGATCTGTCGGATCCCATGTATGCCATGATGGTAATTTATATGAGGAAGGCTTCGAAAACGGCTCGTATCCTCCCTTGGAGTATATAACCACCTTAGTCCCTATCTTACAATTATCATATATCCATTTTGCATCCCCTGCTGTAAGACGAATACATCCATGTGAACAGGTTGTACCCAATTTATTGTATGCACTCACACTTAATGTCTGTGGGTTATTTTTTGAATTATAAAATACTGAATGAAATAATACACCACCATGTATTCTTGTACACCATTGGCCATATGATGGTCCCATTAAAGTCTGCCATCTATATTTTGCCGGTGTATAAAATATGCCTTCCGGTGTATTGCTCCCACCGTCTGAGCAGATAAATCTCTTTACAGGAACATATACATTGTTATCCCTACCATATACAGTAATAAGTTCTTTACTCTTATTTACATATATTTCATATTCAGCGAAATTACCTGCTATTCCCAGCGCATCCTCTATTACATGCCCCTGATCATCGTAGTATAGTTTCAGAACTTTTCCATACATAGCAGAGTTCGGGTCACTTACGTAGTAATTTGAAGTTGTCGATGCAGATACTTCATTTTTTCCAACGAAAAATAATGTAAATGCCATCAACGCAATTGCAACAAATGCTTTTTGAATATTAAATGCATTCATCTTTTTAACCATAAAAACATCCTCCATAAGCAACGCTTAAATATTAAAACTCAACATGTCCATTTTTTATAACATATGTCCAATTTTTGTATTCAAAATTACCATTATAATTAAAATCTACCATTCCATTATTTACATACCACCAGCCCATGTTATTCTGCACTAATGTATTCTCCTGGAAATCAATTACTCCATTATGTACATACCACCATCTACCATAAAGGTATTCAAGTCTATCTGCACGTGCATCAAAGCTGCCATTTTTAATACAATACCACCAGCCTTTATGAAAATATGTCTTACCATTATAATTTTGATCACTAGTACATAATGCCATTCCGGAATAATTAAAATCTACATTTCCATTCTTTATATACCATTCTCCATGATCAGTTTTGGAAATTCCATTAAATGAAAAATCTACCATTCCATTTTTTACATACCACCAGCCCCTATTGTTTTGTACAAGTGTATTCTCTTGGAAATCAATCACTCCATTATGAACATACCACCATCTGCCATACATGTATTCAAGTCTATTTACACTTGAATCTAATTTACCATTCTTAATGCAATACCACCATTTGTTCTTATTACACAATGCCATTCCCGAATAACTATAATCAACTTTTCCATTGTTTATATACCAACTGCCTGTATCGTCCTGCACTACTCCTTTGAACGTCTTGTCGCATTTTCCATTTTCAAAATAATACAATTCGTTTTTATATTTTACTAATTTATTAATATCTTTATTTAACTGACCATTTTCCCAGTAGGTTAATATGTTTTTTTCTTCAACTATGCCGGTATATGTTCTATCCTGACAGCCATTAGTAAAGTGATATGTTCCATTAACTTCCTGAGTATTTCCTGTTGTAAGATTATATTGCGGGCATGAAAGTTCCTTAACTCCTGTAATATTTGAAGCTTTTCCGTTTTCAACATATCTTGTAATATTATCTTTGTCCGTAACCAGACCCGTAAAATCAGATTTTACGTTTCCATTAATTACAAACCAATTATTTTCCCCATTCTCAGCAAAACCATTATATGTACTGCTTACATTTTCATTTGTTACCAGTTTCCACTCTTCTCCATCAAAAATAACATCCAAATTATTTTTATCTACTTTACCATTAACAAACGAATACCAACCATCAAATGTCACTGTCTGACCATCTGACATACTCTGTGTTAAATTACTAACCCTGTATAGACCATTATAATTAAAATCTACCACTCCATTATGTACATACCAATCACCGGAACCATATCTGGCAATTCCGTCGAACGAAAAATCAACAGCTCCATTTCTCACATACCACCAATTATTATTATAATATCCTAATGTGTTGGCATTAAAGTCTACCTGTCCATTTCTTACATACCACCAATTATTATTATAGTATGCTAATGTGTTGGCATTAAAATCTACCTGGCCATTTCTCACATACCACCAGTTATTATTATAATATGCTAACGTGTTGGCATTAAAATCTACCTGTCCATCTTTTACATACCACCAAATTTTATTGTAATATGCTAGTGTAGTGGCATTAAAATCCGCACGTCCATTTCTTACATACCACCAATTTCCTTTAAAATAAGCTAATGTATTTGCATTAAAATCAATTTTACCGTTTTTCACATACCACCAATTTCCTGAATATAATGCCAAACCGGTGTAACTATAATCAATAGCTCCATTTTTATAAAAATACCAATTGCCATCAGATGCCTGCTTCAAATTATTAAGACCTAAATAATCCATAATGCCGTTTGCATCTGCTACACCAAGAGTCCTTAGTTTTTCTTCCGATGACAAAAATTGCTCACAATCACTTGCATTACTTATAAAGCAATGTTCAATCAGTACTGCCGGAATATTGTTATATTTATTTCCTTTTATTACTGCCAAATAATCAGCTAATGAGCCATCTGGATATCTTGTATTATCTTTCGAATTTCTTATAAGTGTTCCTCTTCCTTGCTGAGGAATCCCCAAAGCCTCCAATCTCTTTATAATATCCTTGGCAAGAACTTCTCCATTCCTTCCAATTTCACTTTTATAATTCATATTCGGATAGTATACCGATACACCTCTTGCCAAAGGTCCTGCGGAATTCAAATGGAAACTAATATATAGATCAGCATTAACATTCTTTGAAAATTCTACTCGTTTAGAATTACACTCCGTGCTCTTTACCGAGCTTCCTCCAAAAGGACATGCGTATGAATCTCTTACCATATATACCTTAACGCCATCATGCTTTTCCAATTCCTGCTTACAATAGGAGGCAATCTTATATGTAAGGACTTCCTCTCTGTATCCATTACTTCTGTTTTGAGCTCCTGCGTGGGAAGCATCGTGACCAGCATCCAATACCACAACATATTTTGGAATTGATGATGCCTTCACCTGCTCCTGCGAATCTCCCAAATTAGGGAAAATACCGCAAATCATTGCCATTATTAATATTGCGGCAAATATTTTTTTACCTGCCTTTTTTAACATTTATTAAGCCACCTTCCTTAGTACTATAGATTTATAGTATTACTATTAACAGTCCTTTGCAAGTATTAAATGAAGCTTTTTATTATTTTGGTCGAAATTTAACGCTTTTCTTTCCATAATACTCTGCAATTGCCTCATTAACCCAATTATTTTCATCCTCATATATAGTAATTTCCGGAAAGTCACTAACCGGTTTAGGTATACTATCTATAATGACATCATCTTGTTTTGACATGCCAACCTTATCATAAACATCATTTACTTTTTTCGAATAGGTTTTATAACTTCCATTTATTATTCCATAAACGCCACGTACAAATGTATTATCATTTAACCTTCCAATTTTGCCAATATACAAAAGGCTCAACACTCCCAATACAATACTTATATATTCCAAATAATATTTTTTCTTTAATACTCTGCTAAGAATCAATCCCGTTTCCAGTCCTATAACGCCAACTGAAACTATAATCGAAAAAATTAATACAAATTCACAGCGATTAGGAAAGTACGTTCCATAGCTATATGCCAAACAAACAGGAAATGCTGTTATAAAAGGAGAAGCCATACTTAATATTATCATTGTTACAGCTTTCCATACATTATATATATTTCTTTTAAGTCCTACACTTGCTCCTAAACAAACCATCATCAGTACAATTATAATTACTGGTGTATTTAAAAATAACCATTTAACTGAATCTTTCACGATATCAACGGTATATAAAATACATCTTCCAATATGAAGACCACTATTATCAATTTCATCATGACGGACATAATTACCTGGGGCAATGACATTTATTAAGGCTCCCGCTACAGCAAATATAAAGAGACCTAATTTGCCTTTTATCTCCATTTTATTAAATAATGCCAATAGTAAAATCATTAATAGCCAGAAGCAAATCAATCCGGCAACTTCAAGACTTCCACCAACTGCACATAAAACACATATTATTTCTATTATGTATTTTATTTTAGAGTACTCACTAACGCTTCCTGCAATTGCAATCATACCTATTGACAGTGGGATAGTATAAGAAACAGCTCCAGAAAACCAGTAAAACACTTCTGTCCATGCCTGAAATACAAATATAATTGTAATTACGGCCGCATAAACCGGAATACAATATCTATTATCTTGTGATATTTTATAAACAAAACTATATACACATGCAAACAGAGCTCCACAAAATAATATAAAATTCAGAACCATAACAATTTTAAGTTCAACTATTCCAAAACCATTCAGTGGAGATAAAAATGCCTGTAAGAACATTGAGAAATATGTTCCCTGCCACGTCATATACATATGTTTAGAATACTTAACTGCAGCGATAAATAAACCTACAATATTCTCATCAAATACCCCCACCGCAACAGAATGTGAAAAGTCATCTGCCTGTAAAAATGAATTCCACGAAATAGTCGAAAACACAATAATGATTCCTATGCTTACACATCCTGATAATATAATAATTATTTTTTTTAGGTTTTTATTCATTTTCTATACTCTCTTCTATTTTATCTTATTTACTTCATTTCTATTTGTTTCAGCAACTATATAATGTGGTCTGTGTTTTGCCTCAATATATATTTTAGCAATATACTGTCCCATTATCCCAAGACAAAATAATTGTATTCCACCAATAAAAATAATGACACATATTATAGAAGCCCATCCTGCCACTGCATCTCCAAATATTAAACGTCTCATAACTATAAACAAAAGCATGAAAAAGGCGCACGCCGTCATTCCAATACCAAACCATGAAGCTATGCTTAACGGCGCTTGTGAAAAATTAATTATTCCATCAATCGCATACTTAAAAAGCTTCCAAAAGTTCCATTTTGTCTCGCCCGCAATGCGTTCAACATTTTCATATGAATACCAGTAGGTATTAAAACCTACCCATCCAAAAATACCTTTCGAAAAACGATTGCTCTCCCCCATGGATACAATGGCATCTACCATGCTTCTTTTCATTAGTCTATAATCTCTCGCACCATCAACTACATCAATATCAGATATCTTGTTAATAATCTTATAAAATTGACGAGCAAACCAACTCCTTATAGGTGGTTCTCCTGTCCTAGATACCCTCCTAGTTGCAATACTGTCGTAATCACTACATTCCAATTTATTTATCATATCAGGTAAAATAGACGGCGGATCCTGCAAGTCCGCATCCATAACAGCAACATAAGTTCCTCTTGCATTGCAAAATCCCGCATACATAGCTGCTTCTTTTCCAAAATTGCGTGAAAAAGACAAATACGTAACATGTTCATTTTCTATCGCAATTTTTTTAATCACATTTAATGTATCATCTTTTGAACCATCATTTACAAATATTAATTCATAATCATATTTTACTGACTCCAATATCTTAATAACTTCCCGATAAAATAGCAGTAAACCATCTTCCTCATTATAACATGGTACGATAATTGAAATTATATCCATTATTGCAAGCTCCCTATCATAATCTCTTATATCACTATTTATTGCATATATTGATTCAATATATTTTTACTATAAAATTTAGAGTTCAATTTTAATTGATAATCAAGCGCTGAACACCCAAGTTTTTCCGCCAATGTTTCCGTATTTGAAAACAAATCTGTTCCTAAACCTAGTCTGTCCCCCTCAATCCTGCATCCCAATGCTGATAATGTAGTCGGAAACATATCCATAGTTGTATATATCCTTGCATCTCCAATATATTTCTTGTCTGAATTGATGACATTTACATATGTACGTCTATCATATCCATCCGGTATATCCTTAAAATAACTGCTATCCATACATAAATGATCTCCCGATAATATAATTACCGTATCCTTATAGAAATCCTGTTGCTGTATCCATTCCACAAAAGCAGCTACCTGACGACTGTTACAAGCAAGCACATTAGAATATTGCTGACTATACTGGTCCTCACATAAATCACACACATAACCATCTGTAAAATGAGTATCAGTAGTCAACATTGTCAAATCAAATGGTTCTCCCTTTGCTGCCAATTCTGTAAGCTTCTCCTTCGCAAAATCAAATAGTTTCTCATCCTCATAGCCCCACCATTCAAAATAATCCGATGGTATCTTATGAGTCTTTATTGCCCAATTGTAATCACACACCTTAAAATCACCATGCTCTTCAAAATACTTACCACGATTTGCAAATGACTTGTCTGAGCCAATTAGAAAACAATTATTATACCCATTCTGTTCGAGAATCTGTCCTATAGAAAATGCTCCCGGGAGAAATTCTTCATCACCCGAACCATATGCGTTTACGTCTGCGTTGAGTGGTACCCCTGATGTCTGGGCAACAAGTCCTGCTGCAGTCCACGTAGTATTTCCAAGTGGATACGCTCCATTCAAATGTGTATCTGTACCATTGAAACATTCATTATTTAATGCTAAATCTGTAAGTTCTGGAATATAGTCAGTATTTTTCCCACCGCCGTTTTCGGTATCCGAATCGGATATTTCCATAGATTCCAAAAAAATATAAATGAGATTCTTTTTACGCTCTGGAAATTTAATTTGTGCTTTTGAAGGATCCACATAATAGACATCATATAAATTTGTTTTTATCTGTGAATCAACAGCATAATTGTATAGACCATAATTTTTATTGAACTTTGCAAATACTGTTCCTATCGTACAAAAACTTACTGCAACTATAATCAAGCTACTTGCCAAAAATCTGTATCCCCATTTTTTCTTTCTTATAAATATAGAAAGTAAAACTATAGCCAAGATTGCAAATATCATTGAACCGCCAATTTCAATAAATAATTCTCTAAAATCCGACCAGTTGGTTCCTCCTAAATCAGTAGTCATATGAAATAATAATTGCGATATAGAAACATCCTCAAACTGTTCGGAAAGATATTTATATCCCCATGCTAATCCTACTGCAAGCATGAGTAAAATCGCCATTCCTACTTGATGAATTATAAACCATGGAAAATTCATCTTTTGATCCAATCTCTTAGACTTTTCAACTATTCTTATTATATTCCAGATCAATGCCAAAATAATAGCCACAGCCCCCGGCATAGCCAGCTGCAACATATTTATAATGTTTATGTTTGCGTTTATTGTATCAAACACTGATTTTCCTGCTATTATCTCGGTAGGTTTTTGTAAATACTCCGTATTTCTAAAAATCATTGATTCAGGATAATTCTGATATATAATACTATCAACCAAAGAGTCATTTTCTAAATCATACACTACCACATTCAATCCCTGTCTTTGAGTACAATAGCTCTTACCATCAATTTTAATATCTGCCCAATTCCCCAGATATTGTCCTCCACTACACAAATCTATATTATGTCCGTCTATTTTTTCCTTAAAATAAAGCGCTGACTCATTACTTGATTTTGTTTTAATAAGCTTGCCCCCATCAATTACAGCATAAAAACTCGAAGCTGCTCCCATATCCCTAGGTGTCTTTTCAATTCCAACATCATTAAAGCTTTGCTGAATTGAATCTGTAATTCCTAAAGAATAATCAGTGCATACTGCCATCAATATCAAATACTGTTTATCACAGTATTTTTCAAGTAATTTCTCAACAGAATAATCCGGAAGTTCATCATTTATCAACTCATATTTTACATTCCCATTATTCAAAATAATACTATTTGACAGTTCTTTTACAGATATCCCATTCCATTTAATAGTCATTTTAATATTTGTAGTGTCTGTATATATATTCATCTCATCAAATGCTTCACTAACCACATATGGAACTTTCACCGTCATATTATTCTTATCTGCCTTATGTCTTTCTAAATCCGAATCTGATGAATACTCTACTTCCGTCAGAGCATGCTTATCCTTATCTTCTCCATACAAGCTATATTCCACCGAATAATTTGCCGGTAGTAACATTACTACTATACATAATATTATCAATGCAGCAAATATATTGTTTATTATCCTCATAGTTTTCTCTCTTGTCTTATCCACTTTGTATATACCTCTCATTCTTCCCCTATATTTGTATACTAATATAGAGCATTTTGCCTCCAAAATGCTCTATAATTATACTTGATTGTATGAAAAATGTAAATTATTTTCTTAATATTTTCTTAACATTTTACTATGGTATAAGTTTGTTCACATATGGTATCTTCTGTAATAATTTAACAATAATTACAGATAATCCGTATGTCAAAAATATACCACCTATTCTCCAAGCAGTAGAAAACTCATTAATACTAAAAATATAGCATAACACATATATAGGGTATTTATGTATCAAATATACTCCAAAACTCGCCCCCGATAATTGCATAATTGTAGAATTAATTTTTTCATAATTCTCCCATTTAAAATATTTGAATGCCGTAAAAATAGCCACCGCATATATCACTGCAGGAAAATTAGTATATCCTCTATACATTGCATTAATTGAATTATCTCTAAACGACAAATAAGCCGTACTTCCAAACTGAAAAAGCAACGCTATTACACCAAATAAATATATTACTCTCCGCACTTTTAATTCCATCTGTGTGTTTGCAAGATAATATCCCAGCAATACGAAAATAATATACCCCCCACCCAATGGATTATTTAAACTTTGATTCCAATCAATTCCAATTATCGAAAACAGCACTGGTAATAAAGATCTGCTCAAGAACGTATAAAGAATCAAATATGTAAAAACTCCTTTTTTACCAATTCTTTTTTGTGATGGAATTATTCCCAAAACCGGGATACACAAATATACTGCAAATAAATCTATAAAAAAGTAATATATATTAAACGCTCTTACATTAAATATAACATTTATAAGTTTAATTGGACTTGATACATCAGACCATTTCAAACATTTTAATGCCAGAACACACCATACAATAGCAACCACACTCCAAAATAGAAACGGGATCATAGTCCTACTGAAACGTTTTTTTATAAATTCATATGTATTATATCTTTTACGATAATCCATAAGTGTTGCCCCTGTTAACATAAAAAACACAGGAACCGCAAAATAACATAAACAGTCTATAAACAGACTACTCAACCAGCTAACACTATGTTGAAATGTATATAATGAAGTACCATTCACATGCATTGCAACAACAGCAATGCATGACACTACATTTAATGCATCAAAATAACCAACTCTTTTTTTTGACATTATATTTTTGTCCTCTCTCTTTTATAACCTACAATGAATCAGCCAGCAATTTTTCTCTTTATCAGCTGCTTAACCATACTAAAATTGGTTTTCATAAGATTCCAATTGCAAATCAAATTTACCACTAAAAAAATTCCTAAAATAATTATTCCATAGACAATTCCAGCACCTATTAATAGCATATAGCTTCCAGCCCAATGAATTTTATCATAAAATAAAATCATGCACAAAACAGCTGTTAATATGTTAACTATCATTATCCTATAACTGGAAATCACCGAAGTCTGTAAGATTCTATGATTTGCATATATAATCATATCATTAGTACGATAAACCATAGCAACAATAGTTCCTATCAAAACACCATAAATTCCAAATTTATATACTGCTAAAAATGATACTATAAGATTTATTGCTGATTCTGCAATTGAACGTGACTGTGTCTTTTTAAAATGTCCAGCTATATTAATCAAATTATTAGATGCAAAACGAGCAATGCTAAGTAACTGGATAGTCAAAAATAAAACAGGCAAAAGCTTATCTATATAATTATAATCTGTCATATTCTTAGTGTACAAATTCATGAATGGAAGTGTTAATACTCCAATCACTGTAAATACATAATACCCAAAGATCGTAATATCCAGTTCAAATACTCTATATATGTGAACAAAATGTTCCTTTCCCTTATGATAATTCTGTCCCAGATAAAAAACCAGACCATTGTTTACTGTATTAAACAGATTGAGTACTGTAGAATATATATAATTATAGACGGTATATACACTTACAACCTTTAATCCCGAAAAAACAGATAATACCAATACATCTGTGTTTGAAAAAACCAACGTTGAAATTTGATGAATTAATACAGAATTTTTTTGTGAAATTGCCGCTTCATTCGGTTCAACACTAAGATCTATCCAGCCATAATTTTTATGAATATATATTTCAAACAAAGCCATTTGCAATACATTAAATGCAAAAAATACAACCTGAACTGCAAGGACCTGAAATCCGGCAATAATAAGTATTATTTTTCCAACATTTATCAACACATTAACAATTGTTGTAATATTAGTAACAATGTAGGATTTTCCTTCAGCCTGAAGTAATATTTTATATTTTCCCTGATACATAAAGTTGACAACATTTCCCAGTCCTCCAAAGAAAATTAATGCCATAACCAAAAATGTATTAAGACTATTTTTTACTACAAAAGGATATATTACAGAAAAAACAACCAACGCCGCAAAATAAAGCTTACTTGTTCTTTTATAATATTTATTAGTTGCTGATAAAATACAATTTATATCTTTTTTTCCACCTTCAGCTATCGGTTGATACAATGCCTGTAACGATGCGGTACCTACACCGGCTTCAAACAATCCAAGATATACCAATATCTGAGAAATTGAAGATAAAAGCCCGTTCACCTCTGAACCATAATATTCAATAATAACCTTAGGAACTATAATTGCAAATACAACAGTTAAAGCTTGTCCTAAAATACCAAATACTATATTGTATATTCCTTTTTTTGCATTCATACCGGTTGCCTTTCTAGTTTCAAATAAATATTCTTTTTACAAATTCTTTCATAAACCGATTTCGGTATATATGTTTTACAATAAACCACTGTTTAAGCTTGAGCTTTTTACTTGTCAAAGATTCTTTTGAAATATCTGTATATAATTGACTTTTCTCAAATTCCTTGATAAACGGATGTTTTAAATCATAATCTGCTCCTGCAAGATTCATAAACATGCCATTCATAAAGTACACAACATCTTTATACTTTTCGAATTTCTTTTCCGAATAATACGTTAACAAATAATTATAAATCTGTGTATAATCATGAATGTATGACAATCTCGTCAATTTTAAAGCACTACCAACAGTTTCAACGTTATACTTATACAATGGTTGTGTTACATATTCGTAATTACTTGCATAATTGGCATATTCTAGATTAAATAACAAATCCTCACCCATTTTTATATTTTCTTTATATGAAATGTTATTTGTTTTCACTACAGATGTTTTATAAATATTATTCCAAATCATGTTGTTTTTCAACATTAAAAATGCATGAAGCAGGAAATTTTCATTTTCCTGCTCCTGCGGTAAATCACGTTTACAATAACTCAATTCACCATTATCCATATAATAATCAAATAAATATATATCTTTATCCCATTTCTTTTTCATAAAATCTGAAATAGTCTCTACGCATATCATATCATCACTATCTACAAACATCAAATATTCGCCTGATGCATGATTAATTCCATAATTACGCGCCGAACTCACTCCACCATTTTCCTTATGGTATAAATTTATCCTTTTGTCTATTTTTTCATAGCCACGACACAAATCCAGACTATTATCTATAGATCCATCGTCAACAATTATAATTTCTATTTCATCACTCTTAATCTGAAGTAAAGCTTTTAAACATGATTCTATATAATTTTCTCTGTTATACACAGGTACAATTATGGACAATTTCATTATATTCATCCCTCTTTATATCTGATTACTTTTGCAGGACAACCTCCAACAATTGCATTAGCAGGAACATCCTTGGTTACTATACTGCCAGCAGCAATAATTGCATTATTACCGATAGTTACACCTTTTAATATTACAGAATTTGCACCAATCCACACATTATCACCTATCTTGATTGGTGCAGAAACAAATCCACCATTAACAGTATCATGATCATGATCAACCATTACTACATTGTTCGCAATAATACAATTTACTCCAATCTCAATTTGTTTCAAGCACGTCACACTTACATTCTGATTCATAAAACAATGCTGTCCTATTATCATGCAACCGCTTTGTACACTTAGATAACAAAATCTTTTGCTTTCAAAATCATTTGCTATCTCAATTTTTCCACATTTAGTCACGACAATTTTTGTTTTAGAACCAATATTAATTTGTTTTCCAATGTTCAATCTATTTCCATACAGGATTTTATACGGAATCAACTTAATTGCTGAAATTGTATATTTAATTTTCTTTACTAATCCCATTTACTTCACCTGATTCTTTATTTTTATAAATAAAATACATTAAAAATCCCCATAACGTCCAAAATACAACCGTAGTTTCATTATTAACATATAATATTTCCGATACAAACATACTTGAAGCAACAATTGTGATACATCCACTAAACAGTGCAATGCACTTCAAGATATCTTCGTCTTTAATAAACTTATAATTTTTTAGAATATAAATCAATGATGATATCATAATAAGTAAAAACATTATTGTTCCTACGATTCCCTGGGAAGATAACAGGTCCATAAACATATTATGAAACGCGTCAAAAACGGCAAATCCATTGGTTAGCATGTAGCAATTTGGAAGTTTTTCTTCTGCATACGTAACATTATTTCCAAAACTTATTCCAAACATTGGACTTGTTTTAAAAAGTTCAAATGCATTATTCCAAAGATCAAATCTTCTATTGCTTACATCTCCCTCCAATTCTTCTTGTCTTCCAATTTCTATTTTATTTTTATTATCTTCCTTGTCGTTATCAGACTCATGTGCATGATTCCAGCTCTCCACAGCTGCTACATAACCATTATATCCAGCTTTAATCCCTTGTTGTGCCCCCATTGCAATAGCAACAGCAATAATTGCAACTACTATAGCTGTCGTAAGCTTTTTTCTCTTATTAAGTGTATACATGAAGAAGAACACCAGTATACTTACAATAACACAAATCATTCCAGTTCTTGAAGCAGAAAAGCTAATACTCATTAACTGAATAAGCATTGATATAACCATACTAACTTTTATACACTTTTTTTGACTACTAAAGAAAAAATACAAGCTTATAATCAATGCTATTGTTGTTAATATAGCACCATAATTAGGATCTGTATGAATCCCATACAACCTTCCCCAATAAGCTACACCGACAATAAATGTTTTTGATTCACTTATAATACGGTTAAAACCATAGTTTGCAAAAAGCATTCCTATACCTATTATATTCATAATAAATGTTATAATCAGGATTTCCAATATAACAAACCTAAATTCTTTTGTTACAAGCTTTTTATCTCTTTTCAAATCAAATAAATATAATAACACAAACTGAAATGTCATCCATATTATTATTTTCATATTGTTTGTCACACCATATTTAAAATTAATAATACATGTAATTACAAACAGTGCCAAAAAAAATATATACATTTTTATAAATGGATATTGTATATATTTTTTTATTTGTAAAACTCTCCAAAAAACCGCTACAACGCCAAAAATCAAAACTAATACTGAAGTGACTTTTAATAAAGGTGTATCAAATAATAAACTATTTCCTGCACAAATTATATGAAAAATATATAAGTATTTAAACCATGTTATTATATTTTCCATTACAGTATCACATCTCTTCATTTATCAATTTCTCCTTCGCATCTTTATGCATAAAAACATTTTAAAAATTAAAGATTTCTTTTATCGCATTGTTTTGTTGAACAACATCAAAACAATATTTACATTCTGATAAATCAAGCGAATCTCTGTCATAATAAATATTACTCAATATTGCCTCTGCCCACTTATCAGCTGATTCAGATATTGATAAAAACTTGCACCTTTCACTCAATGCAGTTTCCCTCGAAATCCTATCACTAATTATAACCTTTAGTCCGGACACCTGTGCTTCAATTGCTACAATAGGAAGTCCCTCAAACCTGGAAGGCAGAATAAAAATATCCATAGCCTGCATTAATTCATTTACATCTTTTCTTGATCCCATTAATCGTACAGCATTCTCTAGCTTTCTTTCTTTAACTCTTTTATTTATTTCATCAAAATCACTACCTGTACCTATCATAAGTACCATAGTTTTGGGATTCTTTCTATGCAGTGCCTCTGCTATATCAACTACGAATTCCGAATTTTTCTGATAGGAAAATGCTCCAACCTGTCCAATTATAATACGATTTTCAAGATCTAACTCAACACGTTTTTTGTGTCTAATTTCTTCGCTGAATTTAAATTGTTCAACCCTAACCGCATTATTCATAATATGGAACTTCTGACTCGAAAGTACATTCTTGGGAAACATCCATTCTCCTGCAACATATGAACATGTATAGAAGTCGGTTGCACATCTTCCCACTATCAAATGCTTCATTATTGTGTGACAAAATGTTTTAATATATCTTACCGTCTTTGAATGTGAATTCACCCCTGAGCTATGACTGTGTACAACAATCTTCTTAACATCACATCTATGTGCAGCAAGCAAACCAAGACTATTAAATGCTTCTGATATATTGAAATATGCTATATCATACTTCCCTTTTCGAATAATATTTTTTGTAACACAATAGTGTCTATAAGGGTGCTTCAAAGTCGGTATTTCCAAAAGTCCAACTCCTAATTTATCTAGTCTATTTTTCAACTCGTTATCTATATGATTAGTTAAACAATCTATTTTAACATTATCATTTTTTATCTGATCAATGATATTGAGTATATAATTATCTATTCCACTATTCTTCCCATCTATAAGATATCCAATTAAAATTTTTTTCATTGTTCTTTCCTATATCTATTTTCCTGCCATCTTCCAACATAACCTATACACCGGATACCCCATACTAAGAGCCATAACTGCAAGCTTGTCTCTCCTCGGAGCTTTCGGATTTCCCAATACACAACCTTTATTCTTTCTAATATATGATATCAGCTCTTTTTTTTCATTCTTATATCCACTTACATTTTGGAATTGGTTAAGTGTACTAAACCTGGCATAAAGTTGTCTTCTTTGCACTGCAATCTTAAGCTGAGGATATTCCTTTAATACATCCCTTGCCATGATATCGGTCATTTCAAGAAGCTCTAACTTCTTCATGTTAAATTTCTGATAAACAATTGACGAGCTTCTTAGCATATAAAAATACTGGCTTTTATATCCACATGCAATTTTACCACACTCCATAAAAAACTTATATGTTGTAGCTATATCCTCAAACAATTTTCCTACTGGATAAGGAAATTTTCTTACCATTTCAGTCTCATACAGTTTGGCCCATGCTGATGTATTAATCACATCATCATAAAGCATCCTTTCAAGGCATATCTCAGTGGTCAGCACCTCATCTTTGCCATTTCCATATATAATATTATTACCCTTTTCAAATACCACCGTATGTGTACAAAGTGACATTCTCGTATGGTATTTCTCTATTAAAGAATACAGATACTCTACATATGTATCTGTAACATAGTCATCTGAATCAATAAATGTAATATATTCACCATTTGCTATCTCTGCCCCCTTATTTCTGGCATCAGACAAGCCACCATTTTGTTTATGAACTACTACAATTCGATTGTCTTTTTCTGCATATTTATCACAGATATCGCCACATTCATCAGGAGAACCGTCATCTACAAGAATTATCTCCAAATTATCATAAGTCTGCCTGCAAACAGACTCTATACATCTTGGCAAAAACTGTGCAACATTATATATTGGTAAAATAACACTTATTAAAGGTTTCATCCGTGCATACCTATCTTTCTCTTAAGAAATTTAGTTCCCTTTACTAACCAGTTCTGCTTTTCCATAAATTCAACCGGTATATTAATATACGTCAGCTTATTTGTTTTAATCCATATATCGAGAAGTCTTTCACTTACAAACCCGAAAACCCTGGCATCATAAGCACTATAATCGGATATATCAAGTCTTTTTTCCAATTCAAACAAAACATCAAACATCCACTCACAATAGCTGTCAAAAAGTTCTGATTTCATGATAAACATATTAAACCTATGACCAATGGTACTTTTCATTGTCTCATCATATGCCTTTACATAATCAGGATACTTTTCACCCAAAATTTGTCTTGTAACATCCAAATCCTGTGCATGATGAGCGTGTACATACTGACTATAATTTGTCTCAATAAAATAATTTCTCGGATTTGGCAAAATAATATCTGTCTTATTAAGTAATTCTTCCAATTGTTGGCGATTAAGAACTTTCTCTTCCTTGGTTCCTTTAGAACCCTTAACCATAAAATGGCGTCTATAATGAGATAATCCTTTATAATCTGCTTTCAAATTCTTCCATGCCCAATATAATCCCGTCAATTCACAGTAATTAGTGTTTTTATCTGAGATATTATCTCCTGTATCATCACCCTGATACCCTAAATCTGTTTTTCCTTTTTTCCCAACATGGACCGGTAAGTATATATCATCTGATGGCATCCAATATTTCTTATGCGTAGCCACAATTATTTTTATATCCATTCTTACTGTGCTCCTTCTTTCTTTATTACCGAAATAACTGTCTTAAATAAAATTTTTATATCAAGCCAAAGGCTATTATGTTCTACATAATACATCTCCATTTTTTGACGTTCACCACTTTCGTATGTGGCATTATTTCTGGCATAAGCCTGCCAATATCCCGTCAATCCGGGCTTTACACTAAGAAGCTTTTCCACATCATCCCCATATATCTGCGTTTCCTTTTCCACTATAGGTCTCGGTCCAACTATGGAAATATCACCTTTTAAAATATTAAACAACTGCGGTAATTCGTCCAGGCTAAGTTTTCTGAGCACATTACCAATCTTTGTTATTCTAGGATCATTATCTATTTTAAATTCTGTTCTATATTGCTCTAGCTGCTCAGGTGTAAGAAGTTTTTCAAGATTTTTAACATTCATCTTCATACTTCTAAACTTATAAACCTTAATTTTCTTTCCATGATACCCCACACGGATATGTCCATAGAAAATATTACCACCATCTTCTCTTTTCACTAAAAATGATAAAAGCAAAAAAATTGGTGAAAGCAGAACAATTCCCACCAATGAACCCGCTATATCTATCAGTCTTTTTATAAAATGATATATATGTTTCTTTTTCTGTCTGTAATCAATATCTGAAATATGAGCATACTCCAACGGTCTTTCCTGTTCAATTATTTCAAGAATTGCTTCTCTTTCCTGAGCAAGTGCCCCTTCATTTACCATTTCAAAACTTTTTGACCAGCATTTAACAATATACCATATAAATAAGCAAATTACTATTGTTGCAATTATCCAATAATTCATAATTACCTCGCTTTATTTAGTGAAAAATAGTTTTAAAGATTTGACAATAATTCTTAAATCCATAAAAAGTGACCAATTATCCACATAATTTTCATCAGATTGTTCCTTTGTAAAATGTTTCCTCTGAACCTGCCATAATCCTATCATTCCCGGTTTCATGCTCATTACATTTCTATTTTTATGCGAACACTCCAAAAACTCCGGCAAAGTTGGGGCATTAACACCTACAACAGACATATTATCCCAAAGTATGTTCCACGCATTAGGCAAATTTTCCATACCCAATGCTTTAATAAATCTGCCCATAATCGTATATTGTGGTATACCATTCCCATCACCGGCTTCAAGGTCTTTTTTCCTCAAGGTTCTGAATCTCAGCATATAGAATCTTCGACCATTTTTGCCCACTCGAAGTGTCTGTACAATAACATTCCCCGGATCTCCTTCTATAAGTAAACCTATTGCCATAATAAAATACATTGGAATAAAAATCATCATTCCCACAATAGCACAAACTATGTCAAATATTCTCTTAACCGCAACATACCTGATTCTATAATGTCTTGATGAAAATGTTGCCACTGCAAAATTTCCAAGAAATTCCAATTCTCTATTACCATGAGCGTAACTATACTCTTTTAATCTGACACGCACATTTTTTCCCATAGAACGTATCTGGCTAATCAATCCCTTATAATCAAGAGGCACGTCATCATCGACATGAAAAAACACCGTATCAATTTCAGATGTAGAAACAACCTGTATCAGATTATCACAGTTTGCTACTACCTCAAGACCTTCTAATTCATCACCAACAACGTCTTTGTCTACAATAGCTAAATTTGAAATTCTAAAATACCAGTTACGAGTTTGTTTAATCTTATTCATAACATCGGAAACTTGATCATAAGTTGTAACAAGCATAATTTTTTCGTTAGATCCCGAACGATGATACGATTTCAAAATGAATCGTTTCAAAATCTGTCTTGTTATAATAACACATACTATACTTCCGCCAAAATATATAGCCATCTGAACTCGTGAATAATACCAGCTTGTCTGTGTAATGAAAAAATATCCAACAGTAAGAGCAATTATATATATCTCCATTTTCACCACATCAAACACTTCCTGAATCCAGTTACGATATATCATTGATTCACGCGAAGGAATGAAAAAATAGACTATTATATAAAATATCAAAGATGTTGTAAACACTCCTAAATAATAATCTTGTGGATTATTTAGTCCTGTTCTAAAATTACCGAACTTTATATAATTTGCTACCAGATAAACTGCAAACATTGTTAATAGATCTGTAATAATTGCAATATATCTCACTAACGTTTGTTTAGAATCATGCATCCTTTTTCTCCTTCTTTATACTCAAATCGGCAAACACACATAAAATAAACGGATTATACGCTACATCCAACAAATGGTGTTCCATAAATGAATGTAATGAAATAAATGCAATGGCAAAAACCATAGTCATACGTCCAGCGTAAGCAGCTCTTCGTGACACAATAATTAATATTGCCATTACAACCACAAATATTATAATACCATATTCTAATAGTATTCGTATATAGGAATCATCAAGAAAAAAATAATCCGGTCTTTCAACTACACTTTTCCCCCATCCTTTTTCCTCAATATATTTTCCAAACAGATTAAACCCATTTATTTCGAATCCCTTTTTTGAATTTTCAAGTCTGTCACTCAGTTTTTCATTAATCCATAACCATTTTGCATTATTATTATCATATGCAACTGTCATAAATATATATATTGACGCAAACACAATTGGTAGAGCACTAAGCAATTTTATAAATATATTATCTTTTATTTTTTCTTTTTTTATTTTCCATATTATATATCCTAATATAAACACAGAAAAAACAACCATGCAGATAAGGCTAGTTGATGCAATTGTCCATTTATATACAAAAAAAGCAATTATCATTATCAGAAAAGGTTCTACAATATAAACTTTCCTATTATATAAACATATTGCGACCAATACTATATAAAATATATGTGCAGCAAAATCTGTTGGATACACAGAGCCTAACGCAAACCTCATCTGTTCGTTTTTCCAGTATTGCAAATTCTCAATAATACCTGATTGACTACATACAAATGCAATTAACATAATAAGACCGTCTATAAGCAAATATACTTTAAAAATCTTATCAATAGATACATCCTTCGCTCCAACTATTAAGAATGCTAACATAAACAAAAATGAATACATATCATTTTTAAAAGCACATATTAAAAATGACACTCCAATAATGAAAGCAAAAATCGTCTCTATTTTTGTGTAAGTGAACTTCTTTATTCCCTTTACTATGACATATATCATAATAAGAAAATACGTAAACAATCCAAACCGTGATGGCCAAAAATCGGGTAACATTGTTGTTCCCCACATTGTAAATATTAATATTATTGCAAATATAACTAAATACGATACTTCCCACCAATCAGGTTGTATTTTTCTTGAATCCTTAAAGATAAAATTAAACATTATATAAATATACTCCAGCGTTCACAAAATATTCTGTAAAATTATAAACGCATTATCTGCTTTTTTCAAGATATTACAATTTTATTAAGATAAAATTAATAGTTAATTTGTTTTACATTTTATTACTATTTTTTACTATTTTACCATATCATTATTTTATTTGCTATTGATTATTGCATATTGACATCAGCCACTATTGTCAGATTCCATACATTTAACAGTATTTCTTTTGCTAAAATAAATATATTGGTAAAAGACATGTAAATTTCATATTATGTTACACTTCCCATAAGTATTAAAATAAAACAAGCTATGAATAGTATAAACCATCCATAGCTTATTGCAAGTTTTATTTATTCTAGAACTTAAATGTATTCTCCAGTGTCTCCCACTTCTGATCCTTATCACTCAAGTTGATTGGTGTGCCATCCTCAAGTGTGTATCCGCTTCCGTCAGCGCTTCCAGGATACTCTCCGACAAGCTGTGGCCACTCGATGCCGATTGCAGGATCATTCCATGCAAGGCCGCTCTCATCTCCAAGGTGCCAAAAATCTGTTACCTTGTAGCAGAACTCTGCTACATCTGAGAGTACTAAAAATCCGTGTGCAAAGCCCTCAGGGATAAGGAACTGCTTCTTGTTCTCCTCTGTGAGCTCTACTCCGAACCACTTGCCGTATGTCTTTGAATCGCTTCTTAAGTCTACAGCCACATCAAATACTGAGCCCTTTACTGCACGCACAAGCTTTGCCTGTGGGTATTCCTTCTGGAAATGGAGTCCGCGGAGCACTCCCTTTGTGGAGCATGACTGATTATCCTGTACGAATACTCTGTCAATGCCTGCTTCCTGCATATCCTTTGAATTGTATGTCTCCATAAAGTATCCACGGTTGTCTCCGTGCACTGTAGGCTCGATGATGCAAAGTCCTTCGATTCCGCCTACGTTTTTCTGTACTTTAATCTGTCCCATGATTCTATGTCCTTTCTAAAAGTCTATCTCCTGCAGATATCTGTGCAGCGCATCCTGCCATGTAGGGAGAGGCTTAAATCCATTCTCCACGAGCTTGCTCTTGTCCAGTCTGCTGTTAAACGGACGTGCTGCCTTTGACACACCATACTCAGCTGTTGTAACAGGTGTTACTGTAAGTCTGTCCTCAGAATACTCTGTATGTCCAAGCTCCACTGCCTGCTTAAAGATTTCCTTTGTAAAATCATACCAGCTTATATATCCGCCCTCGTTTGTAGCGTGATAGTGACCGTATTTATCAGTCTCTATCATATCTACGAGAAGTCTTGAAAGGTCGAGTGTATATGTCGGTGTACCAATCTGGTCACTTACTACTGTGAGCTTGTCATGTGTCTTGCCAACATTTAGCATTGTCTTAATGAAGTTCTTGCCGTTTACACCAAATACCCATGCTATACGCACTATAAAGTACTTCTCAAGTGTATTTGCCACTGCAAGCTCTCCGTCAAGCTTTGTCTGTCCATATACATTGAGTGGTGCATAGTCCTTGCAGTCAGGCTGCCATGGTGTGGTGCCCTGTCCGTCAAATACATAGTCTGTGCTGATATATACCATCTTGGCATCTATCTTCTTGCAGGCATCAGCGATATTCTGTGTGCCGTCTGCGTTGATTGCATGCACCTTTGCTTTTTTATCATCATCCTCGGCCAAATCTACTGCTGTCCATGCTGCACAGTGTACTACCACATCAGGGTTAAGCTCTGTGATTGTTTTTTCCACCGCATCACGGTCTGTGATGTCTAGCGAAACATACGGCATAGTTGTAACTGCTGTGCCATCGTCTGCTCCGCTATACTGTGGTGCTATATCTGTTCCGATTCCTTCGTAACCGCGCGCTGCAAGGTCGTTCATTACGTCGTGTCCGAGCTGACCTGCAACTCCTGTAACAAATACTTTCATTTTGGGTCTCCTTTATGCTTAATTATTATCGTGACTAACATCACCGTATATGCGCAATCCCGCATGCTTTAGGCATGCTTTCCCGCTGCTTGCGCAGCTAAGATTGCTTATATACGTTGATGTTATGCTATCGCATACGAAATATTAACAGAATGGTCACTGCCTGCAAGCAGTCGTGTCCATTCTGTCAATATTTCTATTCACGATAATAACTATCTATTCGCATACATCTTCTCGTAATAGTTCTGATACTCTCCACTGATGATTGTCTCCCACCACTCACGGTTATCAAGGTACCATTTGATTGTCTTCTTGATTCCGTCCTCGAACTTGGTCTCCGGGAGCCATCCGAGCTCATTGTGGATCTTTGTTGGGTCGATTGCGTAACGCATATCATGACCCTTACGGTCTCCTACGAATGTGATAAGGCTCTCCGGCTTGTTGAGCTCCTTACAGATAATCTTTACGATTTCAAGGTTTGTCTTCTCATTGTGGCCACCTACATTGTAAACCTCTCCTACACGTCCGTTGTGGATGATAAGGTCGATTGCCTTGCAGTGATCCTCTACATAGAGCCAGTCACGCACGTTCTCGCCTGTTCCGTATACCGGGAGTGGCTTATCATTAAGCGCATTTGCAATCATAAGCGGGATAAGCTTCTCCGGGAAATGGTATGGTCCGTAGTTGTTTGAGCAACGGCTGATTGTTACAGGAAGTCCATATGTGCGGTGGTAAGCAAGTACAAGTAAGTCTGCTGCTGCCTTTGATGATGAATATGGGCTTGATGTATGGATTGGTGTATCCTCATGGAAGAAAAGGTCAGGGCGGTCAAGTGGCAGATCTCCGTATACCTCATCTGTTGATACCTGATGATATCTTTTAATACCGTACTTGCGGCATGCGTCCATAAGCACTGATGTTCCGATGATATTTGTATCAAGAAATACCTGTGGATTCTCGATTGAACGGTCAACGTGTGACTCTGCTGCGAAGTTTACAACCATATCAGGATGCTCTTCCTCAAATAATTTGTATACAGCGTCACGGTCTGTGATGCTCTCCTTTACGAAACGGAAGTTTGGATTGTCCATTACAGGCTCAAGTGTTGAGAGATTTCCTGCATATGTGAGACAGTCTAAGCATACGATACGATAATCCGGATATTTGTTAAGCATGTGAAATACGAAGTTACTTCCGATAAATCCTGCTCCACCTGTTACGATAATTGTCATTTTGATTTCCTCCTTAATATAACTGCTCGCGGTATTTTCCATCAAGTACGTCCTTTAAGTACTGTCCGTACTGGTTCTTCTTAACGAGCTCATATGTCTTTAATACTTCATCCTTTGTAATCCAGCCGTTTAGGTAAGCGATTTCCTCAAGACATGCTATCTTACGGTGCTGATGTGTCTCGACTGTCTTGACAAAGTTTGTGGCATCTACAAGGCTCTCATGTGTTCCTGTATCAAGCCATGTGAAGCCCTGTCCTAAAAGCTCTACATTGAGGGCTTTTTTCTCGAGATAGATTCTGTTAAGGTCTGTTATCTCAAGCTCGCCTCTAGCTGATGGCTTAAGGTTCTTTGCATACTCTACTACGTTGTTGTCGTAGAAGTAAAGACCTGTGACGCAGTAATTGCTCTTTGGATGCTCCGGCTTTTCCTCGATTGAAATAGCCTTTCCCTCTTTATCGAACTCTACGATACCGAATCTCTCAGGGTCATCTACATAGTAGCCGAATACTGTTGCGCCATTACCACTCTCTGCGTTTTCAACTGCGGCCCTGAGTCTCTTGTTGAGTCCGTGTCCTGCGAATATGTTGTCTCCGAGAACCATGGCTACTGTATCATCACCGATGAATTTCTCACCGATAACAAATGCCTGTGCAAGTCCGTCCGGGCTTGGCTGTACCTCGTATGTGAGGTTGACACCAAACTGATGTCCGTCTCCTAAGAGCTCCTTGAATCTTGGTGTATCCTGTGGTGTTGAAATGATCAGGATATCTCTGATGCCGGCATTCATAAGCACTGACATAGGATAGTAGATCATTGGCTTGTCATAAATTGGAAGTAACTGCTTTGATGTTACCATTGTGAGTGGGTAAAGACGTGTGCCTGAACCTCCCGCTAATATAATACCTTTCATGTTGTTCTCCTTCAAACTGAAACTACGTGCTGCATTTGATGCTTTCGGTCTGTAGAATACACTGACCTGATTCATCATTTACCTGCATTATAAAAGGTGCCCCAAGGGCACCTTCAAGTATTATTTTAAATTTTATGTATTTTGCCAAAACAATTATTTCCTTGCAATAAAAACACCGGCATCTTTAGTTATTTTTAAGCCTTTATCAGTCTTTTCCTTTACAAATGCAGCAAACTCCTTATATCTGTCCACAATGAGACGATTCTGATTTCCATGGCAGGAAAGCACATACTCCACAACCGGTTCATAATCTGTCACATAAAGCGAATCATCATACTGTACCCAGCTAACATCAGAAAAATACTCTTGCAGCTGCTTTTTCCCATTTTCTTTTCCAAAATGATCATATAGCTTGTCAGCAGAAAGCTCAATCCTGTCATCAAACTCTTTCACCAACGAGCTTATCTCCTTCATGTGATCAGAACCATATGTACTGCATATAAAGATGCCTCCCGGCCTGAGCACGCGATATACCTCACTGCACACCATATCCAGATTATCGCAGTAAAACAGCACATGATTGGCTATAATACGGTCAAAGCTGTCATCCAGCTTATATATGTGATGAGCATCCATTACCTCATATCTGAACTGACTGCCATTATCCGATATATTTCTGGCGGCATCTCTTATCATGCCATATGATATATCCGTCAGCAATATATCCATATTTTCCGGTATACGCTCAGCATTCCGTGACCATAGAGATGCATCTCCGCATCCCAGTTCCAGCACACTATAGCCCGATTCAAATACGCATTGATTGAAAATCCACTCAAACCAGCTTACAGGGTTTAGAGAATAATCCCTGTGAAGATTAATACGCGCAGAAATATTTGACGCATCCTTGTACTGTTTCTTAAGCTTCTGCTCCATCTCATTCATATTGACCAGGTCAAGCATATGGCTCCAATCAGCGTCCGCTCCACGCTCTATGATATCAGAAGCATCCTTAAGAGCTGACTTCATCAGCTCCAGCTGCTCCATCCGCTCCTCAATAAGCCCCAGCTGCATATGAAAAGAGTCAAGTATTGTCTTGCTGTCTACCTCACGCAGAGTCATTTCCTTTATATCATCAAGTGAAAATCCAAGATACTTAAAAAACTGAATCTGTTGCAGCTTTGCAAAATCATTATCATTATAGAACCTGGCTCCCTTATCAGTGACATAGGACGGTTTGAAAATATTATGCTCATCATAATATCGCAGTGTCTTCTTTGTAATATGAGCCTTGTGGGCAAATTCTCCTGAGGAGTAGTAGCCGAGTAATTTCATCATTGCCTTTCCTCTCGTTCTCTTACTTTTAAACTACCTATATCTAAGTATATCATAATTTTCTGGTACAGGATTTATTAATATTTACTTATTTTCATTGTTTCTGCTTGTTTTTCTTGAAAATGTACTTATAATTATATTATCAATATGCAATAAGGAGAATACAATGAAATACGATTATTTAATAGTAGGTTCCGGTCTCTACGGAGCCATCTTCGCCCATGAGGCAAAGGCCAAGGGCAAATCAGTGCTTGTTGTTGACAAGCGTCCTAACATAGCAGGAAATGTTTACACAGAAAAGCAGGAGGGCATCAATGTACACATGTACGGAGCCCACATCTTCCACACCAATGACAAGAGAGTTTGGAACTACATCACGCAGTTTGCTGAGTTCAACCGCTTCACAAACAGCCCTGTAGCCAACTACAAGGGTGAGCTGTACTCAATGCCTTTCAATATGTACACCTTCAACAAGATGTGGGGCGTTGTGACACCGGAGGAGGCTGCTGCAAAGATTGAGGAGCAGAAAAAAGAAATCACCGGTGAACCAAAAAATCTCGAGGAGCAGGCTATCTCACTCGTCGGTCGTGATATCTATGAGAAGCTCGTTAAGGGCTACACTGAAAAGCAGTGGGGACGTGACTGCAAGGAGCTTCCGGCTTTCATCATAAAACGTCTTCCTGTTAGACTCACCTTTGACAACAATTACTTCAACGCTCTTTATCAGGGTATTCCAATCGGCGGATACACAAAGATGGTTGAAAATCTGCTCGACGGCATCGAGGTCAGACTGAATACCGACTATCTTGAGCACAAGGCTGAGCTTGATGCTTTAGCTGACAAGGTGGTATACACAGGTCCAATCGACGCATACTTTGGTTTTAAGCTCGGCACCTTAGAGTACCGCTCAGTGCGCTTTGAGAATGAGACCCTCGATATTCCTAACTTCCAGGGCAATGCCGCTGTCAACTATACTGACCGCGAGACTCCATGGACACGTATCATCGAGCACAAGTGGTTCGAGTTCGGCAAGGACGAGGATGGCAATGATCTGCCAAAGACTATCATCAGCCGTGAGTACTCTTCTGAGTGGAAGGCAGGCGATGAGCCTTACTACCCTGTAAACGACGAGAAAAACGGACAGCTCTATGCCAAGTACAAGGAGCTTGCCGACAAGGAGGCTAATGTCATATTCGGCGGACGTCTCGGCGAGTACAAGTACTATGATATGGATACTACCATTGCCTCTGTACTTGATATGTGCGAGAAGGAGCTTAGCTAATAGTCAAGCTTCACCCAAAAATGCTTTGTTTATGTCATATCAAAACCGCCCATAGCATATTTTGCCATGGGCGGTTTTATTTACAATTTTTTTCCGGCCAGATTTATCTCCGCCGCAGGAATATGCTCCCTAAGGCACTCATATCCATACTCCTTCGAATATGCATATATAGCTGGAAGCTGTCTAGAAAGAAATAGCGCCGGTGCTTCTGTCACCGAGTATGCGCCACAGTGCCCGAACTCAAGAACATCGCCAAGCTCAAGCTTCTTAAGCTTTACTTCTCTGACCAGCACATCTGCCACTGTACAGAGACTTCCGCAAAGTGTATAGTCTGTGTCCGGCAATTGTGTTAATTCAACACCGGTTTTTTCATCATTTTCTGATACTTCACCACCATATACCCTAATCGGTGGCACCTGCATAGCCATCCTCTGCCCGAAGTAATTCAGATGGTGGATTCCTCCATCCAGAATCGCATAATTGGCATCGCCTGTCGATTTAAGGTCCTTTACCTGTGTGTAGTATTTACCGCATGAGGCTGCGAGGAAACGTCCCATCTCAATTCCAAGCGGATATTCCTCGGCAAATTCTCTAAGCACCTCTGCTGCCTCATCAAGTGCTTGTTTTTCCCTTTCCTGCCAGTCTTCCTCAAAATACTCCACACAAAGTCCTGGGCCATACTCTACAAGCTGTGGCTCAAAGCCGTATTTTTCTTTTAATCCGGTCAGTGCAGACTTTATTTTTTCCAAGTCCTTATTTATTTTGCGAAGACTCTTCTGTGTGCCGGAATAGTAGTGGATGCCCATTACCGCAATACCCTTAAACTCATCCGGATGCGAAATGATATATTCAATATCCTCAAGCGACATGCCAAACTGGTTGCCACTTGTCAGGCGAAGTATGACCTGTGCTTTCTTTTCGGTAAACTCAGCTTCATGCGCACCTTCAGGCATACCTTCAAACATCACTTGCGATATCAGCGTCGCATGTCTTATGCTCTCACAGGTCAGTATGCCGGCGCCATATGAGACTGCTCGCTCTATATCACATTTTTCCTTCATCACACCTGAATATATGATGCTCTCCGGCTTCACGCCAAGTGCTATACATATCTCAAGCTCACCCGGGCTACACACCTCCACATGGTCTAAGCCCTCCGGCAGCCTGTGAAGCAGAAATGGGTTTGCCTTTATCGAAAAACAAAGTGGTATCCTACGTCCTCCTTTACAATCAAGAGCAGCCCTTATCATGGCTGCTCTCTTTGCAAACTCGTCCGTATCAAATACATAGTACGGTGTCTGTCTCATATGCTTTATTCCTCCACAAGCTCTTTCACAAGCTTCTCGATTGCATCAACTGAGTTGAAATTCTCAGGAACCAGATCCTTTGGTCTGATTGTGATGTCAAACTCATCAGTCAGCTCCGATACGAGTGAAACTATATCAAATGACTCAAGAATTTTGTCATCGATGAGCTTTGTCTCCTTCTCAAAATCCACATCCGGTCTTAATTCCTCTAAAATCTCTAAAATTGTGTCTCTCATTTTACATTTCCTCCAGTTTTTTCATATCATATTTTCCGTTTGGAAGCTTAGGAAGCTGCTCCAGCTTCTTGATTTTCCTTGGCACCATAAAGCCCGGGAGCTCGTCCCTCAGTGCCAGCGCAAGGCTTCTCCTGTCACAGTCACCTGTGTAGAAAAGTACCAGCACCTCTTTTGCTTTATTATATATAACGCAGCTTTCTGCGACTCCCTCGACCACATTGGCGGCATGCTCCACCTCATCAAGCTCCACACGGTGTCCCATGTGCTTTATCTGGCGGTCCATACGTCCACAGAAATGAAGTATGCCGTCCTCATCAAGCCTTCCGTAATCCCCTGTGCGGTACATCCGCTCAGGATAAGCCTTGTTGAGTGGATTTAGTGTAAATGCCGCATCGGTTCTCTCCTTGTCATTATAATAACCCAGCGCCAGGATTGGTCCACATACGCATATCTCGCCCTGTTCTCCGACAGCCGGCTCATTTCCATGCTCATCTATCAGGAAAACCCTGTAATTGTCATAGGCTTTTCCTATAGGAAGCACCTCGTCATCTTCCACTGTATGATCCACGCTATAATACGTGCACGAAGCAGTTGCCTCTGTCGGCCCATACTGGTTCACAAAATGTGCTTCCGTCAGATTTTCCTGCCATTTCCTGAGCACCCTGCACGGCATCACTGAGCCTGAGAAGCAGATTTTTCTGAGACTCTTAAGCCCTACTTCCTCAAATGCTCCAAGCGATGTGAGGATGGTAAATGCCGAAACACTCCAGCCTACACTGCTGATATTCTTCTCATTCATGTAATCAAACAGGACATTCGGCTCCATAAAATACTCTTTCGGAATAATAGCTGTGCTGCAGCCGGTCTTTAGCGGCAGATAAATGTCCCTGATTGCCGCAATATAGTCAAGCGGCGACTGATTGCCCAGCACATCACTTTCCTCTATATGCATCACATCACAGTATGCGTTGATGTATGTCATCAGTGACAGATGTGATGTCATGACTCCCTTTGGATTGCCGGTGGAGCCTGACGTGTATATAATGTACAGCGGGTCTGTCATGGACATCTGTCGGCGGACTGCTGCGAGCGTATCGTTCTCACTATCTGTCACAGCGTCTCCTGTTGATTCACTGATTTTACAATTACCATCAGCTCCCACTATCCACTCAAAGCGCGATATATCCTCCGCAACAAATATCTGCGGTCTATCGAAGCCTTCTGACTTTGCCAGCTCATCCACTATGCTCTCCACATGCCCAAGGCTTTCTCTGTCTGCTACAATAGCCCTTGGACACAGATTTTCAAGTATTTTTTCAATTCGCTTGTCAGGAAGCGATGCGTCAATCGGTGCATATGGTCTGCCTGCATATACCACTCCCAGAAAGTATGCCGGTGTCACCATCTTCCTTCCGGCAAATACTGCAACCGGAGTTCTGTCTACTCCAAGCTTCTCTATCAGATATGCTCCTGTATTTCTTGCTATATCATACACCTGCGCAAATGTAATGCTGCTTTCAGTATCCGAAAATGCAGGCTTGTCAGGGTATTTTGCCACCGTGGCCTCAAGCCACTCCAGTACGTTTTTCATCTTATTCCTCTTTCATGCAATAATAAACGTTGCCGGGAAAAATTATAGCACATAACATCCGAAAAAAATGTCATGTGCTATCGAATTAAGAAAATTTAAGAAATTCTTAATGTATATTTGTTTCTCCAATCAGGTAAATCGGTCTGTCCTTTGCCTCAAGATAAAGCTTTGACAGATACAGTCCTAAAATACCTATACTAAGCAACTGTATACCGCCTATGAAAAGTATGATAACAACGGTCGAAGCCCAGCCTGCTACCGGATCACCAAATACAAGTCTCCTTATTATGATAAAAAGCATAGCTGCTATCGCCACAACAAAGCTGAACACTCCGGCTATTGAAGCCATGTATAGCGGTGCGTTGGAAAACGCCACTATTCCGTCAAGGCTATACAAAAAGAGCTGCCAGAATGACCATTTTGTCTCACCTGCCACTCTGTTTACATTCTCAAACTCAAGCCACTTCACCTTAAAGCCAACCCATCCAAACAGTCCCTTTGAAAACCTGTTGTATTCCTTGAGAGACAGCAGTGCATCCACGTATTTCCGGTTCATAAGCCTGTAGTCGCGTGCACCATCAACCATATTGGCCTTTGAAATCCTACTCATAAGCCTGTAAAACTTTCTCGCAAAAAAAGACCTGATCGGTGGCTCCCCCTTCCTTGTCACCCACCTCGTGCCGACTGCATCATAGCCCTCTTTCGTAAGGACCTGATACATCTTTGGAAGCATTTCCGGGGGATCCTGAAGGTCTGCATCCATTATTGCCACATATTCACCCACCGCATGCTGCAGGCCGGCATACATGGCTGCCTCCTTGCCAAAATTGCGTGAAAAGGATATGTATTTCACCCCGGAATCATTTGTTGCAAGCTCCTTTGCAACATCGAGCGTTCCATCCATGGAGCCGTCATCCACTATAATCAGTTCATAGGACAATTCCGCTGTCTTACTCGCTTGACTCATCTGATTAAACACCTGAGTTATTTTATTATAAAAAAGAGGCAGAGCCTCTTTCTCGTTAAAGCACGGTACCACAATGCTTATCTTATTTTTTTCCATATCAGCCACCCTGCATATAATATCAAATAAATAAAAAATCCAACTGCTGTTCCAGCCGTATTGGTCACAAAATCATCCAGCTGACAATATCCTCTGCCGGTGATTAGCTGCGTGTACTCAATTGCTGCGCTTATAAGAGCACCAACAGGTATTGTAAACCATTTCATCCAATTTTTAAAAACCAGTGGAAATAAAAGCCCAAATGGTATAAACAATACTATGTTTTCTATAAAATAAGCGTGCATCTGCAGTGTCATGCCCCAAGTGCTCCACAGCACCATATCGGCTATGCCGGTTCTGCTTCCCGGCTCCCTTGAATAATACACTATCATTATAAGCGTATACATATAAGCTGTAAATGTACCACAGAACAGCATGTGCCAGATTTTGCCAACTATCTTTTTTCTTCTCTCATCTGCCTGTGATACTTCTCTCATTGTAAAAAGATATCGCAACAGACACACAAAAATATACATCGCAATGCAGATTAGAGCCAGATACACCGCTGACGGAAGATATTTAAACTTTTCCTGTATGTCTCTTATTATATAATCCTTTAAACTCAATGTCCTTTTTTATGCTCCTTGTAGGCACGAATGAACTCAAGCTGTCGTTCATCGTCCTTTTTCTGTTCGTCATCAGACATATGACTCACTTTAATAATTATACACAATATTATGCCAATTACAATAATACCGGCACATAATAAAAAAATAATTAAGATTTCAGGCATAAACTATTTCCTCCGACAGAATTAAATTACTATTCTCTCTACAGATTAAATTATATCCACTTTATGTATCTTAATTCACTCATTTATGAACCCCGATAACAGCAAAAGCTGCATGATATTCTCACACAGCTTTTGTATATTACTTATATTATCTTTGGCATTAGACCTTTATTTTAGCTTTGCAACTACCATATCCACATATTTCTGACAGATTTCCTCGCTCTCTGCCTCAACCATGACACGGATAACAGGCTCTGTACCCGACTCGCGCACAAGTATACGTCCTGTATCTCCAAGCTCTGCAGTAACCTGATTGACAGCCGCCTGAACCTCCGGATTGGCAAGTGCCTCGGCCTTGTCAGCCACGCGCACATTCTGAAGCACCTGTGGGTAGATGCTAAGTCCCTCACAGAGCTGGCTCATCTTCTGTTTTCTCGCCATCATGACCTCCATCATCTTAAGGCTGGTCAAGATACCGTCACCTGTTGATGCATACTTAGAGAAGATGATATGTCCTGACTGCTCTCCGCCGATGCGGCAGCCGTTCTGCTGCATGTACTCATATACATATTTGTCACCTACTGCAGTCTTTGCATAGCCGATTCCAAGCTCATCAAATGCCTTGTAGAGTCCGAAGTTTGACATAACAGTTGTGACAACAGTATTGTTATCAAGCTTTCCTCTCTCTTTCATGTACTTTCCATAGATATAGAGGATGTGGTCTCCTGTGATTACATTTCCAAGCTCGTCTACACAGAGACATCTGTCTGCGTCTCCATCGTATGCAAAGCCCACATCAAGCCCATTGTCCACTACATATTTCTGTAAGCCCTCGATATGTGTTGAGCCTGCATTGTTGTTGATGTTGAGACCGTTTGGCTCATTGTTGATGACATAGCACTTTGCTCCAAGCGCCTCAAATATAGACTTTGCCATGTTCCATGAGCTTCCGTTGGCGCAGTCAAGACCTACCTTCATGCCCTTGAATGAGTAGACACCAAGCGAAATGAGGTAACCCATATAACGGTTACGGCCTGCGACATAGTCAACTGTGCATCCGATTGCGTCCTTATGTGCATAAGGCAGTTCCTTCCACTCCTGACCAAACAGGCGAAGCTTTCCGTCTATGTAGTCCTCAACAAGGAGAATGGTCTCCTCATCCATCTTCTCTCCATTGCCGTTGATAAGCTTGATTCCATTATCATAGTATGGATTGTGGCTTGCTGAAATCATGATACCACAGTCAAAATCATCGGTTCTGGCTACATATGCCACTGATGGAGTTGTGGTAACGTGTAATAAATATGCATCTGCTCCCGATGCTGTAAGTCCTGATACAAGTGAATACTCAAACATGTAGCTTGAACGTCTTGTATCCTTTCCTATTACTATCTTTGCCGGCTCGTCGAGCTGCTTCTGCTTCTTGAGCTCTCCATAATACCAGCCTAAAAATCTACCGATCTGATATGCATGCTCTGCTGTTAAATTGACATTAGCCTCTCCACGGAAGCCGTCTGTTCCAAAGTATTTTCCCATTGTCGTCCCCTTGTGAAATTTATTTTTGTTTTATTATACACTTAATAAATATCTTTGTGTAGCAAAATAACATTATTTGTTAAATAATTATAATACTAAAAGAAGATTTTCCCTAAATATGATAAAAATAACATATGTATATAAATCAAAGCTACATAGATATCTTATGGCACTCCATATAGTATCTCTTCTCATTCGCTTCACCGATTGAGAATGTCTTTCTGGGAAGCACTCCTCCCGCATTAATTGCAGGGAACAATGTGCTCTTGTCTATCGACTGAAGGAAAATGCCGCAGCCCTTAGTCTCCTGTACCAGTCTGTGAAGCGCCTCATCACCATGGATATAGTCAATCGACACATTGTCATGTGTCTCAAGATACTTATCTAAAATGCCCTGAAGTATCTCAACCGGAAGACGGGCACCGCGGTTTGTAATATTTATTCCATGAGTCTTAATTGCAGCTGTGCAGGTTCCATCATTATTTTCTGAAACCACTTTATTACCATTTGCCGGTTTTGCACTGTAACCGATTCCTGATTCAACATACTCAAATACTATCTCATCGCCATCCGCACTCTCAAGTCCCTGTTTTGTGATTTCAGCTTCAAAAAATGACAGTATATCCTTTACATCAACATTTGTAAGCAGTCTGTGAATAGGCTTAAACTCAAGTGCCTCACTATGCAAATTGCAGATTTCCACAAGGGCATACCTTGCAGGATGAGTTTTCAACTGCTCCTCTGTGAATTTTCCTGATTTTTTAATGTTTTCCCAGCAGGTCTTTGCTGTCGCAAGGGAATGGTTTCCATCACCTACTGCAAACAAAAAGCCTCCACAGCTATTCTGTTTTGCTGCAAATGCCTCTGTTAGCTGCTTTGCTGCCTCACCCTCAATAGCGTAGCCACGGATATGTCCGCCTTCCTGCATGAGTTCTGTATCATAAAGCTTACGAAGAGTATCCCTGATGGCATACACATACTCTATTATGCCATGCTTTATAGCTGCTATATTTACAGCATTTTCCTGTGACTCATTCCGGCAGAGCTCACCATTTTGTCCGTCCACCGGATCGTCTACAAGCAACATAACATGTGGCAGCTCGATTGCTGCATGCTCCCTGATTTTCACTCTCGGAGGTATACGTGAGATTACTGTTCCCTCTGTTGCTCTGATGAGAGTCTTATTTTTCGGATCAAAATCATAATTCTCCAAATCAATAAGTCCAACTATGCCCAGACGCACCCCTGACTCTGTAGTACGCTCAACAAGCACGTAGCCGTCTGCCACTGCCTGCTTTAAGGTTCCATCTGTGAGATATGTATCCATTGTATTATTGATATATTTGATTCTCTCCTGTTTCGTAGTTGTTCCCAGATATATCTCAGGAAACACTACGTTAAGCGTTGACGGTGCATCAGCCACATACTTTTCCACAGCATCCCAATAATCAGCCTGACTTGTAAACTGGTCACAGGCGATAACTGACCATTTTTCCATATCTATACCATCGTTTGGCAAAAGAATATTTGCCGGATTGAAACAATTTGACATATCAACAATTCTCCTTTAAAACTTTTCTAATAAATATACAAAAATAAATAACAAAAATCCGCTATACTCTATAGTATAACGGATTTACGTTTATTTGCATATATTAAATTCCTTTTGTTGTAAGAATTCTTCCAACTGCGTCATCTAATTTTTCTGCCGGTATCTCACCACTGTTAACTGCAGATAATACTGCATTGTAGCTGCTTTCAAAGCCTGTTGAAACATAGATCATGCTCATTCCTGCTTTAACAGCTGCTACAGCTGCCTCATCCTGTGTACATACCTTATTAAGAGATGCATCTGATAAATCATCTGTAATCAAAAGACCATTAAAGCCCATGGTACTTCTCATATAATTTACGGCACCTGCTGATGTAGAGCATGGTGTGGTTTCCTCTCCTGTCACACTCTGGCAAAGTACATTGCCCATCATGACTGCCGGAACACCTGCTTCAATTGCCTTCTGGTACGGCACAAAATCAGATGCCTCTAAATCCTCCAGCTTGTCTGTCATCCAAAGCATTCCTGTCGCTGAATCTGTAGTAGCTTTTCCTTTTCCCGGAAAGCACTTTGCAACAGAATTGATTCCTGCACCATTATAGCTGCTTACCTGTGCTGCAACACAGTCACCTACAGTCGCTGACTCGCTGCCAAATGCATATGTATCGTTATCTGCATTATCACCATATGCGATATCCGCTGTCGGTCCAAAATTCATATTAAGACCATTGGTAGCCATATATGAACCTATCTTTCCTGCACTGCTGCCTGCTGCATCAGCATCTCCAAGCTCTGATGGTGCCTGCTGTGCCTCATATCCATTAGCTGAAGCAAGAGGAAGTCTTTCTCCACCTTCTTCATCGATTGCAAGAAACAGATTCACTCCCAGTCTCTCCTGTGAAAATGACTGCAGACTACTCATCATCTTTGTAACCGCGGCTTCTCCTGAGAAATTCTCCTGCCTGAACAAAAATCCACCAAGAGGATATGTGCCTATAGCTGCCTTTGTCTTGTTACCGGCCTGAGTGAACTGTGATACACCTGTAATCTCCTCAGGTCTCGTAATGAATAGCTGGGCTACCTTTTCCTCTGTTGTCATAGAAGACAGCTTTGTCTTGACAGAATCTGACGGTGTAAATGCCGGTGCTGCCTGCTGCCCATCAGCTTGTCCCTGCTGAGCTCCGTCAGTCTCCTGAGTGGGATTCTGTGTCTCCTGCTGACTCTCTGTTATTTTCTTATCCGCCTTGTTCCCCGGCATCACAAAATGCACTGCTCCAAATACCAGCACAACTATCAGTGCAATTACTTCTATTGTGATGAGGTACTTATCTCCATTTTGTCTGAAGTTCATATTTAATCCCCAAAATCTGTATTTGTTAAATCGTTATTAGGTCCGCTTACTTTTCCTGATAATACATTGCTGTATTCGTTTACAGTTGCACTCGGAGTATAGCCTGTATCACCTTCAAGGAACTGATGCACTCCTGTAGCCATGTCTGCAAGTGTAGTAGGCACCTCAACCCATGCGCCATCAACCTTTCCACCATAGAACACCTGTGGATATGCTGTCGAATCCTCTACTGTATAGTCTGCAAGATTTTTAAATACTGAAAGAATCTCATCGGTATTATAGTTGGTATTAACATGTCCAATCAGGTCTGATACCATCTTGATCTTTGCTGCTGTATTCATCTGCTTAGCTGATTCAAACACCTTGAACAGAACCGTTCTCTGTCTTTCAGCACGCTTATAGTCCCCTCCGGCAGTATAACGTATTCTGGAATATGCAACTGCCTGTGTTCCATCAAGCGTATATGTGCCGGCTGATTCAATATGTGATGAGCTTGTTCCACGAACCTTATTGACCTCATCAATATATCCGTTTATCACCTTTGCCTCAGAAGCATCAATATCCTGTACAATGCCACCAACCTCATCTATAATCTCACCGACTGTATTGAAATTGACTGTGACATAATTCTTTATGTCTAAGTCCAGATTCTTGTTAAGTGTATCTACTGCAAGCTCCGGTCCGCCAAACGCATGTGCATGTGTCACCTTCTGGTATCCATGACCATCAATATTCATCATACAGTCTCTGAAAATAGATACCATGCGGATTTTCTTAGCATCATGATCAACCCTGACTACCATAATGGAATCAGAACGTGTTCCTTTATCAAGCTGATCTGAGCGGCTGTCAACACCAAATAGTGCAAATTCCTCTATGCCTGATTTGTCTGTAGTGTTGTCATCCTCAGCCTGAGTATCAGCTTTTGCCTTAACTGCCTCTGTACCTGGTTTTATGCCTTTATTTTCTTTATTACTGACATTACTGCTGTTAATCTTTACAAGTACTATTGCTATAATAGCAACAAGTACAATAATTACTGCTGTAATAATTATATTTTTCTTTTTTTTCATCTGCACTATTCTCCGTCATTCATATGTGTCTGTGCCTGTTACTTTTCGTCCTCATCTCTGCCATAATAATTGCCATAGTAATTACCATAATAGTTTCCATAGTAATGACCATACTTAGACTCCTCAAACCTGCACTTATTGAGTACAGCTCCTAATATCTTGACTCCCGAGTCCTCAAGTGTACGCTTTGTATTAATGATTGCACGGCTGCTTGTAACATTCTGGGCAGCAACTATTACTGCTCCGTCTACATTCTTTCCAACTACGGCCGCATCAATCGCAGCTCCTGTAGGAGGAGTATCGACAAGCACATAGTCAAAGTTCTTCTCTCCAAACTCGATAAGCTCTCTAAACTCTTCTGTCTCAAGAAGCTCTGTAGGATTTGGTACCTCATGTCCTGCAAAAAGAATGAACACACCCTTGATGTTAGTCGCATATATTACCTTGTCCAAAGATACCTGACCTGAGAGATAATGTGAGAGTCCGTATATCTTTCCACCGCTCTCCACCTTCGCTCTGAGTCGTCCTACAAGGACTGACTTACGCATATCGGTATCTACTACAAGGACTGACTTCTTAGAGTCCGCCATCGAACGAGCCAGATCCATAACTACGGTTGTCTTTCCCTCATTTGGCACGCTGCTGGTAAAAAGGATGGACTTCACGCCCTTTCCACTGAAGCTGATGCTTGTTTTAAGAGCTCGAAGGGACTCCTTCATTGTATAGCTCTGGTCTTTTATCTGATTAATAACTACTGTTTCCATTAAACTGCCCTCTTCTTACTCTTGCTTTCGTCTGATTTAGATGACTGGTTTTTTTTCTTTTTTCTTCTCTTTGTCTTTGCCCCATCATACTCTGTCTCATCAACAGGAAGTGATGCAAGCACCTTGAGACCTGTTCTGGTCTCCATATCATCTGCGTTAGAGATAGTGTCATCAAGCATGTATCCAAGTACAACTATACCGGCTGCAAGAAACAGTCCGAGTACAGCACCGATAACTGTATTCTTAAGGATATTATTATTTACCGGTGTCTTTGAAGCATATGCTGTCTGGATAATCTTTGGCTGTGACTGATCCATATTGTCAGCTATATACTGTGATGATACCTTTGCAATCTCATCTGCCACTGTCTTTGAAGCTTCTAAATCAGTGTCTGTAACTACAATCTTGAGCACACGTGTATCTGTCGGATTCTCTATCGAAACCCTCTTACTGAGCTGCTCATATGTCTCATCCATATCCAGATTGTCAATTACCTGTGATAAAACTGTCCTGCCTGTGATAACGTACTCATAGTCATTTGTCAGACTCGAGCCTACCTGAATATCAGCAAGACTGGTGATAGATGTTGACTTGGTCAGTACATACATCTCTGCAGATGCCTCATACTCCGGTACAAAAGTAATCTTGGAGTATAATCCAAATACTGCTGCAAGAAGCACCATTGATGCCACAAGTGCCTTCCAGTGCTTCACTAATTCGTGAAACAGCGCTACTAAATCGATTTCAATTTCCTGATCTCTTATTGGTTCGTTGTTTTCCATTTTCCTACCCTTTACATATCGTAACATTATTTTTCGGTTTAATCCTATGTTATATTACTACACTTCATTTCTTTTGTCTATTTTTAGAAGTCACAAAAAAAGTATTAAGAACATGTCATATTTTGTAAATAATTATGCAATATAATAGAAAAGTGCCGTTTCCGGCACTTTTCTTTGTTGTATTTTCATTTATTATATTTTATCTGTTCCGATTCTATTGCGGCTGCTCTAGTTTTGCGTTGGCTGCTCTGATGGTTCAGCCGGTGCCACAGGCTGTGGCTGTGGTTTTGCATTTACTGTTACGGTTATTGAGCTGCTTGCGCTATTCCAGCCAGCCATTTCTCCTGCTGTTGCTGTAATCTGTACGGTACCGGCCCTGTAAATGGTCACATTTCCGGCAGCATCTACAGATGCAACCGAAGGATTGCTTGACTGATAAGAAAGCCCTGCTCCATTTGAAGCACTTGCTCCGAGAGAAAATGGTGCATCTCCCTCTGTTACGGTTTTATTTCCGCATCCTATTGTCACAGATGGAGTCTGGTTTGGCTGTGGCTTTGCATTTACAGTGATTGTAATCGTCTTGCTGCCCGCCTTATAGCTTGTTGTAGCCTCGGACTTGACAGTGATTGTAGCAGCTCCGACACCTGTTATCGTCACATTACCGTTCTCATCCACTCTCACTACACCCTCATTATCACTTGAGTATGTGAGCTTTGCATTATCCTCTGCTGTCACACCGAGGTTGAATGCTGCATCTCCCTCTGTCACATTATAAGAGTCAGCTCCGCCGAGACTCTGAGCCTTGCCGGCCACCTTGTCAACACCACCATATACAATTACTTTTTCGTCCAATGTAACATTCTCATATAGCTTCTTTGCAGCTGAATAAGGCATATTTATGCAGCCATGGCTGCCACTATACAGGTAGATATTTCCACCGAAGGTACTTCTCCATGAAGCATCATGGAATCCGATTCCGCCATTAAACGGAATAAAGAAATTAACCCATGACTTGTATCCGTCACCCCTTAAATATCTGTCCTTATCTCTTGAGAAGATAGAATATACGCCTGTCGGGGTTCCGTGTCCCTTTGAAATACAGCCTGTAACACATTGACTTGATACTACCAATTCTCCATTCTTGTATACATATACCATCTGGTTGGTGAGATCCACTTCGCAGTAGTTGCCACCATATGTGACATACTCGCCTGTTTCTTCTTCCTTTGCCTCGCTGTAAACTGCTTCCACTGTTGCAGACTTTTTATTGTTTATTGCCTCCGCAATCGACTCATACAGCTTGTTTCCATCTACAGTCTGTCCTGATGATGTAACAGGCACATTTATGACACTTCCACCTGTTGTCTTAAACTGACCCGTTTTTTTCTTAGACACATCATGCTTTTTGGCAAGATCTGTACAGTATGTAGCCATATTCTCACCATCGAGAGAAACTGACAATCCGTCGTTGCCCACTATAAGCCACTGAGCTATCTGGTCCTTTCCTACAGTCTCTGTAGCTGCTTCACCTGTTGCCGGTGTGAAATTACATGTCACTGTCACATCAAGGTATGCATTGGCTTCTTTTAACGCGTTCTTTACCAAATCGCTGTCTACAGCCTTTTCTCCATCAACATATCCTGTTGTGGATGTAAGCTCCACCTTATCCTTCAGTTCCTTTACAGCACTTGTAAGATTTGTAGCTGCATTGTCATACACAGGCGCATCTCCTGATACACCATCAACACCTTCAAACTGTCCTGCCTCTGCGTTGTATGCTATTGTAGCACGATATGGCACAATTGATCTCATATCGAAGGTCTGTGTATCTGTCTCAGCCGTCTTTTGTTCGTCATCCTTTGCCTCTGCATCCGTATCACTCTGTGCCGTTGCATCAGACTGTGACTGTGTTTTTGCAGTGATATAAGAGTCTACAAGAGCAGTCTCCAACTCATCAGACTTATCCATTTTAAAAAGCTTCACCTGCTTTTCCGGCTCCTTATCCTTATTGGCCGCATTTATCAGTTCCTGAAGATCTGCTTTGTCATTATACTTAAGCCCTAAATCCTCTGCTGTCATATCAAATGATGCATCGTCAAGCTTCACTGATATCTTATACTTGCTTACCGCAGTCTTTATGGCTTTCTTTGCCTCGTCAGCAGTCATTCCACCCACATCCACAGATACAAGCTTGTACTTTTCAGGGAATGTCTTGTATGCTTTTTTTCCACAGCCTGCTATTCCCAACGCCATAAGCGCACAGACTAAAGCTACCAGCAGTTTTACACTTTTCTTCTTCATCTTTGTCCTCTTTATCTTAATTCTATATTATTCTCACAGCAACATATTTTATCACTTTCTTATATATGCCTCAAGTGAGATTTGTCACATATTTTCCGATTATTTAGACACATTATTCATCATTATGATAACAAAAAAAGCTTTCTAATGACGTACGATATGTAACAGGCGTATAAAATAGTCCTGATAAACCTTATCGCTCATATGCATTTTATTCAACACACAAAATACTTTATAATTCTTTTTTACACATCTATACATAGCTGTATTCTTTTTTTCGATTTGACTGACAAACAGCTTCATCCTTTTTCTAAGCTGTTTTTTATCATTATTTCTAATTAGGCAAAGCTGCAGATAGTCGTTGATAAATTTGCTTGTTTTATCAAACCACAGCTTTTTTCCGCCTATACTAAAGTGCTCCGAGTCCCGGCCTGCCTCAATCAGCTTCATGATAACCTTCTCATAATGGTCAAGCCTCTTCAGTGAGCTTTCTATCGAAACGCTCTGATTTACGTCACCGACTCTATACTCATAAAGTGCCTTATCATATGCATAGATACTCTTGGCATATGCCATTGGGATTATCGAAAACTCCTGATCCTCGTAGAACACCCCCTCAGAGAGTGTCAGACCTGTATTTCTATAAAAATGCGTATTGTATATCACCCCATGCAGGCTCAGCCCCCACCAGAAATCATACAGATGCTCATCCACATATCCGGCATTATATGGTCCACCATTTTTTGTTATATATTTATCGTCGTATGGATACTCATCAGTATTTTCTCTCTGCAGCACATATGACCTATAGCTCATCAATACTGCATCCGCGAAATTCTCATGTTTATTTTCATTATCTCTAAGATAACAGATAGTTTCTTTCAATACATCAGTGTTTACCCAGTCATCAGCGTCTACTACCTTAAAATAGCTTCCTTTTATTATTTTTACACCTTCATTAATTGCCGAGCCATGACCACCGTTTTCTTTATTCAGTATCCGATACACATCAGGATATTTATTTACATATTTTTGGGCGATTTCTACACTATTATCGGTAGAGCCGTCATTTACAACAACAATGTCCAGCATATTTAAAAGAGAGTTATCATCAACAATAAATGATGATAACCCTTTATCCAAAAACTTTGCTGCATTATATGTCGGTATTATTATTGATAGTATCTTTTTATTTTCTGTTTCCATATCCTATCTGATTCCTGTTTCTATATGTTAGTTTTATTTTCTGTACAGTCTGTCTGCTTTGCCAAATCTTTTGGCAAGCTCAAGCAGCTTAGAAAATTGATTCTCGTAGAAGCTGTTGCTCACATGCAGCTTATTAAACAGCCGAAATACTTTATATTTGCGCTGTACCGCATCATACATGAGCGCACTTTTTTGAGCGAGTTTTATGTTAAACTGCTCTACTATCTCTCTGCCGGATTGTCTGTCGGTATTTTTTATCAAGGCGATCTGATAATAGCTTGTGATGATGCCCGATGTCTTTCTGATAAAATGCTCTTTTCCACCCTGTGGCATTTTTGCAAAGCTCTTCTGGACCTCAAGTACATTAAATATAACCTGCTCCAGATCCGGAAGGCGCTTCACCTGACTCGCAGCTGAAACACTTTGATTTACATCGCCCACTCTGTATACATACAGCTCTTCCTGAATAAACCGGATAGCTTTTGCATACGAAAACGGAACTGTTGCGTACTCCTGATCCTCGTAAAACACATGCTCTGTAAGCTTATAACCAAGTGCCTTGTAGAATCCGGTGTTATATATCACTCCGTGAAATGATAAGCCATCATATACATCATCCCACATATCGACTATATCCTTTAAATTGTACTCCCGTGTAAAATCAGGCACCCTCACATCCGCCGGTCTGTACTCATCCTTTGATATGTCATAATACCTGAAGCTTTGTATCACGGCATCTGCATCCGTATGCTCGAGGTATTCAACCAAGTGCTTTAGCGCAAGCGTATCTACCCAGTCATCTGCATCGACCACCTTGAAATATTTTCCGCTCACATGCTCCACGCCTGTGTTGATTGCAGAACCATGCCCACCATTTGTTTTATTTACTATGACAAAGGTTTCCGGATACCAGTCCACAAATTTCTGTGCCACTTCAACACTGCTGTCAGGTGTGCCGTCATTTACGACTATCACCTCAAGCTTATCGAGTATAGCCTTGTCAATGTCTATCTCCTCAAAGCGGCCCTCAGTTGCCATTTTACAGTTGTGCTGTGCCGTCTGTGCATCCGTATCCCTGCATACAAGAAATGATGACAGTCCCTTATTCAGAAACTTTTCTGCATTATATGTTGGTATTATAATTGATAATATTTTACTCATTAACTGTTCTATCCGTCCTGATTACTATTATTATAAAAAGTATTGCATGCTCATTCACGCCTATTCATGAAATCCATTGCCACGCAGCCTGCTATATACCCATGCTGCCATTGGAAATATCTTGAAGTCTGTTTTTCTAAGCATCCAGACACTCTTCCTGCTGCATGCCTGATACACTCCCGGGTGCTCCTCGCGCAGCATCTCGTCAAACTTCTTCATCTGCTCAACGTTCCTTGAATCATTGCCCTTTGCCAGAAATATCTGGTACTCATCATCGACCGCCTCTGCTATGCCGCGCTCAAGGTACTGCTTCTTGTAGGTCTGCAGATTGCCGTGCACGTTGTTGTATTCAAACAGCGCATCGAGTACCTTAAGGTGCTGGTCATGACGCTTGATCATCATCTTTATGTCCACGCTCTGACCGCTTCTGCCTAGCCTGTACTGGTACAGCGGCAGTGGTGAGAATGTGATGCTGGTGCAATATGGGATAGGGTAGAGTATATACTCCTGATCCTCATAGAAGCAGTGCTCATCCACACGAATATCATTCTTCTGCAATACATCTGTACGGATGGTCGTGGAGTGTATCGTAATCAGCGGATCCATGACTGCCTCAGCAAAGCCCCACTCCCTGTTGTAATGATAAGAGTTGGATACTGCCTTTCTGCGCTTTGTGACCTTTTTGCTCCTGTCATCCACCAGATTAAAGTCATTGGATATGACATCCGAGTGTGTGTGCTTTAAAAGCTGCACAAACTGCGACAGAAGGCTCTTGTCCAGCCAGTCATCTCCATCCACCACCTTGAAATACTTGCCTGTTGCGCGCGGTATGGCATAGTTGATGGTGGAGCCGTGACCTCCGTTCTCCTTCGAGAGCACCTTGAAGCTGTATGGGTACTTCTGCTCGTAGGTATGCGCCAGACTTGCTGTGGAATCAGTGGAACCATCATCCACTATGAGTATTTCCAGACTTCTGAGAACAGACAAATCTATAAACGAGTCCAGACAGTTCTTTATATACTTTTCAACATTGTAAGCCGGAACGACTATGGTTAAAAGCTTCTCCATATATGTTTCTCCATGTATACCTGTTTCCTTGTGAACTACTCTCCGAGGCCATCCTTGATGTACTGTATAAGGTATTCAAGTGCCTCGTTCTCATCCTCACCATTGCAGATGAGCTCTATCTCATCACCTGACTTAATGCACGCTCCAAGCACTGAAAGTACGCTCTTTGCATTAGCTACATTTTTCTCGTCATATATAAAGGTTACCTTTGATTTAAATTTCATTGCCTCTTTGCAGAGATTGCCTGCCGGACGCAAATGTAATCCGGTAGGATTCTTGATTGTTATTTTTTGTGCTACCACTTTTATTACCTCTTTTCGGTTATATATCTATCAATGCGATGAACTGTCAGAGCCGCTATTTCCGGTGTTTCCTGACGAGCTGCTGCCCGATGACGTGCCTCCCGTTGTCGAGCCACTGCTGCCGGTGCCCTGGGATGACGAAGCACCTGTGGTCGAGCCTGAGGTTGTTCCTGTACCATCTGTGCCCGTTGTGCCGTCTCCGTCACCTTCCCTGCCGATAACTATCTGAACCTTTATCTCGCCCCATGTGTACTTTGTCTCATCCAGATTCGGCTTTACCGTCACTGTATGCGTACCTGCATCAAGGCCTGTCACGTCAATTTTACCCTTCAGTGTAGTTTCTGAAAGTGAATCTATATCAGACTGGATGCCGCTTACTATGACACTGCTCTTATCTGTAACAAATGTAAGCTTATATCCCTCCTGCAGTCCGTCATATGTGATATTGGAGCTGTTCAGCGTCATGGTTGAAGTTGCATTTGTTTCAATCTTTATATCTATACTGAGCTTTGCCTTGGATGAGTTCACTATAAAAACTCCATCCGGCAGATATCCTGTCAGGTCAACAGATGTACTTATATCGTCTGTTGCGCCCGATATATCGATTGGTCCCACATCTATAGATGTGATATTGTTCAATGCTTCTGCATTACCCTTGAGCATTACAGACTCCTCTGATAGTTCTACTCCGAGCACGCTCTTTCCTCCTGCCGGTGAGCCTGTCGTAGTACACTTGATAGGCACCTCCTTGGTACTTAAGACATTAACTGTCACTGCTATAGACTGATACTGGCTGTCCACATCAAGCTTTGATATATCTATCTCATCGCCATTATCATCAATCAGAGTGAGATCACCGCGATCAGTTATCTGATTATCTGATATTATGGTATTGTCATCGACCTTTATATTTACATTGGCCGATGCTATAGTTGAAACAATGGACTCAGGACCTCCGATCTTTACTACCTTTGGATTTGCCTGCGGCTTGTTTCCCAGTGCTTTCGCACCTGAGAGACTTCCATCCACTGATACCTTTACCTCAAACTGCTTCTGCATATATTTTTCAATTGAAAGCGGGAGCATATGGTCTCCACCGTTGAAGGTAATCGAATGTCTGTACTTGGTGCATCCAATATCTACCTTTACGCTTGCCTTATTCGTATCATCCTTATCTACTATGATATTTGCAAGGTCGACATTTGCGTAAAAATCGGAATCATCAAGCTCGTTCAGATAGCTTCTCTTGCCTGATACCGAAAAGCTGATGGTCTTTTCCGAATCCTTGATGGTAGGCCATAGCCCCTTGTCAACAACCGAATCGCGGCCTGTAACGGTGACTGTTGTGGTAAATGTCTTTGTCTTGACCGGGTCATTGAGATTGTAGACCACAAGCCAGAGTATAAATGCAAATGCTATCGCAAGTATTTTAAAGCCTATATTATTTGTGAAGGTTTTTAGAAGCTTCTTTCCCATTCTTAAACCTCCTTTTAATTAATTCAAACTTACCCGGCTCCCTATGTCTGTTCTGCAGAAGCTTAAGCTGTGTGCGTAGATGATCGGCATCTATATCGTGCTCAATCTGCCCCTTGTATGCTGTAGAAACTGCTCCTGTCTCCTCTGAAACTATGATAGTAAGTGAATCACTTACCTCGCTGACTCCGACCGCTGCACGGTGTCTGGTTCCCAAATCCTTCGAGAGTGACAGGCTGTCTGATAGTGGAAGGTAACATGTAGCTGACACCACACGGTTGCCACGCACGATAACCGCTCCGTCATGAAGCGGTGTGTTTTTCTCAAAAATATTGATGAGGAGCTGACTTGTAAGTATGGCATCCACATCTATTCCTGTTCTGATATACTCTCCCAGATTTATCTCATCCTCCATGACTATTAGTGCTCCTGTCTTTACTCTGCCCATCGCAAAGCATGCACGCACCAGCTCATCGATTGTCTTGTCGGAGAATTTCTCAATCTCGCCTCTGCCGGTATTGAAGAAATCACCCAAAAAGGTCTTTCCACCAATATTCTCCAAGGCATTTCGAAGCTCAGGCTGAAAAATAACAACAAGTGCCACGAGACCTATATTAAAGAGTTTCTCAGCAAGCCACAGTATCGTATCCATCTGGAACAATGCTGCAACAAGCACAAACAACAGTATGATAATAAGGCCCTTGAACAGATTCCATGCCCTCGTGGTCTTTATCCACAAAAGTATATGATAGAAGAGCACTGAAATAATAAGTATCTCTATAATGTCTATCACACCGATTTTGATGCCCGGCACATTTGTGAATGTAAGGAACTGATCCTTGAAGCGTATCAATACACCACTCACATTATCCATAGCGCCCTCCTTTCTCTTATACTATGTAACTATTTGTCATCCTCAAATATATTTTCGTCTATTTCGAGATCTTTTGCAATAGCCTCTTTGCTGATATTTTCCTGATTATGTCTCGGTATCTTCTTTCCAAGGCTTCCTGTATTGCCAAAGTGCTTTACAACCTTTTCCTCCTTGGCAATCATCTTCTTTGGAACTGCCTTGACGTAATAGTAATATTCATCATCCTCAAATTGTACGTTTTCTGTACGTGCATAGTCAAGATTCATAAATATAAACTGTATGACAACACCTGCAAAAATAGCTACTACAGTGCTGAGCACAAGCCAGATTATCTTCTCCGGCAGTCCGAGCACCAGATAAGCAACAACAAGTGCAACCAACTGTATGAGCCCTCCTGCTATGGTAGCAACAGTCCATGAATTGTTGATTTTCAATCGTCTGACCTGATACACCACCAGTGTGGTGATAACAAAGATTGCCATAACTATAAACATCTCTTTGTTGTCAAGAAGCTGTCCCATTGTCACATTGAGCTTTGTAGTGCTCTGCCCCTTTTTATCTACCACCTCTGCAAGCGCTGATGCATTCTGTCTGATTCCATCAAAGAAATAGTACAGCAGTGTGCCACATATTATTGCAACAAAAGAATAAGCTCTTCTTAAAAGACCTGCTGCAACCGGCATAACAGATGGTATGTGAAGCTGAAAGCATATAGGTGTGAGTATCACAAGCATGCCATCCTTCGGTGCAAAACGAAAATAGACAAAATACAGTACTAAAAAAAGTACAAATGTGATAGCAAAAACCTCTATGGACAGCGCATACATATCTAAAAGTATCATAATCGAAGCAATCCAGAGTATTGCATTCACCGGAAGCAGTGCACACACAAGCGCTAAAAGCAGTGCCACAAGCATCGAGCTTATTTTCGCCATATAGCCGATATTCAAATCTATTGTTATAAATGCGATAAATGCAACGGCAAATCTCACAACCGGAAGTATAAAGTGCTCATACTCACCGCAAAATTTGACTGCCTTATCCTTAATTTCCAGTAACTTGTTCATAAAGCCTCCCTAACGCTTAATCTTTTCCTCACGGGAATATATTCTGCCCACTGCCTTCAGGTGATTTGCGTATCTGCGCACTTCTCTTCTGCCGGCCTTATATCTTGCAGTATACACCACAATTGTGACAAAAATGTAAACCGCCATAAATGCAATATACAGTATGCCTATTGTGACACCCATTGCCTTAAAATCAAGCTTATTGATTCTGTCCAAAAGCTCTGCTGCATTGACAGCAACCCACATCACAACAAGCCCTGCAAATGCGAATGTACCTGTAAAGAAGCTTTTTAAGCCCTCTTTCCATATATAGTCCCATCCGTAGTAACTTGCGGACTGCTTCTGCACACGGCTGTCATCGCTTTTGCTGTCACAAAGAGCAATATTAAACAGTTCCCTTACTTTTTCTTCGTTTATCATAGATCATCCTCTTACCTGTTACCTGATATATCTCATACGGTTTTTGTCATCCTGCTGCCACAACTGCTTATCCTGGCCCTTTGGTGTGTCAAGGGCACTGCGTAGTGTGTTTGTGAGCTTAGTCTTGCACTCATCACAAAATCTGCCTGTACGTATCATCCTGCCACAGTTCTCGCATGGTATACCATATGATGAATCCGGTGAAAACGAAAGCCTTTCCTCACGTATCCACCTATTTATCTGCTTCATGGATGTATCGGTCTCCTTGGCCACTGTCTCAACCGGCACATTTGGATTATCCTCAACAAATCTCTTTACTATATCAAATTTCTCATCCATTTTTTTCTGGCAGTTCGGGCAGTACTGCTCATCTGACAGTACATTAAATATTCTGCCACAGCCCTTACAATTAGATATTCTCATCTGATAAAACCCTCCTAACTTCCCTGTCCTATGCAAATACACAGCACATATACACGGCCGGGACATTTCTTTGCTATCTCGTGCCCAATCGACTCCGCCGTACTGCCTGTAGTATATATATCATCTACTATTAGTATTTGGTCATATTGTACAATACTATCCGCCACTTGAAAAGCCCCCTCGAGACAATTTCTGCGTTCAACATACCCCATTGTCTTGAGTGGACTGGTATTTTTCACTCTGCGCACAAGCCCTTTCGCCATCCTTATGCCTGTTTTTTCAGACAATGCCCTTGCAAAACATTCTGCCTGATTGTAGCCTCTCTGGCGCATTTTTTTACGGTGCATCGGCACCGGAATAATAACATCTATCCCACAGCTCTGTATCCAGTCCGAATATCTTTCCACTGCTGTCTGTGCAAAATAAGCCGCATACTCACGTCTGTTTGAATACTTGAACCTGTACATGGTCTGCTTTATGCTGCCCTTGTATGCAAAAAGTGCCTTTCCCTGCCTGTAGCTGTCACCCTCCCGCATCTGCCTGTGATGCTCGAGTGCCCGTGCGCAGTCGTCACAATACTCTCTTCGCTCAGACAAAACCGGCTTCCCGCAGCGCATACACTGTGGCTGCTCAACAGGAAAGAGCTTTTCACAGCATCTGCTGTGTATATATCTCTCAACCGGACCAATTATACCATCACATACCGGACAGCGCGGTGGAAATACCAGATTGATTACACCTCTCCCAATATCCTTTATTTTGTTCACTAATCCCCCTGACTGTAATATCCCCATTTGTAACAATATTAACAAAAAAGCGACAATACATTCCTGCAATGCAGGGACATATCATCGCCCTCACGGCTGCCTGTTATAAAACGTATATTCTAGAATTCTTCATCTCTCTTGCCTGCAAGGAACTCTACATACTTTCCTGTACCGATAGCAACACATGTCATAGGCTGCTCTGCAGTCATTGTATTGATGCCGGTCTTTTCCTCGATAAGCTCCTCAAGACCTCTGAGCAGTGAACCGCCTCCTGTAAGCACGATTCCTCTGTCTGCGACATCGGCTGCAAGCTCCGGTGGAGTCTTTTCAAGCACTGAGTGCACTGCCTCAACTATCTGAAGAGTTGCCTCACGAAGTGCTTCCTCTGTCTCCTCTGAGCTGACTGTAATAGTCCTTGGAAGTCCAGTTACAAGGTTTCTTCCTCTTACCTCAATTGTCTCCGGCTGTGCGAGAGGGTAGCATGTACCAATCTTGATTTTGATATCCTCAGCTGTTCTCTCTCCGATGAGAAGGTTATGCTTCTTTCTCATGTATCTGACAATTGCCTCATCAAAATCATCTCCGGCTATCTTGATAGATGTGCTGACTACCGAACCACCGAGTGAGATAACTGCTATATCTGATGTACCGCCTCCGATATCTACTATCATATTTCCGCATGGCTTTGAAATATCAATACCTGCACCGATTGCAGCTGCGATTGGCTCCTCGATAATCTTAACATCTCTGGCTCCTGCTGCAAATGTAGCATCTTCAACGGCCTTCTTCTCAACCTCAGTAACACCACTTGGCACACATACGCTCACGAGCGGCTTTCTGAAGCTCTTCTTACCAAGCGCCTTCTGGATGAAGTGCTTGATCATCTTCTCTGTAACTGTATAATCTGAGATAACACCCTGACGCAGCGGTCTGACTGCAACGATATTACCCGGTGTCCTTCCGAGCATGAGGCGTGCTTCCTCTCCGATTGCTTTAATCTTGTTGGTGTCCCTGTCAAATGCTACTACTGAAGGCTCCTTTAACACAACACCCTTTCCTTTTATATAAACAAGTATACTTGCTGTTCCTAAATCGATTCCGATATCTGATCCGACCATTTTAATAGCCCCTTTCCTGCCATATCTTTAAATTTACACATACACTCTCTTATTATATACAATAAATCCCATTTTTCAAACTTTTTTTTTGAAAAAGGTCATATTTAATAAAATTTTAAAGTTTATCCCGGTCTTTTTCCAGATATGGCTTCAAAAAACGGCCTGTATACGACTGTTTTACCTCGCATATCTCCTCAGGCGTACCCTGAGCTATGACGGTTCCGCCGCCGTCTCCTCCCTCAGGTCCCATGTCTATGATATAGTCGGCTGTCTTTATCACATCGAGATTGTGTTCAATAACAACTACTGTATTGCCTCCGTCCGACAGCCTGCGCAGTATCTCAACAAGCTTGTGTACATCTGCAAAGTGTAGTCCCGTGGTCGGCTCATCGAGTATATAGATGGTCTTTCCGGTACTCTTTCTGCTAAGCTCCGTGGCAAGCTTGATACGCTGGGCCTCACCACCCGAAAGCTCTGTGGACGGCTGTCCGAGCTTCACATAGGATAGTCCGACATCATAGAGTGACTGGATTTTGTTTTGGATTTTTGGCACATTTTTGAAAAATTCAAGTGCCTCCTCCACTGTCATATCAAGCACATCGTATATGCTCTTGCCCTTGTATTTTACATCGAGCGTCTCCCTGTTATATCGCTTGCCTCCGCAGACCTCACACGGCACATACACATCAGGCAGGAAATGCATCTCTATCTTAAGGATTCCGTCTCCGCCACAGGCTTCACAACGGCCACCCTTTACATTGAAGCTGAATCGGCCCTTTTTATAACCCTTTGCCTTGGCATCGGGTGTGGATGCGAAGAGGTCTCTTATCATGTCAAACACGCCTGTATATGTGGCAGGATTAGAGCGTGGTGTACGGCCTATAGGCGACTGGTCAATGTCTATTACCTTGTCGAGCTGATCAAGGCCGTCTATTCCGTCGTGGTCTCCTGCGATACATCTGGCTCTGTTTAAGGATTTCGCCAGATGCTTGTAAAGTATCTCATTGGTCAGCGAGCTCTTTCCCGAGCCTGACACACCTGTGACACAGGTCATGATGCCAAGAGGTATCTGCACATCAATATTTTTCAGGTTATTCTCCCTGGCGCCTCTTATCGTGATATATCCGCTCGGCTTACGTCTCTCCTGCGGCACCGGTATCTTTATTTTGCCGCTCAGATAGGCTCCTGTGAGTGATTTTTTGCACTTTATGATGTCCTTTAACGAGCCTGCTGCCACTATCTCTCCGCCGTGCGAGCCGGCTCCCGGTCCTACATCCACGATATAATCCGCTGCACGCATGGTATCCTCATCATGCTCCACAACTATGAGCGTATTTCCCAGATTCTTAAGATTCATAAGTGCACCGAGCAGCTTGTCGTTATCCCTCTGATGCAGTCCGATACTTGGCTCATCAAGTATATATGCCACACCTACAAGCCCTGAGCCTATCTGCGTGGCAAGCCTGATTCGCTGGGCTTCCCCGCCTGAAAGGCTTGCCGTGCCACGGGTAAGGGTGAGGTAATCAAGGCCGACCTGCTGCAAAAAGCCAACTCTCGCACGGATTTCCTTTAGTATCTGGTCTCCTATATAGTGCTGCTGCTCTGTAAGCTCTATATCAGCAAGGAACTTCACAAGCTCCTTCACAGACATTGAGGTCATCTCATATATATTCTTGTCCGCAACCGTAACGGCAAGTGACGACGGCTTAAGCCTCTGCCCCTTACAGCTCGTACACGGAGTAATGCGCATAAACTGCTCATACTCTGCCTTTGCCGTATCAGAAAAGGTCTCCTTGTATCGGCGCTCAACATTGTCCACAAGGCCGTTCCATACAAGGTCATAGACGCCTTCGCCTCTCTGACCCTTGTATCTGACCTTGAGCACCCTGCCATCTCCACCGTAAAAAAGCAGTTTTTTCATATCTGCAGATAAATCATCAATCGGTGTGTCGAGAGGAAGCCCATAACCCTCATGCAGCGCACGAAGTGTCGCATAGGTATAGCTCTTTGGGTCTGTACATGACTGCCAGCCCATCACCTGTATGGCACCCTCAGATATGGAAAGCGATGCATCCGGCACCATAAGCTGCGGGTCAAACTCCATCTTGTAGCCGAGTCCGTAGCAGGTCGGACATGCTCCGAACGGATTGTTGAAGGAGAAGCTTCTCGGCTCAACCTCATCTATGCTTATGCCACAGTCAGGGCACGCAAAATTCTGGGAAAAGGTCATCTGTTCGCCATCCACAATATCAACTATGGCATTGCCCTCTGTCAGTTCAAATACATTTTCAAGTGAATCAGTAAGCCTCTTCTCTATGCCCGGCTTTACAACCAAACGGTCTACAACAATATCAATATTGTGTTTTATATTTTTCTCCATTGGGATATCCTCGGAGAGCTCATACATGCTGCCATCTACAATCACACGCACATATCCGCTCTTTTTGGCTCTCTCGAACAGCTTCTGGTGCTCACCCTTGCGGCCTCTGACCACCGGTGCAAGAAGCTGGATACGGGTGCGCTCAGGCAGCGCCATAACAGTATCCACCATCTGGTCTATCGTCTGCTTTGTAATGGCACGCCCGCACTTCGGACAGTGTGGTATTCCAATTCTTGCATAAAGCAGTCTGAAGTAATCATATATCTCTGTAACCGTTCCGACAGTTGAACGTGGGTTCTTGTTGGTGGATTTCTGGTCAATGGAAATGGCAGGCGGAAGTCCCTCTATAGACTCCACATTCGGCTTCTCCATCTGTCCTAAAAACTGACGTGCATACGATGAAAGTGACTCCATGTACCTGCGCTGCCCCTCAGCATATATGGTATCAAATGCCAGTGATGACTTGCCGGAGCCTGAAAGCCCTGTAAAAACAACAAACTCATCTCTCGGGATGTCGAGACTGACGCACTTTAGATTGTGTTCGCTGGCACCTCGTATTTTGATGTATTTTCTTTCTTTTTTTGCCATAATTTGTGTTCCTCCAAATTGCTTCCGGATGTTATAAGCTTTTATTTTACGTCTCTCAATGTGTTTTTAAGCATAATAAGCTTATCCCTGTACTCAGCAGCCGCCTCGAAATTGAGCTCTGCCGCTGCTTTTTTCATCTTTTTCTCTATATCTGCAATATGCTTCTCAAGTTCTTTTTTGCTCATTGACTCCGGGTCTTTGTCAAGAGCATTCTCGTCGGCCGCTACCTTCTTTGAGATAGCTATGAGATCACGCACGGATTTCTGTATAGTCTGTGGCGTGATGCCGTGAGCCTCATTGTACTCTTCCTGTACCTTTCTACGACGCTTTGTCTCGTCAATTGCGACACGCATGGAGTCTGTAATCTTGTCAGCGTACATGATAACATGGCCCTCACTGTTACGTGCGGCACGTCCTATCGTCTGGATAAGTGAGGTTTCTGAGCGAAGGAAGCCTTCCTTATCCGCATCGAGTATGGCAACAAGTGTAATCTCCGGGATATCAAGGCCCTCCCTGAGCAGATTGATGCCGACGAGCACGTCAAATACGTCAAGACGCAGGTCACGTATTATCTCCGCTCTCTCAAGTGTATCTATATCTGAATGCAGGTACTTTACCCTGATGCCAAGCTCTGCCATATAGTTTGTGAGATCCTCAGCCATACGCTTTGTGAGTGTGGTGATAAGCACCTTGTGATGGTTTGCAGTCTCCTTATTGACCTCTGACACAAGGTCATCAATCTGTCCCTCAACAGGGCGCACTGATATCTCAGGATCCAAAAGTCCTGTCGGTCTGATAATCTGTTCCGCACGTAGCAGCTCATGCTCGTTCTCATACTTATTCGGAGTGGCTGAGACAAAGAGCATCTGGTCTATTTTACCCTCGAACTCCTCGAAATTGAGAGGTCTGTTGTCAAGGGCCGAGGGCAATCTGAAACCATAGTCCACAAGAGTGGTCTTTCTGGAACGGTCACCCGCATACATACCTCCTATCTGTGGAATCGTGATATGTGACTCATCCACGATTATGAGAAAATCATCCGGGAAGAAATCTATGAGTGTCATAGGAGGCTCCCCCGGCTTTGCAAAGTTCAGATGCCTCGTATAGTTCTCAATTCCCGAGCAGAAGCCTGTCTCCCTCATCATCTCTATGTCAAAATTGGTCCTCTCTGCTATTCTCTGAGCCTCTATGAGCTTGTCCTCGCCCTTAAAATACTTCACACGCTCCTCAAGCTCTTTTTCTATATTGAGGCAGGCCTCATTTATCTTCTCCTGCGAAACTACATAGTGGGATGCAGGGAAAATCATCGTATGCTCAAGCGAGCACTTTACCTCGCCGGTCAGCACATCAACCTCCACTATCCGATCTATCTCATCACCGAAAAACTCAACCCTGATTGCTGTATCATCGGCATTTGCCGGAAATATATCAAGCACATCACCGTGCACTCTGAAGGTGCCTCGGTGAAAATCCATATCATTCCTGGTGTACTGTAAATCTATGAGAGCCCTCGCGAGATCATCCCTGTCCCTCTCCTGCCCCGGGCGCAGCGAAATACTCATGCCTGTCCACTCATCAGGACTTCCAAGTCCGTATATGCAGGAAACCGATGCCACGACAATGACATCCTTTCGCTCTGTGAGCGCTGCCGTGGCTGAAAGCCTGAGCTTATCTATCTCATCATTTACAGAGGAATCCTTGGCTATGTACGTATCAGACTGCGGCACATATGCCTCCGGCTGGTAATAGTCGTAGTAGGAGACGAAATACTCTACTGCATTCTCAGGGAAGAACTCCTTCATCTCACCATAGAGCTGTGCCGCCAAGGTTTTATTATGACTTATAATAAGGGTCGGCTTATTTAGTTGTGCGATTACATTCGCCATCGTAAAAGTCTTGCCAGAACCCGTAACCCCTAGTAAAGTCTGGAATTGATTGCCTTCTTGAAAGCCTTCTACGAGTTCTTTTATCGCCTCTGGCTGGTCACCAGTAGGCTCATATGGGGCGTGTAATTTGAACTCCATAATACCGTTTTCCTCCAAATTTTATATCAAAAAATGTTCACTATAAGGCAACTATTCGCACTCTTACATACTCAAAAAAGTCCGAAAATCGACCAGAGTAACAATTGGGTCACCAACAGTTCATTAACAAATCATATGTTTTTTCTGAACTATTAAGACCGGACATTCAGAATCGCGATTTTGTGAAATCTGCGAAATATACAAAATATCAATCTAATTATATTTCACAAATAAAAAAGACAAAATTGATGCTTTGTAATAGTATGCCATGTGCATATTATTCTACTACAAAACTTCAATTTTGTCTATCTAAATCAGAACGTCTGTTCCCTGATATTTTCTAACCAGTAGTGTTATTTGGGAACAAATTCTAATATAAAAGGATCTAATGCATCGAGCTTAACTGCCGACACCATAGCTTGGTCGATATAATGGTCTATCGTAACAATTTCCTCAGAATGCCCCATGTTTTTGGATCTAACTCACTATCATTTTTGTTTATATCACGCTTATCTTTTTTATAATCCTTACATGATAGCCCGATTCTTTCTCACTCTTCGGTATTCTCACATTCTTTGCCACATTGACTTCTATAGCTTTATTCTTTTGTGCATACGCAAGGAATGTATCTTTCTTAAAAAGTTGTATGAACTGTTCAGTTATTCGCCTGTCTGCGAAAAATGTGCAAAAAATTAGAGCCAGCCTTTCGACTGACTCTGTTCTACCCCAAAACATATTATAATTTGCTCTGATAATTCTCTAACTGGTGGAATATACCAACTACATTCACAACATCCACTCTCACATCAAATATGACAATATAATTCATCTGTGGAACTACTGCCTCACGATATCCTTTCTTGGCAAGATATGTGTCCCTGCACTCCGGATACTGATATGGGTTATTTTCCAACCTATCATATACAATATCTATGCTATCCAGCAGATGTCTGGCTGCCTGTTTATTCTTTAAGCGATTAACCAGATGATATACAAGATTATCAAGCAGTTCATCGGCATGCTCAGTAACGTTCAATTTATAAGCCATACTTTGCCCTCGTTTCTTTCAGTGCTGTTCTGGCATCCTTTACCTGTCCTGCCTCTATCTGCTTTTCAGATATCTCAATATCTCTGTACATAGCGATTTGTTTCATTGTTGACTCATAAATCTCCATACTCATGATAACCATATCGCCATAGCCATTTTTTGTTACATAAATCGGCTCCTCTGTCTTGTGGCACATATCAGAAATCTCTGATGTATTTTTCAAATCTTTAATTGGAATTATTTGTGGCATAATAAACACCTCCTCGTCCATATGGTCTAATTATACCATAATTATGTCCTTTTACAACTTCTTTTATACAGTAAAAACAACTTTAAAAAAACAAGCTTTCCATCTCCGTCTGCTCTTTTTCCATTAGATCCACATGCTGTAAGCACCACTGCAAGAACTCCTGCCATCACAACTGCTGCATTACTTATCACATCTATCATGCCTCGGATCGTGCACTTTCTGCTATATTAAAAGATAAAATACTAGAGATGACATTTTCTAAAGAGCCTGCATCCTCTTTTGGAATGATTGCAAAATTATACGAATGTATGGATTAATCGAATGTCTAAAGCTGCACAGTTATTGCAACTAACTGACTTATCCATTCGTGATATTGGAAAAGGAGTAGGTTATCCAAATCAACTCCACTTTTCAAGAGCATTTAAGAACACCTATAAAATATCACCTTCGCAATGGAGAAAAGAAAATAAACCGAAGAGTGCTAATATCTTCCATACTATCGACAAGTGACCCGAATCATTTGTAAAGCCCGGAAACAATCTATATTGTCAAAAACTTGTACCATAAAAGTAATTAATATCCTTTTACATAAAAATATCCCTCAGAGCTTCATACCCTGAGGGACATCCTCATTCATTTTAATTTTCCTTTTGTTTTTTAAGCTGTTCCATACAAAACTCCCCTTGCATAAGAACCATAAAGATTTATCTGGCGTATATGATCACCGCATTTTCTACTGATCATTCCGATTGCATAATCCCAAGCTTCTGCATTAGTCAGTGTATCAATCCCTCTTTTCGCTTTTTATTATGTCAAAATCTCTCAAATTCTTCACTATCAATTCAAGATTTACTTCACGCGTCCACAGCACTGCTTATATTTCTTGCCACTGCCACATGGACATGGGTCATTCGGATATACCTTGGCTGCTGCACGGCGCTTTGGTGCATTCTGTGCTGACTCATCCTTGTTTGTGCCCGAAATCTTTGCAACCTGCTCTCGCTCAACCTTCTGCTCAACCTGTACATGATACAGTAGTCTGACAGTATCCTCCTGGATAGCTGAAATCATGTCGTCAAACATATCAAAGCCTGCCATCTTGTACTCTACGATTGGATCTTTCTGTCCATAAGCCTGTAAGCCAATTCCCTGACGAAGCTGTGCCATATCATCGATGTGATCCATCCACTTTCTGTCGATTACACGAAGAAGCACGACACGCTCAATCTCTCTGAACTGCTCAGGCTCAGGGAATTCTGTCTCCTTCTGCTCATAAAGCATAACAGCCTTTTCCTTTAAGTACTGCTTAAGCTGCTTTGCATTCTTAATTGACTCAATATCCTCTTTTGTAATCGGATCAAGCGGAATGACCGGAAGCACAAGCTCGTTGAGCTCTACAAGATCCCAGTCAGCTCTGTCAATTTCCTCGGAAATACATCTGTCGACAGACTTCTCAACCTGTTCCTGAACCATCTTAAGGATAGCATCACGCATGTTGTCACCGTTAAGCACCTTCATACGCTCGCTGTAGATAATCTCTCTCTGGTCATTGTCCACCTGGTCATACTCGAGAAGATTTTTACGAATACCAAAGTTGTTGGCCTCGATTTTCTCCTGAGCCTTCTCTATAGCAGATGTGAGCATCTTATGCTGGATCTGCTCGCCCTCCGGTACTCCGAGAGCATTGAAAATGCCCATCAGACGCTCTGAACCGAAAAGTCTCATGAGGTCGTCCTCAAGTGAGATGAAGAACTGTGACTCACCCGGATCTCCCTGACGTCCTGCACGTCCACGGAGCTGATTGTCTATACGTCTTGACTCATGGCGTTCTGTACCGATAATCTTAAGACCTCCGGCAGCCTTTGCCTCATCGTCAAGCTTGATATCGGTACCACGGCCTGCCATGTTGGTTGCTATTGTAACTGCACCGTGCTGTCCTGCAAGTGCAACAATCTCTGCCTCTTTCTCATGGAACTTGGCATTTAATACTGTGTGAGGGATTCCCTCTCTCTTGAGCATGCCGCTCAAAAGCTCTGATGTCTCGATGGTGATTGTACCTACAAGAACAGGCTGTCCCTTTTCATGTGCCTCTTTAACCGCATCCACAACTGCCTTGAACTTTTCCTTTTTGGTAGCGTATACAGCATCCTGCAAATCAATACGCGCTACCGGCTTATTTGTAGGTATCTCGACAACATCCATGCCATAGATATCACGGAACTCTTTTTCCTCTGTGAGAGCTGTACCTGTCATACCGGCCTTCTTGTCAAACTTATTGAAGAAGTTCTGGAATGTGATTGTGGCAAGGGTCTTGCTCTCTCTCTTAACCTTTACATGCTCCTTTGCCTCGATGGCCTGATGAAGTCCGTCCGAATAACGGCGTCCAGGCATGATACGTCCGGTAAACTCATCTACAATAAGTACCTCATCATCCTTTACCACATAGTCCTGATCTTTGAACATGAGGTTGTGCGCACGAAGCGCAAGTATGATATTGTGCTGGATTTCAAGATTCTCGGGATCTGCAAGGTTCTCGATATGGAAGAACTGCTCTACCTTTTTCACACCATCCTGTGTAAGGTTTACGACCTTGTCCTTCTCATTTACGATGAAATCACCGGTCTCATCCTGGACAATGCCCATGATGGCATCCATCTTTGAATACTCAGGAACATCCTCACCTCGCTTCATCTGTGTAGCCAGGATATCACATGCCTCGTAAAGTCTTGTCGACTTGCCACTCTGTCCAGAAATGATAAGCGGTGTACGTGCCTCATCGATAAGCACTGAATCGACCTCATCGATGATAGCATAGTGGAGGCCTCTCTGAACAAGCTGTTCCTTGTAGATAACCATATTGTCACGCAGGTAATCAAATCCAAGCTCATTGTTTGTGATGTATGTAATATCACAGCCATAAGCCTCCCTGCGCTCGTCATTGTCCATGCCGCCAAGTACCACGCCGACCTTAAGTCCTAAGAACTCATGAACCTGTCCCATCCACTCAGCATCACGCTTTGCAAGGTAATCATTGACTGTGACAATACACACACCCTTGCCCTCAAGTGCATTAAGGTATGCAGGAAGTGTAGAAACAAGTGTCTTACCTTCACCGGTTCGCATCTCTGCAATACGTCCCTGATGCAAAATAATACCACCGATTATCTGTACTCTATAATGTTCCATGCCAAGCACACGCTTAGCAGCCTCTCTTACTGTAGCAAATGCCTCCGGAAGAATATCATCAAGTGTTGCTCCGTCCTCCAGACGCTTTTTAAACTCCCTTGTCTTATCCTTTAATTCTTCATCGGAAAGCTTTCCCATTGCCTCCTTATACGACTCAACCTTGTCAGCAATCGGGTAAATTCTCTTAAGCTCTCTCTCGCTGTGAGAACCAAAGATCTTTGATAATGCGCTCATATTTTTCTCCTATAACTTCAAATTGCCCTTGTACAGGCTCACAATAGTGTTATTGTAACACTTTGAGGATGATTGCACAACCTAAAGGGATGAATGTTTTGTAAACATTTTATAAAAATATTTGTGGGAATGTCGAGCTTTAATGGGGGGCTTCGCGCGTGGGAGGCTGTGAGGTCCGGGGGAGCACACAGTATATTCCTCATAAAAAATATGAACTTTTTTATTCTGAACACACTGTGTACTTCCCGGATCCACTTTGTTGTGCGCGAAGCATGGTGGAACTATGTTCAATTCAAAAAGCTCTCCACAAGGGAGAGCTTTTTGGAGTTGCCTATTTTTTAGTTATTTCTGGGCTTCATATGCTTCGCGGCATGCTTTTGCTAGCTGGTCGCCGCAGGATGTATTCTTAAATCCACATTTAATTCCACCGATTTTTTCTTCTACCTGGGCAACTGTGAGTCCTTCAACGAGCTTTGGGATAGCCTGGAGATTTCCGTTACAGCCTCCTGTAAATTTTACGTTATGTACTACATCGCCATCGAGGTCAAGCTCAATCTGTGTTGAACAGGTTCCTTTTGTTTTGTAAATATATGACATATTTTATCCTCCTGTGTTTTCAATTTTATTTTGTGTATACGTGATTATAACATATAATTTTGCATCTTTCCTCTATTTTTTTACATTTTCCAACTCCATTTTCCAACTCATTTTTTCAATTCAGAAGTTACTGTTCACACATAACAGTGTGACAGGCAACGATTCAGATTCATAAATCTTTTCTTAATATTTATTTACTATTTACGCCATAACGTATTACACCATAACGTAAGGGACGCTGCTTGCGGGCACCGCGGTGTGGGCTGTATACACTCCGGTGTCCGCGAATAGCGAAGTGGCTTAGATACTGTCGAATTATGCGCATGATACACAGAAATGCCGAGGCATGGACGCCGAGGCAAGGAGAAATCGAGCCATGGATGGCGAGTTTCGACGGTTTCGTCCTCCTATGAAAGCCTATAAGGCATAATTCATACAGTATCTTGGCTGCGCAGTGTAGCGGACACCGGAGTGTATGCAGCCCACCGCAGTGCCCGCAAGCAGCGTCCCGTACTACTATCATTACAATACTACAGTCTCAATGAAGCAATATCCCCATTCTAGAGGATTACCGGCTGGATCTGTCGTCCTGCCATCACTTCGTTTATTGTGCCGACAACCTGTTTTCCATCACACACGAGTGAATTCGGTTTCTTCACACAGTCATCCTGCCCAAACGGCACAAAATAAATATTTTTCATATTCATCAGCTTTCCGATATTCTTAAAGTTGATGCCGAGCGCATCATTTGTGGAAATCCCGATAACAAGCGGTCTGCCGTTTCTCAGATGAGCCTTTGCCGCGAGAAGGACCGGTGTATCCACTATGCCGTTTGCAAGCTTTGCCGCTGTGTTGCCGGTGCATGGGTAAATCACCATCACGTCAAACAGCTTTCCCGGGCCGACACGCTCTGCCTCCTGCAGTGTCCTGATGCCCTCATCCCCTGTGATTTCGGAGATAGTATGCATAAAGTCTCCCGCCTTTCCAAAGCGTGTGTTCATCATCTGTGCATTATAGGAATATACAGGTGTCACATGTGTGAAGCTATCCACAAGCCGCTTTGCAACATCCTTAGTCTTTTCAAAACTACAGAAGGAGCCTGTAATTCCCATTCCTACGGTGCAATCCGAAATAACCATAAGCCCTCCGTCATACCTTTTCTTTTCATACAGTCATAAAGTATTTTTGCACCGGTTTTCGGACAGTATATGCCCGGAAGGCCGAGCGCATGCGTACAGTTTATCTGATACCTCTTACAAGCCTCAAAATCACAGCCGCCGGGCTTAGATGCAATGTCTATAATTATCGCATCTTTTTGCAAAATCATGATTAAACTTTCATCTATAACCCTATCTGGTACTGTGTTTATGAGAAAAAGTGTTTCAAAACAGGCCTTGGCAGGATCATTAAAATCCACCGTTTCATATCCCAGTTCAGCGGCCTCATGCCTTGCCTGTTTTCTCCTTGCCATCACCATGACATGGGCTCCCATAGCAGAAAAAACGCGGGCAATTGCCTTTCCGCATTTTCCAAACCCGCTCACAAGTACCTTTGAGCCGTATATACCATGTATGCTTTTTTGTATTGCTATGGACGCAGTGGCCTCGGCCGTAACAATGGCATTCTGCTCTATGACAGTTTCATCTCTCATAAAGTCACATCCCCTGTCAATACCGGGAAAGCACTCCGGCATCATGCCGCCCCACACTGCAATATTGTTAATTATTATATTATGTTTTAATTTTTCTATATCATTATTTATAAGCTTAAGCTTTGAAAACGGTGTAGGAAACACAATATTCCCAACACGCTCATAATCAATCCCGCCGCTATTTCTGCAATCTGTCTGTTCTCCTCCCAGCATATCAGCGAGGTACTTTTGCCTCTGATCCGTAACATATATTATAGTGTCTTTTTGCATAATAACTTCTTCCTTTCGCTATAATATATGCGCATTTCCAGCTTATGTGAGGGTATTTTGTTTTCTCGCTTAAAGCTTTACCTATTCAAAAAAATACAGAGCCTAGCATATATTTTGCCAAGCCCTGTATGTTTTATAAATTCTACATTTAATTTTTAAATTATCCTATTCAATTCCGGTTCCAACGGATAATCTCTCCGTAGCTTATTACAGCTGTGTGACAACAAAAATATCGTAGATGGCTTTTATTGCCTTGTCAAAGTCATCATTGCTTACACCGATGATGATATTGAGTTCTGATGAACCCTGATCAATCATGCGCACATTGATATTGGCATGTGCAAGTGCAGAGAAAATCCTGCCGGCTGTACCACGGTTTGACTTCATGCCACGGCCAACAACAGCGATAAGCGCGAGGTCTGACTCGAGGTCAATGATATCAGGATGAGCAAGTCTTCTGATTGAGCTTATAACCTGCTGCTCCTTACCCTCAAACTCTGCCTGATGTACGAATACTGTCATAGTATCGATACCTGATGGCATATGCTCTATAGAGATACCGTTCTCCTCAAACGCCTGGAGAGCCTTTCTACAGAAGCCCACCTCTGAGTTCATCTTGTCCTTGTCGATATTTACCGCAACAAAGCCCTTCTTTCCGGCGATACCTGTGATGGTATAATCAGGCTTTTGGCATGTGCTCTCAACGATGAGAGTACCAGGTGCTTCCGGGTCGTTTGTATTTCTGATATTGATTGGGATGCCTGCCTTTCTTACAGGGAAAACAGCATCCTCGTGGAGCACTGATGCTCCCATGTATGAAAGCTCTCTGAGCTCTCTATAAGTAACAACCTTGATTGGCTGTGGATTGTCGATAATTCTAGGATCAGCTACGAGACAGCCTGAAACATCTGTCCAGTTCTCATACATGCTGGCATGACATGCCTTTGACACAATGGAACCAGTGATATCCGAACCACCTCTTGAGAAGGTAACTACCTTTCCGTCAGGTCCTGCTCCGTAAAAGCCTGGAATAACAGCCTTTTCTGTCTGCTCAAGCTTCTTTGAGAGCACCTTGTCGGTCTTTTCCGCGTCAAAATTGCCATTCTCATCAAAAAAGATGACTGTTGCCGAATCTATAAACTCATATCCGAGATAGTTTGCCATGATGATTCCGTTTAAGTACTCACCACGAGAGGCTGCATAATCTGCACCTGCCTTTGCCTTGAAATTCTCAGAGATAATCTTGAATTCCTCATCAAGTGCCAGCTTTAAATGAAGACCATTTATGATTGAATCATATCTGTCCTTGATTTTTCTGAGCATAACCTTGAAATCCTGATCATTCTCAGCCAGATCATAGCATGCATAAAGCATATCTGTTACCTTTGTGTCTTTGGAATTTCTCTTTCCCGGTGCACTCGGCACAACATATTTTCTTGACTCATCGCTTCTTATGATGTCGCCAACCTTTGTGAACTGCTCTGCACTGGCGAGCGAGCTGCCGCCAAACTTTACTACCTTTACCATTTGTCTATTTTTCCTCTGCTTCCTATATAAATAACTGTATTAGCCAATATTATACCGCTTTGATAAATCATTCGTCAATACTCAATGTAGTCAACATCAAGCTTCATAACATCATGTTCTTTGTCAAATGTGATGATACCATATGACGGCATGCAGCCCCAAAGCGGTGCACCGATGCTTCCCGGATTCATCATCGCAAGACCATTGTGCTTATCATAAAACAGCTTGTGTGTATGTCCAAAGAGCGCCAGGTCTGCCCCGACTTCCTTCGCATGAAGCTCCAGATGCATATATGACATCTTTACTCCATATGTATGTCCATGGCACATGAGTACCTTATAGCCGTCGATATCAATTAGTCGCTCTGTATCTCCCCGTGAAAAATCACAGTTTCCCGGCACATTGACCATGGTTATATGAGGAAACTCTCTCCTAAGGGCATCCGCATCCACAACGCAGTCTCCCAGATGAAGTATCATATCAGGCTCCTCTCTTTTGACTGCCCGAATCATATTTCCCACATTACCATGTGAATCACTCAGTACCAAAACTCTCTTCATGCGCGTCTCTCCTATATCTTGTTACTATATTATATATATTATCATAAGTTTTCCGCGTGTAAAATATTTTTTTCTTTATATACGCAAAAAGCTCCATGCCGACTTCATTGTCAGCCCGGAGCTTTAATCTTTAATTTTAACTATGCAAGCCTCTTCCACTGCTTGCTGCACTTATAATAAGAATAGAACATACATCTTTCTGCCTGCTCGCATCTGACCGGTGCACTCTCGATATTGCACTGGCAATTTACAATAGCATCTGCTTTTCCCTTACATGAACCCTTAATCATTACATCGTCTAAAACTTCGTCTGACATTCTCTTTCTCCTCACATTTGTTTGATAGTATATTTACCTGTTACAATATTGATATATTTTATTATTTTTCTCTGTACGGGCTATGCTTTACGTACTCTTACCATCGGCTTAAATACTAACATCTTGTCCGCAACAGTTGTGATTATACTATATATTGTATTTTAAATCCATATGTCATTTCTAACAAAACAAATGATTTTTTATGTCACATTTTTCACTTGACGAATTTCATTTTGATGTTCAAGCCCAAAAATCAAGGATATCTGAGTAAAACTTTTCCAAGGTATCATCATCCGCATTAAATATCTCGTGCTTTGAATCAGGATAGACCTTCTTAATGCCCTGAGGCAGCTTCGCAATAAATTCATCCTCAGCGGTATTTGAAACCAGATAATCCTTTCCCGCCTGGCATAACAGCACCGGTATTTTAATTTCCTGTGCATGCTTCTTTATATATTTGGATGCCTTGCGCCCGGCCCTGCACCATCTGTAGGTGGCGCCATTTGTACGATAGCGTTCCTCCTCCACCTTGCACTTGTATATGTAGTCATAGCGCGCCTTTGACAGACAACAGCTCGATTCAAAATCATACTCATCCGTATACTGTGTCTGGCTCGGCAGATATTTATCGTTCCAGTTAAGCACACTTGCGACAAACAGTATCGCCTCCACGGCAAAATGTGAAAAATTGCCATAAAGCATCTCTATCATAGGGCTTGAAAGTACTGCCTTTGTAAATACCTCAGGATGCTTCTCAAGATACAGGGCAGCTATCGCGCCTCCCATAGAGTGACCGTACAGGTAAAGCGGTCTGCGCCCCTCACGCTTCATCACAATCTCGCGGATAAACATATCAAGGTCACTCACATAATCGTCAAAACTGTTTACAGTGACCATGCTCATATCTGATACACTTCTTTCCGAAAAGCCGTGTCCTCGATGCTCCACCATATATACTGAGTATCCGGCCTTTGCGAAATAGTAAATCATCTCATAATATTTAGGCATACACTCTGTAAATCCATGTGATATGACTATGGCAGCCTTTGGTACAGGTGTCGTCACATAGCCGTAATGTATGCGTGTGCCATCTGCACTCTTCATATAGCCATCTTCAAAATTAAGCCTGATAAAAGGCAAAACATATCTTGTTAATTCCTCATTATATTTTTCTTCTGTAATAACCATAGCATTCCTCACTTTTGGTATTTGATATTTTGTAAGTAACTATATCTCAATCCGGTCAATAAGATTCAGGTCATATTTTCTGACTATATCAAGTGCCTTTTCATAGCTTTCCACATCACATATATTGTCCACTGTATGTGCATCAAGCCCAAGTATCACTTTGTTGCCGATGTCATGCGGTATACACCAGAAGCGCTCTGTCGGATAGTGCTTTCCTGCACTGATACCAAGCATGTTTATCTCAAGCGGTATGTCAAGCTCCTTAAGTGCCTTGCACATCCTCGTCATCTCCCAGTCATAGACGGAATCAAGTCCCTGATAATTTATTAAATCAGGATGTGCTAAATAGCTGTACATGCCTGTTTTCATGCCCTCTATAACAGTATCCACATACTCGCGTATACGGCTCTCATCATCTGTCGGTGTGCCTGTATACGGGCCTGTCTGCTCTGATTTCATAAAATGCTGGCCCATTATCATGTAATCACAGCCAAGCCTGTCAAACATAGCCTTCTGCTCCTTGAAAAACTCCGGTATGTACTCCGCCTCAAAGCCAACGTAAAGCTTTATGTCGGATGCATACTCCTTCCCAAGCTCCCTGATGGCATACACATACTCCGGTGCCTGCTCCATCGTCATCCGGATGCCCGACACATAGCCATCCTTAAAGGGGCACGGCACATGGTCTGAAAAGCCAAGCTCTGCGATACCCATTCTGATAGCCGCCTCTATATATTCTCGCTCGCTGCCATATGCATGCTGGCACCTATAGGTGTGCGTATGGTAGTTTGCCTTTAAAAATCCCGTCATTACTTAAAGCTCCAAAAATCTATCTCTTATTGCTGTTCAAACAGCTATTCAAATACTACAATTTAGACCAATTTTATCACTTTTTGTACTTTATTACAATCTCATATTTTTGGGACTTTTTTCTCTATGAAATATATATGCGTTATGTTATAATCCATTGATATATGATAGTCATAATAATTCTGTCCACCACACAATCATAAATGAGGGGCAAAATACCTTTTGACCCTCATATCATTATATTTTTATATACGGAGGAAATAATGTTCAAAAAAGGAGTGGTTCCCTCCCAGGGACTGAGAATTATCATCGTCGGATGCGGCAAGGTAGGCCGTACTCTCATTGAGCAGCTTGGCAAGGAGGGGCACGACATAACAATTGTCGACAAAAACAGGGAGAGGATTTCCCAGGTATCCAATATCTATGATGTAATGGGTATTGCAGGAAACGGTGCCAGCTACAAGATACTGCAGGAAGCGGGTATTGATGATGCCGATTTAATCATCGCAGTCACAGGCTCTGATGAGCTGAATCTGCTATGCTGTACCATTGCCACACAGGTCGGCAACTGTGCTGCTATAGCCAGAGTCAGAACGCCTGAATACAGCCAGGAGGCCAAATATCTGCGCGACAAGCTTGGTCTTGCACTCATTATCAACCCTGAGCTTGAGGCAGCTATTGAGATGGCTCATATTCTTCATCTGCCGTCCAGCCTTGAGGTGACAAACTTTGCTCACGGTCAGGCACAGCTCATCAAGTATGAGATTCCCGAGGGCAGCATCCTCGACGGAACAAAGCTCATGGATCTGGGCACCAGACACCATGCCAACATACTTATCGGTGCAGTCGAGAGAGATGATGAGGTCACTATCCCATCAGGTGATTTTGTGCTCCGCAAGGGCGATAAGCTGTCATTTGTCGGCGAACGCAGACATACAAAGGAGTTTTTCAGCCACATCGGAGTCAATACACACAGCGTAAAAAACACACTGATTATCGGAGGCGGCAAAGCAGCATATTACCTGGCAAAGCAGCTCATATCACGAGGCATAAAGGTCAAAATAATCGAAAATAGCTTTGAGCGCTGTGAGGAGCTTTCCATACTGCTTCCGGATGCTGTCATCATAAACGGTGACGGAACAGAACAGGCACTCTTAAAGGAAGAGGGCATAGAGACCTGCCAGTCATTTGTACCTCTTACCGGTATAGACGAGGAAAACATCATGCTTACGCTCTATGCGAAACAGGTTTCCAATGCAAAGGTCATAACAAAGCTTAATCGTATAACTTTTACCAATGTCATAAACAGCCTGGACCTTGGCAGTGTAATCTCGCCAAAATACATCACCTCAGAAGCCATAATTGCCTATGTCCGTGCAAAGAAAAACTCTATGAACTGCAATATAGAGACTCTCTACCACATGTACGACTCAAGAGTTGAAGCAATTGAGTTCTTTGTATCAGAAAACTCAAATGTGACAGACATACCGCTTCGAGACCTAAAGCTCAAAAAGCATCTGCTCATCTGCTTCATCAACCGAAACGGCAAAATTATTATACCTACAGGTAATGACTGCATACAAAAAAATGATACTGTCATGATTATAACAACCAATACCGGCTTTACGAATCTTCAGGATATTATGGAATAGTGGGGGAATGATATGAACACTTCAGTAATTCGATATCTTTTGGGATATATTTTAAAGCTTGAAGGCTTTTTGCTGCTTCTGCCATGTATTGTTGCCGGTATTTATTATGAAAAAAGCGGCATCTACTTTTTGATTGTTGCACTCATAAGCATAGCTATCGGTTTTATTTTTTCGGCTAAAAAACCGAGGGATTTTACCTTTTACCTGAAGGAGGGCTGTGCAACAACCGCACTGGGCTGGATCGTACTGAGTATATTCGGCTGTCTGCCGTTTTACATATCAGGAGAGATTCCAAGCTTCACAGATGCTCTTTTTGAGACCATCTCCGGCTTCACCACGACAGGAGCGAGCATCCTGCCTGAGGTAGAATCACTCTCCTATTGCATGAATTTCTGGCGCTGCTTTACGCACTGGATTGGCGGTATGGGTGTGCTTGTATTTCTTCTGGCAATCATCCCGCTTTCAGGCGGCAGCAATATAAACCTGATGCGCGCAGAAAGCCCCGGGCCTTCGGTTGGAAAGCTCGTTCCAAAGATGAGGCATACTGCCAGGCTTTTATACATAATATACTTTGGTCTTACGACTATGGAGATTATTTTCCTGCTTTTCGGAAAAATGCCTCTGTACGATGCCATCTGTACCTCTCTCGGCACAGCCGGAACAGGAGGCTTTGGTATCAAAAACGACAGCTTTTGCAGCTATAATGTTTATCTGCAGTGGGTTGTTACCATATTTATGATACTTTTCGGTGTCAATTTCAACGCTTACTACCTGCTTTTCTTCGGTCACATCCGTGACGCACTTAAGGTGGAGGAGGTCAGATACTATTTCGGTATCATAATAGCCTCCGTTGTAGTCATAAGTGTGAACATCGCACATATGTGTACCGGTGTGTTCGACGCAGTTACAAAGGCTGCGTTTCAGGTTGGCTCAATCATCACGACAACAGGATTCTCGAGCACCGATTTCGACAGATGGCCTGAGCTTTCAAAGACACTGCTTGTGCTTTTGATGTTCATCGGCGCATGTGCAGGAAGCACAGGCGGCGGTATCAAGGTATCTCGTATTGTCATCGCTGTGAAGACAATATGCAAGGAGTTAAATGGCTATATTCACCCAAAGAGTGTGAAAAAGCTCACCTTTGAGCACAAGCCTGTAGACCATGATGTTATCAGGTCAATAAATGTTTATTTCATGACGTATGCCGTCATTTTTGTTGTTTCACTGCTGCTTGTTTCCGTGGAAAACTATGATTTTACTACCAATTTCACGGCTGTCGCAGCTACATTTAACAATATCGGACCGGGTCTTTCTCTGGTCGGTCCGACATCCAATTTTGGCTTTTTTAATAATTTCTCCAAATATGTACTGATGTTTGACATGCTTGCCGGAAGACTCGAGCTGTTTCCACTGCTCATCCTCTTCCATCCGTCAATCTGGAAGGAATTATTTATTCAAGCAGATAAAAAAGTAAAAGGGAATAGAAAGGAGAAACAAAATGTTCGCATGTAAAAATTGCGGTGGAAATGTGAAGTTCGACATCAAATCAGGCCAGTTAGCCTGTGAATACTGTCATTCACTTTTCGACCCTTACGCGTACGAGGACAAAACCTCTGATGCCGAGGTCCAGAAGGACTTCGACGCAACCATTTTCACATGCCCTCAGTGCGGAGGAGAAATCCTGAGCACAGACGATACCGCAGCAGGCTTCTGCAGCTTCTGCGGTGCATCAACTGTGCTCTACAGCCGCATGCAGAAGGAGCACAAGCCGGCTTATATCATACCATTTGCAAAGACCAAGGATGACTGTAAGCAGGCCTACATGAGCCTCATGAAAAAGGCTATTTTCGCACCAAAGGAGCTTAAGGATCCTAAGTTTATCGACGGATTCAGAGGTATCTACATGCCTTACTGGACATATTATGTAACCCAGAAGGCTCCTATTTCACTTCCGGCGAAAAGATCCCACCGTTCAGGAGATTACATTATCACAGACCATTACAGGCTTGAGGGAAATCTCGATGCCTACTACAAAGGCCTGTCCTACGATGCATCATCATCCTTTGATGACAGCATCAGCGAAAAGCTCGCGCCATATGACGTGAAGAATATGAAGCGCTTTACTCCGGCATTCTTAAGCGGTTTTTACGCTGATACAGCTGATTTACCATCAACGATTTACGCAAGTGACGCAATGGATGCAGCCTGCACAAACACAGTAAGCGAAATAAGTAAAGAGCCTGCCTTTACCGGCTTGTCAGTCGACAGTGACTCCGCTGCTCTTTCGCCTTTAAGTCTTGGCACTACTGTAAAAGAGACAGATTACTCGATGTTTCCGGTATGGTTTTTGTCATACCGCAATAAGGATCGTGTGGCATATGCCACAGTAAACGGTCAGACAGGCAAGGTTGTTGCAGATCTGCCTATATCTGTCGGCAAATTCCTGCTTGGCTCACTGATCGCGGCAATTCCGGTATACATTTTATTATGCCTGCTGACAGTCCTCACACCCGGCATGACACTCACCATAGTAGGTGTGCTCGCGATTATCGCAAATATCTGTTACTCACAGGAGCTCACCATGATTGCCGTAAAGGAAGCCGGTACCGAGGATAAGGGCCGTATCGCAAAGGAACAGCCGGAGGCTCTTGGTGCAATCAACAACCACAGACGCCTTAAAGCTGCAAAAAAAGCCACGAAAACCATAAAGAAAAAGACAAACACATCGTTTGTAGCTTACTTTATACTTTTTATATTTGTCATTCAATTTGTTCCTGCTCTGTTTGCAATCATTGCAGGTATCGGTGGCACCTTTGGCAATGCAGACGGCAGCCTGATTTTATTTGTTATTTTGACTATTATATCATTTATTTTTTCAATCAGAGCCTTCTCAAGCTTTGACCGGATGCCCGGACACAAGGGAGTTGCGGGACTCATCTTTGGCATGGTATCCATGCTTATTGGCGATGCAGTGCTCCTTTTCCAGCCGGTGCTCGATGCATGGTACTATGGTGCAGCATTTATAATTATCGCCTCAGTACTTATCACACTGATCAATGTCATCCGCGCATTCAATGTGCTCACAACTCGCAAGCTGCCTCAGTTTGCCACACATAAGGGAGGTGATGACCGTGCATAGAAATAATTTTAAAAATCCTTTTTTGCATTGTATAAAATGCAGATGCTCAGCATTGTTTACATTATTTTTGCTTGTTACAGTCCTCGTTTTGAGCAGCTCATCAAACGTATATGCCACTGAGACCGATACCGGTGCTTATGATGACTCACTTTATGATGCAGTTTTATACAGTGACGATACAGACGGTACAGAGAGCCAGGCAGCCGTAGATTACAGTCTAAGCGGTACAAACAAGTCTACCGGCTACGAGTACATCCTTGAGGACTCTGCCAGCTTCATTGATGATGCCGTAAAGGGCAAGCTCATCTCACAGATGAAAAAGACAACCGACTACTGCAATATAGCCGTTGTCACCACCACCTCACATCCTTACGGAAGCACAGAAAGCTATGCAGTCAATACCTTTGAAGGCTATTTCGGAACCGGCGCAAACGGTGTGATTTTCGTGATAGACAGAGATTTGAACGAGATTTATCTGGCTTGTGAAGGAAGCACGCAGAGAACCATCCCGAACTCAAAATGTAACTCTATCTGTGACAACACTTATATATATGCCACCTCAAGTCATGATTACGACTATTTTACCTGCTGCATGGAAACAATAGACCAGGTCAACACAGTCCTTGCAGGCGGACATATATCACAGCCTCTCAGATACATTTCGAGCATCTTTATCGCTCTCGCTGCCGGCATGATTTTATGCTTTGTGTATGCACTATCCCTGTCAAAGGGCCGCAAGGCTAAGAGCAACGAGCTCATGGGGGCAGCCTTTACAAAGGTAGATATCCAGAATGCACACGCTCGCTTTATGAGCCAGACAAGACACTACAGTCCACAAAGCTCAGGCTCAAGCGGTGGTCACAGCGGTGGTGGTGGTCATAGTGGCGGCGGTCACAGTGGCGGCGGTCACCACATCTAACCTCTGATTTTGATAAATACAGTGCCATCAACAGCCCCGGCAAATGCCGGGGTTTTTTATTCTATTACAAAAAATTGCTAAAAAAATCTCAATTTGTGATTGTTTTTAGTACAAAAACACTATATAATATTCGTAGCATTTTGAATGGTTTTTAGATTAGACTTATTTTGTTGTGGAGCGGACATGATTAAACGCAGATATATGAGAACGCGACAACTGAAACCCGGCATGATTATTGATCAGGTCATCAAGGATCCTACCGGCCGTAACCTGGTGGTACAGGGCTCAGCTATCGATGATTATATCATCGCTTCGCTGCTTAAGCTCGGTATTATGTCAGTATATATCCGTGAGGGAAGTGCAGACCCTGACGATCCTGATGCCATACTGTCTCCCAAGGCTGCTGCCATGGTCAAACAGCTGCGTACAGACGACCGTTCCAAGGTCACCTTAAGCGACAGTGTCAGACAGCGTGTATCAACCGGTGTCCAGTACATCTTCAACAACACAAGCTCAGAGGAGCTTACACAGGCAACAAACCAGATTGCCGACTCGCTCATGGAGGCCATCAACGAAAATGATGCCATAGCTGTCGATATCAATTCTCTCAAAACAAGCGATGAATACACCTTCAAGCACAGTGTGGATGTGGCTACTATTTCGATGATTCTTGCCAAGCAGATGAAGCTGCCTAACAACGAAATCCACGATATAGGAGTTTCCGGCCTGTTGCACGACATTGGCAAGACAATGATACCCAATGAGATTCTAAATAAGCCGGGCAGGCTCACGGACGATGAGTTTAGTATCATGAAAAAGCATTCACTGTACGGCTACAATATGCTAAAGGACAGAAAGGATCTAAACAACTCTATACTGATGGGAGTGCTGCAGCACCACGAACGTATTGACGGAACCGGCTACCCACTCGGCTTTGATGCGCCAAAAATCTGTCAGTTTGCAAAAATCCTGTCTGTCGCAGATGTCTATGATGCGCTTGTCACAAAGCGTCCGTACAAGGATGCCTTCTCGCAGCGCGACGCGGTTGAGATGCTTATGTCCATGACAAACCAGCTCGATATAAATGTCATGCGTGCTTTCATGAGCAGTATGATTCTATATCCTGTTGATTCAATTGTACAGCTGAGCAATGGTGAAAAAGCAAGAGTGGTCAAAAACAGTGAGTACTACATCCTCCGCCCGACTGTTGTCGGTGTTGATTCCGGCAGAGTATACAATCTGGGCGATGATTTGAAGTGTGCAAGTATTATTATACTTTAGGAGTAATGATTTGAGCCACCTTGAGAAAAAAAAGCTGATGCGTCATGCTTACATGCAGGCATCAGTTTTTTGTTCTCAATTGTTTTATAGTTATTAATAACTTGCAAAAATAAAAAGCCCTCAGCACTGTATGCTGAAAGCTTTATTATTTAGCAGTCCGTACGGGAATCGAACCCGTGTTTCCGCCGTGAGAGGGCGGCGTCTTAACCGCTTGACCAACGAACCGTATATTATAATACCACGGTCAATCGGATAATGCAAGCTTTTTTTAAAATTTTTTTAAAAATTTTTATTTGTTACTTATCAGCCTTTTTTCGCCTTCTTTACTTTCTTTATTCGCTCTCCTTTAAAGCGCTCCTTGAGACTCTCTGTAAAGGTCTCGAGATACCTGTTCTCCACCTTTGGATTTCTAAAGCCCTGTGCCCTGTTAAGCGCAGATTTCTTTAAAGCACCCATTGAATCGATAACACGGTCTGCACTGGCTCTGATACTTTTTCTCTTTCTGCGCTCCTCGACAGCCTCCGCAATCTCCTGTGACCTCTCCTCTGCCCTTTCATCTGCTGCCTTCTTACGCTCCTTAACCTCTTCTACAACCTCATCCATATAGGTGTTGAAATTGTTCTGCAGATTGACGATGGTCCTGCTGAAATCTGTAAGCGCTGATACTGTGATTGCAGTGTCTACAGCTAAAAAGCCCATGAGAAGCAGTGAGAAAAACTCATACCATATAGGTGACATCCAGCCTGTGATGAGCTTCGTAAACGGTGCAATGAAATATACCACTATAAGTCCGGCCACTCCAAAGCCTACAGAATAAGGAAAACACACTCTGCCGTTTATATTGAGAGGCATGCTGCTGTAATCCCACCAGTATGCGTGAAACAGCTTCTCAAGCGCCCACGATGTGCCATATTCCAGCACTATGCTTCCAACAAATGCCACCAGAAATATCTGCCACCATGTAAATGTCGCATCCGTGTGAGCAGAAATAAAATCTGCTATCGCAGTGATTGCGACACCTCCGGCTCCGTAAATAGGGCAGAGCGGGCCATAGAGAAAGCCTCTGTTCTCCCATTTTTTTGCCCTGATGGTACAATAGATGCTCTCATATATCCAGCCCATACAGCTAAATATAATAAAATACACAAAATATCTTGATAACCACATAAAAACACCTTTCTAAAATTCATTATCCGGATACATCTCATTCAAGTATATATCATACCATTTTGTACACTCATTTGTCCATGAGTCAGTGGCATTTTCGTATTGCTGTCGCAGCTTATCGACATTTTCTTCAGCCGTATCCGCATTTATTATGTTTTGATTTAATTTTTCACTATATATGTCACAAGATTTATCTTCTCCTGCCAAATTATTTCCGCATGGAATTTTCCCGCGGAAATCAGATAAATCACAGCTTCTAAGTTCCTCTGCTTTTAGCTCGCTTTCTGCTGCACATAGCTCTTCATAAGCTTTCTTAGCTTCATCAGCAGCCTTCATCATCGGCTCTGCCGCAAGCGTAAGCTTCCACTCAAGGTACGCCTCATCTGTTGAAAGCTGTCTGGTCTCATGTCTCTCCCTCTTTGGGACAGCCGCAAGTGCCTCGACCATCGCAGCATCCTTTGCCTGCATGAGTGCCGGCAGGTCACCGTCCTGTGATGCCTTAAGCCTTGAAATATAATGGTCATAGCCAAACGGATAGTACATCACTTTGTCCTTTTCAAAGACCAGTATGGCATCAGCCACCTGCTTTATGAAATACCTGTCATGCGATACAAAAAGCATGGTGCCGGTATATGCCTTAAATGCCGATTCGAGTGTCTCCTTCGCCGGAATATCCATGTGATTGGTCGGCTCATCGAGTATCATTAAGTTCGGACGGCCTGTCAGAAGCTCTGCGAGCACAAGCCTGGACTTCTCACCGCCTGAGAGCGAGCTGATACGCTTTGAGGCATTTGCCCCTCCAAACAGATACATGCCAAGCGTCTTTCTTAAGTCCTTCTCCACAAGTGCCGGAAAAAGCTCGTGAAAATGGTCTCTCACGGTCTTATCGCTGTCTATAAGTGCCGACTGCTGGTCAAAATATCCCACCAGCAGATTGCTGCCGAGCTGGCTTGTGCCCTTTATTGGTGGAATAAGTCCTGCCACAGTCTTTAGAAATGTTGATTTTCCTATGCCATTGTCACCAATTACGGCAATCTTCTGACCACGCCTTATACGAAGCGACAGCTCAAGAAGTACACTGCCGTCGTAACCTATCTTAAGCTCCTTCGCCTCATAGACCCATTTACCGCCCGGAAACTGTGGCTCGATATTGCCTGTAAAAATATGAGCTTCGTCTTCAACCGGCTTTTCTATCAGCTTCATGCGTGCCAGCATGGTCTTGCGTGAGCGTGCAAACGCAGCTTTCTTAGGCTTATGCTTGAATTTGTCGATAAGCTCATTATTGTGCGCAATCTCCGCCTGCTGGCGCTCGTAGGCTTTGCGCTGTATCTGCAGATTTTTAAGTTTCTGCTGCCTGTACTGCGTGTAGTTGCCGGCATATCTGTGCAATGCTCCGTTTTCAAGCTCATATACACCAGTCGCAACTGCATCAAGAAATGCCCTGTCATGCGACACAATGACAACAGCCTTTGGATAGTTAATCAGATAATCCTCCAGCCACTCGACAGTTTTCATATCAAGATGATTCGTCGGCTCATCAAGAAGCAGCAAATCCGGCTTTTCAAGTAAGAGCTTTATAAGTGAAATCTTGGTCTGTTCACCTCCGGAAAAACTGCCGAGTGTACGGCTTTTTTCTTCTTTTTCAAAGCCAAAGCCTGTAAAAAGCCGGTCGTACTCCATCTCGTAGTCAAACCTCTCTTTTGAAAAGGTATCTTTATCCGGGCAGCTCTCAAGCAGTATCTGCTCTACTGTCAAATCCTGATTTGATTTATCCGCCTGTCTGAGCATGTCAATTGTGATGTATCGCGAGGTCACGATTCCAAGACTATTTTTACAGGCAGTCTCTTTGCCATGCGCTCCTGACGACATACCGCGACGGTCATCGCGGTCAAGCTGCAGCTCCCCCGCAAGAAGCCGAAGCAATGTGGTCTTTCCTGCTCCGTTTTTGCCGACAACAGCTATTTTTTCTTTTTCCTTTATATAAAAATCAACATGGGACAGAATCGTCTGACCACCTACCGAAACTGTCCCATCCTTAATCTGGTATAACATATCTAATTAATATCCTTCAAGCTGTCCAAAAGTTCGAGATCCGACTGTAAAACCCTGATATTGGACGTAACCGGCTCCTGACCCGGCTTTGTAACTGTGATTTCAATAACAGAGTCTGCCGGAATGCCGCTGCCGAATGCATACTGTAAAAAGGATACAAACTTTGGGTGGTTTGCTGTAAATGTATTTTTTGCTTTCATCATTTTCATTATGCTTGCTGGGTTCATGTATTTTCTCCAATCTTATCTATATGATATCTCTTTTGACGCACATATCTTTACGTTCGTTATATTATACCATGAGCCAATTCTATAATCTATCATTTTAGAATTATTTAATTTCTTACGATTCCTCACAATAATTAAAGCGTACACTATATCATATAGCATACGCTCTATTATTTAATCACTTACGTTATGTATTATAATCTCACAACCACTATTCTTTATCTTTAATGTATTTAATTATTATAGATGCTATAGTTGATATTATCATAAATCCAGTAGCCATCTCTATACTATACTTATATGATATTACTAATGTTATTGAATCAAGAATTAAAATAATAATGGATCTAACAGCCCTTCCTCTATGATATTCTTTAATCGCATTTTTATCATCTACGTTATACTCATAAAAATATCTATTTATGGATATTCCTATAATATTGATTCTAAAACCATGTAATATCACTTTAGTTATGCAAAAAATCCATAATAATACAAAAAACTGCTGAAGTGTTATAACTATCATTACTATCTACTTCCCATCTCTGCTACCTGTGCATTCAATACAATCATGCTCGGACTATCTTTATACTACATGCTAAGTATAATATAATTGTGTAAAACCTAAATTAATTTCCCTACAAGAATATGTAAATTATAGATATTTTCTGTGTATCTTTCACTATTAATGTCTAAGTCTGCGCAATTCCCTCGGTGTCATCTGGCGGTATGTCTCATACAGGAGACAGTATATCGGCAGATGTGGTATTGATTTTATATATTCGTGCGTGTATTGCTGCATGTGAACCTCCATATGCGTAAGCTTATATACTAAAATTTACAGGTTTGAAGTTTTAATTATATAATATAATGGCAAAGTAAAAAGTCAATATCGACATAAAATAAAGTCATTATCATGATTGTAAATCATTCTATTTTGGCTTACAATTCTTTTATACAATAATATACATGAAAAATCATGGTATTTTTATAAATAAAATGCCATACAGACACAAAATCAACTTTATAAAACACAATATAAGGAAGGTATCTGCTATGAACAAATGGTCAAGAATCAAATTCACACCGAATCTCCCACTTGGGGCAAATGGGGAGAGAGTCACCGGAAGCAAGGCACACATTGAGCTTTCAAAGAACGCAGCCAAGGAGGGCATGGTGCTCTTAAAAAATGACAACAATGTACTGCCTCTTGCAGCGGGTTCTAAGGTAGCCCTTTTCGGAAAGGGCACCTTCGACTATGTAAAGGGTGGCGGCGGAAGCGGTGATGTAACCGTTGCATATATCCGCAATCTCTACGAAGGACTTAAGCTTCAAAAAGATAAAATAAGCATATTTGAGGAGCTGTGCGACTACTACCGCAATGACATTAAAAAGCAGTATGCAGCCGGTGCGGTACCCGGCATGACTATAGAGCCTGATGTGCCGGTTGAGCTTTTAAATAAGGCAAAGGCCTACACTGACACTGCTATCATCTCAATCTGCCGCTATTCCGGAGAGGGATGGGACAGAAAGAGTGTTGTTGACCCAAATAACAAGGCTCTCTGGGACTACGAGCGCGAGATGACCGAGAAGTCGGCAGAACTTTTTAAGGATGGCGATTTCTGCCTCTCCGTAAAAGAAAAAGAGATGGTTGACACAGTAAAAGCCAGTTTCAAAAATGTAATCGTGATTTTAAATGTCGATGGAATGGTTGATACATCATGGTTTGCTTATGATGATCAGATTCAGTCAGCACTGCTCGCCTTACAGGGCGGCATGGAAGGCGGGCTCGCTGCCGCTGAGCTTTTAGTAGGGAATGGCAATCCTTCCGGAAAGACTGTCGATACATTTGCCAAATCACTCGACGACTATCCATCTACCTACAATTTCCATGAGTCAAGAGACTATGTGGACTACACCGATGACATATATGTCGGATACCGCTATTTCGAGACAATTCCGGGAGCTGCCGAGAAGGTTGTATACCCATTTGGCTATGGACTCTCATACACCACATTTGATGTGGAGACTGTATCTGCCGGTGTTGTGAATTCCAACTGTACGTCAAGTGCTACTGCAGCCGGATCAGCCGATGCAGATATTGACATCAAAGCCGGTAAGCTCTACGCAAAAGTCAGTGTGACAAACACAGGTAAAGCTGCCGGAAAAGAGGTTGTTCAGGTATATGTTGCTAAACCACAGGGAAAGCTTGGAAAGCCTGCAAAGGAGCTAGCCGCCTTTGAAAAGACAAGAGAACTGCAGCCGGGTGAGTCTCAGCTTATGACCCTCACATGGGAAATAAATGATATGGCATCATATGATGACCTGGGAAAGGTTCAAAAGTCTGCATATGTGCTTGAAGCCGGTTCATATGATATATATGTCGGAACAAGCGTCCGTAACGTGACAAAAGCTGATTACTCATATATATTAAATCACGATGTAATTACCGAGCAGTTTTCTGCAAAGCTTGTGCCTACAAGTCTGCCAAAGAGAATGCTCGCTGACGGAAGCTATGAAGATCTGCCTCAAGGTGAGCCTGTGGACACCGACTACTCAGCTATTGGCACCATTGACCCTGCCCTGACAGAGGGTGTTGGTCCCGGTCAGAGAGCCATCCCATACTTCCGTTTTGCCGATGGCATGGCTAAAAACGGCAGTCACGACATCATGGATGTTGTGGAAGGACGTATCACGCTTGATGAATTTGTATCAGAGCTGTCAATCGATGATCTCATTCATCTGCTCGGCGGACAGCCAAATACAGGTGTCGCAAATACCTTCGGTATCGGAAATATGCCTGAATACGGTATTCCTTCTATCATGACAGCAGATGGTCCTGCCGGAGTGCGCATAGCACCGGAGGTCGGTATATGCACCACTGCGTTTCCATGCTCCACACTGCTCGCATGCACATGGAACCCGGATGTTTTAGAGGTCGTAGGACGTGCAGGCGGTGAAGAATTAAAGGAAAATAACCTTGCCCTGTGGCTCACACCTGCCATCTGTATTCACAGAAGTCCTCTCTGCGGACGTAACTTCGAGTACTACTCAGAGGACCCATTCGTCACAGGAAAGCTCGCAGGTGCCATGGTACGCGGAATCCAGTCAAACAATGTCGGTGCCACACTCAAGCACTTTGCACTGAACAATAAGGAAACAAACCGCAAAAACAGCGATTCACGCGTTTCAGAGAGAGCTGCCAGAGAAATCTATCTGAAGGCCTTTGAGATGATTGTAAAGAATGAAAACCCATGGGCTATTATGTCCTCTTACAATATGATAAACGGCTACAGAGCCTCTGAAAGCGAGGACCTTTTGACAGGAATACTGCGTGATGAGTGGGGCTATGAAGGAATGGTCACAACCGACTGGTGGACCTGTGGCGAGCATTACAAGGAGACAAAAGCCGGAAATGATCTTAAGATGGGAAATGGATATCCTGATCGTGTAAAGAAGGCTTATGATAAGGGTGCCATCTCTCGTAGTGAGATGGAGACCTCTGTAAAGCGTATATTAGGATTAATATTAAAGCTTGATTAAATTTTACTCTGCTTTTTGTAAAACTGCCCGGTTCATAATACCCGATACTTATTATACAAAAACAAAAAACGGACATGCAAAACTGCCATGTCCGTTTTTGGATTTGTTTTTGTATTTGTATATCTCAATCATTAATTCTGTATTTTAGCATATTCCTCAATTTTACATACATGCTCTTTTGTTTTTTCATCATAGTTGATTGCCACAAGCAGGATGTTTCCCGTATATTGCAATAATGAATTCGGATACTGTCTCTCACGAATCTGCTGCATGGCTGTATCCGCATTCTTATTCCATTTCAGCTCCACAACAAGCGCCGGATAATCATTTATATACTCAGGCTTCGGAATATAAACAAAATCAGCAAAGCCACGCCCTGTCGGTAATTCCCTGACCGGCTTAAAATAATAGTTCATTGTTCCAAGATAAGCAATGGCCAACACACTGCTAAGGGAGTTCTCGTCATTATATTGAATCACCGAGGTATACTCCATATGAATCTGCTCTATTTTTGCTGCCACAGTATTTACATCTTTGTTTATTGTTGCATTAAACAAATCTATTGACTGTCTCTCAAACTGTATGATTTCATCCCATTTGTTTTCCTCAACCGCATCCATAAGCTCATTGCGGAGCTCTTCATTCGGAATATATGCCATCTGATTTTTCTGATTAAAAGCCAGATATCCAAGATGTATAAGCAATGTCAGCACATCATCTTTGTTTTTAAATGATACCATATCATTCTGAAACGTGGTTGTTCTAACTTTTATCTCATTTCCGGAAATCATTGAAATAATAGCGGCTCTTAATCCATCAAAATCCATGTCAATAAGCGGAATCAGAGATTCATATGTGCCGGTCTGTGACCAATAGCTCTGGAAGCTGCCTCTCATCATCACGCTCACTACTGCTTTTGGATTATACACATGTTTACCCGAAAGCATATAGCCATCATACCAGTTTTTTACTGCTTCATAATCCCTGTCATACTTTTTGCATAACTGCTTAACCTCATCATCTGTAAAGCCAATATATGATGCAAGCGCTCCTGCATCAAGCATTGTGAACTCTTCAAAATTGTTAAGTGCTGACTGAGTTTTTAGCTTTTTAATAGGAAGTATGCCGGTAAGATAAGCTAACGCAATATACTTTGTCGGCTCTGTCCCTTTAAACATTCCTCTGAGGAAATTAATATATTCCTCCTGCAGTTCCTTATTATTAGCCTCATCTCTTATCAACACATCCCACTCATCTATTATGATAACAAAGGTATTTCCTGTGGCTGCGTTTATATAAGACATGGCTCCATAGGCTGTTTTAACAGTGTCCGGTATCACATCACCATATGCTATTATAAGCTCATCAAGAATACCGTTATTGATGTATTTCACGGTGTTTTGCACTTCGCCCGCATCCATCATGCACCACTGGACATCAATATGAATAACATCATATTTATTAAGGTTTGTCTCAAAGGAATCAAGCCTGCCTACCTTTAGAGTGGAAAACATATCAAAGGAATCACATCCTCTGCTATAATAAGCAGCAAGCATATTCGCCGTGATGGACTTTCCAAAGCGCCTCGGTCTGCTATTGCATATGCATGCCATATCAGAACCTATAACCTTATTGGTGTATGCCAAAAGCATAGTTTTATCCACATATATTTCCGATTTCAATGTCTTTTGAAAAGCTTTATTTCCCGGATTTAAAAATCTTCCCATGAATTTTCCTACCTTAATGAAATAATTTAACAACCTATACTACATGTTAAGTATAGCAGTTTTTAATCAACTTCACCATATCAACTTTGAATTATAAACAATTTAAACTATTACTTTCCATAAATATTGTACTCAGGCACATCCACGCCATCTGTTCCGGCATAGTATGACATCTCCACCTCGTTGAGTCCTTTTTTCTTGTCAAGGATCACATTGTACTGGGATGAATATATAACATCTCCATTTTTATTAAATCTGTATTCAATATTCACTCCCTCCTTGCCTTTTAAAGCCTTTCTTGGAATCTTTGCAAGGAAGATACGCTCACTGTCGGAAATCTTCTTCACCTCGACTGCATCCACCCATTTGAAAAATACGGGTGCCGCCACTCTTGTATCATCCATGCTATAACTGTTGTAATCATAGTAGGCTGTGTCATCATCTTCTGTATCCTTTAACACATGATAGCCCATCTGTATGCTGTCCACGCCCTCAAGACCGGTATCATTATTGTTATAGCTGCCCGAATCGTAAGGCGAATATACATATAAAAGGATAAGCTGCGAGCTCTTTACCTCATCTATGCTATCTCTGAATAAATGTGCAGCCTTTATATGAGACACATTGAGCTGTCTTATGCTGTCATTTGTCTCACCTGCAAGCTGTCTTGCATACATGGTGACCATACCCTTATTTTCCATGAAGTCTGCATCATCCGCAAGCGCCGGGGCTGCATCAGTGGAAAGTGACATCAGATATTTGTAGTCTGTATCCTCCATACATACTGTATTGTACCTTGCAACCAGATAATCAGGCCTTGCAAATGCAAGCACAAGATAACATATCCCGATTACTATTATTCCGTACCTGAATAGTGAAAAAGCAGGCTTACATATAGATAAAATCACTCCGAGCATAAACAGCGCTATCACCCCAAGTGCCCAGAACACACAGAGTCTGGTGGCTGTCAGCCCATACTCCGATACATACAGTCCCATACGGTATGCACTTGATGCAATCATGATATATGTGCACAAAGTTATTAAAATTAAAAATGCATTTAATATTTTATTCTTCCTGAACAGTCCACTTCCGAGCAATACGATAATCACATTCAGTATACACACGAAAAGCAGCTGGAAAAAGCCTTCTCTCGCATACCTGGCGTAGGTATAGCCGCTTGGAAGCTGCATAAGCCCTCCGAACAGATACACAATCTGTATAAAACAGAAAAATACATATACCGCTGATATAGTTGCGGCTACAGTGATGCCGATTGCAGCCGGGAATGCCGGAGTCTCAACCGGTGCATCTGATATACGCTTCTTGCTCAGATACTTTATACCGCAGTATGATGAAAATAGTGCAAATACAAAAAGTAATACAACCTTGCTCACTGTAAAGAAATTGATATCAGCAAATAATTTCTTTATAACTGATGCAAAAACCGCATCCGCAGAGCACAGCAGCACCACTATCAGTACAACAAGCGGAAAGGCAATAGCAATTCCGATAAACACATAAAGCATTCTGTGTTTTTTCACATGTACATCTCCGGCTGCTCTGTTTACACTGTCAGAGTCCATACAATCACTGCCCATACTGCCACTATCCATACGTTCATTTCTCATATAGTCGGCAATATCCATAAACGGCTCAGCTATACATCCGATCGCTCCAAACACAGCCTGAAATGCCGCAGTGATATACTTTATAAGCCCCCACTGTCTGTCATTACAGAAATTGTGAAGCAGCATAAAAACCAAGAACACAAGAATCCAGCAAAAATTAAATCCTTGTATAATTTTATTGCCGGTCAAGCCTGACGAGAGGCCTGTAAGTATCATCATCACACTGTACCATATAGTGAGCGGCTTTGCCTCTATATGAAGTATCTTCATACAATACAGGCTGTATACTCCTGTGACGATTGAAAACAATGTGACAAGTATTCCACCTATATTCTCATACAGGAAAATGGTGTACAGCAGCGCATATATTATCGTAGGTATGCATAGCCTGCCAAAGAAATCCGCGTTTCTCCTGCTTTGCTCACGCCGTCTTTGCTCCGCCTCCTGCTGCATCTTCTGCAGTTCGATACCTGACATGCCCATATTCATCTGCGTATTCTGTGGCGTGTTCTGTGAAAACTGTTGGGGATTCATGCTCCCGATATTATTATTATTATTGTCCATAGCTTCCTCCTTACTCCTTACTATCTATGTAGTTATTTTCTCATATTTTTTACTTACCGGCAAGCTAATTGTACTACATCGGTTTTAGTTTTGCAATATTTTTTTATCGTTTTACGATAAATCAGTTTTAATTGCTACAATTTGAGGTGCTACAATTGAGGTAATTGAGGCTACAATTAAGGACTACAATTGATGTGCTAAAATGATTTGTTTCGATGATATTTAGAATTACTGATAAAAAATAAAAATCGCAGATACCATATTCTGATATCTGCGACTATACTTATATTATTTTCTCCTAAAGACAATCCAATGGATATTCATTTAATGCAGCCATACAGTTTTATTTAAACTACTGCTGCACATTAAACGCTTTAATTTCCGGATAAACCGCGCTCTTTCCCAGCTCCTCTTCAATTCTTAAAAGCTGGTTATACTTTGCGACACGCTCTGAACGCGAAGGTGCACCTGTCTTTATCTGACATGTGTTGAGTGCCACTGCAAGGTCTGCGATAGTTGTGTCGGCAGTCTCGCCTGAGCGGTGTGAGCTGATAGCTGTATAGCCTGCCTTGTGTGCCATCTTGATAGCCTCAAGGGTCTCTGACACCGAGCCAATCTGATTTAATTTAATCAGGATTGCATTTCCTGCTCCAAGGCTTATTCCCTTCGCAAGTCTCTCAGTGTTTGTTACGAACAGGTCATCTCCCACAAGCTGTACTCTATCACCCAGACGCTCTGTAAGCTTCTGCCAGCCTTCCCAGTCCTCCTCATCGAGTCCATCCTCGATTGAGATGATAGGATATTTGTCACAGAGCTTTGCCCAGTGCTCTATAAGCTCCTCTGAGGTGTACTCTGTACCGGCCTTTGGCAGCTTGTAAAAGCCCTTGCCCTTTTCACTCTTCCACTCTGATGATGCGGCATCCATGGCAATCTTGAAATCCGTGCCCGGCTCATAGCCGGCTTTCTTTACAGCCTCAAGAATTGTCTCGATAGCCTCCTCGTCAGATTTGAGTGCCGGTGCAAAGCCACCCTCGTCGCCAACCGATGTGGCAAGACCGCGCTCCTTTAATATGGCTGCAAGTGCATGAAATACCTCCGCACACCATCTGAGACACTCCTTGAAAGAAGGCGCGCCTACCGGCATAATCATAAACTCCTGCACATCGAGTCCTGATGAAAGTGCATGACAGCCTCCGTTTACAATGTTCATCATAGGTACAGGCAGTCTGTTTCCGGAGATACCACCCAAAAATCTATATAGCGGAATATCGAGTGAGACTGATGCTGCCCTTGCACACGCAATTGATACAGCAAGAATGGCATTGGCTCCAAGCTTAGACTTGTCCTTGGTGCCATCTGCCTCTATCATGGCCGCATCTATTGCATAGATATCGCTTGCATCCATACCTGTCAGTGTATCGTTGATTACAGTATTTATATTTTCTACTGCACCGGTAACGCCCTTTCCCAGATATCTGTTCTTGTCTCCGTCACGAAGCTCAAGTGCCTCAAACTCTCCTGTTGAAGCTCCTGATGGCGCCGTGCCTCTGGCAACAGTTCCGTCAACCAGATAAACCTCAGCCTCAACTGTAGGGTTTCCTCTGGAATCAAGTATTTCTCTGCCCACTACCTTTTCAATTTCCAAATAATTCATTATGAACCTCCTTATGTTTTTTCTGATTCAATTTTATCCTACAATACAGTTTCTCTGCGTCATGATTGTAGGATTGTGTGGTCCTTACCTTATTATAAAAATGATATGTGAAAGCCTGCCACATACGCATATATTTATAAATAAAGAAAAATGCTACACAGTTAGTTTAATCTAACTAATGTAGCATTTCAATAGTTCATAATGATAATATTTCCCAATTACAGAAATATTATGTTCTCATATAACAATTTAAATCTATACATTCTCAATCATTGCTTATATTCTTTAGTTACTGTTCACACGCAAGCTTGACACCACGCTGTCAAGCTATGCGCCATAGTGTTAATTATTGAGTGATTACAGCCCCTGCCTCATAGAGGCATTTTAAATGGGCTGTAATCGTTGCTGGTCACACTGTTAGGTGTGAACAGCAACTATCTCTCCGCTTCGATCTCACGCGCAACATACACACCACTTGCCGATGCATGTGAGAGTGAATGTGTCACACCGCTGCCGTCTCCGATGATGTAAAGCCCCTTATATTTGCTCTCAAGCTTATCGTTAAGCTCTACCTCCATATTGTAGAACTTGACCTCTACGCCGTAAAGCAGAGTATCGTCATTTGCTGTTCCCGGTGCTATCTTGTCAAGTGCGTAAATCATCTCAATGATTCCGTCTAAGATTCTCTTTGGAAGCACAAGGCTTAAGTCTCCCGGTGTAGCTGAAAGTGTAGGAGTAACAAGCCCCTCCTCTATACGCTTCTCATTGCTTCGACGCCCTCTCACGAGATCACCAAAGCGCTGTACAATTACACCGCCACCAAGCATATTTGAAAGCCGCGCGATGCTCTCACCATATCCGTTGCTATCCTTGAATGGCTCTGAGAAATGCTTTGCAACAAGAAGAGCAAAGTTTGTATTTTCAGTCTGCTTGTCTGCTCCCTCGTAGCTGTGTCCGTTTACTGTTACGATGCCATTTGTATTTTCATTTACCACGATGCCATGCGGATTCATGCAGAAGGTACGCACATTATCCTCAAAAATCTGTGTCCTGTATACAATCTTACTCTCATACAGCTCATCTGTCAGATGCGAGAAAATCAGTGCTGGAAGCTCAACACGCACACCGATATCCACACGGTTTGACTTGGTCGGGATATCAAGGTCATTGCATACCTTCTCCATCCACTTGCTTCCGCTTCTTCCCACTGAGATGATACAATATCTGCTCTCATATGTGCTATCTGCTGTTTTAACTGCATATCCTGATACATTGTCTGTGTGAGCCACTTCTGCACCACAAGCATCATCTCCTGCCGTATTCTCATCATACAGCACCTCTACCGACTCAACAGGTGTATCGAAATAAAAATCTACCTTGTCCTTCAGATGTGCATACATATTTTCCAGAACGACATAGTTTATGTCAGTTCCGAGATGTCTTACCGATGCATCCAAAAGCTTGAGCTTGTTCTGCATGCAGACCTTTTTGAGCTTTGTACCGGCTGTAGAGTAAAGCTTTGTGCCCTCACCGCCGTACTTCATATTAATCTCGTCAACATATTCCATCAGATCAATGGCCGGCTGCTTGCCGATATGCTCGTACAAGGTGCCGCCAAAATCATTTGTGATATTGTATTTTCCGTCTGAAAAAGCACCTGCCCCGCCAAAACCGCTCATAATAGAACAGCTCTTGCAGGAAATACAGCTCTTTATTTTCTTTCCGTCGATAGGACATTTTCTCTTAGCAAGCTCATGTCCTGCTTCAAAAACCGCTATTTTGCAGTCAGGATTCTTCTCAATAAGCTCATATGCTCCGAAAATACCTCCCGGTCCTGCTCCAATGATTATCACATCATAATTATTCATCTATCAATTGCCTCCCATAATACGTTGCTGTTTGTCCGCCCAATGTGGCGCACACCAATCATTTATGATACTATATTTTCTCCCTTATCGCAAGAACAATCTCTATATTCCAGCAAATCTCCCGGCTGACAGTCAAGTGCTTCGCAAAGCTTTGCAAGCGTGGATACCTTGATTGCCTTTGCCTTGCCATTTTTTAAAATTGATATATTTGCCATAGTGATTCCCACACGCTGCGACAGCTCCGTAACGCTCATCTTTCTCTTTGCAAGCATTACGTCTATGTTAAAAATAATCTCGCCTTCCATGTATCTCTCCCGCTCAAATAAAACTGTAGCGCACACGCTATATTGTCAAATCACTCTGCTCCTGCAGATCTGCGGCCTTTACCACAAGATGTGACAAAACTGCCGCCACGACCGATGCCACAACACAGGCAAACACTATGAACACAAGCGCCAGTATCACCCCCGGATGATTCACATATATCCTCCACATGCAGATATTCACAACGAAAAAGTACAACGCATCAAACAGAATTATTTTCGATGCCAGCTTTATATGCCTTGCATTCTCTAAGGAAAACGACCTGTCTTTTCCGATATTTACAGCTACCCTCCAGCCCAGATACAATATAACATAGCACGGAATTGCACTGATGATAAACAGAACAAGCCATGGTATATACATATCAGAAATCTGCGGATCAGACGCAATAAGCACATGCCCTATCCATGGTATGGCAACCGCACAGACCACTAATCCGCAAAGTGCTACCGCTATTATTACTATCTTTAACCATTTTTCAAGTTCTTTTTGTCTCATTTATTCACCTTGCTTCTCATTGAGAAGTCCATACTCTGCAAGAAGCTTTTTTTGATACTCCTTATCCTTTGAAGCTTTCTGCAATTCATCATATTTGCCCTCAGACAATAAAATCTGATTTAGCTGGTTAATCAATTCTATTCCTTGTTCTAAGCCTTCCTCGATAGCATCAGCTCTTTCAAGCTCAAGCTGCCTGTCAAATTCATAATTTAACTGCATACTCTTCGTCACCTCACTTCTGTAAGTCTTTAAAAACTCCTTCAGAATATCATTGTCAATACAATAGTCTATAGCCTTCTCAATATCTATAGCAAGATCATCAAATGCCCCGTCTGCATGATACTCTCTGACCTTATTTACAAATGTCATATAATCATTCAGCCAGCCACAGGACTCCATAATAGCCTTGTTCTTTCCGTCGTTTATATTGTACACCTTACATTTAAGCTCAAGATTCGGCTCGTCGGTCGGCTTCTCAAACGCATCGGACAGCTTAAGCTCCTGAACCTCCGGCTGTTCCTCCTCACCATTGTAAAACACAACGAAATGTGGTGTCGGTATCTTTACCAGTCTTCTGCCATAGATGTTCTTGCCCTTTTTTGTTCCTTTTTTCTTGTCGCTGAGCATATCTGACAATATCACACTGAAATAAATAAGACTTCTCACCGGCATATTCGGACAAACTGTGGACTGATGCTCATATATGCTCAATCTCGCATCCACGATAAACGATGCATCATTTCTGACCGAAAGTGAAATGCCGCCATCGTGAATCACCATCTCAACATCCTCCGGATTGTCATAGCTAGACCCATTCATTGCGTTATACAGCTGTAAGGCTCTTTCCTTATCCTGCATCAGCATACTGAAAACATCACTTTTGTACTCTCTGTTACCACTCATATAAAATCCTCCTTCATTTGAAAACACTAAAGCAGGAATATCTGTGTGGTAAAAGCCCTCTTATCCTGCTTTAAATAAAATAATGAAACATTTAAAAGCAAGAATTTCAGGGAATATGAAAAATAATTAAGGTATTGAAGACCCTGCACGCCCTTATCGCCGGACGACATCTTATTATGCCTCACATATTTACAGAACATATAATCATATCTGTAATAAATGTGCCAACGACCGCACAGGTTGCTATAGAAAAACTGCTTTGTCTATATTTTATCATATGTGAAAGAAATAGCAAGCGGTTTATATTTTATTATATTGTTTTTGTTGTATATGCAACATATTTTTGGACAAAATTATAGTAATATTGTATTATAAATAATGAAATCAACTTTCAAGAAAGAAGGACAAGAAATCCTATGGACAAGGTTTTCAAAATAGAAGATTTGCGCCCTATCCGCGATGAAATGACAATCTCACGAAATTCAAGGCTTAGTGACAAAACACCCATAACCTATTTTTCTCTCGGAAAGGGCACGTCAATCTCTCAGGAATCCTACGATAATACCACGGTATACATCGGTGCAAAAGGATGCGCTGATTTTCTTATCGGAGCTGATGCTGCAAAACATACCGTATCAGAAGGTGATATGCTAGTAGTTCCTTCGCTAACACTCTGTGGAGTAACAACGGAAACCGGCTGCATTTACACCGAAATCATCATTAAAAAGGAGAACAACAGTATGAACAAAATTATCAAATCAGGCGAGGTCATGAAGCTTAAGGATCTTATCTCATATGAGGATAGCAGTATCACTAACATTGATGTGGTAAGCAACGACACAATGAAATTCGTGCTTATGGCATTCGATGAGGGCACCGGTCTCACCCCGCATCGCGCTCCTGGAAATGCAATAATTTTCGCACTTGAGGGCAAGGCTGTAATAGGCTACGAGGGCAAAGATTACACAATCTCAGCAGGCGAGAATTTCCGCTTTGACAAAAACGGACTGCACAGCGTAACCGCTGACGGAAGGTTCAAGATGGGACTGCTTCTGGTGTTGGAGTAAAGCACATTAAAATGCAAAAAAATCCGCTATACCATACAATGGTTAGCGGATTTTTACTATTTACATTTTGATAAATTATTCATACCTGATGCTACACAGTCTCAGGCACCTTATAGCCTGCTTCACTCATCAATTTCTCAAACTCACTGACACTGACACCGGCTTCCTCTGCTGCAGTATCAATATCGAGCTTGCCCTTTGTTACCAGAGTAAACAACATCTTATTCTCTCCCTGTTGTATTCCAAGCTTTTTATGATCTTCCCATGCCTTACACACATTAATCACCTCTTCCTTTTCTTCATACTCAATATCTGTTCCTGCAAACAAATTCATTGCTGCTATTATCTCAACATCGACTTTTTTAAAAATATCATCTGTCGTGATTAATTCATTTAGTGTTCTTTCATCTGATGCATTTTTCAACACCTGACATATTATTTTCCTGCTATTTATCGGTATCTTAAAGCATCGAAAATTTCCATGCCCTTTGTAGAATGATGCGAAGTGGTCTGCCCTCTTCAAAGTGATACGCACCAATTATTGACGTGTTATGTGGTGACGCTCTACAGAAATATAATGCTTTGACTAAATTGTAACATAGGGATATTCTTTTGTCATTAGGAAAATCAATTCATTTTTGGATTTATATGTATTATATTTACACGCATTGAATTTATACGTATCATATGTTATATTATATATATACTATAGAAAGGTGGATAAAAATATGCCGATCAAACCAACTGAAATGGAACGTATAATACTTGCTGATGGGTGGATTTTCAAAAACCAAACCGGCTCACATCGGCATTATATTCATCCTTCAAAGCCTGGAAAAGTAACTATTCCTTTTCATAAAGGCAAAGAACTGAACAAAATCACTGAAAATTCTATCCGTAAGCAAGCGGGAATCAAATAATCATAAGGAGGTATACTCATCATGTTATCAATATATCCGGCATGTTTTTTTAAGGAAGATAATGGATACTCTGTAATCTTTCCTGATTTAAATTATCTTGCAACACAAGGAGATACCCTTGAAGATGCTGTGGCTATGGCAGTTGATTGTCTTGCAGGATATCTGTATACGGCTAAGATGGATAATGAAAAAATCCCTAAAGCATCCAAATTATCTGATATCAATATTGACAGACTATCTGACGAATTAGGCATAACAGGAGCATATACCGATGCATTTACCAATATGGTTTCAGTAGATGTTAAGGCATATGCCAAAGAGCATTTCGATAAATCGGTACGCAAAACCCTTACCATTCCGGCTTGGCTAAATACTGCTGCGCAGGAAGAGGGAATTAATTTTTCAAAAACACTGCAGGAAGCACTTATGTCAAAGCTTAAGGCTCATTAGATATCTGCATTATAATTCGGAGACATTATGAACAACGATATAAAATACAAGCTGGCCAATGCCATGAATGAATGCATGGTTTCCTCTCCTGTCGAGAAAATTACGGTTAAGGAAATCTGCGACACATGTGGCGTGACCAGACAAACCTTTTACAGAAATTTTCAGGACAAATATGATCTGATAAACTGGTATTTTGATAAGATACTGATTGAATCCTTTCACCAGATGGGTGAGGGCAGTACCGTGTACGAAAGCCTTGTTAAAAAATTTGAATATATCCGGATGGAGCACCTTTTCTTTAAGGCTGCTTTTAAAAATGATGAGCAGAACAATCTAAAGGAGCATGATTTTGAGCTGATTCGTCAGTTTTATATTGACCAGATTGAGGGAAAAAGCCATCGGAAAATATCCGAAAAGCTATTGTTCCAGCTTGAGATGTACTGTCAGGGCTCTGTCTTTATGACAACCCAGTGGGTGCTTGACAATAAAAGTTTCACACCTCAGGAGCTTGCCGGACTTCTCGCTGATGCTATGCCAAAGGAGCTTGCCGATGTGTTTCGCGAGGTAAACCTGATATAATTTAAGGTAATATTCAGAACCACTCAGAACAAGTATCGTGCGTTTTTACAAATGTACACAGTGGTCTGAATAGTTATATCAGCGTTAAAAATCCGGGAATGCTGTCAAATGACAGTTCCCGGATTTTCTATTTTATTTGATTCTTAAATCAAATCTTATATTGCAGAATTACATAATCTTACGGAAAAGTGCCTTCAAATCCTCAACACTTGCATCCTTTGGATTTCCAGGTGCACATGCATCTGCGTGAGCTGACTCTGCGAGGAAATCTAAGTCATCCTCCTTTATAGCCTCGAGCTTTGTTGGGATTCCTACATCTACAGAGAGCTTCTGTACTGCGTCTACTGCAGCTTTTCTGTACTCTTCTACAGACATATCATCTACACCCTTTACACCCATTGCGCGGGCAATTTCACGATATTTCTCACCTGTGCAGTCTGCATTGTACTCCATTACGATTGGAAGCATCATAGCACATGCTACTCCGTGTGGTGTATCATAAACTGCTCCAAGTGTATGAGCCATTGAATGAGCGATTCCAAGTCCTACATTTGAGAATCCCATTCCGGCAATGTACTCACCGAGAGCCATGCCCTCACGTCCCTCTTTTTCATTGGCAACTGCACTTCTTAATGATCTTGCAATAATCTCGATTGCTTTGAGATGGAACATATCTGTCATCTCCCAGGCTGCCTTTGTTGTGTATCCCTCGATAGCATGTGTGAGTGCATCCATACCTGTTGATGCTGTAAGTCCCTTTGGCATTGATGACATCATGTCAGGGTCTACGATTGCAATGATTGGCATGTCATGTGGGTCCACACATACAAACTTTCTCTTTCTCTCTACATCTGTGATGACATAGTTGATTGTAACCTCTGCTGCTGTTCCTGCTGTTGTAGGTACTGCAATGATAGGAACACAAGGCTTCTTTGTAGGTGCAACACCCTCTAAGCTTCTTACATCCTCAAACTCAGGGTTTGCGATGATGATACCGATTGCCTTTGATGTATCCATAGAAGAGCCGCCTCCGATTGCAATGAGGTAATCAGCTCCTGATTTCTTAAATGTCTCCACGCCATGCTTTACGTTGTCGATTGTTGGATTTGGCTTAATCTCTGAGTAAAGCTCATATTCCAAACCATTCTTATCAAGGATATCTGTTACCTTTGCTGTAACTCCAAATTTGATTAAGTCAGGATCAGAGCATACCAGTGCTTTTTTAAAGCCATGCGCCTTTGCCTCTGCAGCAATCTCCTCGATTGCACCAGATCCGTGATAAGATGTCTCGTTTAACATGATTCTGTTTGCCATAGTGTAAAATCTCCTTCCAATAAAAAAATCCTAAAAGACTCTGCCGATAAATTCTTATAACTTATCTGCCTGACTATATTTTAACAAAGTATTAAACGAGATGTAAGTTACAAACCAGCCAATGTGTAACATACCTATTGCAATTTGTAACCTGCCGGCTGCCAATCACCCCTTAAGGCTGTCTGTTATGACCTTCTTCAGCTCTCTTGCCGCTGCACTGATCGGGTGATGAATATCGTATACCATACATATATTTCTCTGCGGTATCTCCTCCTCCAAAGCTATCTGAACGATCTCTTTATTTGCTATCGCAGTCTCTGCCATCGGCTTTGGCATAAAGGCAAGACCAAGCTCACTCTTTACTAGCGGCAGTATCTGGTCTGTCGTTGCAGTCTCTGTATCAGGTGCAAATTCAAGTCCGTGTGACATAAAAAATCTGTTAAAAAACTGAAATGTCATGGTCTCCCGCCCCAGTCCGATAAGCGGATAATTATGCAGCTCCTTTAATGACAGAGTCTGGCTTCCGAGCGCGGTAAAGGTGGTGCCTCCCACGAGAATCTCCTGAAACGAACCAAGCTTTATCATCTTAAGAGGTGCCTCCACCTCAGCCGGTGTCGATACCACTGCAAAATCAATCATTCCGTTTTTTACGGCATTTATAGCCTGTGGGGTGGAGTGATTGTATATCTTAAGCCTGATACCCGGATATGCCATGTGAAATGTCTTAAGCCTGTCAAGCAGATATATGTTGAGCGCTGTCTCACTGGCTCCTATGGATACGCTTCCGTGTGACAGGCCTGTGCTGTCTGCCAGCTCCTCCTCCGCCGCAAGTATCTGTGACATCGCAGCAGACACATGCGCATACAGACGCTCGCCCTCCGGTGTAAGCTGCACACCTCTGTTATTTCTGATAAAAAGTATGCTGTTTATCTGCTGCTCTAAATTGTTCATGGCGCGGGTTACATTCGGCTGGCTGTTTCCGAGCGCCCTCGCAGCCTTTGTGAAATTACAGTATTTTGCCACATAATAAAATATCTTATAGTACTCAAAATTAATATCCATGTTCACAGTCTCCTTTTTATTAGCGTTTTACTTGTCATTTTCCTTTTGATACGCAAAAATTCATGATATGATTTTGATATATCTGATATATCAATTATGTTTTTTACTTATTTATGATTATACATTATAATATCAAATGTTCTTGAATACAAGAACAGATTAAACCTACTCCAAAAGCATTTCTCTCAACTAAAAATGCAAAAAACCCAGAAAAATCCGAAGACCCCCCTATTGTCTTCGGATTTTTATTTTAAAATTTTTGAATTTTAAACTGTCTCTCTAAGTATCCTTGCTGCCTCTACCATGTTCTTAAGGCTCGCCTGCGTCTCCGGCACTCCTCGTGTCTTAAGTCCACAGTCAGGATTTACCCAGAGCTTTCTTCTGTCTATCTTTGCAAGCATCTTTTTAAGCACTGTGACTATCTCATCAACAGATGGCACTCTCGGAGAATGTATATCGTAAACTCCAGGTCCCACCTCTGTCTCGAAATGGTTCTCCCTTAAGGAATCAAGTATCACAAGATCTGAGCGTGATGCCTCAAATGTGATAACATCCGCATCCATATCATCGATTGCAGGAATAATATCTGTAAACTCACTATAGCACATATGTGTATGAATCTGGGTTTCAGGCTTTACTCCGCTGTGTGTCAGCCGGAATGCCGGAATTGCAAAATCAAGATACTCGCTGTACCAGTCTGATTTTCTAAGCGGAAGCTTCTCCCTAAGCGCAGCCTCGTCAATCTGTATCATTTTGATGCCGTTTGCCTCAAGGTCAAGCACCTCATCACGGATTGCGAGTGCAATCTGTGCTATGGAATCCTTTATCGAGATATCCTCTCTCGGAAATGACCAGTTAAGTATCGTAACAGGACCTGTGAGCATTCCCTTCATGATGTGTGAGGTCTGTGACTGTGCAAAAACCGACCAGTCCACAGTAATAGGCTTTTTGCGATATACATCTCCCCAGATGACAGGCGGCTTTACACATCTTGTACCATATGACTGTACCCATGCCTTCTCTGTAAAGAGGAAGCCTCCAAGTGCCTCTCCAAAATACTCTACCATGTCATTTCTCTCGTACTCTCCATGTACGAGCACATCAAGTCCAATCTCCTCCTGCCATTTCACGCACTCTTCAATCTTCTTCTTATTAAAATTGACATACTGCTCCTTCGTGATCTCACCCTTTTTAAAAGCAGAGCGGTTTGCCTTTACATCCTTTGTCTGTGGGAAAGAACCTATAGTGGTGGTTGGAAACTCCGGCAATTGGAAAAGCTCCTTCTGCAGCTTCTGTCTCTTAGCTCTCTCCGGAAGCCTTACATAATCAGCATCCGTCACCCTTGCAAGCCTCTTTGCTACAGCATCATTATGACAATCTCTGCTACCTGAGAATAGCTCCACATTAGCCTTATAGCTATCCAATATTTCACTATCCGATACATTTTTTTCATTATTATCGCCACCCAAATTATTAGCTTTGATATCAATTTCTGCAAGCTGTTTAATCTCAGAAAGCTCCGTGAGCTTCTCATTTGCAAATGCAAAGTATCTCAGATATTCTTCGCCAAGCTTTTTTTCATGCGCAAGCGTATATGGCACATGAAGCAGAGAGCAGGATGTGGAAAGCACTGTATTTATGCCCTTTTTCTTAAGCTCAGAAAGCACTTCAAGAGTCCTTGCATAATGATTTTTCCAGATATTTTTTCCGTTTACAAGTCCTGCAAAAAGCAGCTTATCCTTTGGAAAACCATATTTTTCTATAAGCTGTGAGGTCTGTTTGCCCTCGATAAAATCCAATCCGATTCCGTCAAACGGTAATGCGACAAGCTCCTCATACACATCCCTTACGTCCCCGAAATATGTCTGGAGCAATACTTTGCAATCTGACTTTACGGAAAGTATTTCCTTATATAAACGCTTGAATACCTCGATGTCCTCCACCGTCATATCCCACACAAGTGCAGGCTCATCAAACTGTATCCACTTTACATTTTCGCCCTCACATTTTGTAAGAAGCTCTTTATAAGCTGTTGCAAATACATCCACAAAATCGTCTGCAGTCTTTTGACCTGTATAACGGCAAAGCTTAAGCAGTGTATATGCCCCTGTGATAATAGGCTTTGTCTCTATTCCTCTTTTCTTTGCTTCTTTGTATTCCCGTATAAGCTTGTCACCTGTCAGCTTAATCTCTGTATCGTCCTCTATCTCCGGCACGATATAATGATAATTGGTATTAAACCATTTTTTCATTGCAAGAGCCTTCACGTCACCGCCGGCACCCTGATAGCCTCGCGCCATCGCAATATATGTATCCAACTCTGACAGGTTAAGCTTTTTGTATCTCTTAGGTACTATATTAAAGAGAAAAGCGCTGTCCAGCACTATATCATAAAATGAAAAATCGTTTGATGGGATGAAATCTACCCCAGCCTCCTTCTGCGACTGCCAGTGTATCGCACGAAGCTCTTTTGCTGTTGTCTGAAGCTCTGTAGCTGTGATTTCATTTCTGAAATATTTTTCCAGGGCAAATTTCAATTCCCTGAGTGTTCCTATTCTCGGATAACCGATTACCGATGTCTGCATTATTAAACCTCCTGCTTTATTTTTGTGTTTTATTGCTTTCAAAAGTTGAGGCTATTATATATTTCCTTTTGTCCATTGTAAAATACATAAAATCATGCGTTTGATATAGATTTTTCCTATGGATAAAAATTTTTCGGTCGTGTCTTCTCGTAGATATAATAATGTGATATTTCAATTATATCAATTATACTTTTTACTTATTGCAATCATAATTGTATAATCATAAATGCCCAAAAGAGAAATATTGATTATATAAGAAAAGGACGTGTTTCAAATGAGTGAAAAGACAATGTTTCCAAGAGAAGATCATACAGAAATGCTGTTTCAGAAGATACTAAACGATCCATGGGCGTGTGACAGGCTTATGGAAACCTTCAATGAAAATCTGGTTTACAACGATGAATTTGATGTATCACTTCCGGCAGAAAAATTTGCCAAAGCTCTCTTCAATGCATATACCAACCGCGATCTTTCCGCACTGCTTATGTGTCTGTGCAACAACACAGTATTTGATCTGCTGCGAAATTCATATATCATACCGTACCGCTTCAATGCCGACGGACATCAAAATCCAATAATCATGACCGATGAGCACGGAAATCCGCTGCCCGAGTATAAACACATATCTCACGACAAGAACTATATACATTTTCATGAGATATATAACGATATGTCAAATAAAAAGGATATCTACTACGCACAGGCTTACCGCTACAGCCACACCTATGATTCCGAGCATATGACTCCCACACAGCAGGTCATCGTAAAGCATGACGGAATACTCCTGATACGTGAGCTTCCCGATACGGTAAAGCTCAAGGAGACTGAGGCTGAGGCGTACTCTGCCGTATGGGATCTGATGATACAGATTGAAAAGGAGCTTCCTATGGCATATGTTTTTTACGGTCAGGACTCGCTTGTGGAAAATGACAAGCGGTATGATGAAATTGGTATTTTCCTTCGAAGCTCTCATTTCCTAAAAAATCTTGAGAAACATGTACAAAAGGCCGAGGCGATAATTTATGGCAGATAACAGCTACACAGATATCATGGAAAAAAATCATATGGAAATCCCCTGGCATGATTATGCCAGACAGGATGGAAATATACTCATAGATAAAGCCGGACTTATTGAAAAAGCCTCTGTAATCGGACGTGTCGGTCTCATCATGCTCTCCTGCGGCACAGGAGCCTGGCGTGTGAGAACCTCCATGAACCGGCTCTCAAAGGAGCTCGGCGTCACATGTACAGTGGATGTCGGACTGATGTCCATCGAGTTCAACTGCTTTGACGGAAATGACTGTATATCGCAGTCACTCAGCATAGCAAACACAGGTGTAAATACATCAAAGCTCTATCGCATGGAGCAGTTTGTCGACAATTTTCCTAAGGAGGAAGCTCACCTGACCGGTGAAGAAATCCACCGCCGTCTCGATGAGATAGAGCAGATTCATGCCATTTACTCCCCTGCAAGGCTTGGACTTGCAGCAGCTATAGCATGCTGTGCCTTCACGTTTCTGCTCGGAGGAGGTCCTATCGAGATGATGCTGGCATTTATAGCAGCCGGCATTGGAAATCTCATCAGAACAAAGCTTATAAAGCATCATTTTACTTTATTCCTTAATATAGCGGTATCAATTTCTGCCTCATGCTTCATATATGCGGCACTTTTAAAAATAGCAGAGATGGCTTTCAATGTATCAACCATTCATGAAGCCGGATACATCTGTTCCATGCTCTTTATCATACCGGGATTTCCGTTTATCACAAGCGGAATCGACCTGGCAAAGCTGGACCTGCGCTCCGGTCTTGAACGCCTTGCCTATGCAATAATAATAGTCATGGTAGCCACGATGTTTGCATGGATTATGGCGCTGCTTCTGCAGCTGCAGCCTATGGACTTTGAAGACATGAATCTGAGCCCCGTACTACATCTAATCCTGAGGCTTATAATGAGCTTCTTCGGTGTGTTTGGATTCTCAATTATGTTCAACAGCCCTGCTCCCATGGCTGCAACAGCTGCTCTTATCGGTGCCATAGCAAATTCACTGCGGCTTGAGCTGGTAGACCTGACAGGTATGCCTGCTCCTGCTGCCGCATTTGCCGGAGCTCTCACAGCAGGGCTTCTCGCATCATTTATCAAGGAAAATAACGGATATCCGAGAATATCTCTTACTGTTCCATCCATAGTCATAATGGTACCCGGACTCTATCTGTACCGGGCTATATACAATTTCGGCATTATGGCACTTTCGGATGCAGTCTCATGGTTTGCATCGGCAATCATGATAATCATTGCACTGCCGCTCGGACTCATCTTTGCAAGAATACTCACGGATAAGACGTTTCGGTATTGCACGTAGTAAAATAGTTACCTTATATTCATATAAAAAAACAAGGAGGCATTCATCATGCTTACAGCAGTTACAGGAATAAACTGGGGAGACGAGGGAAAGGGCCGTGTCATCGACCTGCTCGCAGAACATGCGGATATCGTAGTCCGCTATCAGGGCGGTAACAACGCCGGACATACAGAGGTCAATAAACAAGGAAAATTTGTCTTAAATCTGCTTCCATCCGGAATACTCCATCCTGATGTGGTGTGTGTGCTCGGTGACGGAATGGTCATCGACCTCAACCATCTGTCAAATGAAATTGCACAAATCAGAACACAAAATGTATCTGTTTCACCAAAAAATCTGAAATTATCAACAAGAGCCACAATTTCCATGCCGTGGCATAAAATACAGGATGAGCTTGAGGAAGCCCGCCTTTCAAAGTCCGGAGCAGCCTTTGGCTCTACCAAGCGCGGTATTGCCTATGCATACAGTGATAAATACCGTAAAAAAACAATCCGTCTCGGTGATTTGCTCCACTTAGATGATGAGAATGTTCAGGCCAGACTTAAGACCATGCTTGAGGCTAAAAACCTTGAGCTTGCAGGCTGCTATCATCAGGAGCCTATGTCACTGTCTGCTCTTTTGTCATGGTGCAAGCAGAAGGCTGCAAAATATGCACCTTATATCACAGATACCGGTGCATTCCTTGAGAATGCACTCTCAAAGGGAAAGCGTGTTGTCCTTGAAGCACAGCTCGGTGCAATGAGGGATATCGACTATGGTATTTTCCCATATACCTCAAGCTCCTCTACCATCTCCGCATACGGTCCTATAGGTGCCGGTATCCCCGGTGCTTCATTAGACCATGTGGTAGGTGTGCTAAAAGCATACTCTACCTGTGTCGGAGCCGGACCGTTTGTCGCAGAAAAAGCAATGAACGGTGAATGGACTGAGATGGTCCGCAAATATGGCAGCGAATATGGTGCTGCAACCGGAAGACCACGTCGTGTAGGTCCGTTTGATGCCGTTGCAAGCCGCTATGGTCTAAAATGCCAGCATGCTGACAAAATTGCACTGACCAAGCTCGATGTTCTTAGCATCATGGACGAAATTCCAGTAATCACCGGATATCAGTATAAAAATGCTGTAACCAATGTCTTTGACCCTACCGAAAATCTTGAAAAATATACCCCGGTAGTCAAAATGCTGCCGGGGTGGAAAACCAATATATCAAACTGCAGGTCGTATGATGAGCTGCCTGTAAATGCCAAGCGCTACATAAGTTCGCTTGAGGACATGCTAAGACATGAAATACAGTTTGTCTCAGTCGGAGCTGAGAGAAATCAGTATCTTCTCAATGGTAAATGGCTGTAATTGCCTTTAACATGCTTTAACCGACCTCTATGCCATTGCCATATTATTTTTCTGATTTACTAAGATATTGTATACAAGAGTGTGCTGCCACATTTCCCTCTCCGACAGCCTTCGTATACTGGTAAGGCCTGCCTGTGCAGTCACCCGCTGCAAAACAGCCTGCTACATTTGTCTGCTGGGCTCTGTCCACCAATATATGTGCGTTTTCGACTTCAAGCTGTGGCATAAGCTTTGACGGTGCGATGGCATTTCTGAGGCAGAACACTCCGTCAACGCTCTCAGTCCTTCCGCTTCGAAGCGTAATTCCCTCTACAAATGAATCACCTGTCAATGCAACAGGCATATCCCTTGATATCTTTACATTGGAAAGCTCTATTTCGCTGTCATTAAAGGTCGGGAAATACAATACCTCTGCCGCAATATCTGCAAGATATTTTACCTCATGCTCATACTTTTTGTCATTGCATATGACAGCTATCCTCTTATCCTTGTAAAACATGCCGTCACAGGTGGCACAGTAGCTGAGCCTCTTTCCAAGGAGCTCATCCTCCCTGTCAAGCTGCTTTGCAGACATCACACCCATGCACAGTATGAGAGACCTCGCCTCATACACCTCATTGTCTGCAAGCACCATAAATCCATCTCCTGCAGGCATGATATTGGTCACGGTCTTTTCTGTTATATCAATTCCTGCTGCCCGTCTGTGCGCGTCAAAGCGTTCAAACAGCTCCTGACCGCTTATCATCGGAAATCCAGGATAGTTTGCGATTTTCTCTGCTTTTTGCACCTTATCGCTCAGGTTCTTTGACCCAAACCAGATAAAATCCTTTTTATATGTTTTTAAATTCAGGGCTGCCGACAGTCCGGCAGGACCTGTTCCTATTATTATGCTGTCGTACATGCTTATGCTCCTTGTACCAAATGTTTGTATATGTTCAGACCTTATATATGATATATCATATATATCATATCTTATATATCATATTTTATATATCATATCTTATACATTATGTCTTATATATTGATTGTAGTGTCACATACAGTGCGCCTTCAATGCTTCAATATACTCCCTTGCATATCGCGAGAGTACCACACCCTTTCTGCTGATAATGCCTATCCTCATATACTCCTCCACATCAAGTGGCTTTGATATAATATTCCTTCCATTCAGCTCTGCGGAAATCACTCCTGAGCACACTGTATAGCCATTTAAGCCAATTATCAGATTAAAAAGTGTAGCTCTGTCTCTGACCCTGATATTCTTTCTGCTGTCAAGAGTGCTGACAAACTCCTCCGAAAAGTACTGTGAATTGTACTCTCCCTGCTCATACGTCAGGTACGGATAGTCCTGCAGATCATCCATCGTGATGCTCTTTTTTGAAGCAAGCGGGTGACTGTCACATATGAATACATGCGGTGTGGCTGTAAAAAGCTCTGTGAACTCGAGTTCATTACGCTTTAGCATCTTTGAGAGCACCTCCGTATTCTTGGAGCTTAGATATATGACTCCCAGCTCACTCTTTAAATTCGTGACATCCTCAATAATTTCGTGAGTCTGCTCCTCCCTGATGGTAAAATCATACTGATATGCATCAAACTTTCTGATTACATCCACAAATGCATTCACCGCAAAGGAATAATGCTGACACGATACCGCAAAGTGCGGCTTACTCACCACATCATCCTTGTAGATCCCCTCTATGAGATCTACCTGCTCGAGCACCTGTCTGGCATGACCGAGAAATCTCTCACCATCTTCTGATAATATCACTCCCTTGTTTGTCCTGATGAAAATAACTATCTGCATCTCTTTTTCCAGGTCATGTATAGCGCTGGTCACAGTGGGCTGCGAGACAAAAAGCTGCTTTGCAGCCTCTGTTATATTGCCACATTCTGCCACTGTCACCACGTATTTTAATTGTTGCAGAGTCATGTTCATTCTCCTCCGGTTACATATCAAAATATTATTTTACTGTATGCCGATAATCTTTCTCAGAATCTCACCCAACAGCTTTCCGAGCATAAGTGGAATGACAACAAGCACCACATACCACAGCAGCTTATCATACCACACCCTGCCATCATTTATCACACAGATAAAGTGCATGGCAACAACTGCCACCGCAAATACAGATGCAAGAAGCTGCAAAAAGCTCGCCACATGAAGCTTATTTGTCACCTTTCCAAGCGTAAATAAAAGCATCGCACCAAAGAACATCGCTATATCTGTCTCCCATGGTATCATTTTACTATACGAAAACAGCTTAAACATATCGCAATACTCCATATGCAGCTCAAGAAACAAATCCACTGATGCAATCATGAGAAATACTGCTCCTATCGCCGAAAATACCGCTGCCAGATATACATAATTGTTTCCAATCCTGTGCTGTCTGAGCTTATATTTAAGCATACCCTTTTTCTGCACATACTGTGTGCGAAGATATGAATCTGTCGCAGCGTCAATAGCCCTGTCGCAGTAATCTGCTGCTGTCCTGTATACTTTGACTCCGGCATCGTTATTTTTAAGAGCAAACTCCACAAGACTCTCTCCTGCCCTGTTGTTGCCACGCTCCGTTGCAGTAACCAGATACCCTGCGCCAAGCTTCTGCTCCTTGCCATCAAAAAAGGTAGTGACCAGATACTGTCCGTAATCCGCAAGCGCATCCACATTTCCAAGCTCCACCGCTTTCTTCCACCAGAACACTGCGCGCCCCGGATCTTTGTATGTGCCCTGACCTCTTTCAAACATATTTGCTGCCATATTCATGGCATCCGCATCGCCTGTCTCTGCCAGAGACAGAAACTGACGGAATGCTCCCTCCATATCATTTTGTCTGTATGCCACCATAGCCATATCAAACGCTGTACTTTTCATATTGTTCTCCTTGACAGCCTTTGCTGTTTTCTTCTTATTATAATGTATTTAAAGCGATGATAGCAATATGACTTCTTTCCCAATTTATAGTAAATGCCGCACCCGAAGGTGCGGCATCTCAGACTGTAGACAAAGGACTCCGAGAAATTATGTTTCTCGGAGCCTTTTTCTCGCCATTGCGAAGGTGTTTTGTTTAAACAAGCATATTTCCACCGGATTTATGACATTTGTAATCCCCATTCCTTCTTACATTTTGCAAGCTTCTTTAAATTCATGCACGCAAAAGTGAGCGCGACTTTCATTTTCATCCGCGCTTTTCCGTACATTTGTGTATATCGGAATCCATGGTTTTCTTTTGCTGTTCCAAAGATTCTTTCGATAGTTTCCTTTCGGTGTGAATACAAATCCTTCATCCCCGCTGTGTGACGAATATCTTCGCATGTTTCCATGTAATCTTCCCAAACATGTCTTGTAACAAGTTTTACATGATTTTTGCTTGCTGTACACTGAGACAGATATTGACATCCCTCACAGATTTTTCCGCAGCTTTTGTATTCCCGATACCCATCTCGATTGGTGGTGCTATAGTGCAGGAAATGATTACCCGGACAAATGTATGCATCATTGTATTCATCATACACATACTCATGTTTTCTGAAAAATCCTTCTTTAGTCATTGGGCGTTTGTATGGGAATACTGGTGTCACACCATCGTCTATAAGCATTTTTGCTATCGCAGGAGTTTTATAACCAGCGTCAACAATACAGTATTTCATTCTAACATTTGTAAGCTTATCATAAAGACCTTTAAAAGTTCTGCTGTCATGTTCGTTTCCTGGATTTACTGTGAAATCGATAATCCATCCGTTTTTATCACAGGCAGTTTCAATCCCATAGGCAAACACATGCTTATGTTCGCCCTTTCGGAACCATCCGCTTTCAGGATCTGTTGTACTGCACTTAATAGTTTTTCCGTCTAGCGGAATGTCATCCGTATAGTCTTCAAATTTATCATTGCCATTGGCTCCGGGCTTATTATGATCATCTTTATCTTTAAGCGGTTTCTTTCCATGTTTCTCTCTGTCAGCATTGATATCTTTGCGTAGCATATCGGCATAGAATAAGGCTTCTTGCTGTGCAATTCGTCTTTGCATCTTTTTGTTATTAGCCCTTGCTTTGACATGCGTTGCATCGACAAAGATTTCTGTTGGATCAACCAACTTGAAGCGGTAGCATTCTTCTAGGATATGCTGAAAAATCTGCTCAAATAGATCGGTATCCTTAAACCGGCGGGTATAATTCTTTCCGAAGGTAGAGAAATGTGGAACAGGATCATAAAGTTCAAGTCCAAGAAACCAACGATACGCCATGTTTACCTCAATCTCTTTAATAGTTTGGCGCATACTTTTTATTCCGTACAAATATTGAATAAGGGGAATCTTGATAAGCGTTACCGGATCAATGCTTGGACGTCCCATGCTATCCGAATAAGTATCACGAACAAGGTCATAAATAAATGACCAGTCGATGGCTTTATCGATAATTCGCAGAAGATGATCCTGTGGAACAAGATCATCGATACATACGATCTGCATTTGTTTTCTTACTTTTTCAGTTTCTTGAGTCATCATATGAAAATACCACCTTTTTTGATATCTTCATTATACCAAAAAGAGGCTTAAAAGTCTTGAAAATACTGACTCTTAGCCTCTTTTCATAGAAAAATCCTCGGCAAAATGCCGAGGACTTTGTCTACAGTCTGAAATGCCGCACCCGAAGGTGCGGCATCTAAGAGGTTTATAAAATGTTTAGTTTAAAAGCTGTTTTATTTGCAAGCTTTTTTCTTGCGATATGTAGCTGCTGTGATTGCTACCATTGCGAGTCCAAGTAAGCATACATATGTAGCTGCTTCATTGTCATCGCCACTCTTTGGAGCTGCTTTTTTGGTTTCAATAGCTGCCTTATCTGTTACGGAAATAACTCCATCTTTCTTTGCTGGTGTTGGTGTTGGATCTTTCTTGCCCGGGTCTGCCGGTGTTGGATCTACTGCTTTCTTCACCTCGGTAAGAATGACTGTTCCACCATCCTTTGCTGCCGGAATGCTTACTGTTACTGTCTTATCAGAAGAAACAGTATATGTTTTACCATCATAAAGATTTTTAACTGTATCTCCTGCATTTGCATTAACCGGAACTTTTACTTCTTTTGCGGTATCATTGATATTCATACCAACATATAATGTAGTATCACCATAGCTTCTTGCAATTATATCATAGCCTTCCTCATCAGAACTTGCCACAACATTTCTGCTTCCTCTTGCGAATACATCTGTGTATGCATTACGGATTGAAAGCATGGTCTTGTAATGTTTGTAAATACTATTGTTGTCTGCCTTCTGTGCTTCTAACTCTTTCCAATCAAAGTCACGACGATTTGTCTGGTTTGGCCAGTCATTAGCTCCTGCCTGACCAAGCTCATCTCCATAGTAAATAACCGGCTGGCCCTTGGCTGTAATCTGAAGAGTAGCTGCTACCTTCATCAGGTTATAAGCCTCTTCCTCCGAGAATTTACTCTCATTTACAAGCTTGTACTGAAGAGTATCCTCATCATGGCTGTTTAAGAAATTACCCATTGTTGCTGTATTGTTTAGTACTCCATTACGCTTTAACAATGAGTTTTCAACTGTAGAAATCTTTCCGCCTACAAAATCCTTTGCAAAATCATTGAAATCGAAGTCAAGGAGTGCATCCATGCTTCCTGTTCCAAGTTCTCCGGCGGTATTAGCATATCCGGCTCCAGAGTACTCTCCAATCATCTTAAAGTCTGGGTTTACTTTCGTAAGAGAGTTCTTTAAAGCTGACCATGTAGTAGAATCAACATGCTTTACCGTGTCTACACGATAATAGTCAATGTCAAATTCATCCATCCATTCTGTCTGCCATTCAATCAACTGATTTCTTACTTCCGAATCTTCTGTTACGAAGTCAGGGAGGTCTGAAAGTGGTGCTAACTTGTCATCTCCGGAAACAGTATTGCTGCTGTCACGAAGCATCTTGATTGCATTTCCATCCTTATCTTTGAGAATATTATTGAAATAATTCTCTGTACCATAGCCTGCATGATTTAATACCACATCAACCATAAGCTTCATTCCACGGCTGTGTGCTGCATCAAGAAGTGCGGCAAACTCTTCCTTTGTTCCAAGGTGCTTATTAAGCTCTGTGAAGTCACTAGCCCAGTAACCATGATAACCATAGGTAGCTGTATCTGTCTTTGCGTCATGCTGATCATCTGTGATATTCTCTACTATTGGTGTAATCCAGATAGTATTTACACCTAAATCCTCGAGATAGTCAAGCTTCTCAGTTAATCCTGCAAAATCTCCACCATGATAGCTTGAACCACCCTTTTTAGCACTTGTATCGTAGTCTCCTACTCCATAAGCATCATTGTTGCTTGCATCTCCATCAAAGAAACGATCAGTTACAGCAAAGTAAATCACTGCCTCATCCCAATCAAAATCTCCATCTGTTTTAACACGATCTGTTACAGTAACATTTACTTCTGTTGTGTATACATTTCCATATACATCCTTTACAGTTACAGGAATTGTCTTAACTCCTGTGGTTATTGTATTCAGACAGGAAATGGTTGCTTCCATTAATTCTGGGTCAATTGCATATTCTCTGCTTAATCCTAATGCACTTAAATCTGCTGTTGCGGCTGCTACTTCAAATTCAGTCATATCTTCGCCATCAGCTGGATTATACTTAACAGTTAATACATTGTTATCATTGTAATCCATAGTAGGCTGGGATAATTCCGCACTGATGCTCATATTGAATTTCTTGTAGTGGCAGACACTGCATGTCTTTCCAGCATAATCTTTTGTATTCTCGTTAAATGCATCAAGTTTCTCTTCACCATCTACTGTATAGTAGTAACAGTAATCTCCTGTTGTGATGTCAGTTAAGTCATAGCTGAATCTCTCATTTGCAGCATCATAAGTCATCGCATGCTTTTCACCATTTATTGTAATACTTACTTTATCTGCAATAGATTTCTGTGTATTATCAGCAACAATCATCTCATCATCTCTATAATAGAAATGAATCTTTCCATTCTCACCATCCAATACACATCCAACATTTGATGGAATAACCTCTGTGATTCCCTCACCCTGTACAAATTTTGCTTTTACAAGATTCTGATTTGCCGGTACACTTACATAATGGTCTCCGCCATCTTTATCAGCCCACTCATCATCTGCTGTACTTCTTCTCATACAGAAAGATAACATCATATCTGCTGTAGTATCTTTTACCGGAATCTTGGCTACCATCTTGCCATTCATTTTCTGGAAGTTAACAGTAACCTTATCTCCAAATCCACTGTTCCATGTAAAGATATTCCAACCATCATAGTCACCAGCTGGTCTGTCATATTCGACCATTACATAACGCTCTCTTGGTTTTACAAGCTCTGGAATGGTTGTGTATGCTTCTTTGCTGTTTGATGTAATGTAAAGAGTTACATTTTCATCTTTTGCTGTGTTGTCATATGAAATTTCATCATTCTGCCAAGACCATGTATCACCATAGTTCTTTGGAATAATACGAATATTTTTATAATATGGAAGCTTTACAGTAGCTTTAAGCCATGTATTTCCATCGTCTAACTGCTCTGTTCCAGAAAAATTATAAAGAACTCCATCAGCTCCGCCATCCTGCCAAATCCACAGGGAACTTGCATCTGCTGCCATATGACTTGCACTAAAATCATGATAGTAAATAGTATATGTATAAACTTTATCTACTACCGGAATTGTAATATCTTTTGTTACTCCGTTATAAGCTACACGGATAGTTACATCTGTTCCTTTATATGAGGTTGGAACCTTAAGAGTTGTGCCACTTACTGTAATACCTTCTGAAACAGCAGTATAAGTTACACCTACACCTTCAGTCTTGCTTCCCTTGGTATCACCCGCATAATAGGTTCCTTTTGCTGGAAGTGAAATGTCTACTCCTTTTTCTACCTGTGCCGGTGTTTTCACATCCAATGTTTTAATATAACTAATTGTTATATCTGTCTTTTTATCGTTATCTGTCTTGTCCAACTTCATGGTAATATCTGCCGGTGCTTTCACTTCCAGCTGGACATTACTTTCGCCTGTCCATGCTTTACCCCAGCCATTTAATGCCGGATCTTCCAGAATCTTATATTCATAAGTTTGTGCCGGAACATTTTTAATAGAAATGCTGTATTCATTTTCATTTGTTTCAGACTTTGCAAAGTTTGGAGTTGCATTTTGATCCCAGCCTGTTCCAGGAAGTGTTCCTACCAAGAGGAAGGTTGTCTCTGTCTCTGGTAAATCAGGAACCGGTGTATTTCCTTCCGGATCAAGATAATATGCAAAATTGCTTCCGTCTTTTGCTACATAATATACATCAGTTGGTGTATCTTCTGTATACTGTGTTAACTTTGCATCATTAGCAGGATTTTTAGTATTACCTGTGTTTTGATAATCTAACAGCTGAAATCCTGTAGTATCTGATTTCACTGTAAGATAATAATCCTTATCTCCATTTGTATTTGTTGCAGTTCCTTCACTGAAAACATAAGCACACGCTCCGCCCCAGCCTGGAACCTCTTTTGATACTCCGCCATTCGCATCATTACTTACTTCAATAGAATTGTATCCCCAAAACTGTACCGCCGGTTCTGTCCAATTCCAATTACTTGGCTTCATAAAATGAATAGTTACATTCATCGGAGTTGAAGCTGCTTTTACCAAGTTTCCTCCGATCGACGGAATCATAGTCATAATCATCGCTAATACCAGTATCAAACTGAATACCGGACGGAATATGCCATGTTTCCTGTGAAAGCGTTCTTTTAACTTTCTCATATTTCCTCTCCTTTTCCTTTTTTGTTTGTACGAAAATTCCCTTTCGCACGTTTTCGTACTTATATTATAATATTTTCGTTGGTTTTCGACTATTGGGATAAACAGAGAATTACTTTACAAAATTTTGGTAAATTTTACTATTTATTCATTTTTATGTAACATATGCGAAATTTTTTTAGTACTAAAGGTCCTAGATATAATAGATAATTTTTCATTTGAAATTTTGTGAATTATTTTTTTAGTCTATATGACATGATTTAAGGGTCAAAACCACCTTATAAAAAATGGTTGGTACCTTGAAAATGTGAAGTTTTCAAGGTACCAATTTATGGTTTACAAGGGATTGATAGCATAGTAGGCAGACCTTGGGGAGCTGTAATCACTAAATCTTTTAAAACAGCTCCCAAAATTCAGCCCAAAAACTGGATAAAATCCGAGAAAAGTAGCTGTAACTGCTGAAATTCCCAAAACAGCTCCCAGAAACCAGCACATAAGCCGGATAAATTACGAGAAAAAGTAGCTGTAACTGCTGAAATCCACAAAACAGCTCCCAAAACTCAGCCCATAAGCCAGATAAAAGCCGAGAAAAAGTAGCTGAAATCACTATAATTCCCAAAACAGCTCCCCAAAACCAGCCCATAAGCCGGAAAATATGAGGCTTATGGCATAATGGTGGAAGCCTTTAGTTATTTCACAAAAAAGAGCCTGCACATTTCTGTGCAAGCTTCTTTTGAAAACTAAAATCTAAAAACCAAAAACTAAAAATCTAAAATCAAAAACTAAAAAATTATATTGTTATTTTATTATATATTTAATCTTTAAATCAACTATCCCCAGATAATTTCCTCCTTGGCGGCCTCCACATTTTCCTCGGAATGCTCCACTTCCTTGGAGAAGATTCTTGCCACCTCCATCTGATCCTCTATGGTGAAGCTGCCACCGTTTTTAAAGAAGCGTGTGGCATTCATATCCCTGACTATCATGGTAAACATGACGCTCAGATATGCATAAACCATGATATTTGAGTCATAGATGGCATTCATGATATATCTGAAGGTAAAGTATACAAGAAGCTGCTCAATATCGTTTTCACGGTAATCGCTGCTGTCCATGTACTCCTTCATGCGTTTTTCATAGTCCTCCTCTGTGAGGACAGACTGCATATCATCCTTGAAATCCTGCCATACCTGACGCAAAAGCTCCATCTCATTGATGATACCGAAGCGGATATCAAAATGCTCATATGAGAAATCATTAAACGAAAGCCAGTCTATATGCTTTTCAACATCATTTTGGCTCAGCTTCTTCTGGTACTCATTTGCCCTGTCAAGGTACTCCTCCACGCGCACTCCGATTGGCTTTGTTCTGTCCTGAAGTATGGCAATCAGCTCGCGCTGCACCTCCTCGAAAAAGGCAGCCTCCTCCTCTGTAACGCCCTGATCATCATCACTGTCTCCAAAAAGCTCCTGTTCTACAAACTTAACAGGCTTTGTTTTGCTGAAAAATATTCGGCAGACCTCCTCGCACGCAAGGCTCAGACACTTCTGCTCCACATTTCTGTACTCTATGCCAAACCTAGGAAAATCAGTACACACCTCACTAAGCGATGCCTCGCCCGCTGCTATGTACAAATCACACAGATTCTTGTCGTTTAGCATAATACAGCGGCCGCAATTGTTTGTGCGGATACCGTGCCCGCCATCCTCTGTCTCATACATGCCATTTCTCAGGCGCTCTCCGACCTCTCCCGGCAGTGTCTGATAATACTCATATGAATCCTCATCAATATCAATCTCCCAGCCCAGACAGCAGCTATCCTTGCAGTCTCCGGCTATGCAGCTAAACTCTGAAAAATAATCAGGTACACGGACTATCATACTTCTCTCTCCTTCAGTAAATCTTCGTTTGTTGTATCACTGTGCTTATTTCTGAAGCGCGCCTCTATAGCCGCCCAGTCAGGGTCCTCATTTCCCTTGAAAAAATTGTAGCCTATGTATCCGATGCACCACACAAGCCCTGCAAAGGTCGTAGAAAATGCTATCTTTATGATACTCTTAAGCAAAAGCGGAAGTGTCAGCATATCATTGCCAAATGCAATGATAATCACATGAATAGGCTTAATCAGCATAAGCCAGCCGCCCACATAAAGCGCTGCTAAAATCCCGAGCGCATAGCACAGTATTCCTAATAATCTGTCGCATTTTTTCTTCATTTCAAATCCTCTTATCAATTTTTTATCAAATTTTTTATCATTACGATTTATATTTTCGTAAATTCCAGTCTGGACACCTCTCCTGTTGCTCTCGTCTTTGCCATGTCTATCACACGCTGGTTTGCAGAGCCCTTGAATTTGAGCGTGATATCCTTCTGCTCCTCTATAAACGGACCATCTACCAGAATATCTATCATGGATAAAAGCTCATCCGTATACTCTGTGTGCTTATGTCCGTTTGCAAGCAGCTCCTCGTACAGATAGCCAGTGTAAGCCCACACATCCTTATTGGGATAGCGCTCCTTGACTCTTCTCATAAACGGCACAAGTGCCTCCTGATTCTCCTCCTCAAACGGATCACCGCCTAAAAGGGTAATTCCCTGCACATAGGCAGGCGCGAGCGAGTCGAGTATCTCGTTTTGTATCTGTTCATCAAACGGCTCTCCATAGTCAAATTCCCATGTTTGCGGCTGAAAACAGCCCTTACAATGATTTCTGCAGCCTGACACAAAAAGCACAGTACGGCAGCCCAGTCCGTTTGCGATGTCACAATATTTTATTCCTGCATAGTTCATATATTTTCCTCGTGTCTGAGATTATAGTTCCATTTAAAAATCGCACTGCCTATTATTATAACATATCCTATCACACTTAGATAGTCCGGTATCTGTTGTAAAAAGACAAATCCAAGCATGGCGGCAAAGATAACCTGCGAATAGTCGAACACCGATATTTCCTTCGCCGGTGCCTTGGTATATGCCTTTGTTATTGAAAGCTGCCCACCTGTAGCTGCAGCACCTGCCAAAAGCAGCATGACAATCTGATATGCACTCATAGGCTTTGCCCCTACAAACAGAAACGGAGCTGTCACTATACATGAAAATACCGAAAAGCACATGACTATCACAGGACCTCTCTCTCCCTGCTTACCGAGCTTTCGCACAAATGTATACGCAACACCTGCGCCAAAGCCTCCTATTACACCAATCATTGCATTTAAAAACTGCACATTCATGGATGGCTTTACCACAAAAACAGCACCTATAAATGCCACCACCACGCACAGCCACTCTGTCTTGTTTGCTTTCTCCTTAAGCACAAAATATGACATGATTATGGCAAAAAACGGTGACAATTTGTTCAGGATATTGGCATCTGCGATGGCCAGATGGTCGACTGCATAGAAATTGCATATGAGCCCTGTTGTTCCAAAGAAGCTTCGCAGAAAAAGTCCCTTCCAGCTATCCTTTTTTATTTTGAAGCCTTCATCACTTTTTGCGAGTAAGATAACAGCCGCTATCGCTGCTACCGCATTCCTGAAAAAAGCCTTCTGCATGGTCGGCAGATCGCCCGACAGTCTCACAAAAAATGTCATCAGGGCAAAAAAGAACCCTGCCATTATGATATATAGTATTCCTTGTTTCTTATCGTTCATACTTATAGTATAACGTATTCTGTCAAGAGGGCATAAGAAAAAGCCTGCCATTTTGCTCGTAAAAAAGAACCGCCCGGGTGAGCGGTCCTTTTTAGATGAAGGGAAAAATATAAAAAGAAAATAGTTATAATCAATGGTCTGTATCAGCCCTTCACACTTCCCATGGCAACACCACCTACGATGTGCTTTGAAAGAATAAGGTAAACCACTATTACAGGAAGGATAGAGAAGGTAATCATCATGTATACCTTTCCCATATCAAACTTCAGGAAATCTGCACTTCTAAGCTGCGCTAACAGGATTGGAAGTGTCTTCTTGTTGTTTTCGTGTAATATAAGTGCCGGAGTGAAGTAATTGTTCCAGCTGCTTACAAATGAGAAAATTGCCTGTACTGCTATTGCCGGCTTCATCAACGGAAGCACGATATGATTAAACGTCCTAAACTCTCCGGAGCCGTCAATTCTGGCTGCCTCAATGAGAGACAACGGAAGTGAGCTCTCCATATACTGCTTCATGTAAAAATATGTGACAGGTGAAGCAATTGTCGGAACTATAAGTGGAATAAACGAATCCATCAGTCCCATGCCTGTTACCAATTTAACAAATCCAAGTGCTGTAACCTGTGTAGGAATCATCATAACCATCAGTATGAAAGTGGAGATGAATTTCTTGGCCTTGAACTCATATGCATGTATGGCATATGCTGTCATTGTCGAAAAATATACACACAGTACTGCACTGCAGGCTGCTACGAAAAGGCTGTTAAACATACCTCTTATGACCGGAAGTGTGTCATGTAAGAGTGAGTTCCAGTTGTCAAGCAGATGCGTACTCGGAATTGCCGTAAATCCTGACTGCAGCTCTCCGTTTGATCTGGTTGCATTGATTATCATTACATAGAACCAGAACAGACAGAAGAAAGAGATTATCACAAGCACGATATATGCTAACACACGTCTGGCATGGATTCCCATACCTTTATTTTTTTTGTTTACATTTGCTGCCATATCGACCTACTCCTTTCTCTTATCATCATTGCCGCTGAGCTTGAATACCGCTATACTAAGTATTGCTGTGATGATAAACAGTATGACTGAAAGTGCACCTGACATTCCATAATCCTTACTGTACAGACGTTTGTTTAAGTACATGATAAGTGTCATGCTTGATCTGACCGGATTACCTGTTCCGTTTGTCAAAATCTGTGGTACATCAAAGAGCTGTAAGCCACCGATAAGTGATGTAATGATTACATATATCAGTATCGGTCTAAGGAGCGGAAGTGTTATCTTAAAAAACACCTGTGTGCTTGTTGCTCCGTCCACCTCTGCTGCCTCGAATAGCGATGTATCGATTCCAAGCATACCTGCCATAAGCAGGATGGTTGTATTACCAAACCACATCAGACAGTTCATCAATGCGATGAGTCCTCTTGTACTGCCAACATGCGACAGGAACTTGTACGGCTCTGAGATGAAGCCTATCTGCATAAGCAGATTGTTTATAGGTCCACCATCAGCAAACAATGTAAAGAATAACAGTGAAAACGCTGAAGCCATAATCAGATTTGGCAGATATATAACTGTTTTAAAAAATCTTGTTCCCTTGAGCTTTAAGCTGACATCCGAAAACCATGCTCCAAGGAGCAGTGATAAGAATATCTGCGGTATGAAGCACATGATCCAAAGAACCATTGTGTTCTTGAAATACTGCCAGATATCACCGGATGTGAACAATTTTTCATAGTTTTCAAATCCAACGAAATTTGGTCCTACCTGTGTAAGACCGGACATATAATTTTCAAAAAAGCTGTTGTAAATGGTAGTGATTAACGGTACCAGCTGAAATACTACGTATACAACGATAAACGGAATCAGAAAGATATAGCCCCATTTGTTATATCTGACCGCTTTACCTCCACTCTTTTTCATAATACCTACCTCCCAACTGGTATTGTAGTCAATGGTGATGTAATGCTGTAAACTGATTTTAAAAAGAATACCCCACCTGCCTGCTTACGCAAGGCAGACAGGGTATTTATTATTTTATATTGTTAGCCCTATAGTCAATTCAAAAACTATCTTATTCTGAAAGGTCAGGATATTTCTCAACAACTGCCTTCTTGAAGGTCTCAATAGCTGTATCCTTATCGCAGTTTCCTTCGAAGTAATCCTTCATAGCCTTCTGGAATTCCTCGTTGCAGCCCTGGTCATATGCTGAAAGGTTGCTTAAGTCGAGAGTCTTAACACCTGCTATATACATTGGTAATGGATTCTGTCCACCAAGTATTGTACTTGTGTAAGGCTTGTCGTCCTTGCCCATGATTGTTCCGTCTGCAAGACCATCCATAACTGTGCTGTTGTTTACGAAATCATCATCCTTAACAACGATATCCTTCATGATGTCATCGTCTGTTGTCATCTTGAGCATGATATCCTTTACAAGGTCAGCATTGTCTGTTCCCTCTGCTGCACAGATCCATGTACCGCCCCAGAAGAAGCCCTGTGGTCCCTGGGCTGCACCCCAGCCGCCCTGATTTCCGATAGAACCTGACTCATCTGCTGCCATTGAGAAGTTTACTAACCATGCAGGTCCAAAGTATGAGAATACTTTTCCTTCAGGATAGAAGCCCTTCTTCCAGTCATCTGACCAAAGATCTGCTGTTCCTGTCTCACTTGCGTCTACAAGCTTCTTAGAATCATCAACCCACTTCATGATGTTGTCATCAATCTGGATCTTTTTGTCATCGCTTACCCATTTCTTTGAAACGTTGTTAGAGTATACACGGTATGTATCGTTTGCTGTAGATGTCATCTTGTAGCCTGCTGCTTTCATCTTCTCAGCTGTAGCATTGAAGGTATCCCAGTCAGATACTGACTTCTGAACCTCATCCGGATCATCTGTTCCAAGTACTTCTTTTGCTGCTGCTCTGTTGTAGAAGAGAACACCCGGGCAGCCCTGCCATGAAAGACCCTTCAGGTTGCCATCAGAATCAGTAACAACATCCTGTGTGTACTTGTACTGCTTAGAGATATCACTGTCTGTGATTCCTAAATCCTTGATTGACATTGTGTAATCAGAGTCTACATACTTTGGTGCGTAATCAGCCTCTACCAGGAAGAGATCAATCTTGTCATCTGCCGATGCATCAGCCTGCTTCAAAAGTGTCTCATCCAGGTTGTTCTGGTATGCATTGTTCTCATTAGGTGTAATGTTCCAGACTACATCAATATCTCCGATTTTGCCATGTGTTGCATCCACCTTCTTGTAATCAGAATAGTGGTCAGTGATACGGCTCTGGAATTCATCATTCCAGCAATAGATGTTGAGTGTCTTGCCATCGTTTGTCGCTTCTGTTTTTGTGCCGCCATTCTTATCAGACTTTCCTGTGTCGGATGCATTTCCGCTGCCACAGCCTGCCAGTAATGATGCCGCCATTGTTGCGCAAAGTAATGCGCTTACAAGTTTCTTTTTCATAGAAAATCCTCCTTCTCGCTTCAGGTTTAAACCTGTTAGTAAATGTTAGTAAAAAAGTAGTAAAATATATTAAATTCTGCCTACGGACTCCCCCTCCAGCAAAATTCCTTCAACAACAGCTCTCTCCACAAGTGCTGTTTTAGGCTTTTTAATGATGCTTATCAATCTGTCCGCTGCTTCCCTGCCTATCTTGTCAGTGTCCTGTCTGATAGTGGTGAGCTTCGGGCTTAGCATCTGTGAAACTCTTGTGCCATCGTATCCTGCTATGGATATATCCTCCGGAATCCTAAGGCCTCTGCTTCTTATAACATTGATGCCTCCGATTGCCGCCGTGTCATCCGGATAGATGATACATGTAGGTTTGTCAGGTAAATCGAGTAAATATTCTGTCTGCTTTGCAACATCCTCTGTTTCCAGATACCTTGCTTCCCTGACATACTCCTCAGGAATATCTATTCCATGATTCTCAAGTGCCCTGTAATAAGCTGCCAGCCTGTCTCGTGTAACGCTCGAAAAATCCTGTCCATGTATGTAAGCGATTTTCTTATGTCCCATACTAATGATATAATCAAGCAGGTCGCCCATGCACTTCACATTGTTGGAACAGACCGCCGAACAGCTGTAATGTACGTGGTCGATCGTGACCACCGGTATGTCGCTGCTCATCAGCTCCTGTACCTCTTGGTCCTGAAACCTGGCACAAACGATTACGACTCCATCGAAATTTCTGTACTTACAGTGCTCAAGGTATGATAATTTCTTGCCGACCGGGCTGGTATTGATAAAGGTGATATCATATCCAAGCATCTCAGCCTGTGCCTTGATTCCGTTTAGCACTCCGGCAAAATACTCATGCGTAAGTCCCATTCCTGCCTCATCGAAATACAGTACTCCGATGTTGTTCGACTCGTTTGTCTTAAGAACTCTGGCCGCAGCATTGGGAAGATATCCCATTTCCTTAGCTATCTTCTTTATTCTGTTTTTGGTCTCAGCGCCAATATCCTTCTGGTCATGTAATGCCTTGCTGACTGTCGCTGTCGAAACACCACATCTTTGTGCTATGTCTTTCAGTGATACCATATCGTTTCCTCATTTCGAATTGATTGCTTAATCGTTTTCGTATCTTTACTATAGCACAAGTTGCCAATTTTGCAACCCCTAATTTACATTTTCAATACTTTTCACACTTTTTACCATCTTATATTGTGCAGTTTTTATAGTATTACGTTGCATTTTTTAAACGTTTACGTTTTTCTTCTTATATCATGCATTCGCAATCACTTAAGCTATATCATCTCATCAGCATTTTTTACTACAATATGCGTCTTCCTTTGTATATATGTCATAAAGCTATTGTTTTTTGTTGTTTTGTGCTTGATTTTTTGACATTTTGAATATATACTTCAATATATAAACAACTTAAACGTTTACGTGTATTTTATAAAAAGGAGATTACATATATGAAATTTGGACACTTCGATGATCAAAACAAAGAGTACGTCATCACCTCTCCAAGGACTCCATTGCCATGGATCAACTACCTTGGATGTGAAGATTTCTTTTCTTTGGTATCAAACACCTGCGGTGGCTACAGCTTCTATAAGGATGCAAAGCTTCTTCGTCTCACCAGATACCGCTACAACAATGTGCCGTACGACAGCAACGGACACTACTACTATATAAAAGATGGCGACACTATCTGGAATCCGGGCTGGATGCCTTCTAAGACCGAGCTTGACTCATACGAATGCCGTCATGGCATGGGCTATTCTGTTTTCACAGGAGCAAAAAACGGCATAACAGCGCAGCTTACTGATTTCGTTCCTATGGGCTCTACCTGCGAGATTAATAAGCTCACACTGAAAAACACATCCGATAAGAAGAAAGACTTCTCGGTTTTCTCATATGTAGAGTTTTGTCTGTGGAATGCCATGGATGATATGACCAACTTCCAGCGTAACTTCTCTACCGGAGAGGTTGAGATTCACGCCGGTGGCTCCCAGCTCTTCCACAAGACAGAATACAGGGAGCGCCGCAATCACTATGCTGTATATGCTGTAAATGCCCCTGTGGACGGCTTTGACACAGACAGGGATTCATTTTTAGGTGCCTACGGCGAAAACAGCGCACCATCAGTTGTAGTAAATGATCAGTCTAAGAACTCTGTTGCAAGCGGCTGGGCTCCTGTCGGCTCTCATCACCTGAAGGTAGCTCTTGAGCCGGGTGAAGAAAAAACATATATTTTTGTACTTGGATATGTGGAAAATCCTGTAAACGAAAAATGGGTCGGACGCGCTGAGGACGGAATCATAAACCGTGCTCCCGCAGATACACTCCTTGCCAAATTTGACACCACCGAAAAAGCCGACGCTGCTTTAGCAGAGCTTAAGGCTTACTGGGATAAGCTGCTTGGCCACTTTACCATAGCTTCATCAGAGGAAAAGCTCGACCGCATGGTAAATGTATGGCATCAGTATCAGTGCATGGTTACATTTAACATGAGCCGCTCTGCTTCTTATTTTGAGTCGGGCATCGGCCGTGGCATGGGCTTTAGGGATTCCTGCCAGGATCTGCTCGGCTTCGTGCATCTGATTCCGGACAGGGCAAGGGAGAGAATACTTGACATCGCAGCCACACAGTTTGAGGACGGCTCTGCTTACCACCAGTATCAGCCTCTCACTAAAAAGGGTAACGCCGACATCGGCTCAGGCTTCAACGATGATCCGCTGTGGCTTATCGCTGCTGCCGCTGCTTACATCAAGGAGACAGGCGACTACTCTATACTTGACGAGTCAACACCGTATGACAGCGATCCTTCAAAGGCAACTGACTTTATGGAGCATCTGCGCCGCTCGTTCAACTATACTATCAATCATCTCGGGCCTCACGGACTGCCGCAGATTGGACGTGCTGACTGGAATGACTGCCTGAACCTAAACTGCTTCTCTGAGGAGCCGGGCGAGTCCTTCCAGACCTTCGGACCATCTGAGGGTCCAAATGCCGAGTCCGTTTTTATCGCAGGCATGTTTGTAAAATACGGAAAAGACTATGTAGAAATCTGCAGACACAGGGGACTTTGCGACGAGGCCGATGCAGCCCAGAAGGCTATCGAACAGATGGAAAAGACCGTCATGGATGCAGGCTGGGATGGCGAATGGTATCTTCGTGCATACGACCACTACAAGCACAAGATTGGTTCTAAGGAATGTGAGGACGGAAAAATCTTTATTGAGCCACAGGGCTTTTGTGTTATCGCTGAAATCGGAAAGGATGAAGGGCTCTGCCTTAAGGCAATGCAGTCTGTTGAGAAATATCTTGATACCAAATATGGCATCGTGCTCTTACAGCCACCTTACCACAGATATCATGTGGAGCTTGGTGAAATCTCTTCTTATCCACCTGGATACAAGGAGAATGCCGGCATCTTCTGCCACAATAATCCTTGGATTTCTATAGCAGAGACTGTTATCGGCCGTGGAAACAGAGCATGGCAGGTATACACCAGAACATGCCCTGCATACATTGAGGATATCAGCGAGATTCACCGCACCGAGCCTTATGTATACAGCCAGATGATTGCCGGAAAAGACGCTCCTAACTTTGGTGAGGCAAAGAACAGCTGGCTGACCGGTACTGCTGCATGGACCTTCCTGGATGTCTCACAGTACATCCTCGGTATCCGTCCTGACTACGATGGTCTTATCATAGATCCTTGTATTCCTGACACTATGGACGGCTTTACAGCTAAGCGTGAGTTCCGTGGCAATACCTACCACATTACTGTCAGAAATCCTGCTCACGTACAAAAAGGTGTGACAAAGCTCATCGTAGATGGTGCTACTATGGACGGAAACATGATTCCTGCTATTAACGGAACCGGACACGATGTTACAGTCGAGGTTACTATGGGCTAGAGCTACCGGACAGGTATCTGTACTGCTTCAATAAATATGACTTTGAATACGAAAATGCCGCCGCAGAGCAAGCTCTACGGCGGCATTTAGACTGCTGGTGATGCTATCCTATCAACACATTTTTTCCCTCAAATGCAAATCCATAGTGTCTGATTCTTTCTTTTGGGATACCCTGTGCCAAAAGCTCTGCATCATAGTTTTTCTCTTCTATCTGCTGTCTGGCTATATGTAACGTTTCCTCCAAATCTTTTTCTTTTTCACGGTGAACTTTAAATTCCATGATTACAGCCGGCAGGTTTTCCTTCTTTGGAATCATCATGACATCATATCTGCCGAATCCGCTCTCACGATTGGATTTTAACACATAGTTTTCTGCCTGCTCTGCCATCAGTCCCAGTACAAATCCATGATAGAAACGTTCAGTTTCCTCCAAACCTGTTTTTCCGCTTCCAACATCAAAATAGCTAAAAGTCTCCTGTGTCACACGATTCATGTAATAATTCATTACTTCCAGATCATTTTCCATCATTGCTTTGATAAATTTATTATAACTGGCTGTTGCATTTCTAAACCATGCTGCAAACAAAGTTTCAAACATACACTTTGTCTCGAAATTTGTGATTTTTAAATGATACCAGGGTTTCATCAGCTCTCCACGATATTCCACTTCAACCGCTTTCAGATATCCGCTTGCCATCAGTAGACTCCAGATTGCACTTTCGTTCACATCCAATTGATTAAACACTATCTGCTCATCAAAGCTTTCCACAATCTCTCTCTCCTGCAACAGTTCTTCCATCTTTGTTTTTACCTCTGATGATGCCTTCTGAATCAGATTGCTGACCATTCCATTAGAGCTGGTTGCCACCCAATATGTCTGGTATCTTTTTTCCTTTAAGAAACCGGTGATTGACCACGGATTATAAATATCCTTCACAGAGCCAAATACAAATCCATCATACCATTTTTTTACCTTTTCTTTTTCACCAGACATACCATAGCTGTCCAGTGCCGCAAAAACCTCTTTCTCAGTAAATCCAAAACAGGTGCTATATGCTTCTGATGTCAGAGTCACAACTCTAAGATTATTCAAGTCTGAAAACAGTGATTCTTTTGATACCCTTGTAATTCCGGTCATAACCGCGCGTTCCATGTATGGATTTGTCTTGAATGTGGCATTAAACATACTCCGCATAAACCCGGTAAATTCTTCCCAATATCCATTGATATATGCTTCCTGCATCGGGGTGTCATATTCATCCAGAAGGATGATTGCTTTCTTTCCGTAATACCTGAACAGACAGGCTGCCAGACTGTTCAAAGCACGAAATACTGTCTCATTTGTCATTTTTTTATCAGGTGTAATTGTATTGACATAAATATCCAGTTCTTTAAAGAAATTTTTTTCCGACTCCTCAATTTCACTTTTCTGAAAAAGGCTGTAATGCTCCTGATATGCACGATACACAGCGGATATAATTCCATCTCTTGCGTCTACATAATTATCTGCCTTAATTGCTGCAAAGCTGACAAATATTACCGGATACTGACCTTGTAAATTTCTGTATTTTTCTTCATTCCAGATAGATAATCCCTCAAACAGCTCAGACCTTCCTGCGTACTGATTGGAGAAAAAACACTTCAGCATATCCATGTTTAAAGTCTTTCCAAAACGGCGCGGTCTGGTAATCAATGTAACCGTATCCCTTGATTCCCACCATTCCTTTATGAAATCCGTTTTGTCTACATAAAAATTATCATTTTTTCTGATATCTTCAAATCCCTGATTTCCAATACTTATTACTTTTTCCATGTTCTGTCTCCATTCATGCTCTTCCCATGTTTTTATCTCTAAGAGATGCTGTTATGTAATTGAGACCTGCCACATATGCTCCTCGGTCTCACCCATGTGAAACATCTCTTTGGTCTGTTCATCGTGAGTATCATCAGGCTCATAGTTGCCAAGAAGATGTACGAGATACTTCTCCTGCTCATCCGATGGCGAAACCTTATCAATGTGTTTTTGTAATTCCTCAAGAAGCTGCTTTGGCTCCATGTCGGCATCGACTGCGATTCCAAAGCACTTCTTCGCAAGACCTGCTGTATAGTACAGCTCGTAATTACTTACAATCACTGATTTTTGGCGTAAGCATTTGAGTATGATGCTTTGTCTGGCTATTGATGTAATCATAATATTTCCTTTCCGTCTTCCGTATTTCCATTATACCCTATTTGTCTTTTGTTTCAAGAGTATAACCTGATATAGCTAAAGATAACTTAAGAGAGTCCTATGAAGTGGCAACAAATCCCGTCATGAAATAATAAAGTGCTCCAAGTGCCTTTCCCATTGCCATTGAAATCACTATGATTGAAAGACCGGCGCGAAGCTTCATGCGCTTATATATGATAGGGAATGTGTGCAGTATTTCTGCGAGCGCCACTGCAATACAGCCGACAAATATGCCGACACTCAGTCCATATATTGCAATAATTATATTCCCGCAGATATTGCTGACAATTTCCTTTGACATATCTGCAAAGCCCAGATTATATGCCGTATCAAGCACCGATGATATATTACCTGCCACCACACCACATATCATGACATTTTCTATAAGTATTATATTTTCTATCCTGCTGCACCGAAGTATACGCGGCACCACTCCTATCACAAGCACAAATGCAAACACACCTGCTGATACCCCGGCTCCTGCCAAAAACGCTATGATTGACAAAAATATTTCACGCAATATATATTCAAACATCCTGCTTTTCCTTTACCTTGTCTATTATTGTGTCCCATGTATCCTTGTTATGCTTATCCATCTCCACCTGAATCGGCGTGACATCGTCGGACAGCTTACGTTTTCCTATATGATTGAAAAACAGTATGATTCCGACCGCCAGACCAATGCAGTAAAACACCTCAAGCACCGACACCTGTGGCTTGTCCACACCCATTATCTGCTTATAGAAATGCTCAAACACACCTGATATCGAAATATCATTATTGAAAGCCATGATGGTAAATGCCGAGCCGAAAAATATGAGTATACACACCGCTGCTACCTTTAATGCCTCAAGAATCTTATTTTTGCTGTTATCGTCATACTCTACAAGCACCTCCGGCTCACCTATACTTATAACCTGTGCTTCATCATAGAGCTCCGTGATTTGCTCTATTATTTTCATTACAGGTATCACGCTCTTTTTCCCGCGTATCTTATCTACGATCATTCCCTTTATCTGTCCCTCATAGCGTGAATATTTGCAATACACACTTGCTATGTCATTGATGCAGACCTGCCTGCGGTGAAGTGTTTTCTGCTGCTCTGCGCGTATATACACGAGGATTTTTTCTTTTGGGGTATCAGTATGCTCCGGCATTTTCATGCTCCCTTCTAACAATATTCATATGTATATAATTTCCATTTATATTGATTTTATACACAAAATACACACATGTAATTAAATCAATATTTTTCGTGCTATATATTGTTTTTTTCGTGCAAACATCATATAATAAATATAAATAATCTAAGGGAGGAACTTTATCATGGCTAAAACAACAACAAGTAATATCAGCATTCGCATGGATAGCAATTTAAAAGCTGCTGCTGAAGCTTTATATGAAGAATTAGGTATGAATATCAGCACTGCATTCAACATTTTTGTTCGTCAATCTTTACGAGAAAGAGGTATTCCATTTAAAATAACAGAAGGTTCTCCAAACAAAGAGACAGTTTCAGCTATGCTTGAGGCAGAAAGGATTGCAAAAGACTCTACTATTGATGGTTATAAAGATGTAGATAAACTTTTTGCAGACCTTGATGCATGAGTAAATATGAAATCAAATACACAACACAATTTAAAAAAGACTATAAACTAGCAAAACGTCGTGGTCTTGATATCACTCTTTTAAAAGATATTGTTTCAAAAATTGCAAATGGAGAAATCCTTGATACTAAATATAAAGACCACCCTCTCTCCGGCAACTGGAGTGGTCACAGAGAATGCCATATACAACCTGATTGGCTGCTTGTGTACTATTTTGACAACGAAGTTTTAGTACTAACACTTGCACGCACAGGTACACATAGTGACTTATTTGGTCTGTAAAATATCGTAATAATTCATATTTATTGTATACTATTATCAATTTATAAAGTGAGGTAACAAATGGCATACACTAAGGAAATACTGACTCTCGCCGTGGAAATTGGCGATTGTATGCTCAGAAACGGTGCAGAAATCTACAGAGTGGAGGACACTGTGGTTCATATACTAAGTTCATATGAGGTGGAGGAATTTGACGTATATGTGCTGTCAAACGGAATATTTGCAAGTGCAAATGAGAACAAGGAGGATGCCTGCAGTATCGTGCGCCACGTACCGCTTGGTGCTGTCAATCTGGCAAAGATCAGCGCGTTAAACCAGCTCGCAAGGGACATATGTGACCAGAAAATCTCCCTGATTGACTCATGGGACAGGCTTGAGCAGTGCAAAAATATCCCTAATTACAAAAAAAGCGCACAGATTTTCTTCTGTGGGCTCGGAAGTGCCTGCTTTTGCTATCTTTTTGGCGGAAGCTGGCTTGACTTTGCTTTTGCATTTGTTATAGGTTCGCTGGAGCAGGTGCTTTTGTTTGGCCTTAAAAAATATAAGTTTTCAAGGATCATCACCAATATCCTTGCCAGTCTTTTTGCGACACTGCTTGCCACTGCAAGTACACTTACAGGGCTTTCTCTTTTACCCGATAAAATCATTATAGGTGCTATCATGCCGCTTGTTCCGGGAATAGCATTTACTACATCTATCAGAGATATCTATAACGGGGATTACCTGTCGGGCACAATACATCTGCTCGACGCACTGATCACAGCCGTGTGTGTTGCTGTGGGAGCATGTCTGCCTTTTATTGTGATGAAATATATGGGAGGGCTTTAAGCTATGGAGTTTATAGTACAATTTATTGTGGCTCTCTTTGCCACATTATCGTTTGCAGTTATTTTTTCCGCTCCAAAAAAGGAGCTGTTTTACTGCGGTTTTACAGGAGCGTTTGGCTGGATCATCTACTATATAATGGTTCAGTTTGATATGGGTGTTGTGTTTCCATCGCTTGTCGCGACACTGTGCCTTACAATAATGGCGCGCATTTTTGCTGCGGCACGCTCTATGCCTGTGACAGTTTATCTGCTTTCCGGTATCTTTCCTCTTGTGCCGGGAGCAGGAATTTTTTACACGGCATATTATCTTTTTACGAATGACAGAGCACTTTCCTCCTCAAAGGGTATTGAAACCTTTGAGGTGGCGGGTGCCATCGTGCTTGGTATCATATTCGGGTTTGGAATACCGCAGAGTTTGTTTAATCTGTTAAAGCCTAAGCACCAATAAGTGTTGTCCATGAATACAATGGATAGACAGAAAACCATCCTGCAAATCCAATGCCTGATATTTTAAGGATAAGTGGTACAACAAAAACAAGTATCGAAAAGAAAACCGACTGGATATGATTTTTTCGCCAGTATGATATAACAAGCGTTCCTGCCGCTACAGCTATAAGCGCGCCCATCTGTGCCAAAATCAATAAAATAATAAAAGCCCGGATGGAAAGTGCCTGCGGTAATTGTTCAAAATAAGGTATATCTGTTATGGAAGAGCCTGCCCCATGCATCGGATATGCCTTTGAGATATTAATAAATCTGCATATTACAGGGATGATCGAGAGTCCCATTACTGCCATGATACATACAGCGGTCTTTCTATATATTATCTTCTTTTTTCCCGCCTTTGTCGCACCAAGTAAATACCACACTCCACACTGATATTCCATAGGGATAACATTGCCAAATGCCGTGACCACGCACAATGAAAGTAAATATAGATTTATAAGCTGATCGTTATTCTTTAGTCCAAACAGGTACAGATAACCTGTATCATAAATAAAACTGCCTCCATTTTCACATATTCTCTGATATTGATGCTGCACACGCTCAAAAGCAGGATAGAAAAATGTTACCGCGTACAATTCTGCCTTTAAGCCATCTGCTGCATTTTCACTGATTTTCCCATTTGCAGTCATATTATCAATGCGTTCGATTTCAGAAAATGCCTTATCGTATTTTTCCTGTTCTGATATAATGAGTGCTTCCTTTTCATCTGTCAGTTCTCCTTCGAGCTGCAGCATAATGTCCCTGTAATACCGCTCCTGCGCGGACGGATTATATTCTTTTCCGATAATTTGCCAGCCAATCAATATTGCAAACAGCAGGATCACCACTGCGGCTCTATTGGTAATCATTATTTTATATCCCTCATGGTAAAGCAATGAAATATGCGGATGAAAATGTTTTTTATGCTTTGATCGGCTTTTTACCAGTTCAAAATTTTTTCCATAGACAAAAAGTATAATTGATAGCGTAATTCCGGACATCGCCAGATCAATGATTATTGACCGGGTTAAAACCAGTCTTGAAACCGGATACCCTCCTATATTAAAATTCAGATAGCTTCCATAAAGCTTTTGAGTTTCCAGTATTCCTATCAGATTAATGTATTTGAATACAGACCATTTTTCCACTGCCGGAATTGTCAAATATGCTATATAGCTGATCCCATAGAGTAAAAAAGCAGTGACATACGGCAGGATGATTCTATCTGCGAAAATGCAAAATGCCATAATGACAGTGCCCGTGGCAAAAAATACAAAGCTTTTTGTCAGAACAGAATAAATTATATATTCTAAGATGCTGATCTGCAGATTGCTTTCCATATAAATTGCAACTGACTGGATATCTGCCGTCAGATCCCCAAAGCCTATAGTAATTTTGGCATAAATCAGATTCATTCCGTAAAACAGGATAGTTATAATTGTGCAGTGGACGAATAAAGCCACAATCTTTGCAATCCCACTCTGCAAGCGACCGTTTTTCGTACTTCTTGTTATATAAAAAAGCTTTTTATCTTTTTCCGCAAATATTAGGTTTCCGGTAAAAAGAAAAACCGACAATATCAAAAGCAGATCCGTCCATACACTCTCCATTGAAATTTTAAGAGCCTTTGACGGCATCCACCGTATATTTTTTCCCGACAGGCCGGAATAATCTTTTGCACTTTTTTCAATATTCCTTGCTGCGTAATCGTTTTGTCCCTGTTTTTTGAATATGGATATACTACTTAAATTATCTTTACTTTCCTGCACTGATCTCAGATATTCCTTATAACCGGCTACCTTCTGCTGTTCTTCATAAAGCTCATCCCTATAGTTTTCTTCTGTAGTTTCTTTAAGTTCAGGTGTATTGATATACCACAGAAGGAACAGGTTTATGATCATAAGCACACAAATAGACAGAATAAAACTGCGTTTTCTCCATATTTTATCCAGCTCATAAAATATCAATCTATGCATCTGGCTTTGCCTCCTCAAATATCGTCATATAAAGTTCTTCAAGACCATTTACATTTCCATATTTACTGCAAAGATTTCCGACTGTATCCTTGTCAATGATACTTCCTGACTTTATCAATATGACCTCACCAGCAATCGGCTCAATATCCGAAACAACGTGAGTCGAAACCAGTATCACCTTATCCCCTGCCAGCTCAGATATCCTCTCTCTTATCCTTACCCGTTCTTTTGGATCAAGCCCCACTGTCGGCTCATCCAGTACGATGAGCTTTGGATTTCCTAATACAGCCTGTGCTATAAGGATACGCTGCTTCATTCCACCCGAATATGTACCTATCGCACGGTCAGCAGCTTCTGTCATATTCACATACTCCAATACCCTGTCTATTTCCCGTGACATATCCTTTTTAGGTATTCCTTTTAATGCCGCCATATAAGATAAAAATCTTTTCCCTGTAAACGTGTCATACAAGCCCTGCTGCTGAGGTGCATAGCCAATAATACTTCGATATTTTGAGCCAAGTATTTTTATGTCATGTCCATCCCAAAGTACTTGTCCGTCACTTGGCTTGATATTTCCTGTGATTATGTTCATGAGTGTGGACTTTCCCGCTCCATTTGGACCAAGCAGACCATATATGCCGTTGTCAAGTTCCAGTGATACATGCTCCAATGCAATTTTATCTTTATACTTTTTAGCTATATTGTTAAGACAAAGCATCTTTTAACACCCCTTTCCAATCATTTTAATCGGCTCATAATTTCCGTTTCCTGCATATAGATCTGACTTTTCTATAAGTGCATACCTGTATTGGGTAATATCATAAGAGTCATCTCCCAAAGGTGTATATTCATAATCATATATGACAAGAATTTTTGATCCGGTCTCTGCCTTAAAATCCAAATTCCATCCGAGAGCCTTATTCACGAGCGGTGAATTTTGTATCTCACCGGTTTTTGTATTAACAAAATAAAAAGTATGATCATCTGATGCCTCCCATGTCTGACAGCACAAAATATCATCCAATTTATTCATGATATAATTCTGTGTAAAGGAACACAGCAGTTTTTCTTCGCCATTTACCAGATTTACAGCTTTTATCTCTCCTGTATCTTTATATGACACGTATAGTGTATTGTCCACAACTGCCATGCTGTGCAATGTCTGATTGTCTATGCAGTATTTTTCACTTAGCTTTCGGGTGCTTAGATCCAGTGTGGATATTACCTCCGTGGAATTTTTATACATATCATTCCAGTCATCATCACTCATTGTATAGTCATCTGTTGTAAGCTCTTTTCCATAGTCAACACCACTTAATACCAGTGCATTATCAAAGCAGCCCATAATCTTTCTGGTAATACCATCATCAAAATCCAGCTTACATATCTCCTTAGCACTTTTGGTATCCGCATCCCAGAATAAAAGAGTTTTACCAGATGAAGTTGTGACACTTCTGCTATCCTCCGCTGTAGACTCAGACAGCTTTTTGGTGACAAAATAAAGCCCTTCACTGTTTCCGAGTACTGTATCCTCAACCGTTAGTCCCACATCAAAGCTATAAACCTTATGTCGGTTTGTTCCGTCAGTATCCATCTCATAAAGTGCTGCCTGTGATGCTTCTGTTTCAGCCATCTGTCCATCCGGATCGTAAAAATCCTGCGTAACCGCGCCCTCATTATCCATTTCCTTACTCAGCACATAAATTTTATCCCCATAAGCAAAAATACCACTCGTACATATCGGAAATTCATCCATTACAAATACTGCCGGGCAGTCCGGTGTATTGTGTTTACAGCCTGTATTGCTACACAAATAGATTTCCTGTTTTGTGGCAAAATCCATATACATAAGGTGTGCACCGTACTCACCGTTTTCAAGTTCTTCAACATCCTCTGTCAGATAATAATATCCGGCATCTGTATAACAGCTTGCAAGGGTTTCTGTATCATTTAATATTTTAAGTCCTGCTGTCTGCTGATTTACGCTTTTAACCGAATTGTCAGACTCTTCATTTTTTACCTTGTGCAGTACATTATCTTTCTCAGTTGCGCTATTATAATTTGTACCCGTGCTGCAGGCACAAAATGAACAACACAGGGTAAATATCAAAACCATATCTGCTATTTTTCTCATTAAAAAAAGACCTCCTTGTTTTATCAAGGAGACCTTATCATATAAAAGTCAAAAATCAGTCAAACCGAAAATATTATTTTCACAACGGCATTATGCATTTCATTATTGCCTATTACAAGACTGCCGCCATGCTTTTTGCAAAGTATCCTGCTTATCGCAAGTCCCATACCCAGATGACCATCCTCCGAAGCTTTTGCAAGAAGCAGCTTCTTTTGTTCTGAAAGAGTTTCATCCGAAAATCCATCCCCATCATCGACAATAGCAAATAATAACTTCTGACCATTCAATGAAACATCCAGATTTATACGCTGCTTTGCATATCTCATTGCATTATTAAAAACATTCTCAAGCACACGATACAATACAGAGGTATCAATGCATATTTCTTCATTGGAAAGTAACGTACTTATCCTGAAATCAATATTTTTCTTTTGCGCTATGATTTTAAAGTCATCCTCTATATCGCTAAGCAGATCAGAAACACTTATTTTTTGCCTTTTTAACTCTATATCCTCCATTTGGTTTAGGGTGCGCACCGACTCCGTATAATTATCCAGCCGTTTAGCTGACATATTTATGTTTTCTGCAATTTTTAATATTCTCTGCTCACTAAGCCTTCCTTTTTTCAGGTTGAGCTGCAGATATTCAGTATATCCCTCTATAACAGCTATAGGATTTCGCAGATCATGAGCTATTGACGCCTGCAATAGTCTTCTTTCCTCAAGCATATTCCACATTTCGCGGTAATTCTCACTGAGCTTAAGTCTCATCTGCTCGAATGAGTTGCACAACACTCCCATTTCATCCTCACTGTCATAGCGCAAGTTAAAATCCAGATTTTGATCTAATATCTGCTGTGTTGCTTCTGACAGCTTCCCAAGCGGCAGTTGAAGCTTACGCCTGTAAAAGAAAAATCCGCATAACAATATACCAGCTATTGAGAATATAATGGGAATCACTACCATAGCAGCACCACAAAAATGATATGCCATTTTTCTTTTGGGAGATAATGAGTCTACACTGTTTTCAATGCGCTGTATTGCATATCTTGTTTCTACAGGTTTCTTTGCAGCCTTATCATCTGCCGTAATAACAGGCAACTCTGCCCCCTCTTCTCCAACCTTAACCCTGATGGAATAAGATACTTCACTTCCATCCTCATATGTCCGGTAAACCTTAAGAAAAACATTGTTTGAATCCGGCAGCAGATATTTTCGAAATGACATGCAGCCCCAGATTGTAAATGATGAGAGCAGGACTATTATTACAAGAGTTGCAAGAACACTTACCACAAAATATTTGCGCAGAGATAAATTGTTTAATTTTTTTATAAGCGTTTCCATTTGTAACCCACACCCCAGATTGTTTCTATATAATCCTGCCCTGTTATCTCATTTAATTTTCCACGTATCTTGCGTATGTGCTCCTTTATGACATTGCTGTCTCCCTCGGCATCATATCCCCACACAGCTTCATAGATACGCTCTTTGTCAAACACCTGATTCGCATTTGTCATAAGAAATTCTATAATATCAAATTCTCTCTTTGAAAATGGAACGACAGTATCACCATAAAATACCGCTCTCTCCGAAAGATTGACTATCAGATTATTAGATGTAAGAACCGCAGTACGTCCTTTGTTTCGCTCATCACGTCGCAAATGTGCTGCGACTCTTGCAGTCAGCTCATTCAGACTGAAGGGTTTTGTGATGTAATCATCACCACCGTATTGCAGTCCGTTTATTTTATCCTGCTCACTGATCCGCGCAGTAACAAATATTATCGGACAATTAATGTGGCTTCGTATATTTTTACACAGTTCTAAACCGTTCATATCCGGCATGTTAATATCCAAAATGATAAGATTGGGCTGCTTAGGTAACATTTCCACAGCCTGTCTGCTGCAATTTGCTGTTATCGTATCATAACCACAATCCCTCAGGTGATCCGAAAGCAGCTCCGTCATCATTTTTTCATCATCTACTATTAATATTTTGTATGCCATTGTAATTCCTCCTTACAGGGTATAGTGTAAGGAATAAAAGTCAAGAAGTTGTCAAATTTGCAATTTTCTGCGCCAGATCCTCGAGATACTCCCAGCGCTCCATTTTCTCCATCAGCTGTTCCTCGAGGTCTTCCTTTTCCTTTGTGAGTTCGTTTAACTTACCAAAGTTAGTGGCATTTTTTACCATCTCATCATCTATCTCAGAAAGACGTGTTTCGAGCTTTTCTATGTCAGCCTCTATTGTCTCGTACTCTTTTTGCTCCTTGTAGGTAAATTTGAGCTTTTTCTCATGGCCCCAGGTTTCCATGGATTTCTTCTTCCGGGCTTCTTTTGCGTCTGTATCATCTGATGCTGTATTTCCCTGAGAGCCTGCTGCGGCTGCTCCTGTGGATGCTGCATTTTCTGATACGGCTTTTCCTGACACAGGCTGTGGGCGTTTATTCATATAGTCGGTGTATCCGCCCTCATACTGTACGATTTTTCCGGCTCCCTCAAATGCAAAAATACGCTTTGCAATCCTGTCAAGGAAATACCTGTCATGGGATACAGTGATGACTATTCCGTCATAGCCATCCAGATAATCCTCTAAAATAGCCAGCGTCTCGACATCAAGGTCATTGGTCGGCTCGTCAAGTATCAGTACATTCGGTGCGCTCATCAGCACACGAAGCAGATAAAGTCTTCTCTTTTCTCCACCTGAGAGCTTTCCCACAGGGCTGTACTGCTGCTCCGGTGGGAATAAAAACCTCTCGAGCATGGCAGATGCTGACACGAGTCCGTCTGCTGTGCGCACAAATTCGGCAGCTTCCTTCACATAATCTATCACTCGAAGCTCAGGCTCTATATCCACTTCCTGTCCGAAATATCCTATCTTTATCGTCTGTCCTATCTCTACCTCCCCTGAATCGGGCTCGATAAAACCGGCGATTATCTTCATGAGCGTGGACTTTCCGCAGCCGTTTTTGCCTACAAAACCGATACGGTCATTTTTCAGGAAAATATACGTAAAATCCTTTACACAGACGATATCTCCGTATGCCTTTGAAATGTCATGAAGCTCTATGGTTGTCCTTCCCATACGTGATGAAACCGATGAAAGCTCAACTTTTCCGTCTGTCTGTGGTCCTTTTTGGTCTCGCAGAGCCTCATACCTTTGGATGTGCGCCTTCTGCTTTGTGGAACGAGCTCTTGCACCGCGCTGCATCCACTCTATTTCCTTTCTGAGGATGGACTGGCGCTTACGCTCACTTGCCCTCTCACTCTCCTCTCTGGCTGCCTTAAGCTCAAGAAAGCCTGAGTAATTTGTGTCATAGCTGTAGGTCTGTCCTTTGTCCACCTCCACGATTCTGTTGCAGACACTATCGAGGAAATAGCGGTCATGTGTGATCATAATGATTGCGCCCCTGAAACGACGCAGATAATCCTCCAGCCACTCAACCATCTCATAGTCTAAGTGGTTAGTCGGCTCATCAAGTATCAGTACATCACATGGCTTAAGTACGACTGTTGCAAGCGCAAGCCTCTTTCTCTGACCTCCTGAGAGCTCACCGGTCTTTTGCGTCATATCTGTGATATCAAGCTTCATAAGAAGCGACTTTGCATCACTTTCTATACTCCAGCGCATGTCCTCATCGAGCTGCGAGGTAACCACACGGCTCATCACATGCTCAAGCGCTGTCTCATCCGGGTCAAACTCCGGATTCTGCGACAGATAGTTTATCACTATATGATTTGCTGTGGTGACAGTACCCTCATCCGGCTCTTCATCACCTGCCACAATCTTTAAAAGTGTAGACTTTCCTGTACCATTTATACCTATGATACCGATTTTTTCATTTTCCTGCACATAAAAGGAAGCTTTAGAAAAAAGCTTCCTTCTCGTATATGACTTTGTTATATTTTCAACATTAATGATGTTCATCTTCTCGTATTTTCTCCTCCCTCTCATGCTCCTGCTTCTCCTTTTCCTCAAGGATTGCCTCATTGAGCGAAAGCATCTTTGCATCAAGCTGCCCTACGATACCTGCACACTCACGCAGATCGCGGCTGATATAATCCGGAGCATTGCCCTCGAACTTGTAATATATCTTGTGCTCAAGGCTTGCCCAGAAATCCATAGCTATTGTACGGATCTGTATCTCAACCTTTGTGTCAACCACCTTGTTTGAAAGGAAAATAGGCACCGAAACTATCATGTGGTAGCTCTTATAGCCACTTGCCTTCGGATGCTTCATATAGTCCTTTACCGATATGACAGTCAGATCATTCTGCCTACCGATCATCTCAGCAAGCCGGTATATATCGGATGTGAACGAGCACACGATTCTGATGCCCGCTATGTCCTTTACATATGTGACCATATTCTCTATGGTGCTCTCGTAGCCGCCCTTTTTGAGCTTCTTAACTATGCTCTCCGGAGTCTTGATACGCGACTTTATGTACTCTATCGGATTATAATTATGTATGTGAACGAACTCGTCATTTAGTATCTCGAGCTTCGTATTGACCTCTTTCAGTGCAGAATTGTATAGAAACATCATAGTCTCCCAGCTATCGATGCCCTCCGCAAACTCTTGTTCCATTAAAAACCTCCATGTGATATATTCACCTGATTTACAATTACCATAAATCAATTATAGCATATTTATTCGCATAATTGGCAAATTATACCCATTATTTATATATTTTTAATTCTTGTATATTTTTATGTGCACAGGTCCGCACACTGCAGGCACGGCGGCGCAAACGTACTCTCTCGTAAGCGCATAGCGAAGCCGTTTAGAAGCTGTTGAATTATGCTTCACAACCAGAAATGCACCGGCATGGACGCCGGGGCAAGGCGTTATGCGCCATGGACGGCGCATAAAAGCCGGTTTCGTCAAGCATAGAAAACCAAAAGACATAATTCCTACAGATTCTTAATGGCGTAGCGTAGCGAACGAGAGAGTACGTGTGTGTCGCCGTGCCTGCAGCGTGCGGACCGTCATCATATCCATAATGAGGCATCAATCCTCCTCGATGATATGCATCTCGAGAAAATCAAAGTCAATATCCTCCACAAAATTATCCTTCGTAAAACGGGTCTTTCCATGCCTCTTGAAATCACTTACGTTGCTGTCAAGCCAGATGGGCTTTCCCAGATCAAATGCAAGGCAGGCATCCTCAAGAGCCTTAAAAATCTTGTGTGTACGTGTATCGTCACTGTCATTTTCTATTGTAATATCACGCATCAGGTGCGTGTCAGTATAAATCTTAAACCAAATACGCATATTATTCTCCCAAAAGCCTTCTCTGACGGTTGCACTCATACATGAGCAAAGTAGCTGATATTGCGGCATTAAGTGACTCCACCGCGCCCTCCATAGGGATGCGGATGTATGTGTCTGCCATGTCTGCTATCTCGTCCGACAGACCATTGCCCTCATTTCCTATCATAAAACCGCATGCTCCGGTGTAGTCCGGTCTGTCGTAGGAACACTTTCCCTTTAAATGGGCTGCGTAGAGAGAAACTCCTTTTGACTTTGCATACTCTATAGTCTTTGGAAGGTCATCTGTGATATAAAACGGCACACGGTAGAGTGAACCCATTGTGGAGCGCACAGTCTTAGGATTAAAAATGTCCACTGTCGTACGGTTCATTATGATACCGCTTACTCCTGCGCCCTCACCGGTACGGATCATGGTCCCTAAGTTTCCCGGATCCTGTATGCTCTCAAGCACAAGAAGCTCTGTTTTATCTCCCTTAAACAGGTCATCTATCTCATAGTGCGGCATCCTTACTATCGCAAGCACACCCTGTGGAGTCTGCGTATCAGACATACTCTTAAACACTGAGTCGCTCACTATTTCTGTTTTGTCAAGGAAGCGCTTTTTCTCTTCCTTAAATCTGTCATCATTAAAAAATGATTCAGACATATATATGGCACTTACCCAGTCATATGGCGCCTCAAAGCTCATCTTTGGGCCCTCGACCACGAATACGCCCTGCTTTTTCCGCTCCTTTGCCTTGCTTAAAAGAGCCTGCACATTTTTTATATTTTTGTTTGATGCACTTGTAATCATTTTCTTCTCTTCCTATATCGATGTATATTATCCTACTGCCAGTGATTTTCACTACATCATATGCTTACACATATGATAGACCTGCGGCTGATACCTATGCGCATTCATCGTTCACCGAATGCATAAATGCCCCTGCACCGGCACATGCACGCAATTACCTGCATTTGATGTGCCGGATACAAGGGCATTCATGTTTATTATAATTATACTAGATACTAAACCAGAGATTTAGAGATATCGTACATGTACTCGTCTACGCTCTTCTTCATAGCAAGTGCCTCGTCGATATCGAAATCCACGAAATTGCCATCCTTGTGTGCAACAACTCTGTTTGACTTGCCCTCGCAGAGTAAATCAACTGCCATAGCGCCCATGATTGTAGCGTATACACGATCCTTGCATGATGGGCTTCCACCTCTTTGCATATGTCCAAGGATAGTTGCACGTGTCTCGATGCCTGTTGCAGCCTCGATTTCCTTAGCCATCTCCTGTGAATGTCCTACACCCTCAGCATTGATGATGATGTAATGCTGCTTGCCGAGCTCTCTTGCATTAGCTACTCTCTTGATGAGTGCCTCAAGGTTGTTGTCATACTTCTCAGGAAGTAATACTTCCTCAGCGCCGTTTGCAAGACCACACCATAATGCGATGTATCCTGCTCCACGTCCCATAACCTCGATGATTGAGCATCTCTCGTGTGATGTAGATGTATCACGTACCTTGTCAATAGCCTCCATAGCTGTGTTGCAGGCTGTATCGAAACCGATTGTGTAATCTGTACATGCGATATCAAGGTCGATTGTGCCAGGAAGACCGATTGTGTTGATGCCAAGTGCAGCAAGCTTCTGTGCACCCTGGAAGGATCCGTCACCACCGATAACTACGATAGCATCGATGCCATGCTTCTTGCAGATCTCAGCACCCTTCTGCTGTCCCTCTGCTGTAACGAACTCCTTACATCTGGCTGTCTGTAAGATTGTACCACCGCGTGAGATTGTGTCTGAAACGCTCTTTGAATCCATATCCACGATCTCTTCATTTAACAGACCTGCGTATCCTCTCTTGATTCCTTTAACCTTCTTGCCCTTTGAGAGAGCCTGACGAACAACGGCACGAATCGCTGCGTTCATTCCCGGTGCGTCACCACCACTTGTAAGTACACCTATTGTGTTAATCTCTTTTGCCATTGGTATAACCTCCATATGTTAAAAAATTATCATTTATTCTAATCCCAATCTATTGTACTTGTTTTAGCATAATTTTTCAATATTCTTTTCAACAATTTTCGCATTTTCTTTGTCCAAAAACTCTAAAAGCTGCTCCATGAGCTCATTATTTGCATTTACGGAATAATTTCTGCCAAGTTTTTTCATCTGCTTTGTGTCTGCGATATAAATTATGACCTCATCTCCTCCGTCTGATTCACGGATTGCTTCAAGAAGCCTGCTCTCATTCTTCTTATAGTCATCCATCGTATCAAACCTGAGCCAGAGCTGCTTCGGAAGCTCATCAAACGATATGATTCTCTCGCAGATTATCTTGCCGTTCTGCTCATCCTCGACTGTCGCATGTCCGATTACAAATATTTTAGCATCGTCCTGTAAATATCTCTGGTAGCGCTCGTAATCTCTCGGAAAAATAATCACCTCGACTGTTCCTGTCAGATCCTCTATCGTGATAAAAGCCATAGCCTGATTGTACTTTGTAAACTTAATCGTCTTTGCAGCTATCATGCCCCCGATTACCACATGCGCATTGTCCTCTATCTTTACGGCACCGCTCTCCTCTTCAAGCGCAAAATCTATTGCATTTGCTGTGATGTTTTTCTTTAGAGTAGCCGCATATTTTTCCAATGGATGTCCGCTTAAATAGATGCCAAGCACCTCTTTTTCATATGCCAGGGCCTCTTCTGCATCATATTCACCAACATTTGGATACTTAAGTTCAAACGACTGCCTGTCCTCATCTGAGACCAGGTCAAACAGGCTCATCTGCCCTGCCATCGTTGACTTTTTGTCATGCTGCACCCTGTCCACAATCGATGCATACACCATTGCCATCTGCTTTCTAGTGCCATCGAGTGAATCACAGGCTCCTGCCTTTATCAGATTCTCAATCGCACGCTTGTTGATAAGCTCCTTCTGGCAGGTTCTCTCGATAAAATCCGAGAGTGTGCGGAAGCTGCCACCGCTTTCTCTCTCCTCGATTATCTGGTCTATGACCGGCCTGCCGAGTGATTTGATGGCATACATGCCATATCTGACATGGTCTCCCTCAGCGGTAAACTCGCCCTGTCCACAGTTGATATCCGGCGGAAGCACCTTAATCCCCATATCACGACAGCTGTAAAGATACTGCGCCGCCTTGGCTGAATTGTCGATAACAGAGGTCATGAGCGCTGCCATAAACTCGACCGGATAGTAATTTTTGAGCCATGCAGTCTGAACACTGATTTTCGCATACGCGGCAGCATGTGATTTGTTGAACGCATACTTCGCGAAATCGACCATCGAATCGTATATGCTGTTGGCGGCTTTTTCATCTATGCCGTTTGCCACACAGCCCTTTATACCACGCTCCTTGTCTCCGTACACAAAGCTCTGGCGCTCTGCGTCGATGACATACTGCTTCTTCTTGCTCATGGCACGGCGGATGTTGTCCGCCTGTCCCATTGTATAGCCCGCGAGCTTCTGCACTATCTGCATAACCTGCTCCTGGTATACTATACAGCCGTAGGTTGGCTCTAGAATACTCTCAAGCTCCGGCGTCACATAGCTTATCTCCTTTGGATTGTTCTTGCCCTTTATATAGTTTGGGATGAAATCCATAGGACCCGGACGGTAGAGCGAGATACCGGCCACGATGTCCTCAAAGCTCTGCGGACTGAGCTCCTTCATGAAGCTTTGCATACCGGCAGACTCGAGCTGGAACACACCCTCCGTCTTTCCTGTTCCGATAAAGTCAAGAGTGCCCTTATCATTGAAATCAATATGGTCGATATCCACATCAATGCCCCTTGATGCCTTGATATTCTTCACGGAATCCTTTAGCACCGTAAGTGTACGAAGCCCCAGAAAATCCATCTTTAAAAGGCCAAGCTCCTCGAGCTGTACCATATTGTACTCCGCGGTAGGGCTTCCGTCATTTGCCCTTCCAAGAGGCACATAGTCGCTCGCCACCCCCGGATAGATTACCACTCCTGCCGCATGCACAGACGTATGGTTTGGCAGCCCCTCAAGCCTTTTTGCCATATCTATCATTTCATGCACTCTGGCATCACTCTCGTAAATGCCCTTGAACTCAGGATTCATCTGAAGTGCCTTGTCAATCGTGATATTCAGCTCCTGAGGCACCATCTTTGCAAGCCTGTCAGTCTCTGCATATGGGAAATCCAATGCCTTTCCTACTGATTTTATGACACCTCTTGCCGCCATCGTACCAAAGGTGACTATCTGCGTTACAGAGTCGTGTCCATACTTCTGCTGAACATACTCTATGGCTCGATATCTCTCCGCATACTCAAAGTCCACGTCGATATCAGGCATGGAAACTCGCTCCGGATTTAGAAACCTCTCAAAGAGCAGATTATATTTAACCGGGTCAATATCCGTGATTCCGGTACAGTAGCACACCCTGCTTCCCGCCGCCGAGCCTCGTCCCGGACCTACCCAGCAGTCGTGCGTGCGGCACCAGTTGATATAATCCCACACGATAAGGATATACTCTATAAAGCCCATGGTCTTTATGATACCAAGCTCATAGTCCATATCGGCATGTATCTTTTTAAGCTCCTCATCACTGTACTCGCCACAGCCTATGTACTTTTCCCTAAAGCCCTTCTCACATAGCTCTGTCAGGAAGGCTTCGGCGCTGTCATAGCCATCAGGCACCTCATACTTTGGAATCTTGTAATTGCCAAACTCAAGCGTCACATTGCATCTGTCGGCAATTTTTTGTGTATTCTCAATAGCCTCTGTGGCATATGGGAAAAGCGCTCTCATCTGCTCCTCGCTCTTTACGAAAAACTGTCCGCCATCATAGCGCATCCTGTCCTCGTCAGACACCTTTTTACCGGTCTGGATACACAAAAGCACATCATGTGCCTCCGCATCGGATTCGTAGGTATAATGCACGTCATTAGTGCACACTAACCCTATTCCAAGCTCCTTACTCATCCTAAGCAGCTGCTGGTTCACGAGCTTCTGGTCATCAATGCCATGGTCCTGCAGCTCAAGGAAGAAATTGTCTTTTCCAAAGCAGTCCTGATACTTCCTTGCAATCTCCTTCGCCTCGTCATAAAAGCCTCTGACGATGTATCTCGGGATTTCTCCTGCCAGACAGGCAGACAGGCATATAAGCCCCTCATGATATCTCTCAAGCGTCTCAAAATCCACTCGCGGCCTGTAATAATAGCCCTCTGTGAAGCCTATTGACACTATCTTCATGAGGTTGGCATAGCCTGTATTATTCTCAGCAAGCAGAATCAGATGATAATACCTGTCATCACCGTGGCTTGTCTCCCTGTCAAAGCGCGAATTTGGTGCCACATACACCTCGCAGCCTATGACAGGATTGATATCGTTTGCCTTTGCCGTCTTGTAAAACTCCACCACACCGTACATATTGCCATGGTCTGTGATTGCGGCTGAGTTCATGCCAAGCTCCTTGACGCGCTTTACATATTCTTTTATCTTGTTTGACCCATCGAGCAGACTGTACTCGGTATGGGTGTGAAGATGACAAAATGACATTTGGATTCCTCTTTCTTTTATTTGTGCATCGCCGCCCGCCCTTCATGGGTTGTGCCACCCGGCGGGTACTGCGGCAGAACTCGTTTCAAATTGCTAATTTGTCGGTGTCGTTTTCGGCTCCTGCGATTGTTTATGTTCATTCGACAGCTGGACACTTGCGTCGTGGTGTTCGCCTGTGTCATACGCTTGATTTATGACGTGCCGTGTGGGAGTTACATGCCGCCTCAAACAAAAGTGGGCGCAAAAAATACTCGTTCAAGCAACACAGCCTGCCTCATATGATAAAAGTAAAAAGCGCGTTTGATTTTTTGCGCCTGATAAACTCTGTTTGAGGCGGCATTTACTCCCACTAGGCTAAGGAATTATGAAAGCGTATGCCACAGACGTACGCCGCGCCGAAAGTGTGCATCTGGCGAATGTACACAAACCCTGAGCCGAAATTCGACACCTGACAAATTAACGCAATTCTTACGAATTGTTCTGCCGCAGTACCCGCCGGGTGGCACAACCCATGAAGGGTGGGCGGCTATCTCCTCAAAATAAAAGGAGATAAGTTTATCAGCTTCCCAGCTCTATGTGTATAAACACTGCAAGCGAATTAGGCTCCTGCATATACGTGATAGTGCCGCCTCTTGCCGTCGGTATGAGATACTTGTAGTCACCCTTCTCAAAAAGACTGTGACATGCAGTATCATAGGTTTCTCTGTCCGCAAACTTGAACGTGATATAGTTTGATGACGTTGTCATGCCCTGTAAGACTTTAAGGTCATAGGATGTAAAATACAGACCATTCCTGTAATAATAGTCATCCTCCACAGTCGCTTCCTGCGGCAGCATGTCCTCATTGTCCAATGTACGTGTGAGCTTTACCACATCAAGCGGCACTCCAAACCAGCTGTAGGATATCCCCTTTCCCAGATAATCACCATCACCGTAGGTACAGTCGACCGCACACCACGCACCGTCTAAATATACCATATTCCAGGCGTGGTTTGCATCAGATGTGGTACCTGTCACAATAAGCGAGCTGATACCGGCCCGGTCACACAGATACTTAAACATCATCGCATAGCCCTGACAGACGGTCCTTCCAAGCACTGCTGAGTACATGTCCTGATTGTGGGGAGAATTCTCCTCATACTCGGCATGCTCTATCACATATTCATAGAAATGCACTGCCTTGTCATAATCTGATGCGCCTTCCTCAATACCTGCCATACAGGCTGACACATAGCCGGAAATCGCACTTGCTGCACTATCGATATCAGACTCCGCCATATTGTATACAGGCGAAAAAATGATGCTGTTTCTCACAATATACTGACTCTTTTCTATGTAGAAAAACTGTGGATTGTCCAGCAGCACAAACTGCTGTATACGGCTAACGTTGTCAGTGTCTGTAGTATTTAACGAAATTCCATCCATGCGCTTTTGCATCATCGCATAAATCTGCCTGTAAATAAGCTTGTCATCATCTGACAGCTTCTCGTAGTAGTAGTGATATTCCCCTGTAAATACTGACTCATCGTACTCTGTCTGTTCGCCGTTTAAATAGTCCGTTGTGGTCTGCATCTGCCCTTTTACTGCCCTGTGTATAGCAGTAGGGAAATCAGCTATAGCACCTGTAAACCCTCCTGCCTTTAAGCATTTTGCAGCGAACAAAAAGCAACAGGCAGCAAACACAAGTGCCGGTATGGTTTTTAAAAGCTTTTTCATCTATTCCCCCATTTCCACTATTATAATCAAATATAATCATAATTGACAGACTTTAACAGCATCTGCTTACAAAAGCTTGTGCGCCATAGCAAGCCTGCATATCAGGTACAGTACAAAAAGATGCACCGGGTAAAAGGCGTAAAAGACATATTTTAGTGAAATGCCTCTTTTTCCATTGTAATAGCGAAGCGGTATAAGCATAAACAGTGCAAAAAACTCTATGGTACCTGAGAAAAGTCCAAGCAGTATGACTGCCACGGCAAATGCAACATCCCGGTTTGAAGAAAGCAGGTACATCATGACAATGCACCCTACACCCGCCGCACCATAATCACAGCAAAGCACAAACTCTGCAATAATCATCATAACAAGCACCACTGATACCATTACTATACACCTGATCAGTGTGACAAAAAACCACTTAACAGCAGAGGATGACTTTTCTATTTTATCGACCGACTTAAGCCAGTCCAGCACCGTGATGGCAAGCAAGCCTAAAAGCAGTGTAAAAAACACATTGTTGCTCTTAAATTCAAGCACTGTATTGTTTATTGCAAGGTCAAACGGTATCTCAGAGATAAGCGCGAATATAAACAGTCTCGCGGCATATTTTTCCCTGCTGTGCGTATATTTAAAGCCCTCCACAAGCAGAAAGCAAAAAACAGGAAAGGCCATGCGCCCTATAGAACGCATGACCCAGTAGATATCAATAAGCGTTTGTCCACCTATCCCGTTATTTATCATCCGAAGAATAACCGTTGCCGCAGTATGGTCTATAAGCATGGTAAAAATGGCTATAAGCTTAAGCGTGCTGCCACTGATACCGGGCTTTGCGATAACTTTTTCCAAAATCCTATACTCCTGCCATATTTACGGTAATCCTGTCAAGATGCCAGATATCGTCCACATACTCCTGGATTGTTCTGTCTGATGAGAACTTTCCTACATTTGCGATATTGAGCAGTGCACTCTTTCTCCATGCGCTCTTGTTCTTGTAATAATCATTAATCTTCTGCTGTGCATTTGCATATGAGCGGAAGTCTGCGAGGATAAAGTAGCGGTCAGCCACCTGTCCCTGCTGTGGATTGAGCAGTGAGTTGTAAAGCTCCCTGAAAAGCTCATGGTCATTTGGTGAATATGTGCCGTCTACGAGCTGGTTTAATACCTTTCTAAGCTCGGCATCGTTGTTGTATACATCAACAGGATTGTAGTCATGTCTGTTCTCGTGTGAGATGACCTCATCAGAGCTCATTCCAAAGATAAACATGTTGTCAGCTCCAACCTCATCGAACATCTCGACATTGGCACCATCCATGGTTCCGATGGTGAGTGCTCCATTGAGCATGAACTTCATGTTTCCTGTTCCTGATGCCTCCTTGCTCGCTGTGGAAATCTGCTCGCTGACATCTGCTGCCGCAAAGATAATCTCGGCATTGGATACCTTGTAGTCCTCGATAAATACTACCTTGAGCTTGCCACCAATAGAAGCATCGTTATTTATCACATCAGCCACACTGTTGATGAGCTTGATTGTCTTCTTTGCATTTCTGTAGCCTGCTGCTGCCTTTGCTCCAAAAATGAATGTTCTCGGATAGAAATCCATAGACGGATTTTCCTTGATCTTGTTGTACAGATACATCACATGAAGGATATTCATGAGCTGTCTCTTGTACTCGTGAAGTCTCTTAACCTGCACATCAAAGATAGAATCCGGATTTACATCAATACCATTGTGCTCCTTGATATACTTTGCTAAACGCACCTTGTTTGCTCTCTTAATCTCAGCAAACTCCTGCTGTGCAACAGGGCTGTCCACATAAGCCTTGAGCTTTGAAAGCATTGAAAGGTCTGTAATCCAGCCGGCTCCTACCTTTTTTGTTGCCCAGTCTGCAAGGAGTGGATTTGCATGTGCTAAGAATCTACGCTGTGTGATTCCGTTTGTCTTGTTATTAAACTTCTCAGGGAACATCTCATAGAAATCATGAAGCTCCTGATTCTTAAGTATCTCTGTGTGAAGCTTTGCAACACCGTTTACAGAGTAGCCTGCAACGATAGCCATATTTGCCATCTTGACCTGTCCGTCATAGAGGATTGCCATCTTTCTTACCTTGTCCTCATTGCCCGGATATCTCTCGTTAATCTGGATCACAAATCTTCTGTTTATCTCGTCAACAATCTGGTATACACGTGGAAGCAGTCTCTGGAATATCTCGATTGGCCACTTCTCAAGTGCCTCAGCCATGATTGTATGGTTAGTGTAGGCTACACATCTTGTAGTGATATCCCATGCATCATCCCATGGCAGATGCTCCTCGTCAACAAGGATTCTCATAAGCTCTGCAACTGCAACTGTAGGGTGTGTATCGTTCATCTGGAAAACGACCTTATTCGGGAGATCCTTTAAATCGCTGTGATGCTTTTTAAACCTGGCAAGTGCACGCTGGATGCTCGCTGATACAAAGAAATACTGCTGCTTTAAGCGAAGCTCCTTGCCCTTTACATGGTTATCGTTTGGATAGAGCACCTCAACAAGGTTTCTCGCAAGATTTTCCTGCTCGACTGCCTTGTCGTAGTCACCCTGGTCAAAGGACTCTAGAGAGAAGCCGTTCTTTGGCTCGGCATCCCATATCATAAGTGAATTAACCACGTTGTTGTCATAGCCGACTATAGGCATATCATAAGGCACTGCAAGCACTGACTGATAGTCCTTCTGCTCAAAATGAAGCTCTCCGTTTTCATCTGTGCTCTCCTGCACATATCCGCCAAACCTGACCTCATAGCAGTACTCAGGACGACGAAGCTCGAATGGATATCCGTCCTTGAGCCAGTTGTCAGGCACCTCTATCTGGAAGCCGTCTGAAATCTGCTGCTTGAACATACCATATCTGTATCTGATTCCACAGCCGTATGCAGGGTATCCGAGTGTGGCAAGTGAATCCATGAAGCATGCTGCCAGTCTTCCGAGTCCACCATTTCCAAGTGCCGGATCCGGCTCCTGGTCCTCGATAGCATTGATATCCACGCCGATCTCATCGAGAGCCTCCTTGACCTCCTTGTATGCTGAGAGGTTTATAAGGTTGTTGCCCAGAGCTCTTCCCATCAGAAACTCCATGGACATATAGTAAACAACCTTTGGATCATCCTTATCCATCACTCTCTGTGTGGCAATCCACTCATCCATGATGACATCCTTTACAGCCTCTGATACAGCCTGATAAAGCTCCTGCTGTGTGGCATCATCTATAGTCTTACGATATTTATTTTTTAAATTGTCTGATACAGTCTTAATAAACACCTTTTTGCTAAACGTATTATCTCTCATATTTTTCCTCCTTATGGCACTAAAAGGGAGCAAATTAATGCTCCCTCTCGCGCAGAGATTATTGTTTTTCAACTGCAAGCTTAACAGCCTCGCCATTAATCTTCCAATCCTTTTCATAGCCCTTAAGATCGCCTGATTTAATTGATACGGCAAGAACCTCGGTTTTGATTTCATCACCAAACTTTTCAAATACATTTGAAAGCTTCTCATCTGCCTCGTATGTCACAGCGATGTGATCCATGACCTCAAAGCCTGCGTCCTTACGCATTGTCTGGATCTTACTGATGATTTCTCTTACGAAACCTTCCTCGATAAGCTCAGGAGTGAGGTTGGTGTCAAGGACAACTGTGATATTGTTGTCAGACTGTGTCACATAGCCCTCCATCTGAGTCATCTCGATAAGTAAATCCTCTTTAGATAATACAACTTCATCGCTAATGCTGTCAAGCTTGAGAGAGCCGGTGCTGTTAAGCTCCTCCATAGCCTTATGACCATCAAGCTCAGCTAAAACTGACTTAATCTGGCCAAGATATTTACCATACTTAGGTCCCACTGTTCTAAGCTGTGGCTTGAATTTGTAGGTAGTATAGTGTGACACATCATCAGTGAACTCAACCTCTTTTACATTGAGCTCGTCTGCGATGATATCCACATAAAATTCATCCAGCTTTTCCGGTGCCTTTACGAACATTTTACCGATTGGCTGACGATTTTTGATATTTGCCTCGTTACGGCATGCACGTCCGAGTACTACAACCTTCAGTACCTCGTCCATATCAGCCTCGAGCTTTTTGTCAATCAGCTTCTCATCAACTACAGGGTAGTCACACAGATGGATTGACTCCGGTGCGCTCTTATCAATAGAGCAGACGAGGTTTCTGTAGATATCCTCAGTCATGAAAGGAATCATAGGTGCTGCTGCCTTTGATATGGTGACAAGTGCTGTGTAAAGTGTCATGTATGCGTTTATCTTGTCCTGCTCCATGCCCTTTGCCCAGAAACGCTCACGGCTGCGGCGTACATACCAGTTACTCAAGTCGTCTACGAACTCCTGAAGGTACTTTGCAGCCTCCGGAATCTTGTAATTTGACAGGCACTCATCCACTCCTGCCACTGCTGAGTTGAGCTTTGAAAGAATCCACTTGTCCATTACGGCAAGCTTATCATACTCAAGGCTGTATTTTGTAGCATCAAAATTGTCGATATTTGCATAAAGCACAAAGAATGCGTATGTGTTCCAGAGTGTTCCCATGAACTTACGCTGTCCCTCAAGCACGAGCTTTCCTGAGAACTTCTTTGGAATCCATGGAGCCGATGCTGTATAGAAATACCATCTGATGGCATCTGCACCGTAAGTCTCAAGTGCGTCAAACGGATCTACCGCATTGCCCTTTGATTTTGACATCTTCTGTCCGTTCTCATCCTGTACGTGTCCAAGCACGATAACATTCTCATAAGGAGCCTTGTTGAAAAGGAGTGTAGACTCAGCCATGAGTGAATGGAACCATCCACGTGTCTGGTCAACTGCCTCTGAGATAAACTTGGCAGGGAACTGCTTCTCAAATACTTCCTTGTTCTCGAATGGATAGTGGTGCTGTGCAAATGGCATGGCTCCTGAATCAAACCAGCAGTCAAGCACCTCAGGTACACGGTGCATGTCCTTGCCACACTCAGGACACTTGATTGTCACAGCGTCGATATATGGTCTGTGAAGCTCTACCTCTGCAGCCTTTGGATCTCCTGCTTTTTCAGCGAGCTCTGCACGGCTTCCGATACACTCTCTGTGTCCGCACTCACACTCCCAGATATTGAGTGGTGTGCCCCAGTAACGGTTACGTGAAATAGCCCAGTCCTGTATATTCTCAAGCCAGTTTCCGAAACGTCCCGAACCGATAGACTCAGGAATCCAGTTTACTGTATTGTTGTTTCTGATAAGGTCATCCTTTACCGCTGTCTCCTTGATGTACCATGACTCTCTTGCATAGTAGATAAGAGGCTTGTCACATCTCCAGCAGTGTGGATACTCATGCTCAAACTTAGGAGCATCGAAAAGCTGCTTTCTGCCGCTTAAGTCCTTTAATACCTCAGGATCTGCATCCTTTACCCACATACCGGCAAATGGAGTCTCGGCTGTGAGCTCTCCCTTGTCGTTTACAAACTGTACGAATGGAAGGTCATAGTTTCTTCCGACGTTGGCATCATCCTCACCAAATGCAGGCGCGATATGAACGATTCCTGTACCGTCTGACATAGTAACATATGTGTCACATGTCACGAAGAAGCCCTTCTTTCCCTGCTTGTCAGCAACCTGCTTAGCGCAGTCATAAAGCGGCTCATACTCCTTGTACTCAAGATCCTTTCCTTTGTATGTCTCAAGCACCTCATATGCCTTTTTGCCTGCCTCAGCATCCTCTTTTGAAAGAAGCTGTGAGAGCACCTTGTCTGCAAGTGCCTCTGCCATATAATATGTGTAGCCGTCAACAGCCTTTACCTTTACATATGTGTCATCAGGGTTCACACAGAGTGCCACGTTGCTTGGAAGTGTCCATGGAGTTGTGGTCCATGCGAGGAAATATGCATCCTCTCCTACTACCTTAAAACGTACTACTGCTGATTTTTCTTTAACTGTCTTGTAGCCCTGTGCCACCTCCTGTGCTGAAAGAGGTGTTCCACAACGAGGACAGTAAGGAACAATCTTGAAGCCCTTGTAAAGAAGACCCTTGTTCCAGATTTCCTTGAGAGCCCACCACTCTGACTCAATGAAATTGTCATCGTATGTGACGTATGGATTGTCCATATCAGCCCAGAAGCCTACGGTGTTGGAGAAATCCTCCCACATGCCCTTGTATTTCCATACAGACTCTTTACACTTCTTGATGAATGGCTCAAGTCCGTAATTCTCAATCTGATCCTTGCCGTCAAGGCCGAGAAGCTTCTCCACTTCAATCTCAACAGGAAGTCCGTGTGTATCCCAGCCTGCCTTACGTGGCACGTATTTGCCCTTCATGGTCTGGAATCTTGGAATCATATCCTTTATGGTACGTGTCTCAACATGTCCGATGTGAGGCTTTCCGTTTGCTGTAGGAGGTCCATCATAGAATGTGTATGTCTCTCCTTCTTTTCTGTTTTCCATGGATTTTCTGAAGATATCGCTCTCTCTCCAGAACTGCTCTGTCTTCTTCTCGCGTTCAACGAAGTTCATATTGGTGTCAACTTTGTTGTACATGACTATCTCTCCTTATTCTGTATTGTTCGTGAACATCCCGGTTTATGGAATATTCATTAATAAAAAAGGCACCCATTCCTGTAATTAGGAACGCGTGCCTGATACGTCTATACCACCTATTACAATGTACTTAAGGAAAATACCCTTGCATACCCGCCCCCTGTAACGTAGGGAATACGTCAGAACCTACTCTCGCAGCACTGTATAGCGATTTTAGCCTGCGGCTCAGAAGTGATTTTCAAAATGACAATACTCATACCGGCTCTCACCAATTCCGGCTCTCTTTGACTTTCCTGCCATATCTACTGTCTTCGTCACTGCCTTTTACTAACTGTGTCTAAGTATATAACTGAAAAGCCACTGTTGTCAAGGTGTAATTGCTTCTGTAATAATTGATAACTAATTAATATATGCCATCATACTCAAAATTCTGATAATCAAAATCGTCATCATCAAAAGAATCATAATCATAATCGTAATCCTCATATGAATCGTCATCATTGTAGTACTCATAGCCCTCGTCAAAGCCCTTCATGAACTCCTTTTCGAAATCTGTGCTTACGCTCGAGCCTGCTACAACCCAGAATATGATACTGACTATAACTGAGATAGCGGCTGTTGCTATACCAACTATACCAAACGCCTTGTTGTTGCCCTTTATGATATGTATAATACCAAAAATGATAGCAAGCAGAGCTGTCACATAATTGATGCATGTACAAAACAGTACAATAGATGCGATTCCAAGTACCATGGAAGCTATACCAAAGCCATTGCTGTTCTTTGGTGGCTGATTGTATGGATTTGCTCCATACTGTGGCTGATTGTAGGCTGTCTGTCCGTATGCTGTCTGATTATAGCCACCCTGTCCGTTTGGCTGCTGACCATACTGTGCCTGTCCGTAAGCTGACTGATTAAATGAACCCTGGGCATATGTATTCTGGTTGTATGCGCCCTGGGCATTTTGATTCTGATTGTATGCACCCTGGGCGTTTGGATTCTGGTTGTATGCGCCCTGATTTGCATAGCCATATGCACCGCCCGGATTATTGACATATCCATCTGTGCTGCCTGTCTGGTCTGCTGCCTGTCCATATGCGTATGCATTCCCACTTCCCTGCTGGGATACAGACTGATTATATGTGTCTGTCGGCTGGCTGTATGTGTCCTGCGGCTCGCTGTATGTGTCTGAGCCATTTGCTGCACCTGCAGACTGCCCGAATACACCTGTATTGTCCGGTGTGCCTGACGACTGGTTGTCATTGTTCATAAAATTGTTATCGTCCATAACTTCCTCCATATATCCTATGTGTTTATGTTTCTATTGTGTTAGAGATATTTTATCATATATTACGATAATGTAAATATTTTTATCATAAAAATATATGTAAAAACGGCAGGAGCAACTGCACTCCTGCCATGAATATGAAAATCGTATTTACTGCTCCTGGAAAACGAATTTCTCCTCAAGATCTTCCTCGCTCTCCTCAACAGAGTTTTTGAGGTCATCTGCAAGCAGATAGATATTTTCCAATACCTTCTTGCACTTTGCCATGCTCTCGACTGTGGTATCCGCCATGCGAAGTCCCTCTGTTGAAGAAGCTGCTACCTCTTCTCCGGTAGCTGAAAGGTGTGTGATATTGTCTGATATGACTGTTGTAGAATCAAGAATCTTTTTGATACTCTCCTCAGCCACATTGATATCCTTCATCAACAGCTCAACGGCCTCTCCCATTGCATTGAACTTATCTCTTGTATCGTCGATAAGCTCATTCTGCTTCTCAACCGATGATACAGAGTTCTCGATGCTCTCATTTGCACGCCTTGTGTCCTCATTGAGCTTGTTGATAATCTCTGTAATATTGGCTGATGCATCCTTTGTCTGCTCTGAGAGCTGTCTGATTTCATCGGCAACTACCGCAAAGCCTTTTCCTGCTTCACCGGCTCTGGCAGCCTCAATTGAAGCATTGAGTGCAAGCAGGTTGGTCTGGTTTGAAATATTGATAATCGACTCCACGAAGCTCTTTACTTCCTCTACCTTGGCTGTGAGGCTCTGGATAACCGACACTGTCACATTGCTTGCCTCTGCCACGTTGTTGGCCTGCTCCTTGAGCTCTTCCACAACATCAGCTCCCTGCTTTACAGTCTCATCAGTCTGGCGTGAGGCATCAATCATAGCCTTGATTCCACTCTCAGCATTATCTGTATTTCCCTGAATATCAACACACATAGCCGCCTGCTTCTGAATAGCCTCCGCTGTGCTCTCTGTGCTGTCTGCTATTTCCTGGATGGAGCTGTGGCTTACTGCAACTGCCTCATCAAGATCATTTAACATGGTCATGGCCTCATCAAAGTGCTTTGAAATATTCTCCGCAACCAAAACCATCTTCTTATTGCTGTCCAGCTGTGCCATGGCAGACTCTTTGATTTCTTCCATGTTCTCATTGAAGAATTTGTTAAGAAGCATGGTAATACTGTCTGACGCATATCCCACAAGTACAAGAACAAATACTGCTATCACATCATTCTGAAGAGCTGCGCCCCCTGTTCCAAGCTGCATGACAAGTCTGATAACACTGGATATGATTATAACTCCATTCATCACCATCATCATCTTTATATCCAGATATATCATTGCTGCAATAACAAGCGGCAGGGCATATGTCCATGTACCGACTGTTAAGTTGAGCAGTGCGATAATAAAATATCCTGCTGTCATAGCGCCCACGAGCATAAGTGCACCGGTTCTGCTGTCTCTTTTTGTGATAAATGCAATGACAGCTATTACTATTACTGCTATTGCCGCAACAAGCTGTATAATTATCCTTGTGGCATCTGCCTCTTTTGTCCCAAAGGCCGCAAATAACGTAAATGCTATATATGCAAATACTATGATTGCCGCGAGGAATACACGTTTGTTGGCTCTGTTATACTGTTGACTGTTCATAAAATCCCCCTTCTTTTGTTTGAGTTTTTAAAGTAGTTTTATTATACAACATTTTTTTATAATAATCCACTATTTTTTAGTGCCAACGTACTATTTTTTATAACACTATCCTTGAAGGGCTAAGCCTTCTCCTTCTCCTCGTCCTCTCCCCAGAAATCCACCGGCTCATAGTCCTGCAGCTTTGCTAAAAAGCCCTTCTGCTTAAGCTCCTCCTGTATGGCATCAAGCACCTCTTCACTCTCCGCACATATTGTGTGATAGTGATAACCGGAGGTTACATTTTTAAGAAGGCTGGACTTTCCTGTACGGATTTCCTCGAGGTAATTTCTGATGTCGCGTCTGGACTTAATGTCCATATGGGCGCGGAGCACTCCGTAGACCTTGTGATACACAAACACGTCCTTCACATGACCTCCGGCATCAACTATTGTTGAAAGCTCCTCCTCTACTTCATCATCCTCGTGAACCACCTTTAATACTCTCGAATACTGCTTGTCAGCCTGTATCAGATATCCTCTGTTTGTCGAAAAAATCGCGGCTCCGTTTGCTCGAAGCAGTGCTATGTCCTGCACTATCACCTGACGACTCACATCAAGCTCCTTTGCAAGCGCAACTCCCGCCACAGGCGACTTTGACGAGGACAGAATATTTATTATTTTTTTTCTTCTCTCATCACCGTTCATTTTCGTTCCTTTCTGTAAAAACATTACTGTCACAGCCTCGTGTGACCGGCAGTTTAAAATCTATACTGCATGCAGATTTTTAAGTGATAAATCCATAATAGGTGCTGAATGTGTGAGTGCACCACTCGATACATAGTCTACACCAAGACCCTTTATTCTTTCAATGTTTTCTTTGGTAACATTTCCCGAAACCTCGATTTCGGCTCTGCCGTCAATGTAATCGATACACTGCTTTAAAAGCTCTGTGGACATGTTGTCGAGCATGATAATATCGGCACCGGCTTCAACCGCATCCTTTACCATATCAAAGCTCTCTACCTCAACCTCAATCTTTCTGACAAAAGGGGCATAGGCCTTTGCCATGGCGATTGCTTCCTTCACACCGCCTGCAGCTCCGATGTGGTTATCCTTAAGAAGCACTCCGTCTGAAAGATTGTATCTGTGGTTGTTTCCACCGCCGACTCTGACTGAGTATTTTTCAAAGATTCTGTTGTTTGGAGTTGTCTTTCTGGTATCTAAAAGCCTGATGCCTGTGCCCTCTAAGAGTGCTGCAACCTGACTGGTGTATGTGGCAATTCCACTCATGCGCTGCAAATAGTTGAGCGCAGTTCTCTCTCCGCATAAGAGCACTCTGATATCTCCGTAAACCTTGCCGATAAGCTGCTTATTTGCTACCTTATCGCCATCCTTCACGTAAAACTCTACCTTTGTGTCCGCATCAAGCAGTGTGAAAACTCTCTCAAAAACCTGCAGTCCACAGATGATTCCGTCCTGCTTGCAGATTAAATCCACCTCTCCTGCCTGCGGATGTGGCATCACGCTGTTTGTGGATACGTCCTCACTTGTGATGTCCTCCTTTAATGCGCTTAATATGAATGGGTCTACGTTGAGGCCCAGTGTTACCTGATCGTACATATATTTTGATTCCTTTCGTTGCATTCTTTGCATTTTTACTTTTTATTTTATATTACGGTTTCGCACTTTTTATGCTGTGTGGTGCCGGGGTAGTACGCAGTATATTCCTCTGAAAAATATGAAGTCAGCCACGGGATTTCTTTTGGATAGTGCTTTGTAATTTGCCACTTGTTCGCATTAACTGCGTTAATGGACCCCCGTGGCAGTTCATATTTTTCTTCGGAACACACTGTGTACTCTCCGGCTTCCCAGTTTTTGAGTGCGAAACCTGGTTTACTTGATTCTATGCCTGAATATAGGCAATGCCTGATTCGACAGTCTCTTCTGCATCTGCGCCGGTGCGGCCCTCTATAGCCTCCATGGCAAGCCTTCTGTATTCTCTCTCTACAGCTTTTTCATCGTTGTAATCTGCCAGATTGATGCTATCTGCGGCCTTTTGGGCTGCTATCTCATCATTTACAAAGCCAAGCTCAGCCATCTGTCCTGCCGCACGCTTTGCAAATACCAGACTCTCTAGCAGTGAATTGCTTGCAAGACGGTTTCTGCCGTGCACTCCGTTGCAGGCGGTCTCTCCGACTGCATAGAGATATTCCATGGATGTGCAGCTATGGTGATTTACCTTGACCCCACCCATGAAATAGTGCTGTGCCGGAACAACAGGGATAGGCTCTTTAAAGACATCATATCCCATCTCCTTGCAATGTTCAATGATATTCGGAAAATGTGATACAAGCTCATCCCTTGGAATGGTACGCAAATCCTCCCATACAAAGTCTGTGCCGTCCTTTTTCATCTGCTCACGGATTTTGCCGGTAAGCACGTCTCTTGGTAAGAGCTCATCGACAAACCTGTTCATGTTCTTGTCCAAAAGCTTTGCACCCTCACCTCTTACAGACTCAGATATGAGGAAGCTTCTGTCCTCATGCTTTTTCGTGTAAAAGGTCGTCGGGTGAATCTGCACATAGTCAGGATTTTTAAGCTCTATGCCATGCTTTTTTGCAATGGCAAGCGAGTCACCTGTCAGATGCCTGAAATTTGTTGAAAATCTGTACAGTCCTCCGACTCCGCCACAAGCCATGACAGTGTATGCAGCCGTCACCTTTTCCAGCGTGCCATCCTGTTTTCTGATGATGGCGCCATAGCATTTGTTATCCCTTTCGATGATATCAACCATCGTCGTATACTCCATGAGTGTCACATTTGAAAGCTTCTTAACCTGTGCAAGCAGTGTGCTTGTTATCTCTTTTCCGGTCACATCCTCATGGAAAATAATTCTGTTGTGTGAATGAGCTCCCTCTCTCGTATAGGCAAGTGAGCCGTCATCATTTCTCGCAAAATCTGCTCCATATGAAACAAGATCCTTCACCACCTCAGGTGATGAGTTTATCATTATCTCAACCGACTCCTTGTCATTCTCGTAGTGGCCGGCCTTTAAGGTATCCTCAAAAAAGCTGTCGAAATCAGACTGCTCCTTGAGCATGCACATGCCGCCCTGCGCCAGATATGAATCATTGCTCTCAAGATCTGACTTTGTTATCAGTGTAATTCTTATGTCTCTTGGAAGCTTAAGCGCACAATAAAGACCTGAACAGCCGCTTCCCACAATAAGTACATCTGTATTCATAGTATGTTACCTCTTTTATTTGCGATTTACTGTAATGGGCGTATTATAACACTAAAATTTACAACTGACAAGACACCTGTAAAACTTTTGTGTTGACAGCCGGTTTACAGCTAAGTATAATGACAAGTAACTTATTTATTTACACTAGGATTTCAAGAGGTATATCATATTATGATGACAACAAGAGAATTACAGGATGAAATTATCCGATTAAAGAAGGAAAATGATATCTGTATATTAGCTCACGCTTATCAGAGTCACGAAATACTTGAGGTTGCCGACTTCACAGGCGACTCATACGGACTCAGCAAGCAGGCTGCCACAGCACCACAGAAGAATGTGCTCATGTGCGGTGTCCGCTTCATGGCAGAGACCTGCAAGATTTTATCGCCTGACAAGCATGTGTTTTTGTCAAACAGCGCAGCAGGCTGTCCTATGGCTGAGCAGCTTGATGTAGAGCTCTTACAATCGTTAAAGGCCAAGAACCCTGACTATACAGTGGTTGCCTACATAAACACCACATCAGAGCTAAAAACCATATGCGATGTGTGCGTCACATCATCATCCGCTGTAAAAATTGTTAAAAATATTGACAACGACAAGATTCTTTTCATCCCTGACTGCAATCTGGGCGCATGGGTTGAGGAACAGGTTCCGGAAAAGACCTTCAAATTCGTACATGGTGGCTGTCCTACTCACCTGCGCATGTCAATAGCAGATGTTGAGAGAGCAAAAGCGGCTCATCCTGCTGCAAAGCTTCTCGTACATCCGGAGTGCCTTGCCGAGGTTTCAAAGGCTGCAGACTATATCGGAAGCACCACCGGCATCATTGACTATGCTAAAAACAGCACAGACAAGGAATTTATCATCGGAACAGAAAACAGCATACTGCAGCACTTACAGTATGAGTGCCCTGACAAGAGCTTCTATCCGCTCTCAAAGGACTGCGTATGCCACAATATGAAGCTCACTACCCTGATGGATGTATACAATTGTGTTAAGGGAGCAGGCGGAGAAGAAATCATACTGCCTGACGATATAAGAACAAAGGCCAAGGCCTGCATAGATACCATGCTCACACTTGGAGAGTAATTTAATTACTTACAATATTAAAAAACCACAGGTCATCTTTTTTGATGCCCTGTGGTTTTTTTAATTAATTGATGATAATACCTCATCTGAATAATACTTATTTCACATCCGTCTAATTAAATCCAACAACCTTCTGCGACAGCTTATACGCACCGATAGCTACCTTCCTGCCACCCTTGCCCGGTAGGTTCATTACCTGTCCCATGACACCATGGCGCAGTTTCTTATAGGTCTGCTCATCATGCTCCTTCATGTAGGCCCACAGCTCATCCTTCTTTGCCATGTTCTCATCTGTGCCTGAGATAATTGCAAGAATAGTAGATATGGTCGTGATAATCTCCAGATAGCTGTACATATACTTCCTGCACATCTCATTTTTTATCTCGTGCAGATTTACATCGTCAAACATAATCTTATTTACACGAATCTGCTGATCGATACGGCGTATCATGACCTGCTCATTGACCGACTGGTCATCGCGTCCGATAAAATATCTGTAGAAGTCCACATCCAGATAGTACATTGTGCGCACATACGGCAATGGCTTGTATACATAGATATTGTCCACGTAAAAGGTATGCTTCGGAAGCTCAAGTCCACAGCTTCGCAAAAGCTCTGTCCTGTATATTACCGAATGCATCAGTATGTAATGTCCCTTGTGGATATGCTTTATGTCACTCCAGGTAAATACCTCATTTCTCGGAAAGCCGGTCTGACGCATGACCTTTTTACGCCTTGCGCCCTCCTTCTCATAGACATAGTTGGCAAGAAGCATATCAATCTGTGTATCCTCCTGCTCAAACTCCCTGAGCTTATCCAGTATCTTCTTATATGAATCGAGATCCACCCAGTCATCACTGTCCACAACCTTGAAATATTTGCCCGTGGCATTTTTAAGGCCTGTGTTTACCGCCTGTCCGTGTCCTCCATTCTCCTGGTGTACAGCCTTTACTATATCAGGATATTCGGCTGCATATCTGTCAGCTATCGCTGCTGTCTCATCCTTTGAACCGTCGTCAACAATAATTATCTCCACATCATCTCCACCCGGCAGGATAGACTCTATACAATGCTCCATGTAGTCCTTTGAATTGTAGCATGGGATTGCAAAACTTAGTAATTTCATCTTTTTCCCCTTGTAAAAAAAATAATATCGCTGTTTGATTATGCATAAAATTTTGTCCTATATGCATTATCAAATACCGATACTATAATTATACACAAAATCATGATATTGTCTAAGGGTTTTTTTTAGTACCTTAGGCACACATATTTTGTTCATATTTTGTTTACAGAAAAGTGAAATTCAAAACACACGGTTTTCACAATTGATTTGTATACTAACATCATAAACGAAAGATACAAAACAAAAGCAACAAAACATATTAATTACGCAATACTCATACTAATCTTTTTCATATATAGCCGATGCAAGCCACATGCATCGGCTTCCTCTTTATATATCAGCTTCTCTTTATCTTACGTGAAGCTGTCTTTTCAAACTCACTTTCCCGCACTTTAAGGCTATAGATACGCTTGTAGGCAGGTGCCTTCACATTGTATCCATCAATCAGCTCCTGCAGAGCTGACCTTATATCGGCAATACCGGCATTTTGAGCATACTCGCTGTCCGGGAAAATCTCAGCCTCAATCACGCCGTCTGACTCACGCACTATGATTTCCTTTATGAGATGATTCACGCTCAGAGCGTTTTCAAGCTCCTCCGGCGACACATTCTCACCGTTTTTGGTGATAATCAGATTCTTTCTTCTTCCGGTCAGATAAATATATCCATCCTCGTCCACATAGCCCAGGTCGCCTGTGTGAAGCCAGCCGTCAGACAGTGTTTCCTCTGTCTCCTTTGGCATCTTGTAATAGCCCTGCATCACGCTTGTACCGCGGACTAAAAGCTCACCGTCAACTGTTTTTGCCTCACAGTTTGGCATCAGCTTGCCTACAGAGTTTTTGCGGATATCCCAGCTTAGATTGGTGCTGATGACCGGAGAGCACTCTGTCATGCCATAGCCCTGCAATATAGTGATGCCAAACTCTGCAAATAAATCAACATAGTCAGGATTCAGATATGCCCCGCCACTGCAGATGGTATTAAGTCTCTCTCCAAATATCTTTTTGCGGACCGGCTCTGCCGGAAGTCCTGCTGCCCTTACCTCCTCGAGCTTTCTGGCAAATGTCTCAATCATAAGAGGCACCATAAGAATCATATCGGGAGCAAAAAGCTGTATATTTTTTGCCATGCGCATGATGGAATCATTGATGCAGATTACAGAGCCCAGTGAAATTCCCTTCAAAATATCCATGCTCAGACAGTATGCATGATGAATCGGAAGCACAGACAAAATTACCGTGTGCGGTGCAATTTTCATATCAAGGCAGGTAGCATTTTCAGCCAGGTTGTTCTGCGTCAGCATGACTCCCTTGCTCTTTCCGGTGGTTCCCGATGTAAACATGATAGTGCAAAGCGCATCCTCTGCCACAGCAGGCTCATAGCTTCCCCTGTTGTCATCTATAAGCCCATTAAACGAAAGCACCTGAGGACAATGCTCTGTACTGTTCATAGACACATACACATTTATATCATGACAGCTTTTAGCTGCGGCCTCAGCCACATCAGCACGTGCCTCATCAAATATAAGCATCCTCACATCGGCTCTGTCCAAAAGCTCACATATATCCGCTGCCGGAAGCGATGCATCGATTGGAACCGCAACACTTCCGCTTTCTGTGACTGCCAGATATGACACTATCCACTCATATGATGATGGACCGATTACAGCGATATGCTGCCCCTTTTTGCCAAGCTTTTCGATGGCATTGGCAAAGCTGTCTGTGTCATCCTTAAGCTCACTGTAGGTCCTTGCCTCTATCTCATTTTTGGATTTTTTCCATCTTATCGCGTCATCCGCACCGTAATTCTCTTTTGCATATGAAAGAATTTCAGGAATTGTGTGAAATAACATATTTTCTCCTATCCGCGCCCATTATGCGTCTTTTAATGTCTCAAGATAATCTATTGCTTCCTGTACTGTGCGGATTTCCGCTGCCTTTGTCTGCTCAATCTCCACATCAAAGGTATCCTCAATCTCTCCGAGCATGCTCATGAAGTCAAATGACGTAAAACCCAAATCCTCCATAAAACGTGACTCTTCGTGCACATCAGCCGGCTGAACATCAACATAATTACAGATAATTTCCACTAATTCATCAAACATAATAATCTCCTTTTACCTAATACGTTTCCTAATCCACTACACTAATTTTATGATTTCACCTATTGTAAGCTCAGGGTTTTCTGCACCCTTGAACATGATTTTGCACAGGTAGTAGTACATATACTCAAGCTGCTTTCTTGAGACAGCCTTAACCTGATGCTCGAAGCTGAAATCCAGTCCATTGTCCTCAGGGCGGTGCATTACCGTAAGATACATAGCCTGCGTGGTCATGCCGTTCGGATACCACTTAGTCTTGTATTTTATATCTCCGAGGTCATTTAAGCCCTTTTCCTTTAAGGTCATAGGCTGATATGTAAGCGACATCGGCTCATAGGTAAGCCCTGCCTTTGGCTGCGGATATGTCTTTGAACGCAGTGCAAAGTACTCTGTCGGGTTGTAGTTTGCATGGCGAAACAGCTCGTTTTGCTTATCCCTGATGGTATACACGGCATCGATAAAGCGTACATCCTTTGAAAAGCTCGTCCTAAACGGAAACGAATGAATACGTGTGCCGCCTGACCTCTTCTCCTTTAGTGTCGCACGTCTGGCGATGGCATTGTTTACGGAGACATCATCAAAGCCGTTTTCCTTCTGGAAAAATGTCCTGATGCCCATAAGCAGCAGACATGCAAGCGAAACATGATATTTCTCACAAAAATCCATAAGACGCTTTGTCGGCTCAGCCTCCAGATGAAAGATATCAAGCGCTGAGGTGACATCATCCGATACATTGAATGCACTCCTTAGCTTGTCATCATGCATCAGCTTCCTTGCCGTCTCAAGCTTTGCTGTGCCGTCGATTCCGTTGTAGATTGGCTCCGACTGTCCGATAAGCTTCTCAAAGAACTCTCTGTCCCTAAGCTGTGCCTTGCTTCCGGCTTCATACGCCAGATCCTTCTTAAGCTGCTCGATATATGAGCACATATCCTTTGGAAAAGGTACTCCCTCGTACATGGCATTGCAGTATATCTCAATAATGTCCTTTAAAAATGCAATAAGTGACTGCGCATCAACCACCATGTGATGACCTAAAAAGTACACTCCATTAAAGCCATCAGGCATCTTTATCATCACGATTTTGGTCATAGGAGAGTCCTCAAACTCAAACGGCACCTGTGTCCAGCCTTGCATTTCATTCTCTGCCTCCTCCATGGTCACATCAGTAAAATCCCTGAAATCGACAGTTCTCTCATTAAGATCCTCATCCACATCCGCAATATACTGATAGCACTCTCCATCCTTATCCCTTGTAAAACGGATACGCATGGCCTCGTTTCTGGCATACGCGTAGTTGATTGAATCCCTTAGCACGTTCCAGTCAAGCTCCGTGCCGATTGTGAGGCTTGTACCGATATTGAGTACTGCCATATTCGGACAGTACTTTGCGTAGTACAAATGAAATTTTTGTGCAACTGTAATCGGATATACGTTGTGTCCCTTTCTTGTCTTCATCATCTCATAACTCCTTCCAAAAATTTATCAAGTGCATCCTCGAAAGCCTTCGTATTTCTGTAATAACTCTCGCAGTGTCCGGCGCCCTTTACTATCAGCTTTGTCTTTTGTGACGCGCAGCTTGCATAAAGCTCATCACACATGCTGCATGGCACAAATGTATCCTTATCACCATGGATAAACAAAATAGGCTTCTTCGCCTTTTGCACCTCTTTTGCGGCATTACAGTCATCAAGCCCATATCCTGCCATTTTCCTGTTCACAAAATCTGCAATCTGAAGCATCGGAAAAGCCGGCAGATGGTACATGCTGTGAAGCACATGTGTAAAAACAGCCTTAGGCGATGTAAATGCACAGTCTGACACAATTCCCTTCACCTGCTCTGGCAGATTAAGCCCACTTGCCATAAGCACCGTGGCACCTCCCATGGAATTTCCCATCAGCACTATCCTTATGTCATTGCCTGCTTTTTTAATCATCCAGTCAATCCACTTGAGCGCATCATAGCGGTCCTTGCAGCCGAAGCCTATGAATTTACCCTCGCTTTGTCCGTGCGCCCTTGCATCTACAAGCAGCATACTATAGCCCTTCTTTAAATAGTAATTGGATATGCTGCTGTAATCGGACATGGCTTCACTTGTGTAGCCGTGGAAGCATATGACAGCTTTATCCGGATTAGTGCCATCTATCCCAGGAAAATATGTGGCATGCAGTCGTAATCCATCATCAGACTTAATCCACACATCCTCATGAGTCTGTGCTCTCATCCACTCTCCGCGCGGCTTCATAAAGCTGTAATAGCTCTCCCAGTCAACCCCCGACATCTTCATCGTGCGCTCCTTTTTTGCATTGTAGCGCATCATGGTTCTCCTGTAGAAATAAGCACTGCCGCCTGCCTCTGCTGCAGCAATACCGCCTAAAACACCTGCAATTATTCCCCACTTCATCCTAATCACCTACGCCTTCTTACTGTCTATAATCTGCTTCAGGCGAAGCGCCTTATCAATATTTCCCTCCACCTTGAGCTTGCCTGTTGTAAATGCAAGAATCGGATCAAGCTTTCCTTCTGCCAGCTTGAAAAGAGTCTCAGCGCTGCATATAAAAATCGCATCCCTGTCAAAATACTCATACGGCTCCACTGCCAGCACGCCATCCTTTACCTCGGCATAGAAAATTCCCTCTGCCTCTCCTGTTATATTGAACTGAAAAGCAAGATGCTCACTTATATCGCTCACATCAGAATCCATAAACAGTCCCTTTACCTTTGAAAACATATCTGCATAAGTCATATCAATTCTCCTTTTCGACCATCGGTCAACTCGTTACTTAATTACAGTATCACTTTTTCGACTTGCGGTCAACATAAATATTTTCACTTTCAAACTATTCTAATATTTTTTCATAAACTATCCAAACATTTTTAAATGGGCTGTAATCGTTGCTGGTCACACTGTCAGGTGTGAACAGTAACTCATTATCCCCCAAACTAATTACCCCGGTAAAATTTCATGGAAGAATCACGTGGATTGTGCTAATATATTAAAATAGACGTAAATAATATAAGAGGAACCACTATGCCACATTCCACCAGACCAAATTCAGAAAAATACGAGAAGATACTTGAAGCGCTAAGAACCCTTTTAGAAACCAAAAAAATATCCCAGATATCTGTCAGCGAAATCGCCCAGACAGCCGGGATAGGCAAGGGTAGCATATATTATTATTTTTCATCAAAGGAGGCTATCTTTGATGCACTTGTGGCAAAAAGCTACGAGGAGCCGCTTGCCACTGCAAAGGAGCTTGCAAAGCGCACCGATATCTCTCCGTTTGTGCGCATGGCGATGATATTTCAGGCGTGCCGCAACTCCTCTGCCGCCTTTTTAAAAATCCAGTCCGATGCCGGAAACGGTGTGCAGGAGAATGCATTTTTGCACAACAAATACATCAATTACCTGATTACCGAGCTAAAGCCGGTGACCGGTGAAATCATAAGGCAGGGAGCAGCTGAGGGACTTATCGTGTGCCAACAGCCTGATGCGCTTGCAGAGATTGTGCTTCTTGTGCTCGTCGTAAAGCTTGACAATACACTGATTCCGTCCACAAAAGAAGAGACCGAACAGACTATCTCAGAGCTCATCTCGCTACTTGAGAAGGGCACTGACAATCCTGAAGGGTCTCTAAATTTCCTGCGTGTCTAAGGACACTATTTATGCTTTTTTCTAAAAAAATATTGGACTATTGCTGCCGGAATGATTCCTCCCGCTAAAATCATTCCTTTTGTAAGCGCCGGTGTTTTACGTACAACGTGCGGTGACCTTTCCTTACTGTATCCTACATATATAGGCTTTTCTTCTTTGTCTGTGTAGTCTGCCTTTATATATCCGATAGCATTATCCCTATCCGGTACATATACCCTGATTATATTATCACGCATATCACCATTAAAAGCTTTATATGCTACCACTATCTCATAATCTGAGTGATGCGGCAGATACTCAAAAAAATACTGTCTGTTATCAACGCACCATAACAAAAGCCATATTACAAATACCATAATAAGTGTTCTCATGTCTTCTTTTTCATTTGAATTTTCCATAATCAAACACGCCTCTATTTTCATTGTCTATAAACGTACTACGCCAACTCCGGCACTCTGTAGCCCGCCTCACTCATTGATTTTTCAAACTCATCCAGTGACATTCCAAGCTTCTCTGCTCCTCTGTTCACCGAATAGTCCCCATCCTGAACCGATAAAAATATTTCTGTACGTCGTCCGGTCTGAATGCCCGTCTCAATTCCAGTCTCAATGCCAGTCTTAATTCCAGCCTTCATACCTTCTCTTCTTTGTTCCTCACCATACTCTTTTGCATACTCTTTTGCATATTCCATTGCGTACTTTCTTACAGCTTCACTCATAGCACCACGTCCTTCCTTTTCTTTATAATAAG
>URDU01000001.1 GCA_900546625.1 uncultured Lachnobacterium sp. | reverse complement strand
AATCAACTGCATTGTATCTTGCCCTTGTTTCCGTGTAGTGGTAAAGGACGATAGGGGGCAGTCCATCTTCACCAGAGCGGAACAGCCACATGAAAGAATCTGTTTCGGGATTTCTTTCCGGCTCCTTCAGTACCTGTATCCGTGTCTCATCTGCCATGAGGTATTTCCTTTGAAGGAGCTGTCTGTGAAGATAATCATACATCGGTTTGAAATAATTATCCGTACAATATATAATCCAGTTGGCAAGTGTTGCCCTGGTAAAATCTACTCCAAGCTGATGCCAGTCCTGTTCCTGACGGTACAGTGGCATTGCATTTGCGAACTTCTGATACATTACCCAGGCAACAGCTGATCCTGAAGCATAGCTGTTTGGAATAAGTGCCTCCGGGACAGCAGCCTTTACAAACTTTATATTTTCTTCAATTGCATCTGCTGTAGAGCATGCAGGACATTTGTATGTCTCACGGTAAATGTTTACAACTTCACCTTTTGCAGGGGTAAAACGGAATTCATGCCGTACAAACTCTTTGCCTATAGGTTCAAGGGCAGCACCACACTCATCACAGACTCGCTCATTTTCAGGAAGTGAAATAATCTCATCACGAGATGGAACGCCTTTAAAAAGTTCCTCAAGAGTACGTTTTTTCTTACGTGTATGCTCGGGAACCTTAATAGCAGGTGCCTTAAGATCAACATCAGCTTCCTGCTCAGCTTCATCAAACAGATTCAGCTGACCTTCCACATCTTTCATCTTTTCGCTTGATGTGCCGAACAGTTTCTTTGTAAGGTAATCAATCTGTGCCAGAAGATTCTGTATCTGCTCACGGTCAGCTTCGTGATCCTTCTTTAATGACTGGATCAGTTCCGTCTGGGCTGCAATGGTTGTATTCAGTTGGCTGATAAGATCCTTCTGCTCAAGAAGTTTTGAGTCTTTTGCACTTACTGCCATGTGATTTTCTGCTCCTTTTTCGATACTCTTATTATACCACAAAGAGCATTAAAAAAGAAGCAGAAATGCCAGTGTTTTCAAGGCTTCACGGCGTTTTAAATGCTTTGGGCTGTTCGATTTCAAGACCTGACATAAGCCAGTCGAATTGCTGCCATGTAAGCTGACGCACTTCCTGACTTGAACGTGGCCAGCGGAACCTGCCTTTTACTTCCATGCGTTTATACAGGAGTACAAAGCCATCATTTTCCCATAGAAGTGCCTTTACCCTGTCACAGCGTTTTCCACAGAACAGGTAAAGAGCACTGCGTCTTGGATCCATGTGAAGCTGGTCTTCAACGATTGCACACAGTCCGTCGATCGACTTTCTCATATCGGTGTACCCAGTCACAATATAAAGCTCGCCGGCAGCTGTTATATCGCCTAGCATGAAAGCTCCGCAATTATCTGGATTGTTTTGGCAAGAAGCAGTGGATCCGTTTCGTTTGAAATGCGCAGATTCATGTTTCCAATCATTAACTCCATTGCGGCTGTATCAGTATTTTTATTCATGTCAGTGGGAACCGAAATGGAATTCATCTCAATTTTTACAACTTCCTGATGAGACTGTTCATAAGTTGACAGCTGATTTTTCTCAGGAATATCTCCGCAGCCATTCTTGCGGAGACGCTTAACCCAGTTGTAAAATGTGCCTGGATTAATGTCATTGTTTAAACACCACTGATAATCAGACAGTCCGCTTTTGCGACATTCCATAATCAGGCGGTATTGTTCTTCGACTGGTACTCTTGGTGCTCTCATAGTTTGTCCCCTCATAATAATTAGAGTAAAATGCTAGCATCTAGCAAACATAAGTATAGTAAAACACTAGCATTTCCTGATACTTATTATGAGTTGATAATTAACGTGTTGCAATCCGTCGAATTATTTTGCGCTTACGATGAAGGCAAGAAAACGTCTGTAAAACTGGATGAAATTGTGATATACTGGGAGCAGCAGGCAACGATCTAATGATTGGCTGAGATGTGAGAAAAACTAGAATGTTAGGAGAAAAAGGTTATGGCTATTATACCAGCCCCAAAAACACATAGTGATGTAGCAATAAATCAGCATCTTATTCCAAGATGTTACATGAAAGCGTGGAAACATAATAGCGGTAATGATCCGAAAGTCTGGTTGTTTGATAAGAGTATGGGTTATTGTGAATCCAACCCGGAAAATTCGGATTGGACTTTAAGATCCTTTTCCACCAGGGAGATAATGGCAAAAAACGGGTTTCATGACATTAAAGCAGGGTTCCCATATATGCCAGACGAGGCACTTCATGAGATTTACGATGACATACTGCAGTTTAATGTGGTATGTGATGATAAAAATTTGAATAGTCCAGAATTACTTAATCAATATTTTTGCGACTTCGATAAATGGGAGATAAAAGATTCTTCTGGAATAGAGTTTACAGAAGATGAAAAAAGACATCTGAAGAAATATTTTAATGATTCAAGATGGGTCTTTGTCGAAACTGAATGGGCACACACATATGAAAATAATTGGGGAAAATTTATTCAATCAGTAGAAAATAAGATAAAGCAGGCGTATGCGAATAGAAACACTTCGACAAGTAGCAGTGTGACTCAAGGCGAATTGAATACTCTAATGAAATATTGCATGATTTATAACTGGAGAAGCATTGCTGGTAACGAAATATTTAACTCTATTTATGATTCTATATCTTTCACAGACGTACTGAAAAATGTAACAATCCCAGAAGCAGATAGAATATATGAAGATGATGTCACTGCGTATGATCAGATGAAGCACGCATTAATAATAAAAGCATTTGTTGATTATCTGCAGTCAGACAGTGGAAAGATGAAAACTATAGAGAACGCATTTATGCAAAGCATGGCTCCTGTTTTCTTGATGACGGACTATACGAATCCCTTTATTACATCAGATGTTCCATCTTTTACAAGAGACAGAGCAGATGGTTTAAAGGATATCATATTTGTTGCAACTCCGACGTTGGCTATTGGATATGGCATAGGTGAGGCAGGCAAATTTATAGTGAGTAAACTCTCACAAAATGAAGTGCTGGAATATAATAAGTCTATTGCTAAATATGGAAATAAACTGGTTATTAAGGATCAAAATTATGATGTCAAGCAATTGTTTGCCTAAAAGGGGGAGTCTTTGTTATGGTGATGAGGATTGCAGGAAATATAATTGTTGGTAACAATAAGAAAGTGTAAAAATGAAAAGCTGATTCATATGAAAATGCCGCAAAAACCACAATATATAGAGGCATGTGATTGATTGCACTGGATATATAGAAAATTAGATTTGATAAAAAGTTATTTTTATGATATGATATGAATTGCCTTACAAGTAGTTGTAAGGGTTGGAGATTGTTGTCAACAGTTCTTCCGCCAGCTCAGCTGAGCAGGTCTGAAGCTGTCTGTTAGTACATATGACCAGATTGGTCAGGACTAATAATAAGATGATAGTTAAGAACATAATGTTGTCCTCCTGCTTGATTGTAACACAATTAAGTATTGCATCCACAGGATAGCTGGCAATCAAATATAGGTCGAGACCTATCATACAGATTACTAAGAATGAACGTATACCCATTGACTAAGGAACGCTATCCTCCGTGTCAATGGGTATTGCAAATTTAGGGGTGAAGATGATGGATATTAAAGCATGGATTTCAAATCCAAAAGTAATTGCAAATAGCAAAAAAGGGTATGCTCATTTTGACTTAAGAACTGACATTACAAAGGTTTCTGAATATATTTCAAATCCAGAAAAAGTGGCAAGGCACAGTTTTTATCCGTTTATACATTATGTTATGAGAATGGACAAATATAATAAAAAGACGGGGGTCAAGCCTAAAACGCGAGAAATCTGTTATGCAGCTCATATGGATCGTTGTATTTTTCAATATTACAGTGCAATACTAAATGAGAATTATAATAAGTACTTGATAGAGCAAAATATAGAATCGGTTCCCGTTGCATACAGAACTAATCTGAAAAAGAGCAATATTCATATTGCGCATGAAGCATTTCAATTTATTCGAGAAAATAAGAATTGTCTTGTTTTGATAGGTGACTTTACAGGTTTTTTTGATTCTCTTGACCATCAGTATTTGAAACAACAATGGTGTAAGGTCATGGGATTTGATTCTTTGCCACAAGATCATTATGCTGTTTTCAAGAATGTAACAAAATATAGTATGTGGGAATTAGATGATTTATTATCAATAACAGGACTGAGCCAAAAAGAATTTAACAAGAGGAGATTGGCTCTTTCCAAAGAAGAGTATCGTAACAACAGGAGCCATATAACGAGGAATAATAAAACCAAACAGATACCACAGGGTTCGCCTATCAGTGCAGTGTTGGCAAATATTTACATGATTAATGCTGATAAAGAAATTCATGACTACGTTAAAGCGTTAGGTGGAATGTACATGAGATACAGCGATGATTTTATTGTCATTGTACCAGCTAATAGGTCTGAGATAGGTTGCTTCCAAAATGTATTAAGTATTTTGAAGGGAATTCCGAATCTGGAACTTGAGCCGAGTAAAACACAGATTTTTGCGGTTGCGGAATCAAGAGTGGAGAATATTGGGCGAGATTTATTAGAAAAGGCAGATGTGAGTAAGAAGGTGATTAATTTTCTTGGCTTTACCTTTGATGGACAAAGTGTGTCTGTTCGGTCAAAAACGATAAGCAAATATTACTATCGTATGTACAGAAAAGCAAAATCAATTTCTAAGAATCCAACATTGTCCGGAGCTGATAATTTATATAAAAGCTATTCGATACACGGTGCTAAAGCAAAACCAGGGAATTTTTTTACATATATTAATCACGCAAAGGAAGTCTTCAGTGAAGATGAACTGATAGACAGGGATTTGAAAAACCACATTCCTAAAATACGTAAAGCATTAAAAGGAAAGAAATAATGACGAAGGTTTTTCTTTCTCTTAAACGAATGTATTATTTTAAGCCATAAAAAAACGGCGGATAATCAAAGTCTTTTAGGGTTTGCCAATCTATTTTAGGGTTTGTCGATAGGGTCTGGCATTAAAAAAAGCATAGTTTTTTAGGACTCTTCGATAGGGACTGGTTTTAGGGTCTTTCGTGAGGGTAATTATATTTTACAATAAACATTGTAAGGCAAAATAGGAGCTGCGTCCAGAGACGTTTCCTTGCTATTTCAACTTTCGGATGGTAAAATCAATGATAGATAATATAGATAGAACGTGTATCGAAAAAGGTGGTCTGCAAAATTTATGTATACAGAAGAACAATATATTTTAGAAATCGGACAGGCACTGGCGGATGATCATGCTGCGGTTATGGTCGGAGCTGATTTTTCTAAAAACGCCGAAAAAATCAGCACTGCTGGTCGTGAATTTTTGAATTGGAACCAACTTTCGGATCTGTTTTATGAGAAATTGTATGGTGACAGTGAGTATCCGGAAAAAAATTACTGTAGTTCCCTGCGCTTGGCGGAAGAAGTCGAGATTATGGTTGGACGGCCAGGACTAGAAAAAATATTAAAGCAGGCAGTTTCGGATGAGGATTTTGTACCATCCAGGCTATAAGTTGACCACATTGGGGGGCAGGCACCAATGTGGTCAACCTAATGGACAATGATAGAAGTTATGGAATTAACACATAAATCTAGAACTGCAGCATGGAGATATATGCAGTTATTAGTTGAGTGCGGAGCGGTTCAAATGGTAGGTAATACCAATAATGTAAGTTATAGAAGAATGCAGATAAAATAAAATACTTGGCTCATTTTTATGAGCGAAGTTGAGAAACGATATATAAAAAACAGTAGAATAATATCAACAGAATTTGAAAATTAAGTAAATAAATATAATAGAAATATTGAATAAAAATAAAGGATTTCAGACTATGAAAGAAAAAATAAAGGATACTATAGCCGATTTATTATTAGACGGTGTTAAGAAAAAATTAGATAGTGTGAAGGAAGATTATAAATGGCAAAAGCTATTTGTTTCCACAGGAGATTTTTTTGTAAATAATCCTGATATTTTGGGAAGATTTGAAGATGATTTATATTATGTATTTTCAAAGGAGAATCTGGGGAGTATAGCAAAAAAACTTAAAGATAAGAATGGATATGATTTTCCACAATTACTTCATAAAGAGTTATATGATTTGATGGTGAGTTATGAAATCCCAACTATGAAGGCAGAAACGTATATTCATCACTTTATGCAGGTTATTATAACTTATTTAGAAGAAAATGCTCCAGATAAAACATTGGAAATATTTTTGGGTGATATGAGAAAGGAGATTGAAACTAATTTTGACAAATTGGAATCAAAATTGGAATTAGTTATAAATCAAATTTCAGAGTTGAATAAAGAAAATATAATTACTTATTCGATAGCGGATATTGACGCACAGATTAGGAGAGAAACAAAATACAAACGAATAGGACTTGATTTTTTTAAGCTTGATGATGAACAATTTGAATCAAGATTTCAAAATTCTATAAATGATACAAGGGTATATGTTGTTGGTAAATCTAGAGAAGAGACAACTTATCGAATTTTAAATGAATTAAAAAACAAAAATCCAGAAAGAATCACATTGGTGATTAAGTCAGAGAAAGAGTGGAATAAATTACAACATTTAAATTTGTCAGAAAATATTTTGATTCCGTTTTTTTATGCGGAGAGTATAGAGGTGATTCCGAATAATACCAATATTTTTATATATGGGGAAGATGAACCTTGTTATACACAGAATAAATTAGTTTTGAGAAAAAGGACAAAAAGAAATATTATAGATTCCTTAGAAGAGATTGGAATAGATGCAAACGAAGCATATAAAATGGTGGATAATACACACGGATTATATGTGCCTTTAAAGAAAAAACTTTTTGATGGTGCAATCTATGATAAGCCAGATTGGGTGGAGAGTCATTCGGAAGTAGTTATGGCTGCACTTTTGTGTGGTAAATGGACAGAAGCAACAGGAGATGTGTTAATTTTTGAAGAATTGTCTGGAAGGACATATGCTGACTGTAAAAAGGAATTAGAAAAATATTTGCATAGAGAAAATCCATATATAGTATCGAATAAAGGTTACAGAGGGAGCAATATGCAACTTGCTAGTGTAGAAGATGCGTGGGAAGAGTTGGACCTTTATATAGATGATGATACCTGGGATAAATTTATAAAGTTATTTTATGAGGTTTTGATAGAATCAGAGCCTATTTTTGAGTACCCTTTTGAAAAGCATTTTGAGGCGAGCATCTACGCAAAGAAACCAGAGTGGTCTCCAACGTTAAAGGAAGGGATGATAAGAACCCTTATTATGCGTGCATATTATAGGGGACATGAAGAAAATCAGAAGCAAATTGATAACATAGTTTCAAAAGTATTGGATACGATTACTAGTAAAGAAAGCTGGGGATATATTTCGCAATATTTAACAGAGTTGTGCGAGGCTTCTCCAGAGAGTGTTTTAAAAAAACTAGAGTCCGAAATAGAGGTATCCCAAGGATTAATTGACTTGTTTGCAGAAAACGATGGGGACTTTATGACAAGTCGTCATTACTATACCAATGTTTTGTGGGCTGTAGAGCAGTTGATACAACAAAAAAAATATGTTTCAAGAGCTTTGGAATGGTTATGGAAGGTAGATTCACATAATATTAAATACAGTATAAGCAATAGCCCTAAAGGTGTATTGGATGTGGTATTTTGTGCTTGGATTAATGGGAGCGCATTGTCAGTTGAAAAGAAAATTGAGTCCGCAAAAAATGCAATTGAACGATATCCAAATGCTTGGAAGATTATTGTATCTAAATTGCCACAAGGGACAAGCACGATATGTTCAACATTGAACACACCTAAATACAGAAGAGTAGATGAACCGGAAATTTTATATGTGCATGAAGTAAATAAAACATATATAGAATATTTGAGAATGTGTGTTGATAAAGCACATACAGATCCTGGAAGATGGATCAAGATACTTAAATATATAAGCTCATATGATAAGTCAATTCAAAAGGAAGTATTTGAAAAACTGGTATCCAACTGCAAGGCGATGAATGATGAGGAAAAAATCAAAGTTAAAAATAAAATCAGATATCAAATATTTAGACATAGATATTTCGATGATGCAGAATGGAGTATGACAGAAGAAGCATTATGTGAACATGAACGCGTAATGAATGAAATAATTGTAGATGAAAAAATATATGATTATCTGTATATTTTTTCACATGCATGTGATTTTCCACTACTGAATCCTATTCCATATTCTAGAGAAGAAAGCACAGAAATACATGATAAAAATCATATATTAAGAGAGAAAGAAATCAACACAAGATTCAAAGAATTTAATGAAAAAGGATATTCAATAGATAGATTAATTCAATTGGCTGTCAAGGAAGAATATGACTTAGTGGGTGAAGTTCTTGCACAGTTTTATTGTGATGGGATATTTGATGAGAAAGTATTTTATTCTCTGATGAAAAATGATATAGAAGGAAAATATGTGTATGAATACGTAAGGTTTTTACATAGAAAAGGAACAATAGATTTAAGTTCAGTTATAGGAAAAGTTAAAAGCCTATCGGATAATAAAAATCTTCTGACAAACTTGATTTCATTGGAAGTTATAGAAGATTGTGATAATGCTCTTATTGCGCATGAAGATGAAGATATAAAGAAAATGTATTGGAGTAGAGATTTGCGATTAAGAATATCGGATAGAGCTGCGCATAAGGTGTTTGTATGGGCGATGAATGAATGCAGAAAATATGGCTCGTTACATACCTATTTAGAATTGTTGTATGATATAAAAGATAAAATTTCTATTCAAGAATTATATGAAGCGACACTTGAAATATCTGATATAAAAAGTGATGGTGCAAATTCTATGACTGATTATTATCTTAGTGAAATCTTAAATATTCTACAACAAGCGTTTATAGAAGATGATGAAAAATGTGCAAAATTAGCAACATTGGAGTGGCTGTGCAGAGGTGTGCTTGAATGGGAGAATATGAAATGTATGCAAAGGATTATGAAGGATGAGCCAACATTCTATGCTTTGTTAGTTAGTATTATATATAAGGCTGATGATAGTGAAGCTGTTGATGAAGTAAAGCAAGAATTAGCTAATAAGGTTTATTCGGGCTTTGATAAGGCAAAGTTTTGCCCAACAGAAAAAGATGGTAAAGTCACATATGAAAATTTGAAGGAATGGATGGAGAAATTCAGAGAGTTATTGATTAATCAGAAACAGGAAAGATTATTTGGAAATTTGGTTGGTCGTTTATTGGCATATTCACCAATCGGTGAGGATGGTTATAGCCCATGTGAAGCTGTGCGAATGATTATAGAAGAGTATTACACAGAATCGTTAAAGACATCCTATGTGGTAGCAGAAGAAAATAAACGAGGAGTGCATACTGTTGATGCTGGTAAATCTGAATTGATATTACATCAAAGATATCAAAAGAATGCGGAAGCATTACAAGAATATTATCCTTATACTGCAGAAATATATTTCGCAATTAGCGATAATTATAAACGTGAGGCTGAATGTGAAAGAAAGCGTGCAGAAGATGAATGGTAGGAAAAAATATGTAGGTGAATTGTATAGCTTCTATAGAGAGAAGACATCTATTGGAAAAGGTGGCAATGGGGCGGTGTATGAAGTGGAGATACTGTCTAAAAGTGGATTGGGATTTCCTGTAGTGGCCAAATTCTTTGAATATGAAGGTGCGGATAAGGAAAAAAGATATAAGAGATTTAAAAACGAGATAATTGCTTTAAATGAGTTAAAAGATATTGAGGGGATAATGAAGGTTCTTGATAAGAAATGTCCTCAAAATGTACCGCAAACAAATGAAGAAGCATGGTATCTGATGCCTAAAGCTAAACCATATAAACTTACACGAAAATCAAATCTGTATGCCAAAATACTAGATATGCTTGAACTGGCACGAATTATACAATGCATACACGAAAGGAACGGTGCACATCGGGATATTAAGCCGGAAAACATATTGATATTAGGTGAGCAATTAGTTCTTTCTGATTTTGGATTGTATTGGGGAATTGAGGAGGAAAGACTTACAGAATTAAATGAGAGAATAGGTCCATATAAAATAATGCCACCAGAATTAGAAAATGTGCAAACTGATTTGGATTTAGATTTTAGACCTTCAGATGTATATTTATTTGCCAAGGTTCTATGGATGACATTGAAGGGAGATAATATCGGTTTTCGTGGACAATATCAACGAGGAGATGTTCAGATTTTTCTAAATAAAGAGAATTTTGATGATGTAATTACATTAGAGCCAATACATAAATTAATAGAAGAGGCTACTTTTGAAGATATGAATAAAAGAATATCAATTCATCAATGTATTGATTATTTGGAATTGCAGAGCAAACTATTAAGTGAGCGAGAACGGGAAATGCTTTCTGACGAACTGGTTAGTCAGTTGCTATATGATGAACATAGTAAAACGATTATTGAACGTGCTGTGCCAGGTCAATTAATATATGAAGATAAAGACACTATTTTTACAATGTTAAAAGGTATTATTCCGATATCGAAAATTAAGGTTAAATCACTTATTGATGAACAAAAAGTAAAACAAATTCAGCTGACCGACTTTCAGGTTGGCATAGGTGGTGTTTGCAAGCTACTTTATTTTAATAACGGAATTAAAGTCAAAGAATACTTATTGGAAATCAATAAAATGAGTTATTCAAATTTGAATTCCGATATCGTGCTTGAATTGAATAATATTGATTTGGTAGATAAAGAATATGTAGCATATTCAGAAACAATGCATGGATTTGGGAATGTATATCCAAAGATATTTTTTTCTTCGAATGAAAAGATTATTATAGAGAAAGCAGCGTTGATAGAATAAATAATTGATATTGCAGGTAATTCTGTAAGTAGTATTTACTGGCTTGCAAGCCAATGGAACTATTTACAATGATGTAAAAATGCTCCGGTGCTCCTGATGTGAAATAATCAAAGGGATAGTATCAGACTACAGATAATCCAATTTTTGAGGTGTTCTATCTCGAAAATCCTCGTGGTGTGATTGCAGTTTTTTCAGGGAATCCACCTTATGAACCTTAATTTCCAAATTTGAGTAGCCCTAACAAAAAGAAAATCTAAAAATGGCCCGTATTTCTGCGGAATCAAGGCTTTGGGGCTTAAGTTGACCACATTGGGGGGCTGAATGTGCAGACCGAGGTAGAATCCAGAAAAAACCTCGCAAAAGTGAGCGGGAAATGACCACCCAGCTCTTTCTGCTACGCTGTGTGCAGCTCAGTATCAGCATTGCCGACCTCGACCAGCTGACCATCGGTTGGTCAATGATATGTTCACAGAGCGGCAGAACGATGACTATCCGTACAAAGAGCTGGCATCATAAGCTGATTTTGACAAATTTTCACAGAATAAAACTCGACTAACGTGCATATATTAAACATGAAATAAGCACACTCGTTTGATTTCGCTTGACCACCGTGCTTATTTCGATTACAATATAAGCACGGAAGGATGGTGGTTCCATGAATGAGATGACAAGATTAGTTCAAAATCATGATTACATTACGCCGAGAATCGCGGGAAAATCTGGAATTTCAAAATTTAAGTTTTACAAATATGTCCGAGAGAACGGATTGGAGCCGGTCAGCCGTGGTGTTTATTCTACGGGAGCGGATTGGGTAGATGAACTGTATGTACTTCATCAGAGATGCCCGAATGCTGTTTTTTCACATGACGAAGCTTTTTATTATCACGGTCTTACAGACCGGGAACCTTTTGCCCATACACTTACTATATACAGCGGCTACAATGCACATCGGCTTACAGCGGATGGAAGTTGTAAAGTATATACGGTTAAAAAGGAATTACTGAATGTCGGAAAAATCATCGTGAAGGACAATGATGGGAATATGATTCCAATGTATGATCTGGAAAGGACCATTTGCGACCTGATGAGAAGCAGGAGCAGTATTGAAGCACAGGATTTCAGTTCTGTTCTGAAGACGTATGTTTCCAGAAAAGATAAAGATCTGAATCGACTTATGGAATATGCAAAGCTATTTCGGGTCGATAATGTGATCCACAGATATATGGGGGTATTATTGTAAAATGCAGCTGACACCAGAACAGGTTAAGGGAAGAATTAAGAATGTGGCAAAGGAGAACAAGGCAGATGCCAGAACGCTCATGCGGATCTATATGATGGAGCGTTTCCTTGAGAGAGTTGCCAGTTCGCAGTACAAAGATAATTTTATCATCAAAGGCGGAATGCTGGTGACTGCGATGGTAGGCGTGGCACTCCGATCCACAATGGACATTGATACGAGCATCAAAAACCAGAATCTGTCGGCAGAGGACGCCAGACGGATTGTGGATGAGATCAAGGATATCGACCTTGGTGATGGAGTGATCTTTGAGGTCAAGGAAGTTTCCAATATCATGGACGAGATGGAGTATCCAGGTATTCGGTTTACCATTAATGCCATGATGGGAAAACTCGTGACACCGATGAAGATTGATATTTCTACAGGAGATGTTATTACACCAAGGGCAATCGAGTACAAATATAAATTGCTCTTGGATGACCGCTCCATTAGCCTGTGGTCGTATAATCTGGAGACAATTTTGGCTGAAAAACTTCAGACGGTACTTGCAAGAGGTCTTTTAAATACCAGAATGAGAGACTTCTATGATATTAAGACATTGCTTTCTATTTACGAGCAGGATATTGATACCGATGTACTGAAAAAGTCATTTGAAGCAACCTGCAAGAAAAGAAGTACTGAAAATCTGAAAGAGGAAGCTCCTAAAATTATGGCTGCCGTCAGTGATGACGCGCAGTTACATACACTCTGGAAGTCTTATCAGAAGAAATATCCGTATGCGGCTGGTATCAGCTATGAGGATATCATGGAGAGCACAATGCTCTTATGGAATAAAATTCAATAATTGGTAACAACCCCGTTGGAGAAATCTGACGGGGTATTTTTATACCCATATTTGTGCGGATACTTTGCTATTATCTCGTCTGAGAAGATGGAAGCTAAAGATGCGATTGGCCTGTATAAGAACAGAGATGCATCAGAAAAAGTATTTCGTGCATATAAATTGTATCTTGAGCTGCTTCAGCAGAAAACAAAAAACAAAAAAGCACCAAAACCAATTTCACGAAAGAGAAAGTCTATCCAGAATTAGCATAAAATGCTAATTTGAAACAGGCTTCTAATATCTCGCTGAACAAAGGATTAAATATTCTGGTAAGGGATTGATACAAAATGTCAACAGGCTGCTCGTGAAATAAGACTGGCTAATTCAAGTGAAGCTGATTCTAAAGAACATCCAGGTCTTCGTATGGCAGATATGATGGCTGGAATCATTTCTAAGCTGTTGAAGGGATTATGTGATTCCTTACGATACCATTCTCTTAATGAAGGCACAAACAAAAAGATTCTTGATGTAGGTTGGTTTCGCTTGAGTGAAGTTCAATTAGAGCTTTATAAAAAACTATATCGTCTTATTTGCGAATGGCAACCAGCGTGGTACAAATCGTATTCTGGTATTTATTCGGATGATTTGGTTTTATTCAATGCTTTGCTTAATTTTATGAATCATTTTAAATCGGTTGAACAGATTCGAGCGGATATAGATATGCAAGGCGAATACTTCAATGCGTTTGCTTGTGAGCAATTGACAAGATATTTTAATCAGAGAAGATGCAAGCTGCCGATTGAACCTATAAGTATTTTTGATGAGCAATCATATTTGAACCAAAAGGGTGGAAAAGTATATTTTGATTCAAAGAAGCAACCTTATTTACCGTTGCATGAAGGTTCTCAGACCTTTGATGCATTGCCTAAGATGCCGAAAAAGGTATCTTTTGAACAAAATAGAAAATTGTTTTCGCAGATATTGACACTTAAATTCTTATATCCTGATAAGAAAGAGTGGGAAGATAGAATTATGACAGAATTGAGAGCACTTATAGAGGAATATGAGAATGATATTTCATTAGCACATATCGGATTTCCGGAAAATTGGGATGAAATAATATAAAATCTCTGGAAGTTCACATTTAAATCAATTGTATTTTAAAGATAAATCCGCTATACTAGATATCAGATAATATCGAAAATATGTTTGGTATAGAGGTGAGCTGGATGATTAGTGTTTTTACAAAAATTATTGATCTAATATTTTTAAATACAAGGTATTATATTCCCATACTGTTATTTATGTTAGCGGTAATGGGAACTTATAAATGCTATAAAGTGTATAAATTACCGAAGTATATTTTATATTCTATGATCTGTATATGTGTTGATGTATTTGTCACTTATGTACTTTACAATGTGATAAAAAGCAGGATAATACTCTTTGTGATGGCTATCATATTAGTTGGTATAATACTATATGCAATATGGCATTACATCAGTATTTCACATACCTTAAGGCGAGTAATAAATTTTTCTGACGAGGAGAGATTTGATGCGAACTTTGTCGAGGCATGGAATTTGACATACGATTTGAAGACATCTGTTATGACTAAAAAGCAGTTGGATAAATACAACAGGTACAGGATTTTTTTACGTGCGAAATTAGGCTGTTTTCATGCTAATGAGCAGGAATTACAAATTTACGAAAATGGGGACAGATGTCAAAAGGCATTTTATCATTTTATTCGTTTTATTCAATATTTGGCAATGGGAGAAGTACAGAAAGCATATGACAATATTAAAGAGGCTGAAGCATTATCCAACGGTGATATAGATAAGGTGCTTAGAAGTCAGATATTGATTAATCGTGGAGTGGCATATGTGCAACTTGGTATGTATCAGGATGCGGATGATGCATTTATTCGTGCAATCAGCTATTGTCAAAAGCATAATATAAAGAGTTCGTATTTATGGAATGTTCTTTATAGCGATTATATTTTTAACAAAACACGTCTGAATCCGGATATTTCGATGGAAGAGATGGATGAAATTTTAGAACAATATAAAGAGTATATTGATTGTAAAAATATAGTTGAGTATATAAATTTATTCAATACAAGGCTTGAATTGCTTCGACAAATGAAAGCTGATAGGAAGAAATTGAATGATGTAGTTCAAAGTGTGTTTGATTACGTACAGAACAGTAACATTCCAAAGTTAAATAGATGTGTATTTGAAGCATCGACAGCAAGGATTATTTGGGCGTCAGCGTTAAATCCGACATATATTCTTGAGGCATTATCTAGAGATGTTGATTTACTTTCTAAACTACCAATGCCTGTCAGATATGATAGCTATAAGAATATAGAGCTGTTATTTAAAGATTTACATGGTAACATTGTGGAAAGATATACCTCCCTAAAGGACAGAGCCGTGGAATATATGCAAAATGAGGCTGAAAGAGATTTAGAGGAATATCGAAGGTCGTTGCCAGCAGAGGCTGTTTATCAACGATATTTTTGCTTTTACGAACTGGCTGGTATTCAAAAAAGAAACAAGCAAAATTATAAGTGGTCTGTTGTTGAAGAGTACTTAAAAAATGCAAGTGCTCTTTATCATGAGAATGGTTTACTTATAGATGAAATCATGACAAAACTTGCTTTGATTGACGAGGCATCAGATGTTATAAATTGTGACGAGCATTTGCAATTTACCAGAAAAGACGAGATGCTTCGGACACTTGATGAGGTTGAGGCTATGTTGCCTAAGCTCGAGCAACATCCAGTAATTAATGAAATCACCCTCAGAATCAGTTTTTATAGTGTTGCTTTGAACGATTATTTGCGCTGTAAGAATTATTATAAACTATATAGGAAGTCATCTGATCAGGTGTCAATTGATCATTATGCTCCTTGGGTACATAAATACCATATGGATGTTATATTCTGTGTCAGAATTCTCTACATAGTTGATAGTATCAACAAAATAATTGATCATATTGATGATTTTGATTTAAGCCCTTTAGCCAGAGAGTGGTTTGCTGGATTTGGCAAAATAGGTGGTGATGTAATTCATCTTGTGATTGGCTTACTTATTGGATTTGACAATGCTGTTTCGTTAAAAGAATGCTTACTGTTGGATGAAGCAAACAGAATTGTAGATAATTATGAGTGGATGAATTTTCCAGAGTTTGGTCTAAAAATCGATGTTCAAAATACTGATGTTATATTTTTCCATCCTGGTCAGCACCCATTAGAAAATGAAAAGGTTAAGAAGTGCATTTTTGAGACGGTTATTGAGCTGGATAAATTTAGCGTTGAACAGCAGAGCGCATTGCGGGAGGTTTGCAAAATCATTACAGAGAATATGGTTTCGGAGGCTCCTACGATTGATGAACTGAAAGCAGCATTTAATAGTGTAATGCTTCCTAAGACCATAATTTAGGACGTTAAGATATTTGTAATAGCAACCATATCTTTATTGTGGCAATGAAATAAGCAGTTGCCGGACAAAAATGAGAGCTGAATTTGGACAAGATAAGGAATCATAAATATTGTATTTTGCATGGCATTCCGCTATACTAGTATTAAGTATAGCGGATTATTTTTTGGAGGCTTTTATGGCAAATACTTTGAAGTTACCGGTTGGAATTGAAAATTTTGAGGAAATTCGTAAACTGGGTTTCTATTATATTGACAAGACAAGGCTTATAGAGCAGCTTTTACAGGGATGGGGGAAGGTGACTCTTTTTACCCGCCCTAGGCGTTTCGGTAAGACTCTCAATATGAGCATGCTCAAGAGCTTTTTTGAGATGGGCACAGATAAGAGTTTGTTTGATGATTTATATATTTCCGGCAATAAAGAGCTTTGTGATGAGCATATGGGTAAGTATCCTGTTATATTTCTTTCATTCAAGGGTGTGGAGGGATTGACGTATGATGAGGCTTTTGATGCTCTTGTAAGAGTTATTGGCAAAGAAATAAGCAGAGTGTCTTTTCTGGCTGACAGTGATAAGCTTACGGTGCTTGAGAGAGAACAGTATAAGGGATTGACTATTATAGAGGACGGCAGTTTTGTTTTCAATAAAGATAAGCTTATATCGTCATTACAGCTTCTTTCACAGCTATTGTATAAGCACTATGGTCAGAAAGTAGTTATTCTCATAGACGAGTACGATGTTCCGCTCGACAAGGCTTTTCAGAATGGCTACTACAAGGAGATGGTTTCTCTCATCAGGGGGCTTTTCGGGCAGGCGCTCAAGACCAATGAGTTTTTACAGTTTGCGGTGCTCACAGGCTGTCTTCGTGTGTCAAAGGAAAGCATTTTTACAGGGCTCAATAACTTTGAAATCAATTCCATTGTGGATATTGACCATGATGAGCAGTTTGGCTTCACTGATGATGAGGTTATGAAGCTTCTTTCAGACTATGACAGGAGCGAGAGGTACCCTGATGCAAAGGAATGGTATGATGGCTATCATTTTGGCAATGCGGATATTTATTGTCCGTGGGATGTGATTAATTTTGCCAAGAAGCTTGTTTCAGATCCGTCAGCCAGACCGAGTGCGTTCTGGATTAACAGTAGTGGCAACGATATGGTGAAGCGCTTTGTGGACAAGGCTGATCAGACCACGAGAGATGAGATAGAAAAGCTCGTGGCAGGAGGATTTGTGGAGAAGCAGCTTCGCCTTGATCTGACCTATGATGAGATTGACAATACTATTGACAATCTGTGGAGTGTGCTTTTTACCACAGGCTATCTCACCAAAATCGGTGAGGTCAAGGTGCCTGACAGTGAGAGCTATGCCTATAAGCTTGTGATTCCTAATAAAGAGGTGCGTGAGGTGTTTATTCTCCAGATTCAGGAGTGGTTCAAGGCTGTTGTTGCAAATGATGATGATACTATGAAGCTTTTATCAAAGGCAATTCTGGATAAAGATGAGAAACAGATTGCGAGGCAGCTCAACATCGTGATGAGCCGCATGATAAGCATACTCGATACCAAGGCACCTGATGATATGAAGGAGAATTTCTATCATGGCTTACTTCTTGGTCTGCTTCGGGGAAGCAATCCGGACTGGCTTATTAAGTCCAATCGCGAGTCAGGAGATGGCTTCAGTGATATTTTAGCCTACGGCATTGCTTTTTGCAGGAAGCGGTGCAGGGTGGTTGGTGAGAAATTGTAAATATAAATCAATCCGTCTAATCATCAGCGAAAATATATATTGCTTTCATTGTCAAAGTATGTTACGATACTCAATGGTTACAATTTATTGTGACAGTTATTATATCATTTAAACAAAAGAAAGGTAGGAGAATAGTTATGAGCGACAACTTCAATATGTATGATCAGGCGAATCAGCAGGGCAATCCAAATATACCGCCTATGCCGCCGATGGAGGAAAAGAAGGGAATGTCAATTGCATCTATGGTGCTTGGTATTATCGGTCTGGTATTCTGGTGTATTCCAATCCTTGGCGGACCTATTGGTATTGTAGGACTTATCCTCGGTATCGTAGGTAGGAAAAATGGTGGAAAGGGCATGGCAACCGCTGGTATTGTTATGTCAATTATTACCATCGTACTTGCAGTTATCAATGCTATTGCTGGTGTTTATCTGCAAACATCAAATGTCTTGAACCAGTTATAATCACATAACAGGTGATATCTTTAATTGCATTTTATTTTTTAATCCGCTATGCCAGAGGTTGGTATAGCGGATTTTTAGATTCAATTATCATTGTATTAAAATAAAAAAGTACGTATTAGGAAAGGTGGAAAATAAAATGAAAAAACGAATAATTAATTATAGACTTAAGATTGACAATCTGCTTGCCAATCCTGATAAGATATCAAAAGAAGAGTGGAAGAAAATACTGCAGGAACACCTGACACAAATAGCCTTCTTCCAGCATGAGCGCCTCGTGCACCTCATAGTGACAGTAACCTTTGCCATACTCACCATGATGTCAATAATTGCATCCATCATGATAAGTAACCCTATGCTTCTGGTACTCACACTGTTATTCTTAGTGCTGTTGGTGCCGTATATCATGCATTACTATACACTGGAAAATGAAGTGCAGAAGATGTATACCCAATATGATGAGATATTGAAGCGTTTGGAATAGGTCAGAAGCTGTAGTATACTGGAATTATCTGACAAGGTTCTCTTGACTATGAGTATTCTCCGAGTTATTACACTCGTAAGAAAGTAACTTACGAGTTAGTAACTGCGAGTATAATAATTGGAGGAGCTTTACAAGTAAACGATTTGATTTTAGCCTTGCTGGCACAGAATAATGGTTTTGGGCAACCATTGACGGTAGAGTATTGCTATATGACCTGCTAAATGGTAAAATCAAAATACACTGGGGTGGATGGTGAAGAACCAGTTCTTTTGCACATTACTCCAGAAGTACAGCTTCGGAAAGGAGCGTTTAAAGTATGCTGGGATTGAAAAAACTTCCGGTTGGGTTTGAAAGTTTTCAAGAAATTCGGAAGTTAGAATGCTATTATGTAGACAAAACGAAACTGATAGAGCAGCTTCTTGAAAATTGGAGTAAAGTGAATCTGTTTACAAGACCTCGCCGATTCGGGAAAACCTTAAACATAAGTATGCTTAAGAGCTTTTTTGAAATTGGAACAGATGCAACATTGTTTGATGGTCTTTATATCTCACAGAATAGAGAACTTTGCGGGGAATATATGGGAAAGTACCCGGTTGTTTGCTTGTCTTTAAAAAGCGTGGACGGGCTCACATTTGAGGAGGCACAGTACTCCTTGTGTGAGCTGATTGCCAGTGAGGCTAGACGTTTTAAGTATTTGCAGAATAGTGATAGATTAGATGACGATGAAAAGAAATTGTATCGTGATTTGATTTCGTTTCAAGAGGGGCGAGAAACTGTACTTGCGGCAAAGCTTAAATTTTCACTAAAGAAAATATCAGAGCTATTATATAAACATTATAATCAGAAAGTAATTGTTCTGATTGACGAGTATGATGTGCCGCTCGACAAAGCATTTCAGCACGGCTATTATAAAGAGATGGTATCTCTAATCCGGGGCGTGTTTGGAGAGGCATTAAAGACAAATGATTTTTTGCAGTTTGCTGTGTTGACAGGATGCCTTCGGGTTTCCAAAGAAAGTATATTTACCGGTTTAAATAATTTCAAGGTTTATGCTGCTGATGATGTTCAGTATGAAGAAGAATTTGGTTTCACAAAAGAAGAAGTAGAAAAACTCTTAGCTGACTACAATATGCAAGAGCATTTTTCGGAAGTTAAAGAGTGGTATGACGGTTATCATTTTGGGAATGTGGACATTTACTGCCCGTGGGATGTAATAAACTATGTTTCAGATTGGCTGACTGACCCGGACGCACGTCCAAAATCATATTGGATTAACAGTAGCGGAAATGACTTGGTTAAACGCTTTATTGACAAGGCTGATACAACCACAAAAGATGAAATCGAGCAGTTGATTGCTGGGGAGGCAGTTAAAAAGAAAATTCGGCTGGATTTGACTTATGATGAGATTGACAACAACATAGACAACGTATGGAGCGCACTTTTTACAACTGGCTATCTTACAAGGCTTGGAAAGAACGAGAACGATGTGTATAGTCTGGTTATTCCTAACAAGGAAGTTCGAGAGGTTTTCGTTTCTCAAATCAATGAATGGTTTAATGGAGTTGTGAAAAAAGATAGCTTCTCAACAAAGAAAATCATCGCTGGATTTCTTGAAGGAAAGACCGATGATATTCAGCTGGAACTGACAATGTTCCTTGGCGAAACGATTAGCATTTTGGATACGAAAGCCAGAAATGAAGAAAAGGAAAACTTCTACCATGGCATCTTAATCGGTATTTTGAAAAACTATTCCGGATGGGCGGTTAAATCGAACAAGGAGTCTGGTGATGGATTTGCAGATATTCTGATTAAACCTAAGAATCCTGATGTTGGTATCATAATAGAATTGAAGTATGCACGTTCCATGAACGAGCTTGATAAGGCCTGTGAAAGAGCAGTGGAACAAATCAAAGATCGCAGATACGACACAGAACTACGTGAGGACGGACGGAATGATATTCTTGCGTATGGAGTTGCATTCTGCAAAAAGCGTTGTAAAGTCGTAGTTGAAAAACTATAAGCAACGACCCCGCTCAAAGTATAGCGGATTTTTTCGGAGGTATTACTATGAAGCTTAAAACCGGACAAAAGTGCGCATTTGGATTTGGCGCATTCGGAAAAGATATTGTGTATATGCTTATTGCATCGTATTTGCTCTACTACTACAATGTAGTGCTTGGGATGAGCAGTGTGTTTATTGGTACGGTGATGATGGCGGCGAGGATTTTCGATGCATTTAATGATCCGGTGATGGGGATTATCGTAGCAAAGACGCGTACCAGGTGGGGGAGATTTAAGCCTTGGATTTTTGCCGGCACAGTGCTCAATGCCGTGACCATATATGCTTTGTATGCCACACCTGAGTCTATGGGTGATTCAGCTCAGAGAGTATGGCTTATGGTGTTTTACTTTGCATGGGGCATTACATATACGCTTATGGATATTCCGTTCTGGTCTATGATTCCCGCAATCACTGAGTCGGGCAGCGACAGGGAGCAGCTTACATCGCTTGCGAGGACCTGCTCAGGCATAGGTGATGCTATCCCTACGGTGCTCACGATGACAGTGGTGCCTATTCTTGGTGCTGGTAGCTCTATGGCTGATTACAGGATTGGATTTAAGTGGTGGGCGCTTATTATAGCGGTAGTGTTTGTGATTTCTGAGCTTGTGTGTGTAGCCTGTGTGCCTGAAAGGCCGGTTGCCTGTAATGAGAAGCCCGGAAAGATATCTGATATGTTTAAAGCCTTATTTAAGAATGACCAGGCTATGACTGTTGTGGTCTCAATCATTCTCGTGTATACATCAATCAATATCTGTGGCAATCTTGTGCTTTATTTCTTCCGGTTTGATGTGGGAAACGAGGGGGCATATTCCATTTTTGCAGCAGTTGCTTTTGCAGCACAGGTGCTTGTCATGATGGTTATACCGCTGCTTCGCAAGAAATTTAGCAAAAGCTGTCTTTTTATATCAGGATTTATTATTCAGATAGTGGGCTTTGCGGTGATACTTATCATGGCATTTGCAAAGCTCTACACGCCGCAGAGCTGGTACATACTCTGCATGCCGGGTATTTTGATTTATCTGGGCTATGGTATGCTCAATGTTATCATGACCATATTTCTTTCAGATTCTGTTGACTATGGTGAGGTGATGAATGGCACGAGAGAGGAGTCGGTCATTTTCTCAATGCAGACATTTACGGTAAAGCTCGCATCTGGTGTAGCGGTATTTCTGGCGGGGCTGGTGGTTGACTGGATTCATCTGGATACCGCGGCTGCGGTACAGACACAGAATACACTTGATGCGCTTCGCATGTGGATGACGATTCCGTCTGTTATCCTGCTCATCGTAGGCATATTTGTATTTAAGAGATTTTATAAGCTGGATGATGCTAGGATGGAAGAAATTAAATCTAAGCTTAATTAAAACTTTAATCTGAAGCAGACTTAAATTGCATACGAAAGTCAACAACGCCCATGCATGAATGCATGGGCGTTCTTTTTATTTCTTAAGTTTTTTCTGTGCCGTAGAAAGCATCAGCTTAATACGGTTCAGCTGGTTTACTTCAGAAGCACCCGGATCATAATCGATAGCCACAATATTGGCATCCGGATGATCATGTCTGATTCTCTTTATAACACCCTTACCCACAATATGGTTTGGTAAGCATGCAAAAGGCTGTGCACAGATGATGTTTGTGACGCCCTCATTGATGAGCTCAAGCATCTCACCTGTCAGGAACCAGCCCTCACCGGTCTGATTACCGCACGAAACGATAGGAGAAGCATACTCTGCGAGATCCTGCACGTGAGCGGTTGGCTCAAAGTGCTTACTCTTAGCCAGCTCATCCCTTGCATCCTTTCTGAGCCACTCGAAGAAGGCGATAAGACGGTTGTTCATAAACTTCGCTTTCTTAGAAGCTCCGAGATAGTCAGCCTTGAAATTCGTGTTGTAGCAGCAGTAGAGTAAGAAATCAGTCAGATCAGGCACTACAGCTTCTGCTCCCTCAGCTTCGAGCAGGTCAACCACATAGTTGTTTGCTGCAGGAAGGAACTTGACGAGAATCTCACCGACCACGCCGACACGCGGCTTAACTTCATCTGTCATAGGCAGATTGTCGAAATCTCTTATGATTTCGCGGCACATCTTCTTATATTTCTTGTGAGAGAGCATCTTTGTGTTTCCGACAAATTCGATGACTCTCTTTTTCCACTTCTCATGGAGCGCATTGGCACTTCCCGGCTCTTTCTCGTAAGGACGTACCCTGTAGAGACAGCGCATAAAGATATCACCAAACAAAAGCGCATACAGTCCGTGCTGGATGAGGCTTGGAGTGAACTTAAAGCCCGGGTTTTTCTCGAGACCAACCATGTTGATTGAGATAACAGGCACATCAGGATATCCGGCCTTTTCGAGGGCTCTTCGGATAAAGCCGATGTAGTTTGTTGCACGGCATCCGCCACCTGTCTGTGAGATGAGGATGGCTGTGTGTGTCATATCATAGTCGCCGGATTTGACGGCTGCCATAATCTGTCCCACGACAATGAGAGAAGGGTAGCAGGCATCGTTGTTTACGAACTTAAGTCCCACGTCCACACATTCCCTTGCAGGGATATCAGGTATGACCATGTTGTAGCCGGCTGCCTTAAAGGCAGGCACGAGGAGGTCAAAGTGTATAGGTGACATCTGAGGGCAGATGATGGTGTAGTTGTCCTTTTTCATCTGCTCGGTGAATACAACACGTTCGTAGTTAGACGGTTTTAAGTCACGCTTTTCATGCTTGGTTTCCTTGACTCTTATGGCGGCAAGGAGCGAGCGGATACGGATTCTTGCTGCGCCCAGGTTGTTTACCTCGTCGATCTTCAGGCAGGTGTATATCTTGCCTGAGCCTGTCAGTATATCATTTACGCAGTCGGTTGTGACAGCGTCGAGACCACAGCCGAATGAGTTAAGCTGGATTAAGTCAAGGTCATCACGGGTCTTTACAAAGTTGGCGGCTGAGTACAGTCTGGTGTGGTACATCCACTGGTCCATGACGATGAGAGGTCTCTCAAGCTCGCCCAGATGGGATACTGAGTCCTCTGTCAGCACACAGATGCCATAGCTTGTGATGAGCTCAGGGATACCGTGGTTGATTTCCGGGTCCACATGGTACGGACGGCCTGCGAGCACGATTCCGCGACGTCCGGTGTCCTCCATGTAGTCGAGCACTTCCTCGCCCTTTCGCTGTATCTCAAGCCTTGTCATGGCAAGCTCCTTCCAGCCTGCGGCTACCGCATCACGAATCTGTGACTCAGGCAGGTTGAAATCACCCTTTGAGAAGGTGGCTACGAGCTGCTGTGAGATAGTTTCCTCACTCTCAAATGACATAAACGGATTTATGAATTTAACCTCGCCTGAGGTAATCTCGTCCACGTTGTTTTTGATATTCTCAGAGTATGATGTGACAATAGGGCAGTTGTAGTGATTGTTAGCATCAGGAAACTCCTTGCGCTCATATGGCACTGCCGGGTAGAAAATAAAATCTACATTTTGCTTTATGAGCCAGCTTATATGACCATGTGTGAGCTTTGCGGGGTAGCACTCTGACTCACTTGGGATTGAGTCGATACCCATCTCATAGATCTTTCTGGTAGACTGTGGTGACAGCACTACAGAAAAGCCGAGACGTTTGAAAAATGTAGCCCAGAACGGATAGTTCTCGTACATATTCAAGGCTCTTGGGATGCCGACTGTACCGTGTGGAGCATCCTTTGGGTCAAGTGGCTCATAGTCAAATATACGCTTGTTCTTGTATTCAAAAAGATTTGGGATGTTATCCTTGTTCTTCTCCTTGCCCAGACCCTTTTCACAGCGGTTTCCGGTGATGTACTGTCTGTTGTCGGAGAATTTGTTTATAGTTAAAAGACAGTGGTTTGTACAGCCCTGACAGCGTGCGAGCTTTGTGGTGTAGGTGAGCTCGTTTATCTGGTCGATTGTGAGCATTGTTGTCTTGTAATCAGCCTCATGGCGCTCACGTGCGATGAGTGCGGCACCAAAGGCACCCATGATACCTGCGATATCAGGCCTTGTGGCATGTACACCTGCTATTTTTTCAAAGCTTCTAAGAACGGCATCATTGTAGAATGTACCGCCCTGGACTACGATATTTTCACCGAGGTCGCTTGCATCAGAAAGCTTGATAACCTTGAAAAGTGCATTCTTTATTACTGAGTAGGCAAGTCCTGCTGATATATCTGCGACAGATGCGCCCTCCTTCTGGGCCTGCTTTACCTTTGAGTTCATGAAAACCGTACATCTGGTTCCGAGGTCGATAGGGTTCTTTGCAAAAAGGGCTTCCTTTGCAAAATCCTGAACAGAATAGTTTAAAGACTTTGCGAAGGTCTCAATAAATGAGCCGCAGCCTGAAGAGCAGGCCTCGTTGAGCTGTACTGAGTCGACTGTCTGGTTCTTTATCTTGATGCACTTCATGTCCTGTCCACCGATATCGAGGATACAGTCTACCTTTGGGTCGAAGAAGGCTGCTGCGTAGTAGTGGGCTACAGTCTCAACTTCGCCGTCGTCCAATTTTAAAGCTGCCTTTAATAAAGCCTCTCCGTAGCCTGTAGAGCAGGAGTGTACGATGTGTGCATCCTCAGGAAGCTTTGAGTAAATCTCCTGGATAGAGCGGATGGCTGTCGCAAGAGGGCTTCCATTGTTGTTGCTGTAGAATGAGTACAAAAGGTCTCCGTCCTCACTCACGAGAGCAATCTTTGTGGTGGTGGAGCCTGCATCTATTCCGAGATAGCAGTTGCCCTTGTATGTAGAAAGGTCACCGGTCTTTACATGATTGTTGCCGTGACGCGTTGTAAATTCATCGTAATCAGCCTGATCCTTAAAAAGAGGCTCCATACGTGCCACCTCAAACTCCATCTTGATGCCGTTTGAGAGGCGGTCGATTAAGGATGAGAGTGTAGTGACAGAGTTGTCTTTATAGTTTAATGCAGAGCCTATTGCTGCAAACAGATGAGAGTTCTCAGGAACGATGGTGTGCTCGTCATCGAGGTTTAAGGTTCTGATAAATGCTGATTTAAGTTCTGACAAAAAGTGCAGAGGACCGCCAAGGAAAGCAACATGTCCCTTGATTGGCTTACCGCAGGCGAGACCACTAATGGTCTGGTTTACCACTGCCTGAAAGATTGAAGCGGATAAATCCTCGCGTGTGGCTCCCTCATTGATGAGAGGCTGGATATCTGTTTTGGCAAATACTCCGCAGCGCGCCGCGATAGGGTAGATGGCCTTGTAGCTTTTTGCGTATTCATTTAGTCCGGTAGCGTCTGTCTGGATGAGAGATGCCATCTGGTCGATAAAAGAGCCGGTACCGCCGGCACATATGCCGTTCATACGCTGCTCCACGTTGCCGCCCTCGAAGTATATGATTTTGGCATCCTCACCGCCCAGCTCTATTGCCACATCAGTCTGTGGTGCGTAGTGTGTGAGTGCGGTAGATACAGCTATAACCTCCTGTACGAATGGCACCTCAAGGTGCTTTGCAAGAGTGAGTCCGCCGGAGCCTGTTATCATAGGACAAACTGAAAGGTCACCTGTCTTGTCGTAGGCCTTTCTGATAAGGGACTCAAGTGTCTCCTGGATATTTGCAAAATGACGCTCATAATCGGAAAAGAGGATATTGTCATCGGCGTCAAGAAGTGCAATCTTGACGGTTGTTGAGCCGATATCAATGCCCAACTTATGTAAGCTGTTATTTTCCATAGTGGTTCGTTCCTCCGTTAATGTATTACTCATATAATTTTATATATCTTTCTTCTTATTAAAATATATAATTGTTCTATTTTCAAAACAGAGATTATTATACGACAGATATCGACAAATTACAATGACTATAATTATAAAGAATTTGTGAATAATTTGCAGTCTCGTTGACAAAGTATGATTAAACTATCATAATGAGTTTTGTAATGATCGCTGCCCTTTGCGATATAGCGTAAAAGGCGGCAATAATATGACAGGAGGATGCAGACGCGTGGGTTTTATTGCACCAAAACCATGTCTGCTAAAATGTATGAACTGGCTTAACAAACTAGAACAAAAATATGGAAGCAAAGCGATTCCCAATATCACGAGAATATTTATCGCTGCGAATCTGATAGGCAGTGTGCTGCTTTTGACAAAGGGCGATGTGGTCCTTTATTATCTGCAGTTTTCAGCCTCTGCTATTTTGCACGGACAGGTATGGCGCCTTATAAGCTGGGTGTTTGTGCCGAGTGGCAGTATATCATTTTTACAGCTTTTGTTTATATTCTGTCTGTGGACGCTCGGAGACAGCATGGAGTCATATCTTGGCTCATTCAGGATGAATGTGTACTTTTTCGGGGGCTTCTTGCTGTATGATATAGCAGGAATGCTTATATTTGCAGTGACAGGTGTATCCATAAATCTGACTATGTACTATATACTTATATCCATGTATCTGATGCTTGGTCTTTTGATGCCGGAGGCAGAGGTGAGGCTTTACTTTGTGCTTCCTATAAAGATGAAGTGGATGGTGCTTGTTTACTTCGTGATGTTTGCATATGATGTGTATACCTATATGAGCTTTGGATGGCAGATTGGATTGGCATACGGCTCAGAAATCGTACTTGCACTTATAAATCTGTTAGTATTTATCTATGGCTGCAAGCACAGGCTTTCATTCAGACAGAATATGCACCAGAGGAAGAGAAAGGCTCAGTTTAAGTCTCAGTTTTCAGAGCCTCGTCCGGGCAGCGGTATCTCACGCCACAAGTGCTATATATGCGGCAGAACCGAGTTATCAAATCCTGAATTAACATTCAGATACTGCTCAAAGTGCACAGGCAACAAGGAATACTGTCAGGATCATCTGTTTACACATACGCACGTATAACATACATGCACTACTTTTTCTAATTCATTGACAAAGTAAACCGATGAATTTATAATGGACACAGTATTATTTTCGGAGGAACATTTATGGAGAACGAGGCAACAGTTTCGAAAAATTTTATTGAACAGATTATTGAGAAGGACTTGGCAGAGGGGCATTGCAAGACAGTAAAGACCAGATTCCCACCGGAGCCAAACGGTTATTTGCATATCGGCCATGCGAAGTCTATTCTTTTAAACTATGGACTGGCAAAGAAGTATGACGGACAGTTCAATCTCAGGTTTGATGATACAAACCCTACCAAGGAGCGCCTTGAGTTTGTAGAGTCTATCGAGGCCGATGTTAAGTGGCTTGGTGCTGACTGGGAGGACAGGAAGTTTTTTGCATCCAATTATTTCGACAAGATGTATGAGTGTGCAGTAGGGCTTATAAAGAAGGGGAAGGCATATGTATCTGACCTGACACCTGATGAGATAAGAGAGTATAGAGGTACACTCACAGAGCCCGGCAAGGAGGATCCGTACACAAAGAGAAGTGTTGAGGAAAACCTGGACCTTTTTGAACGCATGAAAAACGGTGAGTTTGAGGATGGCACAAAGGTGCTTCGTGCGAGAATTGACATGAGCTCTTCAAATATCAATATGAGAGATCCGATTCTTTACCGTGTGGCTCATATGACACATCACAATACAGGCGATAAATGGTGTGTATATCCTATGTATGATTTTGCTCATCCTATAGAGGATGCTATCGAGGGCATCACACATTCTATATGTACTCTGGAGTTTGAAGACCACAGACCGCTGTATGATTGGGTGGTTATTGAATGTGGATTTAAGAATTCTCCGGAGGAGTCACCAAAGCAGATTGAGTTTGCAAAGCTCTATCTGACCAATGTTGTTACAGGAAAGAGATATATCAAGCGTCTTGTAGAGGACGGTATCGTTGACGGCTGGGATGACCCAAGGCTTGTTTCTATAGCAGCACTCAGACGCAGGGGCTTCACACCTGAGTCTATCCAGAATTTCGTTGATCTGTGTGGTATATCAAAGGCCAACAGCTCTGTTGATTACGCTATGCTTGAGTACTGTATCCGTGAGGATTTAAAGGCTAAGCGCCCTCGTATGATGGCTGTGCTTGATCCGGTCAAGGTGATTATCGACAATTACCCTGAGGGACAGGTTGAGTATCTTGAGGTGGATAATAACGTGGAGAATCCTGAGCTTGGAAAGAGAAAGGTTCCTTTCACCAGAGAGCTTTATGTGGAGAGAGAGGACTTCATGGAGGAGCCTCCGAAGAAGTATTTCCGTATGTTCCCTGGCAATGAGGTTCGTTTCATGAACGCTTATTTTGTGAAGTGCAATAGCTGCGTTAAGGATGAAAACGGCAATGTTACAGAGATTCACTGTACATATGACCCTGCATCAAAGGGCGGTAACAGTCCTGACGGCAGAAAGGTCAAGGGAACTATCCACTGGGTTTCAGCCGAGTATGGAAAGCAGGTAACAGTTCGTCTTTACGAGAATATCGTAAATGAGGAGCTTGGAGTGTACAATGAGGACGGAAGCTTAAATCTTAATCCAAATTCACTCACAGTGCTTGATAACTGTGTAGTGGAGCCGGAGCTTATGAATGCTAAGGCTTATGATAGCTTCCAGTTTGTCAGAAACGGCTTCTTCTGTGCGGATTGCAAGGATTCAAAGGAGGGACAGCCTGTATTTAACAGAATCGTTTCCTTAAAGAGTTCTTTCAAGCTTCCGGCAGCTAAATAGTTTTGACTAAAAATAAAATAGACAGAAGAGAAGAATAGAGGTAAAATATGGATTTAATGTCAGGCCTTGACAAATTTGGGTTGAATCCCGGAGATATAAATGACCTGTACGATGATGATAAAGAAGCTGCCACCGGGGATGCTCCGGTGGCAGCTGCTGTTCAGACAGAGGACGAAACGGATTTTGTCTTTGCAAAGAGCGTTACATGTCCGGTGTGTGATGAGAGCTTTCAGACCCTGACGGTAAGGGCATCAAAGGTGCGTCTTGTTGGTTCTGATGACGATTTCAGACCAGTATACAAGGGGATTGATACAATAAAGTATGGTGTCACCTCGTGTCCGCATTGTGGTTATAGTGCCATGAATGGCGACTTTATACATGTGTCGACTACCCAGATAAGGCTGCTTAAGGAACAGGTTGCCGCTAAATTTAAGCCCGGCAGCAAAGCGCTACCTTTGATATATTCGTATGATGATGCGATAGACAGATTTAAGCTGGCACTTTTTTCATCAATTGTTAAAAGGGCACCGTACAGTGAAAAGGCATATATTTGTCTTAAGCTGTCATGGCTTTATCGTGGCTTATTGGAACAGCTTGCTGCCGATAGCAGGTCAACGGACAGTAAGGAGCTTTTAAGCGCACAAAAGGCAGAAAAATATTATTACGAGCAGGCGCTTGATGGAATGACCAGAGCGGTTGCGACAGAGCATTTCCCGATATGTGGGATGAATCAGGATACGTTTGAGCTGCTTTTAGCTCAGATGAATTATAAGCTTGACCATTTGGATGTGGCATCAAAGCTTGTTGCAAGAGTGCTTATATCGAAAAGTGCTTCGAGACACATTAAGGATAAGGCACTTGATTTAAAGAACGAGATTATTAAAAAAATAAGAGATGTGAAATAATTGCTGTTATTTCACATCTCTTTTTTCTTTTATTTGCTGTTACAATTAATTGTTTTTCTTGTTCTCAAGCTCAAGAAGCTTCATTGCACGAACCTTGAGTGGAAGACCAAACAGAGTGATGAAGCCGTCTGCATCATGATGGTCATACAGATCTCCTGTAGTAAAGCTTGCAAGAGACTCGCTGTAGAGTGAATATGGTGAAGTAGTACCGGCTTTGATGATATTGCCTTTATATAATTTAAATTTAACTTCTCCTGTAACATATTCCTGTGTTGACTCTACGAAAGCCTGGATTGCTTCACGAAGTGGTGTGAACCATTTTCCCTCGTAAACTACCTGAGCGAGCTTGTTGCCCATATCCTTCTTGACTTCCATTGTGGCACGGTCAAGGCAGAGCTCCTCGAGCTGGTCATGTGCCTCCATGAGGATTGTTCCACCCGGAGTCTCATATACACCACGTGATTTCATACCTACTACACGGTTCTCAACGATATCGATGATGCCGATGCCGTGCTTGCCGCCGAGACGGTTGAGCTCTCTGATGATGTCTGCTACCTTCATCTTTTTGCCGTTGACAGATGTAGGAACACCCTTCTCAAATGTCATTGTAACATACTCACCCTCGTCAGGAGCATGCTCCGGTGTGACACTTAATACGAGCAGATGGTCGTAGTTTGGCGCCTGTGAAGGATCCTCCAGCTCAAGTCCCTCGTGGCTTATGTGCCAGAGGTTACGGTCACGGCTGTAGCTTGAATCTGTGCCGAACGGAAGGTCGATTCCGTGTGCCTTACAGTACTCGATCTCAGCCTCACGTGAATCCATTTTCCAGTTGTCCTGACGCCATGGAGCGATTACTTTGATATCAGGAGCAAGTGCCTTGATACCGAGCTCGAAACGGATCTGGTCGTTTCCTTTACCTGTAGCACCGTGGCAGATGGCTACAGCGCCTTCTTTTCTTGCAATTTCAACAAGCTTCTTTGCGATGCCTGGTCTTGCCATTGCTGTTCCAAGGAGGTATTTGTGCTCGTAAACTGCGCCGGCCTGTACACAAGGTACGATGTAGTCCTCACTGAACTCATCACAGATATCCTCTATGTAAAGCTTTGAAGCTCCTGATAATTTGGCTCTCTCATCGAGTCCGTCAAGCTCCTCTCCCTGTCCGCAGTTGATGCAGCAGCAGATTACGTCATAGTCATAAGTCTCTTTAAGCCATGGAATGATAGCAGTGGTATCAAGTCCGCCTGAATAAGCTAATACAACTTTGTCTTTCATAAGTGCGTGTCCTCTTTTCGTTTATTCTTTATGATGGTAACCATTAACTGCTTTTGTGTCAAAAAGCCTTGAATAATTACTTTAGAATAAATATATACCAGTTCTTTACATATTGCAAGTGAAAAAATATACATTATTCATGTATAAATATACATAATTTTGTATAATTTTTCTCTTTACGGATTGAAAATACTGTACTATATTATTATGTATGATGCGTCAGACCTATTTATATGGTTATGCAGAAATATAAGAAATACAAGAAATACAATATGAAAAGAGGAAATACTATGATAAAGGCTGGTATTATTGGAGCCACCGGATATGCCGGAGCAGAGCTCGTGAGAATTTTGATGAATCATAAAGAGGTAGAGATTGCATGGTATGGCTCACGAAGCTATGTGGATGAGAATTATGCCGATATCTATGGAAATATGTTTCAGATAGTTGATGCAAAGTGCATGGATGACAATATGGAGGAGCTTGCAGAGTCCGTCGATGTGATTTTCACTGCGACACCGCAGGGCTTTTTGGCTGGCGTACTGACAGAGGATATATTAAGTAGGGTAAAGATAGTCGATCTGTCAGCGGACTTCCGTATAAAGGATGTAGCTACATATGAGAAGTGGTACAAGATTGAGCACAAGTCTCCACAGTTTATTGATGAGGCTGTATATGGCCTGTGTGAGATAAACAGGGACAAGGTCACAAAGGATACAAGACTTGTTGCAAATCCGGGCTGTTACACCACATGCTCTATCCTCACAGCATATCCGCTTGTGAAGGAGGAACTTATCGATACAGATACACTTATTGTCGATGCAAAGTCAGGCACATCAGGCGCAGGACGTGGTGCCAAGACACCAAATCTGTTCTGCGAGGTAAATGAGAGTATGAAGGCGTACGGTGTAGCTTCACACAGACATACACCTGAGATTGAGGAGCAGCTTGGATATGCGGCAGGAAAAGAGATTCTTATCAACTTTACTCCGCATCTTGTTCCGATGAACAGAGGAATCCTCGCTACAGAGTATGCGACACTTAAGAAAAAACCTGATGGAACACTTCCTACATATGATGAGATTAAGGCAGTTTACGATAAGTATTATGCAAATGAGAAGTTTGTCAGAGTGCTCAAAAAGGGTGTCTGCCCTGAGACAAAGTGGGTTGAGGGCAGCAACTATGTGGATGTAAACTTTGTGATTGATGAGAGGACCGGCAGAATTATTATGATGGGTGCTCTTGACAATCTGGTAAAGGGTGCTGCAGGACAGGCGGTTCAGAATATGAATCTGTTATTTGGCTTCGATGAGGCAGAGGGACTCAATATGGTTCCTATGTTCCCGTAATAATTAATAATAGAAAAGTAATTATCAGAAAGATGCATTATAATGCTGATAGTTATATAAAAATATAAGGATGATTTAATAAAATGAGTAATGAGAATAAATATGAAATAAGGGTTATGACGATAGATGACTATGACGAGGTGTACAGCCTCTGGCAGACCATCCACGGCTTTGGAATCCGTTCTATTGACGACTCAAGAGATGGAGTCCTTAGATTTCTTAAGAGAAATCCAGCTACGAGTGTTGTAGCGGTAGAAGATGGAAAGATAGTTGGAGCGATACTCTGCGGACACGATGGCAGAAGAGGCTGCCTGTATCATGTATGCGTGGATGAGCATTACAGGAAGTGCGGCATCGGTAAGAGTATGGTGGTTGCCTGCATGAGAGCACTTCAGGCAGAGCATATCAACAAGGTGTCAATCATAGCCTTCAAGGTGAATGAGCTTGGAAACCACTTCTGGAAGGAAGAGGGATGGACATTCAGAGAAGACTTAAACTACTATGATTTCACACTTAACGAAGAAAATATAACAAGATTTAACAAATAAGGAGCAGTACAATGGCAGATAAGAACATGGAACAGGTAATGGAAAAGGCACAGGTGCTCATAGAGGCACTTCCGTATATACAGAGATTTAACAGAAAGATTATCGTTGTAAAGTACGGCGGATCTGCAATGGTTGACGAACAGCTTAAAAAGCAGGTAATCCAGGATGTCACACTTCTCAAGCTGGTTGGTTTCAAGCCTATCATCGTACACGGTGGAGGCAAGGAAATCAGCAAATGGGTAGGAAAGGTCGGTATGGAGCCTGTATTTGTAAACGGACTCAGAAAGACTGATGCCGATACAATGGAGATTGCCGAGATGGTACTGAATAAGGTAAACAAATCTCTCGTTACACTTGTTGAGGAGCTTGGTGTGCAGGCTGTCGGAGTAAGCGGCAAGGACGGTGGCCTCTTAAAGGTAAAGAAAAAGTATTCAAACGGAGAGGATATAGGCTTTGTCGGTGAAATCACTGATGTCAATCCAAAGATACTTTATGACCTGCTTGAGAAGGATTTTCTTCCAATTGTGTGTCCAATCGGTCTTGATGATGAATACAATACATACAATATCAATGCAGATGATGCAGCATGCGCTATCGCCAGAGCAGTTTCAGCAGAAAAGCTTGCATTCCTCACGGATATCGAGGGTGTATACAAAGACCCTTCAGATAAGAATACACTTATTTCAGAGCTTACAGTCTCAGATGCAAAGAAGCTTATAGGTGATGGCTTTATCGGCGGAGGCATGCTTCCTAAGCTCAACAACTGCATAGATGCTATCGATAACGGAGTTTCAAGAGTACATATTCTTGATGGACGTATCGCACACTGCTTACTGCTTGAGATATTCACAAACAGAGGAATCGGAACAGCTATTCTTGGAGATTCGGAGGAGAAATTTAACAATGAGCAATAATATGGATAAACAGTCATACATTGATGAGGCAGAAAAGGAGCTGCTTCACACCTACAACAGATTTTCACTTGTACTCGATCACGGCGAGGGAGTACATCTTTATGATACAGACGGCAATGCATATCTGGACTTCGCCGCAGGAATAGCTGTATGTGCACTTGGCTACAGCAATGAGCACCACAAGGAGGCATTAAAGGCACAGGTTGATAAGCTTTTACATACATCAAACCTCTACTACAATGCGCCTGTTATCGAGGCGGCAGACAAGGTGCTTAAGGCAAGCAAAATGGACCGTATTTTCTTTACAAACAGTGGTACAGAGGCCATTGAGGGCGCTATCAAGGCGGCAAAGAAGTATGCTTTTACAAGAGACGGTCATGCAGGTCATGAGATAATTGCCATGAACCATTCCTTCCACGGAAGAAGCATCGGAGCTCTTTCTGTTACAGGCAATGCGCATTATCAGGAGCCTTTTGAGCCTCTTATGCCGGGAGTTAAGTTTGCGGATTTCAATGATTTAGAGAGCGTTAAGGCTCAGGTGACAGACAAAACCTGCGCCATTATCATGGAAACCATTCAGGGTGAAGGCGGCATTTACCCGGCAGACAAGGAGTTTATAGAGGGAGTGAGAGCTCTCTGTGATGAAAAGGATATTCTTCTTATACTTGATGAGATACAGTGCGGCATGGGCAGAAGCGGTGAGATGTTCGCATGGCAGAACTATGATGTGAAGCCTGATATCATGACCTGTGCGAAGGCACTCGGCTGCGGTGTGCCTGTTGGAGCCTTTCTCATGACACAGAGGGTGGCAGACAAATCCCTTGCACCGGGCGATCACGGTACCACATACGGCGGCAATCCGTTCGTAGGAGCAGCAGTGAGTGCAGTGTTTGATGAGTTTAAGCGTCTTGATATTGTAAGCCATGTGAAGGAGATTGCGCCTTATCTGGAGAAAAAGCTTGATGAGCTTGTTGCAAAATACGACTGCCTCACAGCCAGAAGAGGTATGGGACTCATGCAGGGTGTGGAGTGCACTCTTCCTGTAGGAAAGGTATCTGCAGAGGCTTTAAAGCAAGGTCTGATAGTCATCACGGCAGGCAGCAATGTGCTCAGATTTGTGCCTCCTCTTGTTATCGAAAAGAGTGATGTTGACGAAATGATAGAAAAACTTGAAACAACACTTGTAATACTGTCAAAAAATCTGTAAAATAGAGAGGACATCGATTTCTCCTTTGAGAGTATGATATTAATCAAAGGAGACCATATGAAAAAAATAATATTATTAAGTGCGTTTATTGTAACAATAGCGTTAGGCCTTTGCGGCTGCAAAAAGGATGATGCCACAGTTCATTTTGCTTCTGAAACGGAGCAGACTGCTGTGGTTTCAAGTGATGTAAACAGACAGACCGCAGATTCAAAGGAGAAGAAAGCTTCATCCGCGGGAGATCAGGAACAGAAGAAAGACACAGCAGCTACGAGTGATGACTCTACCGAGTGGTGCGTCTATATCTGTGGTCAGGTTGCAAATCCCGGTGTATACAGAGTAAAGCCGGGCGCCAGAGTTTGCGAGCTGGTTGATATGGCAGGAGGCATGCTGGAAACAGCTGACAAGAGCTTTTGGAATCTGGCATCAGAGCTGTATGATGGGCAGATGCTGTATTTCCCGACTGTAGAGGAGCTGGAATCAGATCACATACCTGAGGGCTCATATACCGCAGGCATAGATGGTTCGCTGATGAAGGGCGGCGCCGAGGAGCATATAGGCGTAAAGGATGGCAAGCTCAATATCAATACTGCAACTGCCGAGCAGCTCATGGCTCTTTCGGGCATAGGTGAGAGCAAGGCAAAGAGTATTGTTGAGGATCGCGCCAAAAACGGGTTGTTTTCTTCGATTGAGGATATCACGAGGGTGTCCGGCATCGGTGAAGCAATGTTTAATAAAATAAAAGATGATATAACAGTAAATTAGGAGTGTATAAATGGCAAAAAAAGTGCTGGTCGTTGATGACGAAAAGTTAATTGTAAAAGGAATACGTTTCAGTCTGCTGCAGGATGGCATGGAGGTGGACTGTGCATATGACGGTGAGGAGGCCTTAAATATGGCAAAGGCCAATTCATATGATATGATTCTTTTGGATGTCATGCTTCCAAAGATGGATGGCTTTGAGGTGTGTCAGGCAATAAGGGAGTTTTCTGATGTCCCGATTGTCATGCTCACTGCAAAGGGGGATGACATGGACAAGATTTTAGGACTTGAGTACGGCGCTGATGACTATATCACAAAGCCATTTAATATTCTTGAGGTAAAGGCCAGAATCAAGGCAATCATGCGACGCACTTCACCGGAGCGCGCACCACAGGTACAGTCATCTGTGATTGAAAAGGGTGATATCAAGCTCGACTGTGACAGCAGACGTCTGTTCATAAATGATAATGAAATCAATCTGACGGCAAGAGAGTTTGAGCTGCTTGAGATTCTGATCAAAAATGAAAATAAAGTGTACAGCAGAGAGAACCTTTTAAAGATTGTATGGGGCGAGGATTACCCGGGGGATGTGCGTACGGTTGATGTGCACGTCAGACGTCTTCGTGAAAAGATTGAGGCAAATCCAAGCGAGCCTAAGTACGTTCATACCAAGTGGGGTGTGGGCTACTATTACAACCAGAAGTAATACTTTCAGAAAGGTTCTAAAATGTTTAAGGGTAAAGTACATTTTGCATTTTATAAGAGTCTGAAATCCAGGCTGATTCTCATGATTTTTGTTCTCGTTCTGGTACCGGAGGTGGTGCTGTGCTTCGGCATACTTAACACCTACGAGTCCAGAGCGGTTTCAATCCGCGAAAGCGAAGTGCTTAGTCAGGCAAAGATTCTCGCAAACAAGATATCTACAAGTAAATATTTTGATGAGGATGGTGGGGATTTGAGCAATATAGATGCTCAGATTGACACTCTCACAACTATATATGAGGGGCGTGTGCTCATAGTAGACAAGCATTTTAAGATTATTAAGGATACTTACAATCTGGATGATGGCAATACGATTATTTCAGAGGAGGTAATAAAGACCTTTTCGTCCTCTGAGATTACCAACTATGATTCTAAAAACCACTATATCGAGCTTTCTGTTCCGATAAGCAATCCAAACGACAAGGATTCAAAGATAGAGGGAGCACTCGTTGTAAGTGTGTCAACGGACAATATATCGCTAAATATGTCATATCTGACACAGATTGCAGTGACGGTTGCCATTATTGCAGGTGCGGTGGTTCTCTTTTTTGGCGTGCTTGTGCTTTTGCAGCTTTTTGTTCCGGTTAAGAAGCTTTCTGACGAGATATCGGACATTAAGGATGGCTTTGGAAAAGAACAGCTGGATGTTGATGATTATGCAGAGACTGCTATTATAAGCAGGAATTTTAACGAGCTGATGAGTGGAATGAAGGTCATGGATGAGTCCAGACAGGAGTTTGTATCGAATGTGTCACATGAGCTCAAGACACCTCTTACTTCCATGAAGGTGCTCGCAGATTCCATCAACAGCATGGGTGATGAGGCTCCGATTGAGATGTACAGGGAGTTTATGGGTGATATCACAAGCGAGATAGACAGAGAGACAAAGATAATAAATGACCTCTTATCACTGGTCAAGATGGATAAGTCGGCTGCCACGCTGAATATCGAGAGTATTAATATCAACGATCTGCTCGAACAGATTATGAAGAGGCTTCAGCCGATTGCTGACAAGCAGCAGGTGGAGCTTGTACTCGAGAGCTTCAGACCGGTGACGGCAGAGATAGATGAGGTGAAGCTGACGCTTGCATTTACAAACCTCATCGAGAATGCCATCAAGTACAATGACAATGAGACCGGTGGCTATGTGCATGTATCCTTAAATGCGGACCATCAGTATTTCTATCTGAAGGTGGAGGACAATGGTATCGGTATACCGGAGGAGTCCTTAGAGCATATCTACGAGAGATTTTATCGTGTTGACAAGTCACATTCGAGAGAGATTGGCGGTACAGGGCTTGGACTTGCCATTACAAGAAGCTCTATTCTTATGCACAGGGGAGCTATAAAGGCTCACAGTGTGATGGGAGAGGGCACTACCTTTGATGTGCGTATACCGCTCAACTATATTGCATAGGAGGCTTGACGTGAAAAGAATAATTATATTCGTGCTCACTGCAGCGATTCTGCTCTCTATGGTGGGCTGCACAAAGAAAAAAGCAGACAATACGGTTGATGTATTTTGTCTGAATATGGATGTGACGAGCAGTGTGCCGGAGTCATATGTGCTTAGAAGCAAAAATTCAGATGTGGACAAGCAGGTTGATGAGCTTCTTGGGAGACTGCAGGATAAGCCTGATAACTCAAAGCTTCGCAAAGCTATCCCCGATGAGGTGTCGGTCAGAGGCCATGAGGAGAAAAACTATAACTGTACTGTGGATTTCAGCAAGGAGTATTATGACCTTACCGCTGCACAGGAGGTGCTTTTGAGAGCGTCTGTGGTCCGCACACTCACACAGCTTGATAGTATCTCATATGTGACATTTACCGTAAACAGTATTCCTCTTGTGGACTCGGATGATGAGATCGTCGGCAGCATGGGTGCTGATGATTTTGTTGAGAATCCGGGTGAGCAGATCAATACAAGTGTGAAGGAGACACTCACGCTTTATTTTGCTGACAAGGATGGTACAGGGCTTGAGAAACAGACAAGAGTGATACATTACAGCTCAAATATAGCGCTTGAAAAGCTTGTTGTTGAGCAGCTTATTGAGGGACCGAAGGGCTCTAAGCTTAAGGCAACTCTTCCGGGTACGACAAAGCTTATCAATGTGTCTGTGGCAGACAGGATATGCTATCTGAACTTTGATTCTTCGTTCAGAAATACTATTGACAATAAGCTGACAGAGGATGTTGTGCTGTATTCGATAGTTAATTCGCTTACCTCGCTGCCTACTGTGGACAAGGTACAGATCTCGCTTGACGGCGAGAATGACGGCATGCTGCTTTATAATTACAAGCTAAGCGGCATGTATGAGTTCAATAAGGATATAGTGGATTCTGATGATTCCACGGAAAAAACCGAAAAATAGAATAGATTTGATTAGGAGGAGAAGAGTATTAGTAAAAGACCGATGTTTTTATTTGCGTTGGTCTATACTGCAGGGACTGTTTCAGGTATGTATGGCAGGGGCTTTGGCTTTTTGGCCTTTGCCATACTGCTTGTGGCATTAGTAGCTGAGTGTGTGGCAGCTAAGGGCAGCCTTTCTAATGTCAGGCGTATACTTATTTTGCTTATCCTGACATCGTCGGCTGTTTTTACGTTGGCGCAATGCAGATATGCTTCAGTGGATGAAAAACGTGACAGCTATATGCAGTATATGACAGATGAAAAATCTGTCATCGTCTGGGGGAAAATTTATAAAACTGAATACAAGTATTTTTCATACAGGTATTATATGACAGACTGCGTGGTGCAGCCTGAGGACGGCAAAGCTTACGGCAGAAAAATATCCTGTGGTGATGTCGTGGTATACTGTGACAGCAAAAGCGCACAGCTGGGCGATTATATGAAAGCTTACGGCAAGATAGGCTTGTTTAAGTCTGCTACAAATGAGGGAGAGTTTGACAGAGCGCGCTTTTACCGCTCGCAGGGAATTGATTTCTCTGTGAAGGCAGACGATATTAAGACGAGCACCGGTAAACATGCATGGTATTACCACAGGCTTGAAAGGCTTCGTGATACGCTGTCAGCTTCACTTCTTAGTGTGACTGATGAGACAACGGCAGGAGTGCTTTCATCCATGCTGCTTGGAGACAAGTCGTACCTGGATGATGAGATAAAGGATTTGTACCAGATCAGCGGTATTTCACATATACTGGCTATTTCCGGGCTTCATATTTCTATAGTTGGCATGGCCTTTTACAGGCTTCTCAGAAAAAGAAGGGTGAGCTATACAGCGGCATTTATCTGTTCTACGGCACTTATACTAAGCTATGCTGTTATGACGGGAAATGCCGTGTCCACGAGGCGTGCCGTTGGGATGTTCATACTTACAATGCTTGCGGCAGCTTTAGGAAGATGCGCAGATATGCTCAATTCTCTTGGCATCATGGTCATTTACCTGCTGTGGTACAATCCTATGGTTTTGGGATATGCCGGATTTGTGTTCTCGGCCTCAGCCATACTTGCCATAGGTATTGTGACACCTGTGATGAGTGCTCCTAAGGGTGAGAAATTCTGGGCATCTGTATCTATACAGCTTCCGATGCTTCCGGTTGTGGCTATGAACTATTATGAGCTGCCTCTTTTTGCGGTGTTTGTAAATCTCGTTGTGATACCGGCTTTACCTGTCATATTTATCTCGGGTCTGCTTGCATCTGTCGCAGGCTGCTTTGGTGCGATACCCGGCAAAGTACTGGTGTTTCCTGCATTTGCGGTGTTAAAGCTCTATGAGCTGCTTTGCGGTCTTGTTATGAAGCTTCCGGGGGCATCGGTTATCACAGGAGCCCCTGATGGATACAGGATTTTTCTTTTTTATTCTGCTTTGAGCGGTTTTTTGGTGGCATTTTCACTTAAAAAACGTGCCATAGAGCGGGGCATAAAAGGAAAAAGACCAATCCTTTACAGTGTCCAAAGAGCAGTGTGCACAGCAGTGCTGCTTGCAATTTTGCTTGTGAAGCCAAAAGCTGTTGCGCAGCTTGATATACTGGATGTGGGGCAGGGAGATGGCATATTTTACCGCTTTGAGTCAGGTACATGCATCTTTATCGACGGAGGCAGCTTGGACAGAAAACAGCTTGGCGAGAATGTGATTCTGCCGTTTCTTAAGTATAACGGTGTACAGGGTATATCATACTGGTTTGTCTCTCACGCTGACAGTGATCATATAAGCGGACTGTCTGAGGTGATAGACAGTGGATATACTATAGAGCATATAGTTGTAGCAGAAGCGGCTGCTACGGAAGAGGCTATGGAGGAGCTTGTTTTGAAAGCAAAGGAAGCAGGGATTGATGTATGCCTTATGTCAAAGGGGGATTCGATTGAAATAAATGCTGCATCAGGCTTACGCAGTACAGTAAATGAAGAGACTGATGGCATCGTGTGCCTGTATCCGGGAACAGCCGATACAGCATCGGACAGAAACGATATGTGTCTTGTGCTAAAGCTCACAGATGGCGCCTTCAGCGGTATTTTCGGCGGAGATATACCGGCTGAGGTGGAAAAAGAGCTTGTGGCAGAGTATGGAAAAGAGCTTTCTGTGGATTTTTACAAGGCAAATCACCATGGCTCCAAGTATTCAGGCTCTAAAGAATGGATTGAGGCTTTAAGTCCAAGGTGGGCTGCGGTATCATGCGCGGCAGAAAACCGCTACGGACATCCGGCTGATGAAGCTATGGAGAGGCTTACTGATGCGAAGTGCCGTATTTTTTACACAATGCAAAGCGGCCAGATTAAGTATAAAGAGAGTGCTATATATGAAAACAATAGACAATGATATAAAAGCAGGAGATTTCAAAAAGGTTTATCTGCTGTATGGACAGGAGAGATACCTCATAAAACAGTACAGGGACAAGCTCATAAAGGCTATGGTCAGTGAGGACGACAGTATGAACTTTTCGTCGTTTGAGGGCGATGGAATCAATCAGAAGGAAATAATTGACCTGGCGGAGACACTTCCGTTTTTTGCGGACAGGAGAGTGATTCTTATTGAGGATGCCGGTATTTTTTCAAAGGCAGGCGATGAGCTTGGAGAGTATTTAAAGGATTCACCGGAGAGCACACACTTTATATTTGTGGAGGAGAGCGTTGATAAGCGCTCGAAGCTTTATAAGGCAGCAGCCAAGTGTGGCAATCCTGTGGAGTTCAAGGAACAGACTGATGAGACACTTGCCAGGTGGATAGGGGCGCGCATCAGGAAGGAAAATAAGGGGATGAGCAGGGCTGCCTACAACAGCTTCATAGAAAAAACCGGCACGGATATGGAAAATATCGACAAGGAGCTTGAGAAGCTGCTGTGCTACTGCATGGACAAGGAAGTGATTGAGCTTTCGGATGTGGAGGCTGTAACGACAGAACAGATCACAAACAAGGTGTTTGAGATGGTCGATGCGATTGCATCACACAGACAAAAGCGTGCGCTTGAGCTGTATTACGATCTGCTGGCGCTCAAAGAGCCTGCCATGCGTATTATGTATCTCATATCGCGCCAGTTCAATATACTGATGAATGTGAAAGCCATGACAAATAAGGGCTTTGGCAACAAGGATATAGCGTCAAAGGCCGGCTGTCCTGAGTGGGCGGTGCGCAAATACCAGGCGCAGTGCAGGGCGTATTCGCTGGATGACTTAAAGCAGGCAGTAAGAGACGGTGTGGCGTATGAGGAGGCTGTGAAGACAGGACGGATGAATGACCAGATGGCAGTGGAGCTTTTTATAGTGCAGTACTCTGCAGATATGACAGATGCTCATGCTACAGGCAAAAAATGATACAACGCAAATATACAAAAAACCCATCGGTATGACGGCACCGATGGGTTTATTATTTATTGCTATATAGTAATTAAGCTAATCCGTTAACAAGCTTTGTTAAACGAGATACTTTTCTAGCTGCGTTGTTCTTGTGGAAGATACCCTTTGAACCAGCGCTTGCGATAGCAGAAGTTGCATCCTTTAATGCAACCTCAGCAGCAGCCTTATCATTTGCAGCTACAGCAGCCTCAACCTTCTTGATTGCTGTCTTAACTCCTGATTTGATTGCTTTATTTCTAGCAGCCTTAGTCTCTGTTACTAAAATTCTCTTTTTTGCTGATTTAATGTTAGCCAACTCGTACACCTCCAAATATTTAATCTAATGTATGCCAAAACAGACACGGACGCTTTGGCACAAACATACTAGAATATAATATGTCAACCTTTCCACTCTGTCAATACATATTTTGAAAAAAATTGCAAAAAAATAACATATATGTGATTTTTGAATATCATACAGGGGAGGTGTATTGATTTGTCGGCTGATAAATGGTGTGCAAGAACTGATCTGGCGCTTGAGACGCAGGAGAGCCTTAGAAAGGCAAACACTGATATGAGAGGTGTGAATTTCTCTGAAAAAAAGCTGGATAACGGAATTGTAGTCAGTGTAGTGACGATTGACTCGGAAAATGCGGTCAGGGCTACAGGGCGTCCTAAAGGAAAATATGTGACAATTGAGGCTACGCTGCTGTCAGAGGGGGACGAGGAGTGCTGTCAGGCTGTGACAAGGGAGCTTTCGAGAGAGCTTAAGAGCTTTGTAAAGGCTGTCTGCGGCAAGCATATATATGCGGCGCTTGTCGTCGGGCTTGGGAACAGAAATGTAACTCCGGACGCGCTTGGCCCCAGATGCATTGACAGCTTGTTTATCACCCGTCATATAGTAAAGGAATATGGCAGGTATGCGTTTGGAAACGAGAATGTCAACAGTGTGTGCGGCCTGGTGCCGGGAGTGATGGCACAGACAGGCATGGAGTGCCTTGAGATAATAAAGGGTGTGGTGAACGAGGTGAAGCCGGATTTTGTTGTGACAATTGATGCGCTTGCAGCACGCAGTACAAAACGTCTGGGGTGTACCATACAGCTGACGGATACAGGCATAGTGCCAGGAAGCGGTGTTGGAAACCACAGGGATGGCATAAATCGTGGTAATCTGGGAGTGCCGGTTATTGCGATTGGTATTCCGACAGTCATCGATGCGGTGACTATTGTTTCTGATGCGGTGAATGCCAGCCGGGAGAACACCGCAAAGCTCATGTCACCGAAGTTAAACGGCATGTTTGTGACACCAAAGGACATTGACGAGACTGTTAAGAGACTGGCAGGCCTTTTATCGGAGGGCATAAATATGGCTTTTTCCAATGATGACTATGAAGACTGTAGTGAATGATTTATTGCTTAGAATATCATTAGTGCCACGTGCATAAGCTTTATGTAGCAGGGGAAAACCTGATGCTTTAGATGGGAGATGATATTGTGAAGAAGAAAATGGTTGTGCTTATAGCGCTTATATATATTGCAAGTATGCTGTTTTGCGGTGATGGTGTGGGAAAGAGGCTTGTGGAAGAAAAATTCCCGCACCTTACATATTCTCACGTTAAGTGTGATGAGGCAAAAAAGAAGGAGCCGCGTATTGTGGAGGATGAGGATACAGCGGGAGGTATTCTCTCATATGAGGAGCTTGCTGCGATGGAAAATGAAAATGCAAGTGTCAGGAACAATATGCTGCCTGATGCTGACCAGCTTGCATTTGTCGGGGAAGCTGAAAAAGCCGGTGAAACAGCAGCGCAGGAGGCGAAGCAGAAGGTGAAAATGCCACAGGTAGACATGAGCTTTGACAATCTGGTAAAGAACTATTATCAGGTGGACAAGACTACATATATAGGAGCTGATGAGCTGTGTGAGGAGGTGCTGCTGGGGCGCGATATGTCTATAGAAAAGTCGGGAGACGGCCCTGATATACTTATATACCATACACATTCCCAGGAAGGGTACAGTGATTCTGCAGATACATCAGAGACACAGACAGTAGTCGGAGTGGGTGACAGGCTTGAAACACTTTTGAGGGAAAAATACGGCTACAATGTGCTGCACCACAAGGGGCAGTATGACGTGAATGACCGTGACCATGCGTATTCCAATTCATTACCAGAGATTACAGAAATTATTGAGAAAAATCCTTCCATAAAGGTAGTTATCGACCTGCACAGGGATGGAGTGGCTGAGACTACAAGACTTGCCACCACAATAGATGGAAAGCCCATGGCACAGATTATGTTTTTTAACGGGCTGTGCCGTACTGCTGCAAGAGGAGCGATTGATAGTCTGCCCAATCAGTATCTGGGAGACAATCTGGCGTTTTCGTTTCAGCTGCAGCTCATGGCAAATGAGTATTATCCGGGGCTTGCAAGGCGCATATACTTAAAGGGCTACAGGTATAATATGCATCTGTGTCCGAAATCACTGCTTGTGGAGGTGGGAGCACAGACAAATACATTGGAGGAGGCGTACAATGCCATGGAACCACTTGCAGATATACTCGATAAAGTGTTAAAATAATATAGACTTTATTTCACAAATCTGATAAACTTTGATGAGTTATTGAAAGCATTAGGAGGACATATGTCAATAGATCAGAGCAAAATCCGTAATTTTTGTATTATTGCCCATATTGATCACGGCAAATCTACACTTGCGGACAGAATTATAGAGAAAACAGGCACACTTACCAGCAGGGAGATGCAGGCTCAGGTGCTTGACAACATGGAGCTTGAGAGAGAGCGTGGTATCACGATCAAGTCTCAGGCAGTCCGTATTATATATACTGCAAAGGATGGAGAAGAGTATATTTTTAACCTGATAGATACACCCGGACACGTGGATTTTAACTATGAGGTATCAAGGAGCCTTGCGGCGTGTGACGGAGCTATACTTGTAGTGGATGCGGCCCAGGGCGTTGAGGCACAGACACTTGCGAATGTTTACCTTGCACTGGATCATGATCTGGATGTATTTCCTGTCATCAATAAGGTAGATCTGCCGAGTGCACGCCCGGATGAGGTGGCGCAGGAGATAGAGGATGTCATCGGAATTGAGGCTATGGATGCACCGCGTATTTCCGCAAAGACAGGTCTCAATATAGAGGATGTGCTTGAACAGATTGTAAAAAAGATTCCTGCACCGACAGGAGATAAGGATGCTCCGCTTAAGGCGCTTATATTTGATGCAACCTACGATTCCTACAAGGGTGTCATCATTTTCTGCCGTCTGAGAGAGGGCTCTGTAAAGGTAGGAGACACAATAAAGATGATGGCCACAGGTGCATCTGATGTGGTTACAGAGGTGGGATATTTTGGCGCAGGCCAGTTTATACCATGCGACGAGCTTTCAGCCGGCATGGTTGGATACATTGCAGCCAGTATCAAAAATGTCAGGGATACACGCGTGGGTGATACAGTCACACTTGTTGACAGACCGTGTGATGAGGCACTTCCGGGCTATAAGAAGGTCAATCCTATGGTTTACTGTGGCCTTTATCCTGCGGACAGTGCAAAGTATCCTGATTTAAGGGATGCCCTTGAAAAGCTGCAGGTCAATGACGCTTCATTACAGTTTGAGCCTGAGACCTCACTTGCACTTGGCTTTGGCTTCAGATGCGGTTTTCTTGGACTTTTACATCTGGAGATCATTCAGGAGAGACTGGAGAGAGAGTTTGATCTGGATCTCGTTACCACAGCACCTAGTGTTATTTACAAGATTCACAAGACAAGCGGCGAGGTGATAGATCTGACCAATCCATCCAATATGCCGGATCCGTCAGAGATTGAGTATATGGAGGAGCCATACGTGTCGGCAGAGATTATGGTTACAAGCGACTATGTCGGTGCGATTATGAAGCTTTGTCAGGAGAGACGAGGCGTCTATATCAGCATGGAGTATATTGAAAAGACGCGTGCCCTCATAAAGTATGATCTGCCTTTAAATGAGATTATCTATGATTTCTTTGATGCTTTAAAGTCACGCTCCAGGGGATATGCTTCATTTGACTACGAGATGAAGGATTATGAGCGCTCAGAGCTTGTCAAGCTTGACATCTTAATCAATAAGGAGATGGTCGATGCACTTTCATTTATCGTATTCAAGGAGAGTGCATACGAAAGAGGCCGTAAGATGTGTGAGAAGCTGAAGGGTGAGATACCAAGGCATCTGTTTGAGATACCTATTCAGGCAGCAGTCGGTGGCAAGATTATAGCAAGAGAGACAGTCAAGGCGCTTCGTAAGGATGTGCTTGCCAAGTGCTATGGTGGTGATATTTCACGTAAGAAGAAGCTGCTTGAGAAGCAGAAGGAAGGAAAGAAGAGAATGCGTCAGGTGGGCAATGTAGAGATACCACAGGAGGCATTCATGAGTGTGCTTAAGCTGGATGAGGAGTAATCGCTCATATGAAGAATCTTGAGATTTATATTCATATACCTTTTTGTGTGAGAAAATGTGAATATTGTGATTTTTTGTCATTTCCCGCGGATGATGACGCAAAGCTTCGCTATGTTAAGGGGCTTATGGCGGAAATGATATTTTACGGTCCGCTGATGAAGGACTATCAGGTGTCATCTGTCTATATCGGAGGCGGTACACCAAGCTCCATAGATGAGCAGTGGATTGCAGCCTTGATGGAGGGAGTGTTTGACAGCTTTAATGTGCTGCCTGATGCTGAGATATCTATAGAGTGCAATCCCGGTACGCTTAGCAGGGAAAAGCTTTTAGCATACAGGGATGCGGGAATCAACCGCCTGTCCATAGGACTTCAGTCGGCAAATGCAGACGAGCTTAAGCTGCTCGGGCGTATACATACCTTTGAGCAGTTTGTGACGAATTACGAGGTGGCCAGAAATGTGGGCTTTAAAAATATCAATGTAGACCTGATGTATGGACTGCCGGGGCAGTCAGCGTCACAGTATATGGCGACTGTAAACAAGATTATAAGGCTTCATCCGGATCATATATCGGCGTATTCCCTTATAGTTGAAAAGGGAACCCCGTTTTATGAAAAGTACAAGTTTGACATGGTGCGCCAGGAGGCTGGCATGAGAACAGAGTTTCTGCCAAATGAGGACGAGCTGTATGATATGGAAAAGGCAGGACAGAAGGCTCTTATGGATGCCGGTTACAGGCAGTACGAGACCTCTAACTATGCTAAAAAAGGCATGGAGTGCCGCCATAATATAGGCTACTGGACCAGAGCTGACTATTTAGGGCTTGGAATAGGAGCTGCATCGCTTATATCAAATGTCAGATATACCAATACATCCGATATGGACGAATACCTGTCAGCGTGCCGTCATATACATGATGTGGGTGATGATATATTTAAGGCTAATCTGCATGTGGCAGCTGATGTCATAGATAAAAAGGGACAGATGGAGGAGTTCATGTTTTTAGGGCTTCGTATGAACGAGGGTGTTACAAGAGAAGCCTTTGAGAGAGCATTTGGTATTTCGATAGATGCCATCTACAAGGATACGATAGACAGTCTGAAAAATCAGGAGCTGCTCGTGGTAAAGGCCGGGCATATCTATTTATCGGAAAGAGGAAAGGATGTAGCTAATTACGTCATGGCACAGTTTTTGAAGGATTAACGGAGAGCAAATTATGGATATGACTTTTAAGCTTCAGGTGTTTGAGGGACCGCTTGATCTGCTTTTATACCTGATAGAAAAAAATAAAGTAAATATTTATGATATCCCGATTGTCGAGATTACAGCGCAGTACATGGAGTATGTGGCTCAGATGAAAAAGGATAACCTGGACACGCTCAGCGAGTTTTTAGTGATGGCAGCTACGCTTCTCGACATAAAGTCAAAGATGCTTCTTCCGAGAAAAGAGGAGGAAGAGGAGGAACAGGAGGATCCGAGAGAAGAGCTTGTGCAGCAGCTGCTTGAGTACAAGATGTACAAGTGCATGGCAAATGAGCTTAAGGACCGTCAGCTGGATGCCGGCAAGGTGTGGTATAAGAAAAAGGACATACCTGATGAGGTTTTGGCATATGAGGAGCCTGTTAATCTTGATGAACTGGTGGGAGATATCCGTCTTTCCGATTTAAACAGAATCTTTCAAAGTATAATGAAGCGTCAGGAAGAGAAGATAGACAAGGTCCGCTCGAAGTTTGGAAAGATTGAAAAGGAGGAGGTCTCCTTGGAGGAAAAGATGGATTATCTGACAGACTATGCTGCTTCACACAAGCACTTCAGCTTCAGGGGGATGCTTACCGAAGCGTCAAGCAAGGTTGAGGTGATCGTCACATTTCTTGCCATACTTGAGCTTATGAAGACCGGCAAATTAACAATCGTTCAGGAGCATATTTTTGATGATATCCAGATTGAGTCAAGGATTGCTGCATAAAGAGGTTTTGAGGATATATGAATTATAAAGCTGCAATAGAGGCTATTTTATTTACCATGGGAGAGTCCGTGGAGCTTGGCAGGATAGCCGATGCAATACAATTAAGTGAAAAAGAAACAAAAAAGCTGATTGAGGAGCTCAAGAAGGAGTATGCAGGCTCAGCAAATATAGGCATGAATATCATCGAGCTTGATGGAGCCTATCAGATGTGCACAAAGCCACAGATGTATGAGTATCTTATCCGCATAGCAAAGCAGCCCAAGAAGAGGGTGCTTACTGATGTGCTTTTGGAGACTCTTTCAATCATAGCGTACAAGCAGCCTGTCACAAAGGCTGAAATAGAAAAAATCAGAGGTGTGTCAAGCGAGCATGCCGTAAGCAAGCTTGTCGAGTACAATCTGGTGCAGGAGCTTGGAAGGCTCGATGCTCCGGGACGCCCGCTTTTGTTTGGCACCACAGAGGAGTTCCTAAGAAGCTTTGGTGTGCAGTCGATTGACGAGCTGCCGGTGCTAAGCCCTGTGCAGGTGGAGGAGTTTAAGCAGGAGGCAGAGGAAGAGATGCACGTAAAGCTTGATGTGTAGAGCAGGTGTATTTTGTAAGCTGCTGTTTCATATAATAAGGACATGCAAATAATCATATATATTACCGATGGAGGTAATTATATGATTATTTTTTTGAAAAAATATATGTTGAAAAAAGCTTTAATAGTATTTGTTTGTGTGTTAATCTGTACGCTCTGTTGTTTGCCGGCTCAAAACCCGGCAAACGTGGTTATGGCAGAAGAAACGGACGGTGAAATGGTAGCTGAAGAAGCTGCTGAAGCTGTAAATGAGCCGCAGCTTCATGCTGTTTCAGCTGCATTATATGATGCGGATGATGAGACATTTGTATATGGTAAAAATATGAGAGACAGCATGGCAAATGCCAGCACCACAAAGCTTCTCACATGCATTGTGGCTCTTGAAAGAGCTGATATAAATGATATGGTCACGGTTTCGCAAAATGCCGCAGCACAGCCGGCTGTTAAGCTTGGACTGGCATCTGGGAAAAGCTACAGGATGAAGGATTTACTATACGGCATGATGCTTGAATCCTTCAACGACTGTGCCTATGCGATTGCGGAGCATGTGGGCGGCTCGACGGAGGGCTTTGCAAAGCTTATGAATGAAAAAGCAAATGAGATAGGGTGCCTTGGCACGTATTTTATCACACCCAATGGGCTGGATGCCGAGGATGATGTGAGCTTTCACCACTCTACAGCGGGGGATTTATGTGTTATAATGTCTTACTGTGCGTGGAAATCACCAAAATCGGCACAGTTTCTTGAGATAACGCAGACTATGCAGTATACGTTTGAGTCTGCGGACAGCCGGGTGGTTTTTAGCAATCACAACAGGCTGCTTACACAAACAGAATATTGCATATCGGGAAAGACCGGTTTTACGACAAAGGCAGGCTACTGCTATGTGGCAGCAGTTGAAAAGGACGGAAGGAAAATGTGCCTTTCTCTTTTGGGCTGCGGGTGGCCAAACAATAAAAACTATAAGTGGGCTGATGCAAAGGCACTGGTGGAGTATGCAGCGTCAAAGGCAGAAACAGCTTCTTATAGTAATAGTAATGAAACTTCTGCTTCTGCAACAATACAACAGACCGGTGATAAACAGGATGGAAACAAAATTAACTTAAAATATTTAGAAAATAATAGAAAGAATAAGAAAATTTGCAAGAATTTTCTCAAGAATTTTACAATTAATATAGGAAATTTTTTCTAAATAAAAATTAAAGTTAAAAATTTAACAAATTAGTTGAAAAAAATTGGGAAATAGTCTATTATCATACTAGCGAAAAATTTTATTTTTTTATAGATGGAGGATATAAAATGAGTAGTAACAATCAAAGCTTGGCAATGCAGCGTATTGCTAAGTTAGTCGACGAGAACAGTTTCATGGAAATTGGTTCTCTTGTGACAGCTCGCAGTACAGATTTCAACCTTACTGCAGCAAAAGCTCCTTCAGATGGTGTTATTATCGGACACGGTCTGATTGATGGAAATCTTGTATTTATCTACAGCCAGGATGCAACAGTTCTTAACGGAACAATCGGCGAGATGCATGCAAAGAAAATTGCTTCTGTATATGATATGGCCATGAAGATGGGCGCACCTGTTATCGGATTTATCGATTGCGGTGGTATCAGACTTCAGGAGTCAGTTGATGCTTTAGACGGATTTGGTCTTATCTATGCCAAGGAAGTTGCAGCAAGTGGCGTTATTCCACAGATTTGTGGTGTATTCGGTAACTGCGGTGGCGGACTTTCTGTTGTACCGGCTCTTTGTGATTTCGCTTATATCGAAGAGTCTAAGGGCAGAATGTTTGTTAATACTCCTGATGCAATAGAGGGTAACCGCGTTGAGAAATGCGATACAGCAGCAGCTTCATTCCAGAGTGAGAACAACGGATGTGTAGACGGAATCGGTTCAGAGGATGATATTATCGCTGATATCAGAGCTCTTGTCAGCATGCTTCCGCTCAACAACGAGGGAGATGTATACACAGACTCTTGTGAGGATGACCTCAACAGAGCATGTGCCAGCATGGCTGATATGAAGGCTGATCCAAGATTCCTCTTATCAGAGCTTTCTGATGATCATGTATTCTTTGAGACAAAGAAAGACTTCGCCAAGAATATGGTAACAGGCTTTGTTAAATTAAACGGCATGACAGTCGGTGCAGTAGCAAACTGCAGCACAGTATATGATGCTGAGGGCAAGAAGGCAGAGGAGTTTGCACTTTCTCTTACTGCAAAGGGCTGTAACAAGGCAGCTGAGTTTGTATCATTCTGTGATGCTTTCTCAATCCCTGTACTTACACTTACAAACGTAAACGGCTTCAAGAACTGCATGTGCTCTGAGAAGAAGCTTGCAAAGGCTCTTGCCAGAATGACATACGCATTCTCAAGCGCAACATGTCCAAAGGTTAACCTGATTACAGGTGAGGCTTACGGAAGCGCATATGTTGCAATGAACTCTAAGTCAATCGGAGCTGATATGGTTTATGCATACCCTGATGCAAAGATTGGTATGATGGATTCAAAGATTGCAGCAGAGATTATGTATCCGGGCGCTGATGCCAAGGAAATCGATGAGAAGGCAGCTGATTATGAGAAGCTCCAGTCTTCAGTTTCATCAGCAGCAGCCAGAGGATATGTAGACCTCATCATTGATCCGGCTGACACAAGAAAATATCTTGTAGGTGCTTTTGAGATGCTTTACACCAAATATGTAGATGCACCAGAGAAGAAACACGGAACTAAATAATAGAAAGGCGCATTTTGTTATGAAGAAAAAAATAACATATATCCTTAGCCTTCTTATGATTGTATGTATGCTTGGAGCATGTGGCTCTGACAATGTCGAAAAGACATACGGCGGATACACAACAGACGAGCTTCATACTGAGGCAACAGACAGCCTTAGCAATATCCAGAACTACATTGCACTCGTTGATAATTGTGGCGGTTATGACAGCTATGAGAAGAGTGTCAAGGAAGTTGAGGAGAAAACAGGCATGACAGAGGGTGAGGTTGTTTACAACACACTCGGACAGTCGGGAGCAAGCGTTTCAATGAAAAATATCGACGCTGAGCTTGGTGCCGTTTCATCATGGCTTGATCTGGTTGACGAATACGGAGACGTAAAGGATGCAACTGATGGCAAGGATTTTACAGTAACTAAGTCAGGTGGTACACTCACTACCGACATGACACTTACATTTGGCAAGCAGGATGTAACATACGAATTAGTATATGATTCAGTTACCATGGAGGTGACAGGTATCTCACTTACTCCTGTTCAGACAATGGGACAAAAGCTTGCTAAGGCAGGACAGAACACAGCAATTTCAATGAGTATTGTATTCTGTGTACTTATTCTTATCTCTCTTATCATTTACTGCTTCAAGTTTATTGCTCTTATCGGCAATAAGCCAAAGAAGACAGAAGCTAAGAGCGAGCCGGAGAAGAAAGAGGCTGTTGTTTCTGCAGCACCTGCTACAGACCTTACAGATGATACAGAGCTTGTAGCTGTTATCTCAGCAGCTATAGCAGCAAGCGAGGGTACTACAACAGAGGGCTTTGTAGTCCGTTCAATCAATAGAAGATAATTTAGGAGGACATTTGAGATGAAAAACTATACAATTACCGTTAACGGAAATGTTTACGATGTTACAGTAGAAGAGACAGGAAGCACACCTAGCACAGCAAGCGCACCTAGAAGAGCTGCAGCACCTGCTGCCGCTGCACCAAAGGCTGCTGCCGCACCTGCAGGAGCAGGAAGCATCAAGGTTGAGGCAGGAGCTGCCGGAAAGGTATTCAAGCTCGAGGCTAAGGTTGGCGATGCAGTAAAGAAGGGTGATACACTTCTTATTCTTGAGATCATGAAGATGGAGACACCTGTTGTTGCACCACAGGATGGAACAGTAGCAAGCATTGATGTTGCTGTTGGTGATTCAGTAGAGTCAGGTGCATTACTTGCAACATTAAACTAATTCCAGGAGGTAAACTAATTTGAGTTACGTAGGTGAAACACTTTCAAACCTCCTACATCAGACTGCCTTTTTTAATCTGTCAGTCGGAAACTATGTTATGATTGCCGTAGCATGTGTATTCCTGTTTTTAGCTATTAAAAAAGGATTTGAGCCTTTACTTTTAGTACCTATTGCTTTTGGTATGCTCCTTGTTAATATCTATCCTGATATTATCGTAAGTCCTGAGCACTCAAGCAATGGAGTAGGTGGTTTACTTTATTATTTCTATACACTTGATGAGTGGTCAATTCTTCCTTCACTGATTTTCCTCGGTGTCGGAGCTATGACAGACTTTGGTCCGCTTATCGCAAACCCTATCAGCTTCTTACTTGGAGCTGCAGCACAGTTTGGTATTTTCGGAGCTTACTTCCTTGCAATCCTTCTCGGATTCAACGACAAGGCAGCAGCAGCCGTATCTATCATCGGTGGAGCTGACGGACCTACATCTATTTTCCTTGCCGGAAAATTAGGACAGACAGGTCTGATGGGACCTATCGCCGTGGCAGCATATTCGTACATGGCATTGGTACCTATCATCCAGCCACCAATTATGAAATTATTTACTACAAAGAAAGAGCGTGCAATCAAGATGCAGAACCTTCGTCCTGTAAGTAAGCTTGAGAGAATCCTCTTCCCTGTAATAGTTACTATCGTTGTTTGTACACTGCTTCCAACTACAGCGCCACTCGTTGGTATGCTTATGCTCGGAAACCTTTTCCGTGAGTCCGGTGTAGTACGTCAGCTTCAGGAGACAGCAAGCAACGCTCTTATGTACATTGTAGTTATCTTACTCGGTACATCAGTAGGTGCTTCTACAAGCGCAGAGTCATTCCTTAATATGAGCACAATCAAGATCGTTATCCTTGGTCTTATTGCATTCATGGTGGGAACTGCTGCCGGAGTACTTTTTGGAAAGCTTTTATGCTTCCTTACAAAAGGCAAGATCAATCCACTTATCGGTTCAGCCGGTGTATCCGCTGTTCCTATGGCTGCCCGTGTATCTCAGAAGGTCGGTGCAGAAGAAGATCCAACAAACTTCCTTCTTATGCATGCTATGGGACCTAACGTAGCCGGTGTTATTGGAACTGCCGTAGCGGCCGGATGCTTCATGGCTATATTCGGTATTTAGATTTAATTAAGGAGGATTAATCATGTCAGAAGTGGTAAAGAAACCATTAAAAATAACAGAAACTGTTCTTCGTGATGCACATCAGTCACTGATTGCAACCAGAATGACAACAGAGCAGATGCTTCCAATCATTGACAAAATGGACAAGGTTGGATACAACGCAGTAGAGTGCTGGGGTGGTGCAACATTTGATGCATGCCTTAGATTCTTAAAGGAAGATCCATGGGATCGTCTCAGAAAATTAAGAGACGGCTTCAAGAATACAAAGCTCCAGATGCTTTTCCGTGGACAGAATATCTTAGGATACCGTCCATATGCAGATGATGTTGTTGAGTATTTCGTACAGAAGTCAATCGCAAACGGAATCGATATCATCCGTATTTTTGACTGCTTAAATGATATCAGAAACTTACAGACAGCAGTTACAGCATGTAACAAGGAAAAGGGACATGCTCAGGTAGCTCTCTCATACACACTTGGAGATGCTTACACACTTGATTACTGGATGGATATGGCAAAGAGAGTTGAGGACATGGGTGCTGACTCACTTTGTATCAAGGATATGGCAGGTCTTTTAGTTCCTGCAAAGGCTACAGAGCTTGTTCAGGCTTTAAAGGATTCTACAAGCCTTCCTGTCGAGCTTCATACACACTACACATCAGGTGTTGCTTCAATGACATACATGAAGGCTGTTGAGGCTGGAGTTGACATCATTGATACAGCTATGTCTCCATTCGCTCTTGGAACAAGCCAGCCGGCAACAGAGGTTATGGTTGAGGCCTTCAAGGGCACAGAGTTTGATACAGGTCTTGATCTTAATCTCTTAAGTGAGATTGCTGATTACTTCAGACCAATGAGAGAGGAAGCTTTAGCTTCAGGTCTCATGAACCCAAAGGTACTCGGAGTAAATATCAATACTCTCCGTTATCAGGTTCCTGGAGGAATGCTTTCAAACCTTATCTCACAGCTCAAGGAGCAGGGCAAAGAGGACAAGTATGAGGAGGTTCTCGCAGAGGTACCTCGTGTGCGTAAAGACCTCGGTGAGCCACCACTTGTAACTCCTTCTTCACAGATTGTTGGTACACAGGCTGTATTCAACGTACTCATGGGAGAGAGATACAAGGTTGCTACTAAGGAGACTAAGGATATCCTTCTTGGTAAGTATGGTCAGACAGTTAAGCCTTTCAACCCTGAGGTTGTTGACAAGGTTCTTGGTGAGGATAAGAAGAATGCTATCACATGTCGTCCTGCAGATCTTCTTGAGCCAGAGCTTGACAAGATTGAGGCTGAGATGAAGCAGTGGAAACAGCAGGATGAGGATGTTCTTTCTTATGCTCTTTTCCCACAGGTTGCTACTGATTTCTTCAAGTACAGACAGGCACAGCAGACAGGTGTTGATGCAAAGGCCGCTGATACTGAGAATAAGGCTTATCCTGTATAATACTTAAATTCATAATTCATGCTTTTGAATTTCAAGCAGGTCCGGCTTTGCCGGGCCTGTTTTTTTGTGATGCAATATGGATAAAAGTAAAAAATATAAATTCGCTCTTTCATATAGCGGGAAAAAGTGATAATATTTTAAGGTATGAAAAAATCGCTGCAGGTCACACAAATGTGTGAAGCACAGCCATAAACGGGAAAGCTCAGGAGTATATGATGTCAAATACTAACGACTTACTTAACAGGATAAATGCTAAATACAGTACGATGAGCAAGGGGCACAAGCTGCTTGCTACATACATAACTGATAATTATGATAAGGCTGTCTTTCTGACGGCTGCTAAGATGGGCGAGACAGTAGGAATTTCCGAGTCTACGGTTGTCAGGTTCGCTACATCGCTTGGATACAAGGGATATCCCGATTTTCAGAAGGCACTTGAGGAGCTTGTCAGGAATAAGCTTAATTCGGTTCAGCGCATGGAGGTCACATATGGGCGTATCAGCCAGTCGCAGATTCTTGAAACTGTACTGCAGTCTGACTGTGACAAGATTAAGACCACTCTGGAAAAAATTGATGCGGATGCATTTGAGCTGGCGGTAGATACTATTTTACAGTCAAGGAAAATTTATATTGTAGGAATCAGAAGCTGTGCACCCCTTGCAAGCTTCCTTGCATTTTATATGAATCTGATGTTTGATGATGTGTGTCTGCTTACGACAAACAGCTCGAGCGAGCTTTTTGAGCAGATGGTGCGCATTGGTAAGGAGGATGTGATTATAGGTATCAGCTTTCCGCGTTACTCTATGCGTACACTTAAGGCATTGGAGTTTGCCAACAACAGAAGTGCCAAGGTAATAACTATAACAGACAGCATTCATTCACCGATGAATCTGTATTCCTCATGTAATCTGATTGCGGACAGTGATATGGCATCTATAGTAGATTCACTTGTGGCGCCGCTTTCTGTCATCAATGCCCTGATTGTGGCTCTTTGCATGAAAAAGCAGAATATTGTTGCAAAGATACTGACAGAGCTTGAGGATATATGGAATGAGTATCAGGTGTATGAGAATGATGAGATTGATTACATTGATGATTCTATAAAGGTACACTACGCAAAGCTGGGGGATTCGCAGGATGAGTAAGAAAATTATTGTGGCAGGAGGCGGAGCCGCCGGAATGCTTGCGGCGTATTTTGCTGCAGACGCAGGAAATAAGGTTACGCTTCTTGAAAAAAATGAGAAGCTTGGCAAGAAAATATATATAACCGGAAAAGGCAGATGCAACCTGACCAATGCGTGCGATGTCGAGGAGCTTTTTTTAAACGTAAAGAGCAACAGCAAGTTTTTGTACAGTGCATTTTATGGCTTTGACAACAGCAGGGTGATTGACTTTTTTGAGACCCATGGGATGCCTGTAAAGGTGGAGCGAGGCAATCGTGTATTTCCGGTGTCAGATAAGTCGTCGGATGTGATTTTTGCTTTACAGAGAGCTTTGAAGGAAAAGAAAGTGGAGGTATTGCTTCACACTGAGGTATCGAAGCTGTGCTATGAGAAAATCACTGATACAAAGGCAGCTGAAGAAGCTGCTGATAAAAAAACTGAATTAAAAATAACAGGTGTCATATTGAAGGACGGTACCAAAATGGACGCTGATGCAGTCATTGTTGCCACAGGAGGGCTTTCATATCCCTCTACAGGCTCTACGGGAGACGGCTACAAAATGGCAGAAAGCGCAGGTCATACTGTGACAGAGTGCACACCATCGCTCGTGCCTTTTAATGTAAAGGAAGAGTGGGTAAAGAGCCTTCAGGGGCTTTCACTTAAAAATACAGCTATTTCCATATATAGTGGCAAAAAGAAGCTGTATGAGGATTTCGGAGAGATGCTTTTTACGCATTTCGGAGTCAGCGGTCCTATGATTTTGTCTGCGAGTGCATCAATTAAGCAAAGCCTTATTAAGCAGTCTCTTGATATGTATATCGATTTGAAGCCGGCTCTCACACAGGAGGCTTTGGACAAGAGGCTTCTCAGGGAGTTTGAGGAGGCAAAAAACAAGCAGTTTAAGAATTCGATAAACAAGCTTTTGCCTGCAAAAATGATTCCGGTGATAATTGAGCTTTCAGGCATTGACCCGGATAAGAAGGTCAATGAGATATCAAAAGAGGAAAGAAACAGGCTTCTTATGCTCTTTAAGAAGCTGCCTGTCACTCTTAATGGGCCAAGAGGCTATAATGAAGCAATCATCACAAAGGGCGGCGTAAAGGTGAAGGAGATCAACCCATCCACTATGGAGTCGAAGCTTGTGAATGGCCTCTACTTTGCCGGTGAGGTGCTGGATCTGGATGCATACACGGGAGGCTTCAATCTGCAGATAGCATGGTCCACAGGATATCTGGCAGGAACCAGTGCAGCGGTTTGATGATTTGGAAAACTAATACTTATAATAACAGTTATTTACTTGCATGGTGAATTGAATAGCTGGGATTTTAATAAAAATGACAAGCAATAATATTAAGGAGAAATTATGAGATACAATATAGCAATTGACGGACCGGCAGGAGCCGGAAAAAGCACTATAGCAAAAAGGCTTGCAAAGGAGCTTGGAGCAATTTATGTGGATACAGGCGCCATGTACCGCGCCATGGCATACTATTTTATCCAAAAGGGTGTGGATAAGGAGGATGTTGACACTATCACGAGGCTGTGTAAGGATGTAGAGGTTTCTATCAGCTATGAAAACGGTGAACAGCAGGTCATCCTAAATGGTGAGAATATCACAGGCTTTATAAGACAGGAGGCAGTCGGCAATATGGCATCGGCAACAAGTGTTTATCCTGTAGTAAGAGAAAAGCTTGTTGAGCTTCAAAGACAGCTCGCTGCCAGAGAAAATGTGGTGATGGACGGAAGAGATATCGGAACTGTTGTGCTTCCTGATGCCAATGTCAAGATATTCTTAACAGCAAGCTCTAAGGTGCGTGCGAAGAGGCGCTTTGATGAGCTTACCGCAAAGGGTGAGAGCTGTGATATTGATGCAATCGAGAAGGATATCATAGAGAGAGATCACAGAGATATGACAAGAGAAACATCACCTTTAAAGCAGGCAGACGATGCCGTGCTGCTCGACTCATCTGATATGACAATTGATGAGGTGGTAGATAAAATGAAGCAGCTTGTGAAAGAGGCATAGCGTATGGGTGAGCTTACTATCGCAAAGAGTGCGGGCTTTTGCTTCGGAGTGACAAGAGCCGTAAATATGGTCTATGAAGCAATCGAAAAGGAAAATGTGCCTATATACACCTACGGCCCGATTATTCACAATGATGAGGTCGTAAAGGATATGGAAAAAAATGGCGTAACCGTCATAAACGATCTCGATGAGCTTTCATCACATGAAAAGGGCGTGATGATTATCCGTTCGCACGGTATAAGCAAGGCAGAGTATGACAGGATAAAAAACTGTGGCTTTGAGGTGCTTAATGCAACCTGTCCTTTTGTATTAAAAATTCACAGATATGTGGAGGACTACAGCTCAAAGGGCTATGATATTATAATTGTCGGCAGTCCAAAGCACCCTGAGGTGTGCGGGATAAAGGGCTGGGCAGACGAAAAATGCCATGTAACCATCATAAATTCGCCTGAGGATGCCGAAAATTACACGAAAAATAGTACAAAAAAACTATGCATAGTGTCACAAACGACATTTAACTACAATAAATTTCAAGATATAGTTGAAATTATTGCAAAAAAAGGTTATGATATAACTGTTTTAAATACAATCTGTAATGCTACAGAGGTCAGACAGACCGAAGCAAGGAAGGTGGCGCAGTGCTCAGATGTCATGATTGTCATAGGTGACAGGCACAGCTCCAATACACAGAAGCTATTTGAAATATGTAAAAACGAATGCAAAAATACTTACTATATACAGACAAGTGACGAAATGGATTATACACAAATCAGGTCCAACAATAACGTAGGTATTACAGCAGGGGCTTCAACCCCAAATAATATCATTGAGGAGGTTTCAAAGAATGTCAGAAATGAGCTTTGAACAAATGCTGGAAGAATCTTTTAAAACTATAAGAAATGGAGAAGTGGTAGAAGGTACCGTTATTGATGTTAAACCTGACGAGATTTTCTTAAATATTGGATACAAATCAGACGGAATTATTACTAGAAACGAGTACACAAATGAGCCAAACGTAGACCTTACTACAGTTGTAAAGGTTGGCGACAAGATGGAAGCCAAGGTAGTTAAGCTTAACGATGGCGAGGGCCAGGTTATCCTTTCTTACAAGCGCCTTCAGGCAGAGAAGGGCAGCAAGCGTCTTGAGGAGGCTTTTGAGAATCAGGAAGTATTAAAGGCAAAGGTTACACAGGTATTAGCCGGTGGTGTATGTGTCAGTGTTGATGAGACAAGAGTATTCATCCCTGCAAGCCTTGTATCAGATACTTATGAGAAGGATCTCAACAAGTTCAAGGATCAGGAGATCGAGTTTATCATCACAGAGTTCGATCCAAGAAAGAGACGTATTATCGGAAACAGAAAGGTATTACTCGTTGAGCAGAAGGCTAAGCAGCAGGAAGAGCTTCTTGCAAACCTTCACGTAGGCGATGTAATCGAGGGAACAGTTAAGAACGTTACAGATTTCGGTGCATTCATCGATCTTGGCGGAGTAGACGGATTACTTCATATCTCAGAGATGTCTTGGGGCAGAGTAGAGAACCCTAAGAAGGTATTCACAGTCGGACAGGCTGTAAGAGTATTCGTTAAGAACATCAATGGTTCTAAGATTGCTCTTTCAATGAAGTTTGATGACGAGAATCCATGGAATGGTGCAACAGAGAAATTTGCTCCTGGCAATATCGTAAAGGGTAAAGTAGCCAGAATGACAGATTTCGGCGCATTCATCGAGCTTGCACCTGGTGTTGATGCTCTTCTTCATGTTTCACAGATTTCAAAGGATCATGTTGAGAAGCCATCAGATGTACTCAAGATTGGTCAGGAGGTTGAGGCTAAGGTTGTTGAGTTCAATGAGGACGATAAGAAAATCAGCTTAAGCATGAAGGCTCTCCTTGATTCAGAGGATGATGGAGCAGATGTTGCAGATGTAAATATCGACGAGGTTGCTTCTGATAACGAGTAGTTTTTGATTTTAAAGCTGTCATATATAATATATGGCAGCTTTTATTTGTATCAGGTGGCACATATTGGAGGATTATGATGTTTGATCATTATGAATGGTTTAAAAAGGAAGTGTACAGGCTGACACAGATAGATCTCAATTATTATAAAGAGAAGCAGATGCGCAGACGTATTGATACACTTGCGAGAAAAAACGGGGCTGATTCTTATGAGACATACATTGATATGATTTCTACAGATAAAGCGAAGTTTAAACAGTTTATCAATTTTATCACTATCAATGTATCTGAGTTCTACAGGAATCCTGATCAGTGGGCTTTTTTGGACAGAGAGGTTATTCCTGAGATATTAAAGAACAATACAGGGACGATTAAGATATGGAGCGCGGCATGCTCTACCGGTGACGAGCCGTATTCACTCGCCATGGCTTTTTCAAAGCATGTTCCGCTGTCTCGTATAAAGATACTGGCTACAGATATTGATGATCTGGTGATTGCGAGCGCAAAGGCCGGGCTTTACAGTGCAAAGTCTGTAGAGAATGTGCCGGCTGACCTGAAAAAGAAGTACTTTACCCAGATGGAGGGCTCATACAAGATATCTGATGATATCAAGCGTTGCGTGACCTTTAAGGAGCATAATCTGCTGAAGGATCCATATCCAAAGGATTACGACCTTATCCTGTGCAGGAATGTGGTGATTTATTTTACCGATGATGCGAAGGATATGATATACAAAAATTTCTTCAATACCTTAAAATCCGAGGGTATACTGTTTATAGGCAGTACTGAGCAGATAACTACATATCGTGAGCTTGGCTTTGAGAGATTAAGCAGCTTCTATTTCAGAAAGCCTTGATATTTTATCAGAGATTAAACAGATGGTCTGTTATGTGTTTTACATATGACAGTACCATCTGTTTTGAATTTATGAAATCTTCAGTCAGCAGGAAATAGCTGCACTTATCCTTTATCTCGAATCGAAATTCAGGCTTCATGAAGTCAGAGTACTGTCTGATGAAGGTGCCTGTTTTGCGCACATAGCAGTTGTATGCCTTGCATTTTTCGCGGTATTCGTGGTCAACATATGCTGCGACACTCTTGTGTATGGCCATGTCCTCCTTTGGCAGATAGTAGTAGTTTTTGTAATCACTGTAAAAGTGGCGCATTTCACCCTCGAATATCGCTACACGCACATAGCTTTTTGCAGTGCCGATGGTCAGATAGATGTCATTGTCATGGAAGCTTACGGATTTTGGAACGGAAAATTTATTTTCAAATGATATGATAAGCTCGTTCATTCGGCTGCCGTCGTAAGCTGTATATGGGTTTACGGATACACCGGTGATGTCTGTTATGCCCTGTATGCATTCCTTATACGAAAGTATGCTAAGGAGCTTTGTCATGCCAAGGACATCCTCGTAGTTGTGTGTCAGAAGCAGGGATAGCCTTTCATCATCCTTTTGGGCCAGATATTCATAATAAACATTTATGAGCTCACCTCCGGAATATTTATCCTCCCTCTCTATGCCGAGAAATGCTTCGATGCTTTTCTGTTTGTAGTTCTCGAGGCACAAAAGAGGCTTTATCGGTGAAAGCTCCTTAAAGATATCGAGTATCTGCGTATTACAGAAGGGGTCATCCAGCTTATATTTCTTGTATTTATTCTTTAAAAACGGGATATCAAAGCCGATGCCGTTGAACGATATGATGGTGCTGCAGCCTGATAAGGTCTGCGCAAAGGCTTTGATTACAGCAGCTTCGTCATCAGGCGATTCGGCAAAGTACTGGTCTATTACAATACGGTTTTTGATGCGCTTTGCACAGCCTATCATGTATACAATCGCTTTCACCGGTGAAAAGCCTGTTGTCTCAATATCAAAGAACATAGTGTTTTCTTTAAATATGCTGTCTGAAAAATTATCGTTTTTTATGTAAATTTCTTCGTTGTGAAATATTTTCATTTTTTAATTCCCACCCTGAAAATTATTTGTATAAACATTATAACATAAAGTATTAAAAAAAGTACATAATATACTATTTAACTAAAAATCATAAGTGGTATAATAGCATTAGTAATGTGCAATAGCATTGCCACGTTATTAATCTAAAAGAAAGAGGGGCACAAAAATGGGTCATAAAACGTTTATTGGCGGTGTTCATCCATATGATGGCAAAGAGCTGTCTAAGGATTCACCAATTAAAGAAGTTTTGCCCAAGGGCGACATGGTATATCCGGTTTCGCAGCATATCGGCGCACCGGCTAAGCCTGTTGTTGCCGTAGGTGACACTGTGTTGAAGGGACAGATGATAGCAGAGGCCGGTGGCTTTGTTTCATCACCTATCTATTCATCGGTGTCAGGAAAAGTTAAGGCTATTGAGAAACGACGTGTGGCAGTCGGCGATATGGTTGACAGTATTGTTATCGAAAATGATGGCATGTTTACTGAGACAACATATAATATCGTCGAGGATGTCACAGCACTTTCAAAGGAAGAAATCATCGAGAAGGTTAAGAATGCAGGAGTTGTTGGCATGGGCGGTGCCGGTTTCCCTACACATGTAAAGCTTTCTCCAAAGGAGCCGGACAAGATTGAGTATATTATCGCAAACTGCGCGGAGTGTGAGCCTTACCTCACATCTGACTACAGACGTATGCTTGAGAATCCTGAGGAATTAATCGGCGGTATGAAGATCATACTTCAGCTTTTTGACAATGCAAAGGGTATCCTTGGCATAGAGGATAATAAGCCTGACTGCATCGAAAAGCTTACAGAGCTCACAAAGGATGAGCCACGTATTGAGGTTTGTCCGCTCATGACAAAGTACCCACAGGGTGGTGAGAGACAGCTCATTTATGCTACAACAGGCAGGGCTATAAATTCTAAGATGCTCCCTGCGGATGCAGGCTGTATCGTTGACAATGTAGAGACAATCATTGCTGTCTACAATGCCGTAAAGAATGGACAGCCGGTCCTTAAGCGTATTTCAACAGTTACAGGAGATGCGGTGAAGAATCCTTCAAATATTTTATACAGCATCGGTACCTCATATCAGGAGCTGGTTGACGCTGCGGGAGGCTTTAAGAGTCAGCCGGAGAAGATCATATCAGGCGGTCCTATGATGGGCTTTGCCATGTTTAGTCTTGATATCCCTACTACAAAGACCTCTTCATCAATACTGTGCTTCACACATGATGAGGTGGCAGCATTTGAGCCGCAGGCCTGCATCAACTGCGGTCGCTGTGTGGAGGCATGTCCTGAGCAGCTCATTCCAAGCCGTCTTGCGAAGTTTGGCACGCGCGGTCAGATGGATGAGTTTGAGAAGTGGCACGGACTTGAGTGTATTGAGTGCGGAAGCTGTTCATTTGCATGTCCGTCAAGGAGACAGGTGGCACAGCCTATCAAGACAATGAAGAAGCTTGTTCTCGCTGAAAAGAGAAAACAGGCCAGCAAAAAATAAAGAAAGAGGTGGATTAAAGTGAGTGATTTATATCATGTTTCATCATCACCACATGTACGTGCCAAGGATTCCACTAACAGAATAATGCTTTATGTCATTATAGCATTACTTCCGGCAAGTCTTTTTGGTATATACAATTTTGGTTTCAGAGCACTTTTTATCATTCTGCTTACCATCGCATCGTGTGTGGCATCAGAATGGGTGTTTGACTACATAATTAAGAAAAAGAGCACAATTACAGACCTTAGTGCGGTAGTCACAGGACTGCTTTTAGCACTTAACCTTCCGGTTTCACTTCCATGGTGGGAGGCTGTACTCGGTGGAGTATTCGCAATCATCATTGTTAAGTGTATGTTCGGAGGACTCGGACAGAACTTTATGAACCCGGCACTTGGCGGAAGATGCTTCCTTCTCATCGCATTTGCGGCTGACATGACCAATTTCAATGTCACAAAAAACGGTGTGGATGTATATTCGGGAGCAACACCGCTTGCACTCATCAAAAATGAAGGGCTTTCAAGTGTCAATGTAAGGGATATGCTTATAGGAAATACTGCAGGAACAATCGGTGAGACATCGGTTATAGCTATTTTGCTTGGTGCCATCATAATGATTTTACTTGGAGTCATTGATTTAAAGATTCCTGCATCCTACATTATTACATTTGCCGTATTCATGTTCCTTTTCGGAGCACAGCATTTTGATATCAACTATGTTGTTGCAGAGCTCTGCGGTGGCGGACTTATGCTTGGTGCATTTTTCATGGCGACCGATTATGTCACAAGCCCGATTACGCCGATGGGCAAGATAATATTCGGTATCTGCTGTGGTATATTGACAGGAGTATTCCGTTGCTTCGGTGCCAATGCAGAGGGCGTTTCCTTTGCAATCATCTTAAGCAACTGCCTTGTTCCTATTATTGAGAAGGTTTCTATCCCAAGAGCCTTTGGTATGGTAAAGGAGGCAAAGAAGAATGAATAAACGTATTGTACATGACGCTTTGATTTTAACTGCCTTTACTCTGGTGCTTGGTTTTATTCTTGCCCTGGTTCAGGGAATCACGGCAGAGCCTATCGACAAGGCTAATAAAGCAGCAGCGCAGAAAGCATATCAGGCAGTATTTGCGGACGCAAAATCATTTGAGAAATATGATTATGACGCCGAGGAAGCTGATAAGCTTGTATCTGATGCAGGCTATAAGGATACAATTGATGATATTGAGACTGCCCTTGATTCAAACAAGGAGACATTAGGCTATGTCATCACAGTTACAGCCAAGGACGGAAGCCAGGGAAGCATCACATTCTCTGTAGGTATCAAGAATGATGGTACCGTAAACGGCTACTCAATCACAAGCATCAGCGAGACTCCGGGACTTGGAATGAAGGCCGAGGAGGCTGATTTCTACAAGCAGTTTGAGAATAAGAAAGTAGACAAGTTCGACGTTGTAAAAACCACAGCATCAAAGGATGAGGAGATTGAGGCTATCACAGGCTCAACAATCACATCAAAGGCTATGGCCAACGGCTGCAACGCAGCTATTACTTACTTCCAAAATAAATTACAGGGAGGTGCCAACTAATGAACAAATATGTAGAGCGTTTATATAATGGTATCATTAAGGAAAATCCTACCTTTGTACTTATGCTTGGTATGTGTCCTACACTGGCTGTTACATCCAGTGCGGTAAACGGACTTGGAATGGGACTTTCCACCACGGTGGTACTTATATGTTCAAACCTTTTGATTTCACTTTTCAGAAAAGTGATTCCTAACGGAGTGCGTATGCCGGCGTATATCGTCATAGTTGCATCTCTTGTTACAGTAGTACAGTTTTTGATGCAGGCTTATCTGCCTAGCCTTTCAGCAGCACTTGGTGTATACATCCCACTTATCGTGGTTAACTGTATCATCCTTGGTCGTGCCGAGAGCTATGCTTCAAAGAATCCGCCTGTAGAGTCTATCTTTGATGGAATGGGAATGGGACTTGGATTTACCATGGGTCTTACAATCATTGGACTTATCCGTGAGATCTTAGGTGCAGGAACATTCTTCAACATCAAGATTTTCGGTGACTGGTTCACACCAATCACAATCTTTATCATGGCACCGGGAGCCTTCCTTGTACTTGGCTTCCTCGTTGCAGGCATGAATATCATCCGTAAAAAGATGGAAGCAAAGGGTACACCTCTTGCAGAGCCTGCAGGCTGCCTTTCAGGAGATTGTGCACATTGTGGAGCTTCATGTCCATCAGCAAAAGCAGCACAGGCCGCTGTTGCTCCTAATACTACAGAAGGAGGGGATAAATAATGGGTACATTAGGTCATTTACTGCTCATTGCAGTAGCATACGCAATAGTTAACAACGTAGTACTTAGCCAGTTCCTTGGTATCTGTCCTTTCCTCGGCGTATCAAAGAACACAAAAACTGCTGCAGGAATGGGTGGTGCGGTAATTTTCGTTATCACAATCGCCACATTCGTTACTCAGCTTATTTACAATTTTATACTGTATCCGCTTAATCTGTCATATTTACAGACTATCGTGTTCATTCTTGTAATTGCAGCACTTGTTCAGTTTGTAGAGATGTTCTTAAAGAAACAGATGCCTCCTCTTTACAAGGCACTCGGTGTGTATCTGCCACTTATCACAACAAACTGTGCCGTACTCGGTGTAGCACTTAACAGTGTAACAAAGGGCTACAATATCTTAGAGAGTGTAGTTTACGGCTTTGCCACAGCATTTGGTTTCTTTATCGCCATCGTGCTCATGGCAGGTGTACGTGAGAAGATTGAGTATAATGATATTCCAAAGCCTTTCCAGGGAACAGCCATCGTGCTTCTTACAGCGTGTCTTATGGCTATCGCCTTTATGGGATTCTCAGGAATGGTTTCTGTATAGGATTGGAGGAAAAGTGATATGAATGTTACTGCGATTATTATTGCAGCTTTAGTTGTTGGAGCTGTCGGTATAATTCTTGGATTTTTCCTCGGTATTTCAGGAGAAAAATTCAAAGTAGAGGTTGACCCGAGAGAGGAAGCAATACTTGAGGTGCTTCCGGGCAACAACTGTGGTGGCTGTGGATATGCCGGATGCTCCGGACTTGCTGCTGCCATTGCAAAGGGAGAGGCACCGGTAGGACAGTGTCCTGTAGGTGGAGACCCTGTTGCAGCAAAGGTCAGTGAGATTATGGGTGTAAAGGTCGAGGCCGGAGTGAAAAAGGTTGCATTTGTAAAGTGCGCCGGCACCTGTGACAAAGCAAATACAGACTACGACTATACAGGAGTAGAGGACTGTGTTGCCATGTCATTTGTACCGGGCGGCGGACCTAAGTCATGTAATTATGGCTGTCTCGGCTTTGGAAGCTGTGTGAAGGCATGTCCTTTTGATTCAATCCATGTGGTTGATGGAGTGGCATGTGTAAATCCGCTCACCTGTAAGGCCTGTGGTAAGTGTGTAGAGGCATGTCCTAAGCACCTTATCGAGCTTATCCCATATGACACAAAGCACGTTGTAAAGTGCAGCTCAAAGGACAAGGGCAAGGATGTCATGAAGGCATGCTCGGTGGGCTGTATCGGCTGTCATCTGTGCGAGAAGAACTGTCCGTCAGATGCTGTCCATGTAGTAGACAATGTAGCCTATATTGATCAGGAGAAATGTACAGGCTGCGGAATTTGCGCAGAGAAGTGTCCAAAGAAGATTATTCTTTAATACATAAAAGCTGTCACATATCATTATGATGTGTGGCAGCTTTTTTATTAATGTTAAAAGTTACTTAGTTAATAGTAAATTATAAGGTTGGAATCATATTGGATAAGTTTTAGGCAACTAATTTGTGCTTACGTCATATTTATCTGAGGTTGTGACGATACTATAATCATCTGTCACGAATATTGCTTCAACACCGGAAAGGGAATTTATAAGCTCCTTTGCTTTATCAATGCCGAGAGCAAAGCATGTGGTGCTTAAGGCATCCCCATCGCAGGAGGAGTCGCTTATGATGGTGACAGAGTACAGATTGTTTTTGACAGGATAGCCGGTTGTGGTGTCCAGTATATGGTGATATAGCTTGCCGTCTACTCTGTAGTATCGCTCGTAGATGCCTGAGGTGACAACGGATTTATCCTTGATTTTGACAGTGCATATTGGCTCGCCGCTCTCGTCGAAGGGCTTCTGGATGCCGACTGTATAATCACTTCCGTCTGATTTTTCCCCGATTGTGAGGACGTTACCGCCCAGGTTTATGATGCCCGAGGTGATTTTTTTGGACTGTAAATAAGCCTTCATTTTATCGGCGATAAAGCCCTTTGCGATTCCGCCAAGGTCAAGCTTTGCTTCGGAATCGGTGAGCATCACAGAGTTTCCGTTAATCTGTATATTGCGGTAATTTACATGTGACAGCTCGCCTTGTATCTGCGTATCCGACGGAACGACAGATGCATCCACCTCGTTGTCTTTAGAGTCTGTATTTTCAGCTATTTCTGAAAAATTCCACAAATCAGAGAGCTTTCCTATAGTGATGTCAAACCTGCCGTCGCTTGTGTCGCCGTACTCAATGCCCTTTTTGATAAGCCCAAGCGTATCATCGCTTACTGTGACATATTCTTTGCCGGCAGCGGCATTTATCATGCTAACCTCTGAGTCACTAACCGTGTTTGACAGCATATCCTCATATTTCTTTGCCATATCAAAGCAGCCGTCTATGTATTTTTCATCAGTGGTGCCATAAAGTGTAATCTGTATTATCGTGTCAAAGTAGAAGCCCTGTTTGGAAACCTTCTGCTGATCATTGGGCTTTGATTCACAAGCCGACAGGCTGCCTGTTATTGCTGCAAGCGCCAAAAGGACAGGAATAAGGTGTTTTAATTTATTTTTCATAGTGCATCCTTCATTAAATTCATAGTTGTCAATTATTTATAGTTAAAACTTAAATTATAAAGCATAAATATAACTTTGCGTCTGGGCTTTATGAAATTTAAAGCCGAAAGCAACAGAAATATAATAACACAAAATAAAAAAATGAGACAGTAGTAAAAATGATTTTGTATTTTGCATGAATATATGGTAAAGTAGTAAATGTATGCGTAATATGATTATGTATGCATTTAGACTTACAATAGGAAAGATGATAGAAATGAGTTTTTTAGACAATTATAAAAGAGTAGTAATAAAGATAGGCTCTTCGACGCTGACACATGCGGAGACAGGAAGCCTCAATTTTTCAAAGATGGAGCGTCTGGTGCGCTCGATATGTGATTACAGAAACAGCGGAATGGATGTGTGCCTCGTAAGCTCCGGTGCCATAGCGGTTGGCCGTGATGTGATAGGCATAAAGGAGCGCCCGAGCGATATTTCGATAAAGCAGGCGTGCGCCGCAGTTGGACAGGGAAGGCTTATGATGACATATCAGAAGCTTTTTTCCGAGTATAATCAGAATTCCGGACAGGTGCTCATGACAAAGAACACCATAGTCAATCCTGTTTCCAGACGCAATGTTATGAATACGTTTGAGGAGCTTTTTGATCTGAATGTGGTGCCGATTGTCAATGAAAATGACACGGTAAGTACATACGAGATGCAGTTTGGTGACAATGATACACTGTCTGCCATTGTTACATCAATCACGAAGGCAGATCTGCTCATACTGCTTTCTGATATAGACGGACTGTATTCCGATGATCCTCATGACAATCCGGATGCAAAGCTTATCAGAGAGGTTGATACGCTTGACAGGAAAATACTTGGCATGGCAAAGTCATCAACCGGCAGCGATGTCGGAACAGGCGGCATGGCGACAAAGCTTACAGCGGCAAAGATTGCTACATATTCCGGCGCTGATATGATTATCGCAAACGGCGGCAACATGGGAATTTTATATGACATTATGAATGACAGATATACAGGAACACTTTTCCACAGGGCAAAGGATGCAGAATTTGTGCTTGCGGATTATATACAAAGAGAGATGGCGCCTACATCTACAGGCGGCCAGTAATCAGCTATAAATTTGAGATCAGGAGAGTGCTATGACACAGGAGAAAATACAAAGAATCAATGAGCTTTACAGGAAGTCACAGGCAGAGGGGCTTTCAGAGGCAGAGAAAAAGGAGCAGGATCTTTTGCGCAAGGAGTATATAGCCAGTGTGAAGAAGAATTTAAGAAACCAGCTCAACAATATCGATATGGTAAATGATGACGGTTCGGTTGAGAACCTCGGCGAGAAATATGGAAACAAAAAAAGAAATTCGTAGCAGGCTAAAAAAGCAAAGAAGCCTTCTGGGTGCTGATGAGTGCCACAATATGAGCCATGAAATCTATAAAAGGCTCACAGCTTTAGAGCTTGATAGAGACTATGACAACATACTTTTGTATTCGGCTATCAGAAATGAAGTGAATACAGATGAGTATTTCGCCTGTTTAATCAACAAAGCAAAAAGAATATATTATCCGAGGGTTTGTGGCGATGAAATGTCCTTTTACAGGGTAAGATGCCTTGATGAGCTTAATTGTGGCTCATTTAACATTAATGAGCCTGATATGACGGATGAGTATACTGAAGCGGATGGCAGGGCGCTTATGATAGTGCCGGGGCTTGGTTTTTCTTATACCGGTTACAGAATCGGTTATGGAAAGGGCTTTTATGACAGATATTTATCGTCTTTTACAAAAAGAGACACTGTTATGGCAGTTGGAGTGGGCTACGATTTCCAGTTACTTGGTAACGTGACGTTTGAAGATGAATATGACGTACCCTTAGATGGGGTAATAACAGATAAGAGAGAGGTGTTTATTGATGACTGATTTAGAAAAAATTTGTGCGGATGCATATGAGGCCAGAGTAAAGATAGGAACACTTGATACTGATATCAAGAACAAGGTGTTAAACGATGCGGCAGACAATCTGCTTAAGGCAGAGGCAGAAATCCTTGAGGCAAACAAAAGGGATGTGGCAACAGCAGAGGAAAATATGAAGGCAAAGAGTATGATAGACAGACTCTCGCTTGATCATGACAGACTCCTTGGCATGGCTGACGGACTCAGACAGATAGCAAAGCTTGCAGACCCAATAGGGGAAGTGATGTCTATGGCAAAGCGTCCTAATGGTCTTATTATCGGAAAAAGAAGAGTTGCAATCGGTGTTGTGGGCATCATCTTTGAGGCGCGCCCAAATGTCACATCAGATGCCTTTGGTCTGTGCTTTAAGACAGGTAACTGTGTCATATTAAAGGGTGGAAGTGATGCGATAAATACCAATATCGCAATAGTAAAGGCTTTAAAAAAGGCTTTGACGGACAACTTGGTTTCTGATGCTGCACTTGCACTTATTGAGTCAACAGACAGAGAAACCACAAATGCATTCATGAAGATGGATCAGTATGTGGATGTGCTCATACCAAGAGGCGGTGCGGGACTCATCCAGAATGTTGTCAAAAATGCAACAATTCCTGTCATCCAGACCGGTACAGGCAACTGCCATGTATATGTAGACAAGGATGCTGACTTTGATATGGCTGTCAATATTATAAACAATGCAAAGACACAAAGAATCAGTGTCTGCAATGCATGCGAGTCGATTGTGGTACACAGTGCCATAGCAGAGGAATTTCTGCCAAAGCTGTACGATAAGCTGAGAGAGCATCATGTACAGCTCCGCTGTGATGAAAGAGCACAGGCAATTCTTGCTGGAAGAGACGATGTGACAGAGGCTTCTTCCGATGACTGGGGTATGGAGTATCTTGATTACATCATGTCTGTAAAGATTGTTGACAGTATTGATGAGGCAATCGAGCATATAAACAGATACAATACATCACATTCAGAGGCAATCGTCACAAATGATTATGACAACGCACAGAAGTTTTTAAATGAGATAGATGCCGCATGCGTTTATGTAAATGCCTCAACCAGATTTTCCGATGGAAATGAATTCGGCTTTGGAGCTGAGATTGGAATCAGCACACAGAAGCTTCACGCAAGGGGACCTATGGGGCTTGAAGCACTGACAAGCTATAAGTATATCATTTACGGCAGTGGTCAGATAAGGGAATAGTCAGCTAAAGTATAATAGATTTAATTTGAGAGGAAATATAATATAACATGAGCTATGATATAGATATAACAAAGACACCACCGGGTCATGAGCCTGAGAGACAGTATTACTACATGGCAAAGGCAAAGGATTTTGTTGAAAAGAAATCTAAAGAAATCGGCCGTCCTATGACTTATTTTGTAAAGACCTTCGGCTGTCAGATGAACGCCCGCGACTCAGAAAAGCTTGTCGGAATACTTGAGCAGATCGGCTATGTGGAAGGAACTGATGAACATTCGGATTTTATTGTATACAACACCTGTACCGTACGTGAGAATGCCAACAACAAGGTGTACGGCAGACTTGGCTATCTGCAGAATTACAAGAAAAAGAATCCTCTGATGAAGATTGCTCTCTGTGGCTGTATGATGCAGGAGCCTGAGGTTGTTGAAAATATTAAAAAGCACTACAAGTTTGTAGATATCGTATTCGGAACCCACAATATATTCAAGTTCGCAGAGATTTTATGCAACAATATCGAGTCAGGCTCACAGGTGATTGACATATGGAAGGATACCAACCAGATTGTCGAGGACCTGCCGGTGAAGAGAAAGTTTTCTTTCAAATCAGGTGTCAATATCATGTTTGGCTGCAACAATTTCTGCAGCTATTGTATCGTGCCATATGTAAGAGGCCGTGAGAGAAGCAGGGAGCCTAAGGATATCATAAGAGAGATTGAAAAGCTTGTCTCAGACGGAGTGTGCGAGATAATGCTTCTTGGACAGAATGTCAACTCATATGGTAAAACACTTGACAATCCTATAACTTTTGCGGAGCTTCTTCGCGAGGTCAACAAGATTGAAGGGCTTAAGAGAATACGTTTTATGACATCTCATCCAAAGGATTTGTCAGATGACCTGATTATGGCGATAAAGGAGTGCGACAAGGTGTGCAAGCATATGCATCTGCCGCTTCAGTCAGGAAGCTCAAGGGTGCTTAAGGAGATGAACAGGCACTATGACAAGGAAAAGTATCTCGACGAGGTAAAGAGACTTCGTGAGCAGATTCCTGATATTGCAATCACAACTGACATCATTGTGGGCTTCCCGGGTGAGACAGAGGAAGATTTCCTTGAGACAATGGATGTTGTCAAGCAGGTCAGATATGACAGTGCTTTTACATTTATTTACTCAAAGAGAACAGGCACACGCGCTGCCACTATGGAGAATCAGGTGCCTGATGATGTGGTCAAGGACAGGTTTGACAGACTCTTAAAGGAGGTTCAGACAATCTCATCAGAAAAGGCAAAATGCTATGAGGGTAAAGTGGTGCCGGTGCTTGCAGAGGAGATGGATGACCAGAAGGAGGGCTATGTGACCGGTCGTATGGACAACAATTCGATAGTACATTTTCCGGGTACAAAGGATATGATTGGAAATATATACAATGTGAAGCTCGATGAGTGCAGAGGCTTTTACTATATGGGAGAGATAGAAGAGGATGCGTAAGCGTTTTGGCAGAAATGATATAATCCTGATATCGGTTATTGCAATTATCTCTGTCGCCCTGCTTCTTGTATGGAAGCTTGTATATTTAAATGGGCAGGATACGAACGGCGATGCATGCGTCAAGGTAACTGTTGATGGAAAGGTCTATGGCACATATCCGCTTTCAAAGGATGATACAATTGAGATAAAAAACGTTGATGGTGATGTCACAAACACCCTTGTCATAAAGGATGGTGTGGCTGATGTGACTGCTGCCGACTGTCCGGATCATCTGTGTGTAAAGCAGAAGGCGATATCAAAGGAGGGCGAGTCGATTATCTGTCTGCCGAACAAGGTTGTTGTGACGGTAAAAAGCGACACGAAATCCGATATAGATTCCATATCCAAGTGATATCCGGATATTTTATAGAAAGAAATGAGATAAATGAAAACCAGAAAAATTGCATACCTTGGTATGCTTATGGCACTGGCACTGGTGCTAAGCTATGTTGAGTCGCTTATACCGTTTGCGGTAGGTATACCGGGAGTAAAGCTTGGACTTACAAATATAGTGACCGTAATCATGCTTTATATAGCATCGCCCATGGAGACCTTTTTGCTATGTGTATTCCGGGCGGTGCTTTCGGGCTTTATGTTTGGAAATGCGTTCAGTATCATATATTCACTGGCGGGCTGTATACTGAGCTTCATTGTGATGTATCTGCTAAAAAAATCAGATAAATTCAGTTCTGTCTCAATAAGTCTGGTCGGTGGAGTGTGTCACAATATAGGACAGATAATAGTTGCGGCTATAGTTTTGTCAACCTACAGCGTGGTGTACTATATTCCGGTGCTTCTTGTGGCAGGTTGCATCACGGGACTTGTGATTGGAATAGTAGCTTCACAGGTGCTTTTAAGGATTTCTGACAGCTTTCATGTGTAGTTTTAATGGGCTGTAATAGTTACGATATTTAATAAATAAAGGAGCTGCTGTTTGTAGCAGAAGGATTCAATGTATGCATATATAAAAGGTGAGCTTGCAGAAAAAAATATAGACAGCATTGTAGTGGAGGCAGCCGGTGTAGGCTATCTCGTATACATACCTACACAGTATTTTGACATGCTGCCTGACGAGGGAGAGGATGTAAAAATATACACCTATCTGTGTGTCAGGGAGGATGCCATGATACTTTATGGCTTTTTGAGTAAGGATGATCTTGAAATCTTTAAGCTTTTAATTACAGTCAGCGGAATCGGACCCAAAGGAGGTCTTGCGATTCTGTCAACTCTGTCAGCCGACGATTTGCGTTTTGCAATTTTATCAGGTGATTCAAAGGCTATATCAAAGGCGCCGGGAATAGGTGCAAAGACAGCTCAGAGAGTAATCCTTGATTTAAAGGACAAGCTGTCGCTAGAGGAGGCCTTTGAAAAGAAGCTTGAAAATCAGGCATCCGGTGTCGCTGCATCAATGAACAGCACTGTGAAAAATGATGCTGTCATGGCGCTTAATGCGCTTGGATACTCATCTACCGAGAGCCTTAAGGCGGTGTCCAAGGTTGATATCACAGAGGATATGGATGTAGAGGATGTGCTGAAGCTTGCGCTCAAAAACATGGGCTGATTTATAAAAAGCTGTAGGGCTTAAAACAGAAACGGGGAACAAAACGTGAAAAGAGTAATTTCCACACAATTGCAGGAAGAGGACATAAAGATAGAAAAATCCCTGCGTCCTATGTATTTTGATGACTATATCGGTCAGCAGAAGATAAAGGACAATTTAAAAATATATATAGAAGCCGCAAAATCAAGGGGCGAGGCGCTCGATCATGTGTTGTTTTACGGACCTCCGGGGCTTGGAAAGACAACACTCGCGGGAATCATTGCAAATGAGATGGGCACAAAGATAAAGGTGACCTCCGGTCCTGCAATAGGTAAGCCGGGAGAGATGGCAGCCATACTCAACGGACTTTCTGAGGGAGACATACTGTTTGTCGATGAGATTCACAGACTAAACCGTCAGGTGGAGGAGGTGCTCTATCCTGCCATGGAGGACTATGCCATAGATATCATGATAGGTAAGGGCGAGTCTGCAAAGTCAATCAGGTTCAACCTGCCAAAATTCACACTTGTAGGAGCAACTACGAGGGCGGGCATGCTGTCGGCGCCTCTTAGAGACAGGTTTGGTGTGGTAAATCACATGGAGTTTTACACTGTCGATGAGTTAAAGCAGATTATCATCAATTCAGCAAGGGTGCTTGGAGTTGAGATAGATGACAAGGGAGCCTACGAGATGGCAAGACGCTCAAGAGGCACGCCAAGACTTGCAAACAGACTATTAAAGCGTGTCAGGGATTTTGCACAGGTCAAGTATGACGGCAAAATCACCTATGATGTGGCAAGCTTTGCACTGGACCTTTTGGAGGTAGACAAGTACGGACTGGATTTGAATGACAGAAATATACTTCTTACTATCATTGACAAGTTTGCGGGAGGCCCGGTAGGACTTGATACGCTTGCGGCGGCAATAGGTGAGGATGCCGGAACCATTGAGGATGTTTACGAGCCGTATCTGGTGAAGAATGGCTTCATAAACCGCACGCCAAAGGGGCGTGTGGCGACAGATCTTGCTTTTGAGCATTTTGAGAGAAAAAGGGCTTAAAGTTGCAATTTATATTTATAAGGCATATAATAATTAAGTATTTGATATTGAAATTGATAGTAATGTTAATATTAATATAGCTGGTTTGAATAAATGTGAAAACGGAGGATGATTAAATGTCTGCAAAAACAAATGCCGAGGTGGTAATAGACGGAAAGGTTTACACACTGTCAGGATATGAGAATGAGGAATATTTACAGAAGGTTGCGGCATACATCAACAACAAGATTGCAGAGTTTGATGATATGGATGAGTATAAGCATCTTCCGGGCAATATGAAGAGCACACTTATCGAGCTCAATATTGCAGATGATTATTTCAAGGCAAAGGCGCTTGTCGAAAAGCTCGAGGGTGATATAGAGAATAAGGATAAGGAAATATACGATTTAAAGCATGACTTAATTTCCAATCAGGTGAAGACCGAGAATGCCGAGGCGAGCATGAAGGAGCTTGAGGCACAAAACAAGGAGCTTTTACTCAACAAGGCGAGACTTGAGGCAACTCTTGAGGAGTCACTTCTTGATGGAAAAAAGCCTGTTAAAAAATCTGCACATGCTTCTAAAGGGGCAAATGACAGTAGCGATAAATAGCAATAAAAGGGGAACAGTTATCGTACACTGTTCCTCTTTTTGTTACAGGTTTATGTGATATCAAATGAGCATCTATATGAGGAAATATATGAGAAATAAAGATTTTGAACTGCTTGCACCGGCAGGAAGCCTTGAGATATTTAAGGGTGTGATAGAAAACGGTGCCGATGCTGTGTATGTGGGCGGAAGCATGTTCGGAGCCAGGGCATATGCCAATAATTTCACAGAGGAGGAGCTTTTAGAGGCAATTGATTTTGCACATTTACGGGGAGTAAAGGTGTATCTGACCGTCAATACGCTTATTAAAAACAGTGAGTTTTCAAAGCTCTACGACTACCTGCTTCCATACTACAAAAGAGGTCTTGACGCAGTGATAGTGCAGGACCTTGGCGTGGTGAAGGCTATCCATGAGTATTTTCCGTCAATGGAGATACATACGAGTACACAGATGACGGTGACGGGCGCAGACGGAGTGCGATTTCTCTCGCAGTTTGGAGTGACGCGCGTGGTCATGGCAAGGGAGGTTTCTCTTGCCGAGATGAAGCGCATACATGAGGAAACAGGTATGGAGCTTGAAGCCTTTGTGCACGGAGCACTATGCTATTCGTATTCGGGACAGTGCCTTTTCAGCAGTATTTTAGGCGGTAGAAGCGGTAACAGAGGCCGCTGTGCACAGCCCTGCAGACTGCCGTATACCGTGGAGGGCAAAAAGGATGAATACATTTTAAGCCTTAAGGATATGTGCGGTATAAAGGCACTTGACAAGCTGCATGAGGCGGGGGTTTATTCGCTAAAGATTGAGGGCCGCATGAAGCAGCTTGAGTATGCATGCGGAGTGGTAAAATATTACAGAAGCTATATTGACAGCAAAAAGCCTGTTACCGATGCAGATTATGACAGAATAAAGGCACTTGGAAACCGCTGTGGCTTTACGGACAGGTATTATTTTGACCACAATGGCTCTGATATGGTGACTTATGTGAAGCCAAATTTTGTTTCAAAGGCAGCAGAGCCTTTGCCGGAAAAAAGAAAGCTTTCGATAGAGGGAGAGCTTGTTTTAAGAGAGGGCGATCCGGGAAGTCTCACTGTAAAAAGAGGTGATGTGGCATACAAAGCCTCAATAGAACCTGTCAGCGCCGCACTTAAGGCACCGCTTGATAAAAAGGCGGCAATCGACAGGATAAACAAAACCGGTGATACAGAGTTTGAGTTCTCACATATTGATGCTCAAATCGGTGAAAACGTATTTGTGCCAAACGGAGCATTAAATAAGCTGCGACGTGATGCAATTTTGGGGCTGAGTGATAAGCTGTTGGAAAAGTATTACAGGGATGACGCTAGGTATGCCGATATGTCAAGTCTGTGTGAGCTTCCTGAGCATGTCGTAAAAAGCGACGCAGCACATGGAGATGAAGCTGTAAATGCAAAGGATTACACCACCATATGCTCGTGTATGACACGCAAGCAGCTTGAAACACTCATGGGCTATGAATGTTTTGATGTATTTTATCTGGATTTTGACATGTACGACAGGAAGACTCTCATACAGCAGTTTGCAGATGATGTGCTAAGCCTTACAAAGCAAAATAAAAAAGTGTATCTAATGCTTCCTACCATACTCAGGGCGGATTCATCCGATTATTTTGTCTCTATCGCAAAAGAGCTTGATAAGATAAGCTTTGAGGGCTTTGTGGTGAAAAACTACGAGGAGCTTTATCTGGCAGAAAAGCTGTTTACAGGTAAAAAAACTATTTTGGACCACAATATGTATACCTTTAATGATGTTTCAAAGAGCGCATTTTTCGAGCACGGGGTAAGTGGTGATACAGTGCCGCTTGAGCTCAATTCAAGGGAGATTATGCACAGAAACAATATAGGCTCGCAGATGATAGTCTACGGGTATTATCCGCTTATGATCACCGCCAACTGTGTGCACAAAAATACAAAGGGCTGTGACAAAAAGCAGGAGCTTATATACTTAAAGGACAGGTACAACAAAGCCTTTGCGGTTTGTAACAACTGCAGGGAGTGCTATAATACAATATATAATTCGCTGCCTACCATGCTCACAAAGAACATAGGTAAGCTTAAGGACGCCGGTATCAGAAGCTTTAGATACAGCTTTACAATCGAGACTCCAAAGCAGATTAAGGCGGTTATGGAGGATAAGGCAGCTGAATATACAAACGGACATTACAAAAGAGGAGTAGAATAACATGGTACATCTGATAGTACAGCTTTCTAAGTATATTATGATAATACTTTTTCTCATATATACTTTTTTATGCTTTCATTTATTCAAGTATCCTGACAAGCCGAAAAAGCAGAGGCATATATATAATCTGCAGAGATTTTATATGTTTCTGATTCATTTGGATGGTTTTTTGGTGCTCTTTGTCACGACAATGGATACAAAGATAATAGGCTTTTATATAGCACAGCTTGTGCTTTTTGAATCAATTTATTTGATTTATCATAAGTTTTATAAGAATGCCTCAGAGCTTGTGCTAAACAATATGGTGATGATGCTTTGCATAAGCATGATTATCTTAACGAGAATTTCGTTCGACAAAGCATTAAGGCAGTTCGTCTTTGTGCTTGCCGGAGCGATATTTGCGTTTTTTATACCGCTTATCATGCAAAAGGGCACGATGTTTAGAAAGCTGACATGGACATATGCGGGTGTAGGAATAGTCGGACTATTGTCAGTGCTTGTGGTAGGTGTGGCGAGCAGGGGAGCAAAGCTTTCTTTGACCTTTGGTCCTGTTTCGATTCAGCCGTCTGAGTTTGTGAAGATACTTTTTGTATTTTTTATAGCATCTATGCTGTATAAATCAACAGATTTAAAGCAGCTTGCCATAACAAGCGGCGTATCGGCAGTGTTTGTGCTGATACTTGTTGCATCAAACGACCTCGGTGGAGCACTTTTGTATTTCTTTACATACCTCGTCATGATTTATGTTGCGACAAAAAAGCTTTATATTTTTGCCGGAGGACTTGCGTTTGTGGGGTTTGGAATGTACGCAGGCTATCATCTGTTTTCACATGTGAAGAACAGAATTGTTGCATGGCTTGATCCACTTTCTGTCATAGACAAGGCAGGCTATCAGGTGTGCCAGTCGCTCTTTGCCATAGGCACAGGAGGTCTGTTTGGCTTTGGACTGGGACAGGGACTGCCGAATAAGATACCTATTGTATCAAAGGACTTTATTATAGCGGCTATCTCAGAGGAGATGGGCGGTATATTTGCCATCTGCCTCATCATGGTTTGCGTGAGCTGCTTTCTTATGATATTTAATCTTTCCATGCAGATGAAGGATGCGTTTTACAAGTATGTAGCGCTTGGACTTGGCAGCGTGTATGCGCTGCAGGTGCTTTTAACTGTCGGCGGCTCTACCAAGTTTATACCGATGACCGGTGTGACGTTACCGCTTGTGAGCTACGGTGGCAGCTCGCTTTTATCTACGATGATAATTTTTGGAATGATACAGGGCATGTATATTATGCAGGCAGCCCCTGAAAAAAGGAGAAATATAGATGACAAGAGACGAAAGAGTCACGAAACAAAAAACAGACAAAAGCAGACAGCAGGCGGCAAAAACAGCGCGAAGACACAGAAATAGAGAGTATGCGGTTGTTACATATTTTTTCCTTATAGTTTTTGTTGGATTGATAGGTTATTTCTTATATTTCCAGTTTGTAAAAAGCGACGAATTCATCAACAGCCCTTACAATTCGTTGCAGGATCTTTTCTCTAAGAACGTGGTGAGAGGCGAGATACAGACTAAGGATGGGCATGTCATTGCACAGACAAAGGTAGGTTTGGATGCGTCTGAGACAAGGGAATACCCCGACGGCAGGATGTTTGCGCATGTGGCGGGCTTTGCCGTAAACGGTAAGGCGGGGCTTGAAAAGCAGGAAAATTTCTCATTGCTTCGCTCGCATGAGTTTTTTCTTGACCAGATAGTAAATGATATAAGCGGTAAGAAAAATACCGGTGACAATGTCATAACCACACTGGATTATGAGGCACAGGCAGCAGCCTATAAGGCGCTTGGAGATTACGATGGTGCTGTTATTGCAATTGAGCCGAAGACAGGAAAGATTGCTGTTATGGTGTCAAAGCCTGATTATGACCCAAATACCATAGCAAGTGACTGGGAGAGTGTAAACGGTGAGGGCAGCACAGCTCTTTACAACAGGGCAACACAGGGACAGTATGCCCCGGGTTCGGTGTTTAAGATTTTTACAGCACTCGAGTATTATAACGAAAATCCGTCTACATACAACGACTACAGCTTTGACTGTGACGGCAGTATCACTGAGGATGGCTTTACAATCCATTGTGCCGGCAATAAATCGCACGGACAGGAGGATTTAACAAAGTCGTTTGCCAAGTCGTGCAACTCATCGTTTGCCAATATAGGTCTTTTAGTTGATAATAATAAGCTGGATGCCCTGTGTAACGATATGCTTTTTAACAAGGATCTGCCTATAGCCTTTGATTCAAAAAAGAGTAAGTTTGCACTGGATAACAATGCTTCGTCAGCTCTGACCATGCAGACCACGATAGGTCAGGGAAATACGCTTGTTTCACCGCTTCACATGTGCATGATTGCCGGTGCAATCTGCAATGACGGCAATCTGATGAGACCATATCTGGTAGACCATACGGAAAATGCAAGCGGTGCGCTTGTGGAGCAGAATAAACCGGCTTCGTACAAGCAGCTTATGTCAAAGGATCAGGCGGCATTCCTTCAGAATCTTATGGCAGCAGTTGTATCCGATGGAACAGGCGCAAAGCTAAGCGACCAAAGCTATGAGGCCTTTGGAAAGACCGGAACTGCCCAGGTCTCAGACTCTACAGACCAGACCAATGCCTGGTTTGTGGGCTATGGAAAAAAGGACGGCTACAATGATCTGGCAATCGCAGTGGTTGTGGAGGATTCGGGTGCCGGAAGCACATATGCGGTGCCGGTAGCAAAAAAGGTATTTGATAAATATTTCAATGAATAGGCTTGTTGCACTTTTTTCAGAAGTAGGTTATACTTAAGTGTAATGACAAGCGTTATCGTTCAAATTTTAGTGAAACTGACAGATAGCGTTTAAACCACACTTGGAGGAATGGCAATGATAGAAGCAACGAGCTGTGGCGGTGTGGTAATCTTTCGTGGCAAAATATTACTCTTATACAAGAACTACAGGAACCGGTACGAGGGTTGGGTACTGCCCAAGGGGACTGTGGAGTCTGACGAAGAGTACAAGGACACTGCAATCCGTGAAGTGAAAGAGGAGACCGGTGCCAGTGCAACGATAATCCAATACGTGGGTAAAAGCCACTATTCTTTTACCGTGCCGCATGATACAGTGGAAAAGGATGTACACTGGTATCTTATGATGGGCGAAAGTTATTATAGTAAACCGCAAAGAGAAGAGTATTTCATGGATTCAGGGTTTTACAAGTATCACGAGGCGTATCATCTGCTCAAGTTTGCAAATGAGAAGCAGATACTTGAGAAGGCTTACAATGAGTATCTGGATCTAAAGAAAAGCAACTTATGGGGGACACACAAGTATTATTAGTATTATTAAAAAGCAGTTTAAAAAACTGCTTTTTGAGGTTTTAGAATGAAATGGTATGAGGATTTATTTGTAGGAGAGTCTGTTACCGGAAAGATAAAAAAAATCAAGTGGAAGATAGAGCATAATGCCGGCATGCTTCACACATACATCATCACGTTTCCGTCTAATGAGGAAAACCTTTTAGATATTATTCCGACAAGAGAATTGCTACAAAAGGGATATCCGAAGAAGAATCTGCACATAATCGCAGTAGCGGGCAATTATGATGAGGCACTTTTGCTGGCCTGCGATATCGTTAAGGAGACGTACGAAAATACAGGTAAAACTGATGTAAAGAGCTATTTAAAGAGCAGACGGAGGAATTAGATACATGATATTTACGATTTTAAAGGTCATAGGCATCATACTCCTTGTAGTGCTTGCTCTTATACTTGCAGTGGTGCTTTGCGTACTGCTTGTGCCGGTTAAGTACAGGGCTGTCGGGAGCTTTGACAATACAGACATAAGAGCAAAGGTGCATGCGTCGTGGCTTCTTCATTTGTTTGCACTGCATATAGAGTATGCACGGGAGACTGACGGATATATAAGGCTTGCTTTTGTGAAGAAAAAGCTGTTTGATGATTCTGACTCTGAGTATAAAGAAGAAGTTGACTCTGATAATGAAGATGATGAATATGATGAAGAGACCGCCAAGCCTGATTCAGGGGCTGATAATTATGAAACTTTGTATATTGACTTAATGGATGATGATGCCAAAGCGGAAGATGAAAGCACAGCACAGATTCATAACGAGCAAAGGACAGTAAATGATGATAATCAGTATATAAAACAACAAACAAAGCGCAATCATCAAAAAAAATATAAAAAGCGAAGCGAAAAGTTACACAAAAAGTCACATAAAAAGCAATTTAAAGATAAGTCAGATAAAATAAAAAACGGTATAGAAAAGCTTAAAAGAGAATGCAGCGATGAGAGAAACAAAGCAGCTTTTTCACATCTGAAAAAAGAGCTTTTTATCATTCTCAAAAGAATATGTCCAAGGAGGCTTAGGCTTACAATGGTTTATTCAACCGGCTCGCCTGATACAACCGGCATTTCATTAGGTATTTTAGCATGCTTTCCTGTCGGCTATACAAACAGATGGCGGATCACACCTGATTTCGAGAGTGAAAAGCCGTATGCAAAGGGCAGCTTTGACATAAAGGGGCATGTGATAGTAATAAGTATTTTAGCGGCAACACTTAGAATTTTATTTGATAAAAACTGCCGCAGATTATATAATAGGATAAGCAGATAGGAGGAAGATATTATGGCAGATAATAGTTTCAACAACACAGTGGAGTCACTTTTCAAGGGGATGGACAGCTTTATCACTACAAAGACAGTAGTCGGTGATGCGATTCATATAGGGGATACAATCATACTTCCGCTTGTGGATGTGTCGTTTGGAGTGGCAGCAGGAGCATTTTCGGCAGAAAAGAAAAATAACGGAGCCGGCGGTATGGGCGGAAAGATTCAGCCTAGCGCAGTGCTCGTTATCCAGAATGGACAGACAAAGCTTGTCAATGTAAAGAATCAGGACGGCATGACCAAGATACTTGATATGGTGCCGGATATTGTAAGCCGTTTCTCAAAGGGGAAAAATGATGACCTTAATCTCGATGATATAAAGGCAGACGAGGCAGAGGACGATAAGCAGGATTAATTTCATATATGAGAGCAAATAAAAAGGACATCCAAACGGATGTCCTTTAAAATTCAAAAGATTCAAAAATAAAGACTAAGCTCTCTCAACTTTGCCAGATCTTAAACATGAAGTACATACATATAACTTCTGTGGAACTCCATTGACCTTGCAAGAAACCTTCTTAATGTTTGACTTCCAAACATGATTTGATCTTCTATGAGAATGGCTGACATTATTTCCATAATGAACACCTTTTTCACAAATTGCACATTTTGCCATGATATTGCACCTCCTTGCATTTCACTAAGCTTACCATACTCTTAAGCTCACAACAAATGTATTCTATCAGATTAAAATAAAGAATGCAAGGATAAAATATAAAAATATTTGCTTTTTGTGAAAAAAAAGGTATAATAACATTAGCTACGTCACAATATGATGGAGGTATATATTATGAAGGGACAGATGGATACCCAATATGGACAAATTTTAATTGATACAGATGTTATTGCAACCTATGCAGGCTCTGTAGCTGTAGAGTGCTTTGGAATAGTAGGCATGGCAGCGGTCAACATGAAGGATGGACTTGTAAAGCTTTTAAAGAGAGATTACCTGAACCATGGAATAAATGTAAAGGTAGATGAGAACAACGAAATTACCATTGATTTTCATGTAATAGTAGCGTATGGTATTTCAATCGGCACTGTTTCGGACAATCTTATCGAGACGGTTAAGTACAAGGTTGAGTCATTTACAGGAATGAAAATTGCAAAAATCAATATTTACGTTGAGGGCGTAAGGGTAATTGATTAAGGAGGACTACAAAAAGTGGAGATCACAAGCATTAATTCAAAGCTCCTTGCAAGGATGTTTCTTGCGGGAGCCAAGAATCTTGATTCAAAAAAGGACTGGATAAATGAGCTGAATGTATTCCCGGTACCGGATGGTGATACCGGAACAAATATGACAATGACAATCATGTCTGCGGCCAAGGAGGTCAGCTCGCTTACAGATCCTACCATGGCAGAGCTTGCAAAGGCTATTTCATCAGGCTCTTTAAGAGGTGCCAGAGGAAACTCGGGTGTTATCTTATCACAGCTTTTCAGAGGCTTCTGCAAGGTTATAAAGGAATACGATGAGATAGATGTCACTATTCTTTGCGAGGCATGCCAGAAGGCAGTTGAGACAGCTTACAAGGCAGTTATGAAGCCAAAGGAGGGAACTATCCTTACAGTGGCAAAGGGCGCAGCAGAAAAGGCTCTTGAGCTGTCAGACGATACAGAGGATGTTGTCACATTTGTCGAAGAGGTTATTAAGCAGGCTGAGTATGTACTTGACCAGACACCGGAGATGCTTCCTGTATTAAAGCAGGCAGGCGTTGTGGATTCGGGCGGACAGGGACTTGTTCAGGTATTAAAGGGAGCATATGATGCCCTTATCGGCAAGGAGATTGACTATACAATAGAGGGCGCACCAACAGGAGCGGCCCCTGCAAAGATTTCGGCTGAGACCGAAGCAGAGATTAAGTTTGGTTACTGCACAGAGTTTATTATTGTGCTCAATGCGCCAATGTCAGACAATGAGGAGCACGCATACAAGGCATTCCTCGAGTCAATCGGTGACTCTATAGTCGTTGTAGCTGACGATGAGATCGTAAAGACTCACGTACATACAAACGACCCTGGACTTGCACTGCAGAAGGCACTTACCTTCGGCTCACTCAGCAAGATAAAGATCGACAATATGCGTGAGGAGCATCAGGAAAAGCTTATAAAGGATTCACAGAAGCTTGCAGCACAGCAGAAGGCTGAGGAAGAGGCTTATGAAGCTGCTCAGGCTGAAGAAAAGACAAATAACATGCCTGCAAAGGAAATGGGCTTTGTATCTGTTTCAATCGGAGAGGGTATGAATGAGGTGTTTAGAGGCCTTGGAGTGGACTATCTCATAGAGGGTGGTCAGACCATGAACCCTAGCACGGAGGATATGCTCAATGCTATCGAGCATGTAAATGCAAAGACAGTATTTATCCTGCCAAACAATAAGAACATCATCATGGCTGCAAACCAGGCAGTAGACCTTGTTGAGGATAAGCAGATTATTGTTATCCCTACAAAGACCATACCACAGGGTATCACAGCTCTTGTAAATTATATCCCTGACCACAGTGCCGAGGAGAATAAAGAGCAGATGATGGCTGAGATAGAAAATGTCAAGACTGGACAGGTGACATATGCAGTCCGTGATACTGAGATTGACGGAAAGACTATCAAGCAGAACGACTTCATGGGAATCGGAGACAAGAGCATCCTTTCTGTTGGAACAGATTTAAGGGCTACCACACTTGAGATGGTAGATGCCATGGTGGATGAGGATTCTGCAATTGTCAGCATCTATTTCGGAAGTGATTCCGATGAGGACTCAGCTAATGAGCTTGCAACAGCAATCGAAGAGAAATATCCTGATGTAGAGGTTGAGGTCAACGATGGCGGACAGCCGATCTACTATTATGTTATTTCTGTAGAGTAAAGCCTTTTTATTTAAAGTTAAATGACATTTATTTAGGAGCAAATATGGATATAGCTTCACCGATTACCGCAGTTAAGGGTATCGGGGAAAAAACACAAAAAGCATTTGCTAAAATGGGAGTATACACCGTTGGTGATATACTCCTTCATTTTCCCCGGGATTATGTAAAGTTTCCGGAAATAACGGATATTGATGAACTGAATAATGTAAACGAAAGCAGCACCTATGCCATCCATGCTGTGATTAAAAAGGCGCCTGTAGTGAAAAATACAGCGAGAATGCAGATTACATTGCAGGATATCGGCTCGCCCGGGCATATGATACAGCTTGTATGGTACCGCATGCCATACCTTAAGGCACAGCTTGTGCAGGGAAGGCATCTTATATTTTATGGACATATTAAGCCAAAGGGCGGCAGATATGTGATGGAGCAGCCTGTGGTGTATGAGGTGCAAAAGTACGAGGCTATACGCGATACGCTCCAGCCTGTGTATTCCGTGACAAGCGGTGTGACAAACAATCTGATGGTGAAGACAATAAAGGATACTCTGTCACATGATACACTGCTGTCAGATTACCTGCCCGCGGATATAAGGCACAGATACGGCTTTTGCGAGTATAACTATGCCATGAAGCAGATACATTTTCCTGATGACTTTGATGCGCTTGTAGAGGCAAGAAGACGGCTTGTTTTTGATGAGTTTTTTCTCTTTATTATGGGCATGCGGTATCAGAATAAAAAGCAGCAGAAGGACAAAAATGAGTTTGAGTTTACGGATGATGGTTTTGTGGACGGACTGATTGAGAGGCTTTCGTATGAGCTGACAGGCGCGCAGAAGAAGACCATAGAAGAGATAAAGCAGGATATGCAAAGTCCTTATGTGATGCAGAGGCTTATTCAGGGCGATGTGGGCTCTGGAAAGACGATTGTTGCTTTTCTTCTTATGGCATGGGCGTCAAAATGTGGCTATCAGTCTGCCATAATGGCTCCGACGGAGGTGCTTGCAAACCAGCATTATGAGACGTTTTGCTTACTTGTCAGTCAGTTTGGGCTTGACAGTCCTGTTGTGCTTTTGACAGGCTCTATGACGGCAAAGCAGAAAAGAGAAGCGTATGCACGCCTTGAAAACGAGAAAAATGCGCTTATTATAGGCACTCATGCACTCATACAGGAGAAAGCGGATTTTTCCAATCTGTCGCTTGTTATCACAGATGAGCAGCACAGATTTGGTGTGAAGCAGAGAGAGAACTTTTCCGATAAGGGGAAGAAGCCGCATATTCTTGTGATGAGTGCCACTCCGATACCACGTACGCTTGCTATAATCATATACGGTGATATGGATATCTCTGTCATAAATGAGGTGCCTGCAAAGAGGCTTCCCATCAAGAACTGTGTGGTTGGCACTGCATTCAGGCCAAAGGCCTACAGCTTTATTGCTGAGCAGGTGAAAGCCGGCCATCAGGCGTATGTTATATGTCCGCTTGTGGAGGAAACTGAAAACTCGGAAGGGGAAAATGTCACAGATTATGCAAATGTGCTTAAAGCGGCGCTGCCAAAGGATATCAAGATAGATATGCTTAACGGCAGGATGAAGAGCAAGGCGAAGGATGAGGTGATGCAGCGCTTTGCAAATAACGAGTCGCAGGTGCTGGTGTCCACAACTGTAGTGGAGGTTGGTGTAAATGTGCCCAATGCAACCGTCATGATGATAGAAAACGCGGACAGGTTTGGACTGGCGCAGCTTCACCAGCTCAGAGGCCGTGTGGGCAGGGGAGATGCACAGTCATATTGTATTTTCATCAATTCGTCAAATTCAAAGAAATCAAAAAAGCGTCTGGAGATACTGAATAAATCAAATGATGGCTTTTATATTGCAAGCGAGGATTTAAAGCTCAGAGGACCCGGGGATTTCTTTGGAATCAGGCAGAGTGGAGACCTTGCGTTTGCTCTTGCGGATGTGTATCAGGACAGCGATGTGCTAAAGGAAGCATCCGAAATGGTAGATGAGGTGCTTGAAGCAGACCCGGCGCTTTGTACACCGGAAAACAGAATACTGAAAAAGAAGATGGATGAATTTGCAAAAGAACAATTGAAGCGGATGAATCTATGATAAGCTTAAATGGAAAAAATAAAAGCTGATATAGCATGCAGGATTATGCATGCGTATATCAGCTTTTTGTTCTGATAAGCCTACTCAATCTGCCTGATATCGGATATATCCGGATGAATCGTTAGAGAATAGTTTGTGTAATACACGACAAAGCCGGCTGCGGCCCCGTTTGGCTTTTTGACATTTTTCTTTTGCAGGTAGTCAATCTCGACCTTGTCGGCATTTTTGCCCTTTGAGTAGTAGCCTGCGAGCTTGCCGGCCTCCTCGAAGGTTCTATCGGGCAGCTCTTTATTTTCGGCCTTAACGATAACATGTGAGCCCGGCATGCCCTTGGCATGGAACCACCAGTCGTTTCCTGTTGCAAGCTTGAAGGTGAGCTCGTCATTCTGGTAGTTGTTTTTGCCGACGTACATATCAAAGCCGTCGGATGAGACATAGTGGAAGGGTTTGCACTTTACCTTCTGTTTCTTTGCACTCTTTCCCTTTTTGATAAAACCGTATTCTATCAGCTCATCCTTTATCTGGACGAGATCGTCAGCGTTTAAAGCTATATCCAGCGAATTCTGAATGGACTCCAGGTGGTCTATCTGCCCCTTTGTCTCAATAATCAGCTCGTTCAATGCTTCGGCGGTACGCTTCATCTTTCCGTATTTATCAAAGTATTTCTGAGCGTTTTCGGCAGGTGTTTTTGTGTTGTCGATAGGGATTTTGATGATTTTGTTGTCATCATAATAGTTTGCAGCCTCAAGAAATTTATCATCCGGCGTAAGTCCGTAGCCGAATGCGTTGATAAGCTCGCCGTATACCTTATACTTTTCACGTTTTTCGGAGTCCTTAAGCTGTTTCATCTGCAGGGAGTATTTTTTCTGGTTTCGCTCCAAAAGTGTATTTACGTGTTTTCTCAGGTCGGCTGACTTCTGGCGTATACGGGTGTAGGTGTTTCTCTCAGAGTAGTAAAGCTCTAAAACCTCTGATATAGAGTCATATTTTGTGACCGATAAATCGCCATACTGGGTCAGCTCTATTGAAGCAAATTCCTTTGGCTCATTTCCATCGCGCACGATATTAGGAGTAAAACGATTATTTTTTATGTCATCCATCATCCATGTGAAGTTACTTCCCAGGTGCAAAAGCTCATCGTGTGAGTAGGCTGCTACAGGGGCATCGGCGTCAAGGCCTGCCCTGTGAGCCAGCTCATTTGCCACAAGGGGGCTGATGCCGGAAAAGGATGAGTAGATAGCCTTTGAAATACTAAGCGGCTTTGCAGATATAATATCCACAAACTGCTTCGAATCTACAGTCAGAGGATTATATTTATCCTCCTGTGTAGCGGGAATGGTGTAGGCTCTGCCCGGAAGCACCTCACGCACCGAGCTTACGGATGCGGGAATACGCTTGGCGCTGTCTATTATCGTACCATCGGAATCGGTAAAGATGATGTTTGAATATTTGCCCATCAGCTCTATAATAAGCACCTTGTGGCATAAATCGCCCATCTCGTTTAAGTGTTCGATTTCAAAGTTTATGATACGCTCCATGCCAGGCTGGTAAATTTTTGTGATACGTCCGTTTGCTATATGCTTTCTTAAAACCATGCAAAATGTAGGAGCGGTGAGAGGGCTTACCTTATTTGTGGGTGTCAGGTAGATGAATGGAAGCGAAGCGCTTGCAGACATCGAAAGCCTGAACGAACCGTTTGAGCCCTTCAGGGTAAGAAGCAGCTCATCAGCCTCAGGTTCTGCGATTTTACTGATTTTTGAGTTTAGTATCGTGCTGTTTAGCTCAGCAACTATATTTGAAATGACTATTCCATCTAAAGCCATGATGGTCCTCCTTATTTCCGGTAAATATTCTAAATCTTCAAAAACAAAAGCTATTAAAAGCTATTGTACATATGAATATTTATATTATAATATATTTGACGAAAATCTCAAGGAGTTATATAATAAACTCATCTATGCATATGCGAAAGGAAAAATTATGATTAAAAGTATGACCGGCTTTGGCAGATACGAGTACGCAGATGCAAGCCGTAAGATTACAGTCGAGGTAAAATCTGTAAATCACAGATATCTGGATGTAAATATCAAGATGCCTAAAAAGCTCAATTTCTTCGAGAGCGCGATAAGGACACTGCTCAAGGAGTACATAGAGCGTGGCAAGGTCGATATTTATATCACATATGAGGATTTTACGGAGAATAATTTCTCTTTGCAGTACAATAAGACACTTGCGGGAGAATATCTGAAGTATTTGAATCAGATGTCAGAGGAATTCGGACTGGAGAATGATATAAGGGTAAGCACACTGTCAAGATATCCGGAGGTATTTGTGATGGAGGAGCAGCCTGTAGACGAGGATGAGCTGTGGAGCAGTCTTGAGAAGGCTCTTCGCGGTGCGTTTGAGCCATTTGTCGAAAGCCGTGTGCGCGAGGGAGAAAATCTTAAAAAAGACCTTTGCGAAAAGCTCGATAATATGGTATCATATGTTGATTTCATTGAGGAGCGTTCGCCACAGATAATTGCAGAATACCGTGCGCGTCTTGAGGAAAAGCTAAGAGAGCTTCTTGCAGACAATCAGCTGGATGACTCAAGAATAGCCCAGGAGGTCACTATATTTGCAGACAAGATCTGTGTGGATGAGGAGACGGTCAGACTCAAAAGCCATATCCTTTCCGTGAAGGATTCACTTAATGCCGGTGGCAGCGTGGGAAGAAAGCTCGATTTCCTGGCACAGGAGATGAACCGTGAGGCGAACACCATCCTTTCAAAGTCCAATGATCTTAAGATCTCTGACACAGGCATCAGCCTTAAGACTGATATAGAAAAGGTCAGGGAGCAGATTCAAAATATTGAGTAAGTTTAGGAGATTGTGATGAGTAACACAGGAAAATTAGTTGTTTTTTCAGGCTTTTCGGGTTCCGGAAAGGGTACTATCATGAAGGAGCTTATGGCAAAGCACGGCGAGGATTATGCACTGAGCGTATCAGCCACGACCAGAGGTCCAAGGCCGGGTGAGGAGCATGGCAGAGAGTATTTCTTTATCTCAGAGGAAGAATTTGAACAGATGATAAAGGCAGACGGACTGCTTGAGTATGCCAGGTATGTAGATCATTACTACGGCACACCAAAGTCATATGTCAATGAGCAGCTTAATGCCGGAAAGAATGTGATACTTGAGATAGAAATCCAGGGAGCTCTTAAGATAAAGGAGCAGTTTCCTGATACGGTGCTTATGTTTGTGTCAGCACCGAGTGCAGATGAGCTTAAGGACAGGCTCGTCGGAAGAGGCACCGAGACAAAAGAGGTCTGTGCACAGAGGCTTTCAAGAGCATATGATGAGTCTTTGGGCATAGAAAAATATGATTATTTAGTGATAAATGATAAGCTTGACGATTGTGTGGAGCTCGTGAATGATATAATCCATAGCTCAGATGACACGAAAAAGAATCAGGATTATCTGGTATCATCAAATATAGATTTTATAAATAAAATGAGAAAAGAGCTTTTAAGCTTTTCGAAAGGAGATAAATAATATGATACATCCATCGTATGTAGAGTTAATGAAGGTAGTAAACAACAATGTAGAGATAGGTGAGGAGCCGGTAGTAAACAGCCGTTATTCTATCGTTATCGCAGCAGCAAAGCGTGCACGTCAGATTATTGACGGTGCAGAACCGCTTATCGCACGCCCTAAGTGCAATAAGCCATTATCTATTGCTGTAGAGGAGCTGTACACAGGCGCTGTCAGAATTGTCTCAGATGATGAGGATTTAAACGAAGGCGAAGAGGCTTAATCTAAAAGGGGAAAGGCTGTTTTGTCTTTCCCTTTTAATTGTAAATACTTACATTTGAGAGGTACTATGAAATTATTATTTATTTCGCTTGGATGCGATAAAAACCTTGTGGATTCAGAGTATATGATAGGCATGCTTGCAAATGACGGCATTGAGATGACCGATGATGAGACGCAGGCTGATATCATTATCGTAAACAGCTGCTGCTTTATAGGCGATGCAAAGGAGGAGAGTATCAATACCATCCTCGAGATGGCTCAGTACAAGGAGACAGGCAAATGCAAATCGCTTATTGTGACAGGATGTCTGGCACAAAGATACAAGGATGAGATTTTTAAAGAAATCCCTGAGGTTGATGCCATACTTGGCACCAATTCGTATGATACTATAGTTGAAGCTGTCCATGAGACACTTGAAAAACACAGATACAGCAATCTGCACACCCTAGAGGGGCTTCCGAGCATAAAGACAAAGCGTATTGTCACCACAGGAGGGCATTTTGCTTACCTTAAGATAGCAGAGGGATGCAATAAAAACTGTACCTACTGTGTCATCCCTTCTGTCAGAGGCCGTTACAGAAGCGTGCCGATGGAGGATTTGATCGAACAGGCAAAGAGCCTTGTAGAGCAGGGGGCAAAGGAGCTTATACTTGTTGCCCAGGAGACCACACTTTACGGAGTGGATTTATATGGTGAGAAGTCTCTCCATAAGCTGTTGGATGAGCTCAACAAGATAAGCGGGCTGTTCTGGATAAGGATTATGTACTGCTATCCTGAGGAGATATATGATGAGCTTATAGAGTCCATGATAAAGGATGAGAAGGTATGCCATTACCTTGATATGCCAATCCAGCACTGCAATGACGATATTTTAAGGTGTATGGGCAGAAAAACAACAAAGGCTGAGCTTACACAGCGTATCAGAATGCTGCGTGAGAGAATACCTGACATCACATTAAGGACCACACTTATATGCGGCTTCCCTGGTGAGACGCAGGATAATCACGAGGAGCTTATGCAGTTTGTAAATGATATGGAGTTTGACCGTCTGGGAGCCTTTACGTATTCCCCGGAGGAGGGCACAAAGGCAGCTGCAATGCCTGACCAGATAGATGAGGATACAAAGGCCGACTGGCAGGCTGATGTCATGGAGCTTGAGGAAGAGGTCATTTTTGATAAAAATGAGACACTAAAGGGTAAAGAATTATATGTTTTCATAGAGGGCAAGGTGGCTGATGAAAATGCTTATATCGGCCGTACATACAGAGATGCACCGAATGTTGACGGATATATATTCATCAACACTGATGAGACGCTCATGACCGGCGATATATGCAGGGTTGTGGTGACCGGTGCGTATGAATATGATTTGATAGGAGAACTTGTAAAATGAATTTACCAAACAAACTTACAATCTTAAGAGTGATACTTATTCCGTTTTTTGTATTTTTCCTTATTTCACCGTTTTTTGACGGATACGGAAATTATATAGCACTTGCGATATTTATCATTGCAAGTCTTACAGATATGGCTGACGGAAAAATTGCAAGAAAATACAATCTTGTCACAAATTTCGGCAAGTTTATGGATCCGCTTGCGGACAAGCTGCTTGTATGCTCTGCAATGATATGCCTTGTTGATTTAAAGCTCATCCCGGTATGGGTTGTACTTATTATCATTGCAAGAGAGTTTATCATAAGCGGTTTCAGACTCGTTGCATCAGACAATGGAATTGTCATTGCGGCAAGCTACTGGGGCAAGTTTAAGACAACCTTCCAGATGCTTATGGTTATTGTTATTATTTTTAATATCAATCTACAGCTTGGCTGGTTAAATATCCTTGGAACGCTCCTTATATATGTGGCACTTGTGCTCACAGTTGTTTCACTTATTGACTATATCGCAAAGAACAAGGATGTCTTAAAGGATCAGAAATAGACTATAGCAGGGAGAAAACTATGAGAATAATAGCAGGAACGGCGAGAAGCCTCCCTCTAAAGACTATCGAGGGAAAAGATACAAGACCGACTACTGACAAGACGAAGGAGACTCTTTTTAATGTCATGCAGTTTGATGTTCCCGGAGCATATTTTTTAGATCTGTTTGCGGGAAGCGGGCAGATAGGACTTGAAGCGTTAAGCCGCGGTGCAGCCTATGCTGTATTTGTGGAGAATTCAAGAAAAGCAGCTTCATGCATCGAGGACAATATCCATTTTACGAAGTTTGATAAGGTCTCAAGGCTTATGATGACGGACGCTGTTACGGCAGTACGTACTCTTGAGGGCAAATACAAATTCGATATCATCTTTATGGATCCGCCGTACAATAAGGAGCTTGAAAAGGAAGTGCTTATTGCACTATCTGACAGCGATATCCTTAAGGAGGATACACTTATCGTAGTTGAGGCTTCAAACGATACTGATCTTGATTATCTCACAGAGCTTGGCTATGAGATAGTCAAAGAAAAAATATACAAAACAAACAAGCATGTTTTTATAAAGCGTGCATAGGAGATATAATATGAAGGTAGGAATTTATCCGGGAAGCTTTGATCCGGTGACATTTGGACACCTCGATATAATAGAGCGTTCAGCCAAAATAGTGGACGAGCTGGTTGTTGGAGTGCTCAACAATAGTGCAAAAAACTCGTTGTTTTCTTTGGAAGAACGTGTTAGTATGATAAAGGAAATGACAGCACACATACCAAATGTGAGGGTAGGGTGCTTCGAAGGACTTTTAGTTGACTACATGAAGGAAATCAATGCAACAATCATAATAAGAGGATTGCGTGCAGTGACAGATTTTGAGTATGAGCTGCAGATTGCGCAGGCTAACGGAGTGCAGAATCCGGAAATAGAGACGGTTTTTCTCACCTCGAGCCTCAATTATTCATATTTAAGCTCTACAATTGTCAAGGAATTTGCATCATACGGAGGAGATATATCAAAGTTCGTACCTGAACAGTTCATTGATAGAATTTATGCTAAATACAATATTACCAGGTAAGGAGACAGTATTATGAGCAGTAAAATGGAACAGATTATTGAAGAAATTGAAGACTATATTGATGGCTGCAAGCCGTCACCTATTTCAAGAAACAAGATCCTTGTCAATCGTGAACAGCTCGAGGAGCTGCTTTCTGAGCTTCGTACAAAGACCCCTGAGGAGGTCAAGAGATATCAGAAGATTATCAGCAATAAGGAGGCTATCCTTGCTGATGCACAGGCGAAGGCTGACCAGATAATCGCGCAGGCACAGATTCAGACAAATGAGCTTGTCAGCGAGCATCAGATTATGCAGCAGGCATATGCACAGGCAAATGAGGTAGTGCAGATTGCAACAAAGCAGGCACAGGAGATACTTGACAGTGCCACAAATGAAGCAAACAATCTCAGAATGAGCGCCATGGCATATACAGACAGCCAGCTTAAGAGCATTGAGGATATCTTAACAGGCTCTATTGAGACATCAAAGGCCAGATATGACAGCCTTATCAATTCACTGCAGCAGTTTGAGGATGTTGTTGCAGCAAACAGAGCAGAGCTTTTCCCACCAGAGGAGGAGATTGATGAAGCTGCCGGAGCAGAGATGTCTGACAACGAGGCTGCTTCGGATACAGATGCATCTGATGATGACATAGAGATTACAAATATTTCAGATTCAGATGAGGATGCAAAATAGGATAATACATAACAGGCATGAGAGTATGCTCATGGCTGCCTTAAGCAGTATGTATCTGTAAAGCCTAAAGCCTGTATCCCGGAATATTGATTTGGTCTGGACAATGCATGATACACCGCCGAATGACAGAAGTGCAATGCACAGCACTATTGACAGTGTGCGTGGGATGCATAGACCGCAGACTATACTGATACCGTTTGTGGCTTCAAAAAAGGCGCTTATTATGTCTGCAGACAGTGGTGTGCTACAGTCAGCCTTTTGGGCAATTGTCTGTGGGATACGTGAGACTATAGAGAACAATACAATATATCCACAGAGTTTTATAAGGGTTTCAAACCCTTTCATTATTCCGGCATCAACGATTTGCATGTTAAGCTTAAATCCTTGAGCCGGGATTTTTTGTGTTAAGCTGTCTTTTTTGTCAATCGAAAGCAAAGCTATCATTCCTATTGCGGATGGCAGATAAAGTGACACAAGATAAATGCTGTAGCAGCTGTGTATGTTAAGCTGCCCGGACAGTGCATAGGTGATGATAAAGGGCAGACTGAAATGGTTTGCCAGTGCACTCAGTATTTCCCTGTGATTTTTATCTATGTATCCTTTGGAGCAAAAATCTGCTGTGAGCTTTGCACCTATCGGGAATCCAAATATTATGCCTATCATGTATGTAATAAGCATGATATGCTTTTTGGGAATGTTCTGCAGCACATTTGTTGAGATAATCAGGTTAGATAAAATCGTAAATATAAAAAGAAGCGGAAATATCTGGTTGAACCATAGCATTATGCCTGCTTTGGCGCATGCACTTACCTGTGCGGGAAACAATATGTAATAAATGCAAAAGAGCAGTATAAAAGCGATAAACAGTGATTTTTTTAGTTTGGTTTTACTCATGTGACAGTATATGTGAAGAGGAATATCAATATGATTCGATTAGATAAATTTTTATCAGAAATGGGGCTTGGCACACGCTCCGAGGTGAAAAAGCTTATAAAGACCGGGCAGATTGCAATAAATGGCACGGTAGCAGTAAAGCCGGAGACAAAGATAGATACTGATGCCGACGAGGTGTCGGTTAACGGCAGAATAGTTAAGTATCAAAAGTATGAGTATTATCTGTTTAATAAGCCATCAGGCTGTGTTTCTGCGACAAAGGACAATGTGCACAAGACGGTCATGGACTATATCACGGATGCTGTGCATGATGATCTGTTTCCGGTCGGAAGGCTTGATATAGACACTGAGGGGCTTTTACTCATCACAAATGATGGAGCGCTTTCGCATGAGCTCTTAAGTCCTTCAAAGCATGTGGCAAAGACTTACTTTGCACGTATTGATGGTGAGGTGACTCAGAATGATATCATCAGGTTTAAAGAGGGGATTGATATAGGTGAGGAAAAACTTACAAAGCCTGCGGAGCTTGTTATTAAAAAAAGCGGCAGCGTATCTGAGATTGAGCTTACGATAACAGAGGGAAAATTCCATCAGGTCAAACGGATGTTTGAGGCGCTTGGCAAGAGGGTAATCTACCTAAAGAGAATATCCATGGGACCGCTTAAGCTGCCTGATGACCTTAAAATAGGGACTTACAGAGCTTTGACACAGGCTGAAATAGATGCACTTATGCAGATAAATTCCGAAAAATAAATTTTAATTATGAGGTATGATATGAGTAATGGTTTTTTACCGATTTCAAAACAGGATATGATAGAGCAGGGCATAGAGCAGCTTGATTTTGTGTATGTCTGCGGCGATGCATATGTGGATCATCCGTCCTTTGGACATGCAATAATTGCAAGACTGCTGCAGGCGCATGGCTATACGGTCGGCATTATTTCACAGCCCGACTGGAAGGATGATGAGTCTATATCCATACTTGGGGTGCCGCGCCTTGGCTTTTTAGTCTCAGCAGGCAATATGGACTCCATGGTAAACCATTATTCGGTTTCAAAGAAAAGAAGAGCTAAGGATTCCTTTACACCGGGCGGAGTGATGGGTAAGAGACCTGATTATGCGACTGTTGTGTACTGTAACCTGATACGCCATACTTATAAAAAAATCCCTATCATAATAGGTGGCATCGAAGCGAGTCTTAGGCGCATGGCACATTATGATTACTGGTCAAATAAAGTCAAGCGCTCAATCCTTCTGGATTCTGGTGCGGATCTCATCTCATATGGCATGGGCGAAAGAAGCATCATCGAGATTGCGGATGCGCTTGCCAGCGGCATGGATGTAAAGGATATTACATTTATAGATGGCACAGTGTTCAAGACTAAGGACAGGGATATTATATATGATGCTATTGAGCTTCCAGATTACGATGTCATAAAAGAGGACAAGAAAGAGTTTGCGAGAAGCTTTTACATACAGTATTGCAATACCGATCCTTTCTGTGCGAAGAGGCTTGTAGAGCCATATGACAACTCTACGCTTGTGGTGCAGAATCCACCGCAAAAGCCATTGTCACAGGAGGAGATGGATGAGGTATATGCACTGCCGTATATGAGGACATATCATCCGAGCTACGAGGAGGCAGGCGGAGTGCCTGCGATAAGCGAGGTGAAGTTTTCTCTCATCAGCAACAGAGGCTGCTTTGGAGGCTGCAACTTCTGTGCACTGACCTTCCATCAGGGCAGGATAATCCAGACAAGAAGCCATGAGTCGATTATTGACGAGGCAAAGCTTATCACGCAGGATAAGGATTTTAAGGGTTATATCCATGATGTTGGAGGCCCTACAGCCAATTTCAGACAGCCGGCATGTAAAAAGCAGCTAACAAGGGGAGCATGCCCTACAAAGCAGTGCCTGTTTCCTAAGCCGTGTGCCAACCTGATTGTTGACCATAGCGACTATATACAGCTGCTTAGAGAGCTTCGTGCATTGCCAAAGGTTAAAAAGGTGTTTATCCGCTCGGGTATCAGATTTGACTATCTGATGTATGACAAGGACAAGACCTTTTTGCGTGAGCTGTGCGAGTATCATGTCAGCGGACAGCTCAAGGTAGCTCCGGAGCACATCTCCAATGCTGTTTTGAGCAGGCTTGGAAAGCCGAGTGTAGAGGTGTACAACAGCTTCGTGAAGGCATACAAGGATATGAACAAAAAGATAGGCAAGGAGCAGTATCTCGTGCCTTATCTCATGTCATCACACCCTGGCTCAACGCTTAAGGAAGCCATAGAGCTTGCCGAGTATCTGCGCGATCTGGGATATATGCCGGAGCAGGTGCAGGATTTCTACCCGACACCGTCTACCATCTCTACATGCATGTACTACACAGGGCTTGACCCGGCAACACTTAAGCCGGTGTATGTCACAACTAACCCGCATGAGAAGGCTATGCAGAGAGCGCTCATCCAGTACCGCAATCCAAAGAACTATGATCTCGTGCATGAGGCACTTGTTAAGGCCGGCAGAGAGGACTTGATCGGATTTGACAAAAAGTGCCTGATAAAGCCTAGGAAAATGCATACTGGTGGAGGCTGGGAGCAAAACCGTTCAAAGCCTGGTAAAAATTCAAAAAGCAGCTATGGCGGCGGTAAGAATGCAGGCATAAAGAAAACCACGAAAAATGTAACGGAGCGCGGAAGTAACACCGCAGGCACAGCGCACAAAAAGAAAACAATCAGAAATGTCCACAAGAAGAAAAGATAGATATAAAAGATAGATATACAAGATAAAGGCTATGAAAGAATTTAAAGCAGGTAAAAACGAGGCAGGCCAGAGGCTTGACAAATACCTTAAAAAGATACTTCCAAACGCGTCTATGGGATTTATTTACAAGATGCTCAGGAAGAAGAACATAAAACTGAATGATAAGAAAGCGTCAGGCACAGAAATTGTGTCAGTTGACGATAAAATCAAAATTTTTCTGTCAGATGATACATTTGCTAAGTTTTCCGTCAATGAGGACAGTCTGATGAAGGATTTTAAGGCACTTGGAGCACTTAAACCTGACGGACTTAGCGTGGTGTATGAGGATGATGATATACTGGCGGCGAATAAGCCTGTCAATATGCTGTCACAGAAGTCCAAGGAGACTGATATTTCTGCGAACGAAAGGCTTATCGGATACCTGATAAAAGAGGGAAAGCTTGATTTTGACACCTATAAGAGCTTTAAGCCATCGGTGTGCAACCGTCTGGACAGAAATACCTCGGGGCTTATTCTGATGGGGAAATCGCTTCACGGGCTACAGTATTTGTCACAGGTGCTTAAGGACAGAACCGCAGAGAAGTATTATATGGCACTTGTAGCAGGCAGGGTGGATGAACCTATGACCATAGAGGGCTTTCTGACAAAGGATGAGGCTGTAAATAAGGTGCAGATAACCAAGGAGCCAATAAGTGATGAATCACTGCAGGTAAAGACTGCCTACAGGCCTCTTAAGACAATTGAGATGAGTGCCGGGGGTCATAAAGCAACGCTTCTTGAGGTGCATCTGATTACGGGAAGAAGCCATCAGATCAGGGCACATCTTTCATCGATTGGTCATCCGATCATAGGTGATATGAAGTATGGTGATAAAAGGATCAATGCTTTTTACAAAGAAAACTATCATGTGACCAGCCAGCTTTTGCATGCTCATCATGTGATTTTGCCTGATGGCAGATATATAGAGGCAGCTTTGCCTGACATATGGAGCAGGGTGGGGATTTAATCCGGATATTATTTTATTATGGCGCATGGCTTAGAGTGTGATGTCAAATATGCGCCCGGATAGTGATAGAATTTATAGAGCTTACAGTATTAAGGAAGATAGAAACGATATGGCAACCTGGAACTCAAGAGGCTTAAGAGGCTCGACCTTAGAGGATATGATAAACAAGACAAATGAAAAATACAGGGAGAACGGCCTTGCGCTCATACAAAAGATACCCACTCCGATTACACCGATAAAGATGGAGCCGGAAACAAGGCACATTACACTGGCTTATTTCGAGCAGAAGAGTACGGTTGACTATATTGGAGCTGTACAGGGAATCCCGGTATGCTTTGATGCAAAGGAATGTAATACCGACACGTTTCCCCTTGCCAATATACATGAGCATCAGGTAGAGTTTATGAGATGCTTTGAAAAACAGGATGGTGTTGCATTTATCCTCATATCGTACACACACAGGAACGAATACTATTATCTCACATTTAAAAAGCTGACAGAATTCTGGGACAGAGCTGCAGAGGGCGTCAGAAAGAGCTTCCGCTACGAGGAGCTTGAGCCTGCATTTTTCCTCCCAGAGGTGCCGGGAATACTTGTGCCGTATCTGAACGCACTCCAGCTTGATTTAAATTGCAGGGCTTGACAGTATCACTATCGTATGGTAGCATATTACCACGATAACACTTTACTACATGAAAGCGAGATTTTACACATTATGGAAAATCAATTATTACACACTCCTGACGGAGTAAGAGACATATATAACGGAGAATGCAAAAAAAAGCTGTATTTGCAGGATAAGCTGCACCGTACACTTTTAAAATACGGATATCATGATATCATGACACCTACGTTTGAGTTTTTTAATATTTTTGGAAGCGATGTGGGAACAACCCCTTCAAAGGATTTATACAAGTTTTTTGACAAGGAGGGCAATACACTTGTTCTGCGTCCTGATTTTACTCCTTCTATTGCAAGAAGTGCGGCTAAGTACTATATAGAGGACGATATGCCGGTCAAGCTGTGTTATCTGGGCAATACCTTTATCAATTCATCGGATTATCAAGGCAGGCTCAAGGAGAGCACACAGTGCGGAGCAGAGCTGATTGGTGACGGCTCTATCTCTGCCGATGCCGAGATACTTTCGATGACAGTTGAGTCAATGCTTGAGAGCGGACTTAAGAATTTCCAGATTTCAGTCGGACATTCGCAGTTCTTTTATGGTCTCACAAAGGCAGCAGGTCTGTCTGAGGAGCAGGAGGAAAATCTAAGAGAGCTCATAGCAAATAAAAATTTCTTTGGTGTGGAGGAGTTTGTGGACAGTCTTTCCATGAACGACAAGCTAAAGAAGCTGTTTGGGCTTTTGGACAATTTCGACTTACAAGATGAGCAGCTTATGGAGGCTTTAAAGCTTGCAGAGGGCTATGATGAGATATTATCATCCATTGATACACTGCTTAAGCTGCGAGAATATTTAAAGGCATACGGCATCGAGAAATATATTTCGTATGAGCTTGGACTTATCAGCGACTACACATATTACACAGGTATCATTTTCCAGGGCTACACATACGGTACAGGAGAGCCTATCGTTAAGGGAGGCCGTTATGACAAGCTGCTTTCACACTTTGGAAAGGATGCTGCGGCAATCGGCTTTGCAATTGTTGTGGATCAGCTCATGGCAGCCTTAAGCCGTCAGGATATTGATGTGCCGGTTATTGAGAATTCCTCACTTATAGTATTTGATGAGGCTGCATATCATGCGGCAATCAAGCGCTCTGTGGAGCTTAGAAGAGACGGAATAAATACACAGATGGTGCTTAAGGACAAAAATAAAACGAAAGAGGACTATGCTTCATATGCGGTAGACAATCGTATAAACAGAGTAGAGTTTATAGAGGAATAAAAGATGAGTGATGACAGATATTTAACCTTTGCCCTGGGAAAGGGCAGACTTGCAAAGAAGACCCTGCAGCTTTTTGAGCAGATAGGCATCACCTGTGAGGAGATGAAGGATCCGGATACCAGAAAGCTGATTTTCGTAAACGAGGAGCTTAAACTTAGATTTTTCCTGGCAAAGGGACCTGATGTGCCTACATACGTGGAGTATGGTGCTGCCGATATCGGTGTGGTAGGAAAGGATACCATTCTCGAGGAGGGCAGAAATATTTACGAGGTGCTTGATTTAGGCTTTGGAAAATGCCGTATGTGCATATGCGGACCGGAGAGCGCAAGGGAGCTTTTGCAGCATCATGAGCAGATAAGGGTTGCCACCAAGTATCCCCATATCGCAAAGGACTATTTCTACAATAAAAAGCATCAGACGGTAGAGATTATAAAGCTAAACGGCTCAATAGAGCTTGCTCCGATTGTTGGACTTTCAGAGGTGATTTGTGATATAGTAGAGACCGGAACTACACTTAAGGAGAACGGGCTTACCGTGCTTGAGGAGGTCTGTCCGCTGTCTGCGAGGGTTGTGGTAAACCAGGTCAGCATGAAGATGGACAATGAGCGTATCACAAAGCTCATAAGCGATTTGAAGACTGTTATCAAATAGCGTATAATTTATATCAATACATGATTTTAGACGGAGGCTGTAATGAGAACTTTAAAACTTACAAAGGATTCACAGAAGAACATATTGGAGAGCCTGCTTAAGAGAAGCCCTAACAACTATACAGAGTATGAGAGTACGGTAAATGAGATTATAAACAACGTAAAGGAAAATCGTGACAAGGCTGTTTTTGAATACACAAAGAAATTTGACAAGGCGGATGTAAATGCATCAAATATCCGTGTCACAGAGGAAGAAATAAAGGAAGCCTATGAGCTTGTTGATGAGAAGCTTCTTGCTGTTATAAAAAAGGCTCTTGTAAATATCAGAAAATATCATGAGAAGCAGCTGCAGAATTCATGGTTTACAACAGAGGACGGCATCATTTTAGGACAGAAGGTAACACCTATAGCAAAGGCAGGAGTGTATGTGCCGGGCGGCAAGGCTGTCTATCCTTCATCAGTGCTGATGAACGTGCTTCCTGCAAAGGTAGCAGGTGTTGAGAAGATTGTTATGTGTACACCGTGCGGACCTGACGGCAAGGTATATCCTTCCACTCTTGTAGCCGCAAACGAGGCCGGAGTAGATGAAATCTACAAGGTAGGCGGTGCACAGGCTATCGCTGCAATGGCGTTTGGTACAGAGAGTGTGCCAAAGGTAGACAAGATTGTAGGACCGGGAAATATTTTCGTTGCCCTTGCCAAAAAGGCTGTGTTTGGATATGTCAGCATTGATTCAATCGCAGGTCCAAGCGAGATTCTGGTGCTTGCAGATGAGACTGCAAACCCACGCTACGTGGCAGCAGATTTACTCTCACAGGCTGAGCATGATGAGATGGCATCAGCCATTTTAATCACAACAAGTGAAAAGCTTGCAAAGAAAGTATCAGAGGAAGTTGATAAGTTTGTTGAGGTCCTCTCAAGAAAAGAAATCATCGAGAAATCTCTTGAAAACTACGGATATATACTTGTTGCAGAGGATATGGATGAGGCAATTGATGCAGTAAACGATATCGCTTCAGAGCATATGGAGATTGTCACAAGAGATCCTTTCTCAGTCATGACAAGAATCAAAAATGCGGGAGCAATCTTTATCGGAGAGTACTCATCAGAGCCTTTAGGAGACTACTTTGCAGGACCAAACCATGTTCTGCCTACAAACGGAACAGCAAAATTCTTCTCAGCCTTATCTGTAGATGACTTTATCAAAAAGTCAAGCATCATCTCATATTCAAGAGAAGCGCTTGAGAGGATACATACTGATATTGAGCAGTTTGCAGAGTGCGAGAAGCTTACAGCACATGCAAATTCAATCAAGGTGAGATTTGAGGATTAGTCTTAGAATAAAGGAGTAAGAAATGGCAGATCGATGCGCTAAGCTTAGCAGAAAAACAAAAGAGACTGATATTTCGGTTGGTTTAAATATAGACGGAACCGGAAAATCAAATATAGACACAGGCATAGGCTTCTTTAACCATATGCTGGAGGGCTTTTCAAAGCATGGTTTTTTTGACCTCGATATGACATGCGATGGTGACTTAAATGTGGACTGTCATCATACTATAGAGGACTGCGGCATAGTGCTTGGCAATGCCATAGCACAGGCTGTGGGAGACAAAAAGGGCATAAAGAGATTTGGAAGCTTTATTTTACCGATGGATGAGGTGCTGGTGCTTTGCGCCATTGACTTATCAGGCAGACCGTATCTGCAGTTTGACGGTGAGTTTACCTGCGAGAGAGTCGGAGATATGGATACAGAGATGGTAAAGGAGTTTTTCTACGCCGTTTCTTACTCTGCTGCGATGAATCTGCATATAAAGGTTTTGACACCGGGAAATAATCATCATATGATAGAAGCTATGTTTAAGGCATTTGCCAAGGCGCTTGACGATGCCTGCACCTATGATAGCAGAATAAAGGACGTGATGTCCACGAAAGGAAGTTTGTAATTTGACTGGTTTTAAGAACATCGTTGCTACACTGTATTTAAAGAACGGCCAGGCCGTGAAGTCAGCGTCTGATATGACAGTGATGGGTGACGTCTACAATCTGTGTCAGCTTTACAATGACAGTGGCATAGACAAGATTATTATTTTTGATCTTTCAACTGATGATGATGAGCATGAGAAAAACATACATACGATAGAAAATATCAACAGAAATATCGACATAAAGGTGTGCGCCGGAGGCAATATCAACCGCATAGAGGACGTGAAAAAGCTGCTGTATGCAGGCTGTTTACAGGTCATCTTCAATGCTACAAAGGATTCAAGTCTTGAGCTTGCAAATGTGGCAAGCGAGAAGTTTGGCAAGGATAAAATTCTTTTGTCAATCAGCAATGTAGACTATATTTTCAAGCATCAGGAGGAGATAGAGGATACCTTTCATGAGCTTTTGGTCTTGAATATAGATATAATAGATGCGCTTGAGAATCTCACATCCACACCGTATGTGGTCTATATGCCGCAGTTTGACATGGATAAAATAATTGATGTCATGAAGCGTGAAACACTAAGAGGCATTGCAGGAGAGTTTATCAATGATCCTGAAAATGATATCATGGCGTTAAAGACAAAGCTTTCTGACGGAGGAATACTTGTTGACAATTTTACTCCCGACTTAAAATGGTCTGATTTAAAGCTTAATTCTGACGGCATGGTGCCTGTCATAGTGCAGGATTACCGCAATGAGCAGGTGCTCATGCTTGCCTATATGAATGAGGAGGCCTTCAATGTCACGATAAACAGCGGACGAATGACCTACTGGAGCAGAAGCCGCAATGAGCTTTGGACCAAAGGACTTACATCAGGACATTTACAGTACGTAAAGTCTTTGACAGCGGACTGTGATTATGATACTATCCTTGCGAAGGTTTCGCAGGTGGGAGCTGCATGTCACACAGGTAACAGGACCTGCTTTTTCAATAATATCGTGAAAAAGGAGTATGTGGAGAAGAATCCACTTACAGTGCTTGAATCAGTCTATGCGGTGATAGTTGACCGTATGAAGAATCCAAAGGAGGACTCGTACACCAATGCCGTCATGGAAAAGGGCATAGATGAGATATTAAAAAAACTCGGACACGAGTGCACTGAGATTATTCTGGCAGCCAAAAATCCGGACAGTGATGATTTGAAGTTTGAGATATCGGACTTTATGTACCACTGCATGATTCTTATGGCTCAGAAAAATATCACATGGGCAGAGATAGCAGGGGAGCTGGCACAGCGATAGCCTTAAAACACAATAATTATTTAGAGGAAATTATATGAGAAAACTAGCTTTAAGTGATGAGATACTTATGAAGGTAGACAAACCGGCTAGATATATCGGGAATGAGTTCAACTCAGTAATGAAAGACACATCGCAGGTAAATATACGTTTTGCGATGTGTTTTCCTGATGTTTATGAGATTGGTATGTCACATCTGGGAATCCAGATATTATATGATATGTTCAACCGCATGGATGACGTGTGGTGCGAGAGAGTTTATTCTCCGTGGCCTGATCTGCATGAAATCATGAAGCAGGAGAATATACCGCTTTTCGGACTTGAGTCTCAGGAGCCTATAAAGGACTTTGACTTTGTAGCCATGACGCTGCAGTACGAGATGTGCTACACAAATATTTTGCAGATACTTGACCTCGCACAGATTCCGCTTCGTTCAAGGGACAGAGCGGAAGGCTGCCCTATTGTGATTGCAGGCGGTCCTTGTACTTACAATCCGGAGCCGATTGCAGATTTCTTTGATATATTTTATATCGGAGAGGGTGAGACTCAGTACGGCAATCTCTTTGAGCTTTATAAGAAGGCAAAGGCTGATGGTCTTTCGAGGGAAGAGTTTTTACATGAGGCTGCAAAGATTGAGGGTCTTTATGTACCTGCTTTGTATGAGGTGGAGTACAATGAGGATGGAACAATCTGCTGTATGAAGCCTAAGTATGATGATATTCCTGTAAAGATAAAAAAACAGGTGCAGGTAGATTTGACGAACTCAACCTACCCGGAGGCACCGGTTGTACCTTTTATCAAGGCTACGCAGGATAGAATGGTGCTTGAAATACAGCGTGGCTGTATAAGAGGCTGCCGTTTCTGTCAGGCCGGTATGATTTACCGTCCAAACCGTGAGAAAAAGGTTGACCACCTAAAGGACGTTGCTGCGGCACTTATTAAAAATACAGGACACGAGGAGATTTCTTTAAGCTCCTTAAGCTCATCCGACTACAAGGAGCTTGACGAGCTCATCACATTTTTGCTTGATATCTGCAAGGAAAAGAAGATAAATATCTCCCTGCCTTCACTCAGAATTGATGCGTTTTCACTCGACATCATGCAGAAGGTGCAGGATGTCAAAAAGAGCAGTCTGACCTTTGCGCCTGAGGCCGGCACACAGCGCCTTAGAAACGTCATAAATAAGGGACTGACAATTGATGATATCATGAATGGCTCAAAACAGGCCTTTGAGGGTGGCTGGAACAAGGTGAAGTTTTATTTCATGCTCGGTCTGCCTACTGAGACAGAGGAAGATATGAGGGGCATTCCTGAGCTTGCAAACGATGTAGCGGCATTATATTATGATACCGTTCCAAAGGAAAAGAGAGCCGGAAAGTGTCAGATAACGATAAGCACATCATTTTTCGTGCCAAAGCCGTTTACACCATTTCAGTGGGCGAGGATGTATGAGCCTTCTGAGTACCTGGGCAGGGCAAAGATAGTTAACGACCATGTAAAGGAGCAGCTCAACAGAAAGAGCATCAGATACAACTGGCATGAGGCATACGTCACTGTGATTGAGGGTATACTGGCAAGAGGCGACAGAAGACTTTGTGATGCTATAGTAAGGGTATACGAAAAGGGCGGATATTATGATGCCTGGACAGAGTATTTTGACTATGACAGATGGATTGATTCGATAAAGGAATGCGGACTGGATCCGGATTTCTACACTATGAGAGAGAGGCCTATTGATGAGGTATTCCCATGGGATTTTATCGATATAGGTGTAACAAAGCAGTTTATGATAAGAGAGTGGGAGACAGCCCACAAGGAGTGCGTCACTCCTAACTGCCGCATGAGGTGCTCTGCCTGCGGTGCAAAGAGCTATGGAGGAGGTGTCTGCTATGAAAATTAGAGTGAAGTTCAGAAAATGGGGCTGCATGAAGTTTATAGGACATCTCGATATGATGAGATACTTCCAGAAGGCAGTCAGAAGAGCAGATATTGATATCCGCTATTCAGAGGGGTATTCTGCTCACCAGATTATGTCGTTTGCGGCACCGCTTGGAGTGGGCATCACAAGCGATGGTGAGTACTTTGACATAGATGTAAATACAACAGAGTCGACAGAAAAAAGCATAGCGGCTTTAAACGCCCAGATGGTGGACGGAGTCGAGGTGACAGGCTATGTGCTTTTGCCGGATGATGCAAAGAAGGCCATGTCGCTTGTTGCGGCTGCAGACTATGTACTTAGCTTCAAGGAGGGCTATGAGAGCCCATATACCACAGATGAATGGAAGGAAGCGATAGATAAGCACTTTTTTGACGAGCCATCCTTTGTTGTGATGAAAAAGACTAAAAAGAGTGAGAGAGAGGTGGATATAAAGCCTCTTGTATACAAGCTTACAGTCATGGAAAAAGACAAAAAGCCTGAGTTTTTTATGCAGGTATCAACAGGAAGCATTGATAATATAAAGCCTGAGTTTGTGCTCGAAGCCATATATGAAAGGTGTGGCCTTGCTTATGATCCGCTTGCCATACAAATCCACAGGCAGGAAGTGTATGCAAAAAAAGACGATGGAACACTTGTTTGTCTGCTTGACATGGGAGAAGAAATCTCATAATGAACAGGATTATTCTGACTAAAACAGTAAAAAATAATAAGACCTACACAGTGTATGCAATGATGGATGAAAACGGAAATTATAAGGATTTCCAGCTTCTTCCCGAGAAGGATACGATAATAAACAATATATACGCGGCAAGGGTAAATAAGATACTGCCGGGCATAAATGCGGCATTTGTGACCATTGCGCAGAATAAGAGCTGTTATCTGTCACTAAATGATGCAAAAAATCCTGTATACACAAACAAAAAATCGAAAAAATCAGGCTTGTGTGAGGGCGATGAGATACTTGTGCAGGTCATAAAGGATGCTCTAAAGACAAAGGATCCGGTGGTCACAACAAAGCTTTCGATATTCGGAAGCAATGTGATTCTGACCAATTTTGATACACAGATAGGTGTTTCATCAAAGCTGGATAAGGAAAGGGCAGCTCTTTTACGAGCAGCTGTGCTTTCAAAGTGTGCAGACCATGAAAATGAGGGCTATGGCATCATAGTCAGAACCAATGCCAAAAATGTGGATGATAAGGCGGTTTCGCTTGATGCGTATTCTGTAGCACAGAAATACAATCAGATAATAAAAAAGGCACCTCATCAGGCACTCTATTCATGCGTATATCAGGGAATGAGCGACTATCTGCTTTTGATGAAGACGATTGATTTTGTCACGGTGGAGTGGATAAAGACGGACTGCGATGATATATATGACAGTCTTCTTACAGAGTACGGCATATATGACCATGCTCCTGAAAAGATAATGAGATATGACGATTCAGCTATCAGCCTGTCAACGCTCTATGGCATCAGAGGCCTGATTGATAATCTGACCTCGCGCAGGGTATGGCTTGACTGTGGTGGCAACATCATAATAGAACAGCTTGAGACACTTACCTTTATAGATGTAAACAGCGCAAAGAATATATCGTCAGGGAGCAACAGCATATTAAAGACCAATATGGAGGCTGCAAAGGAGATAGCAAGGCAACTTAGGCTCAGAAATATCTCGGGCATGATAATTATTGATTTCATCAATATGAAGTCTGAGGCGTCAAGGGATACGCTCATTGAAGCGCTCAAACAGTATATAAAGGACGATAATACAGTCTGTACCTTTGTGGATATCACAAAGCTTGGACTGGTGGAACTGACCAGAAAGAAGGTTCACAAATCTCTTAAACAAATTTTAGAAAAAACACTTGACGAATAGATGGCTCTATGCTAATATACTGGAGTATGCCGCACAGTGAGGTACAAGTTTGCGACTTTCGCAGCACCGTAACTGGCGAGTAATGATAAATAGGAGGTGCCATATGTACGCAATTATAGCAACAGGTGGTAAGCAGTACAAAGTATCTGAAGGCGATATCATTACCATTGAAAAGCTTGGCGTTGAAGCTGGTGAGAAGGTTACTTTTGATCAGGTTTTAGTTGTAGGCGGAGATGATCTCAAGGTTGGAGATCCAACAGTTGCAGGTGCAACAGTTGAGGCTTCTGTAGTTAAAGAAGGCAGAGCTAAAAAGGTTATCGTTTACAAGTACAAGAGAAAAACCGGATATCACAAAAAGAACGGACACAGACAGGCTTTCACACAGGTTAAGATTGAAAAAATTAACGGATAATGATAGCTATAACCGTTTATCAGAATTCAAAAGGACATAAGATGGGCTTTAAGTCAAACGGACATGCAGGTTTTGCGGATTCCGGATATGATATAATCTGCGCCGGGGTTTCAGCGCTGGTGATTAATTTCATCAATTCCGCTGAGGAGCTGTGTCATGCTAAGTACAGTCTTGATACAGACGAAGAGACAGGCATGATTGACTACAGACTTGATAAGCCGGCGACAGGTGATGTTGCACTGCTTATGGATTCCATGATTCTGGGACTAAAAGGAATACAAAGAGACTATGGGAATGAGTACATCATTCTAGACTTCAAGGAGGTGTAAGACATGTTGAATATGAACCTTCAGTTTTTTGCTCATAAAAAGGGAGTTGGTTCTACAAAGAACGGACGTGACTCTGAGTCTAAGAGATTAGGCGCTAAGAGAGCAGACGGACAATTCGTAAAAGCTGGTAATATTCTTTACAGACAGCGTGGTACAAAGATTCACCCTGGTACAAACGTTGGTATCGGTGGAGATGATACATTATATGCTAAGGTTGATGGCGTATTAAGATTTGAGAGAGTTGGAAGAGATAAGAAACAGGCTTCCGTATATCCAGTAGTTAACGAATAAGATTTAAACCCCGACTTTTATTAGCCGGGGTTTTTATGTTGTAAATTTGTTATAAAGTATACTGAGTGTTTCATGCAGACATTCAGCATGAGGTGGAAAATTATGTTTGCAGATCGTGCAAAAATTATCATAAAATCAGGAAAAGGCGGAGATGGTCATGTATCGTTCCGTCGTGAAAAATACGTACCGAACGGTGGTCCGGACGGTGGAGACGGAGGAAAGGGCGGAGACGTTATATTCCTCGTGGATAAGGGAATCAACACTCTGACAGATTATCGTCACAGAAGAAAGTTTGCAGCCGAGCCGGGACAGGAGGGCGGCAAAAAGAACTGCCACGGAAAGAACGGAGAGGACCTTATACTTAAGGTGCCGGAGGGTACACTCATAAAGGACGCAGCAAGCGGAAAGGTCATAGCAGATATGTCCGGCGACAATACAAGGCAGGTGATTCTGCGCGGAGGAAAAGGCGGTCAGGGCAACCAGCACTATGCCACATCGACCATGCAGGCTCCTAAATATGCACAGCCGGGACAGGATGCAATAGAAATCGAGGTGCAGCTTGAGCTTAAGGTAATAGCGGATGTAGGGCTTGTTGGCTTTCCAAACGTAGGAAAATCAACACTTCTGTCACGAGTTACCAATGCACAGCCAAAGATTGCCAACTATCATTTCACCACATTACAGCCAAATCTTGGTGTGGTTGATATGGATGAGGGCTTTGGTTTCGTAATCGCTGATATCCCGGGGCTCATCGAGGGTGCATCGGAGGGCATAGGTCTCGGTCATGAGTTTTTGCGTCATATAGAGCGTACCAAGGTCATGATACACATGGTTGATGCGGCAGGTACTGAAGGACGTGACCCGGTTGCTGACATCAAGGCGATAAACAAGGAGCTTGAAGCATATAATCCACAGCTTCTCAAAAAGCCACAGGTCATTGCAGCAAACAAAATAGATGCCATAGCAGGAGACGAGAATGAGGTGATTTCAGCCTTAAGAGCCGAATTTGAGCCACAGGGCATAAAGGTATTCCCTATATCTGCAGTAAGCGGTAAGGGCCTTAAGGAGCTTTTGTACGAGGTGAAGAACCTGCTTGCAAATTGCCCTAAAGAGGTTACTGTATATGAGCCTGAGATCGATCCTGCACTTTCATTCTTTAAGGATGAGCCGTACGCGGTTGAGGTGGCAGCCGATGGTGCATATGAGATATCAGGTCCAAAGATTGAGAAAATGCTTGGATACACAAATATGGACTCGGAGAAGGGCTTTGCCTTCTTCCAGAGATTTTTGCGTGAGCAGGGTATCATCAAGGAGCTTGAAAATATGGGCATCGAGGATGGAGATACTGTCCGCATGTATGATTTCGAGTTTGATTATTACAAGTAAGGAGAAAGAGTATATATGAATTTATCAAGTAAACAGCGTGCATATTTAAGCAGCCTTGCAAGCACAATTAACCCTATTTTCAATATCGGAAAGGCATCGCTTACTCCGGAAATCATCGAGGCTCTTGATGCAGCACTTGAAAAGAGGGAGCTGATCAAGGTCGCAGTTCTTAAAAACTGTATAGATGATCCAAGAGAGATTGCAAGTGTAATCGGTGAGAGAACACACTCTGCAGTGGTTAAGGTAATAGGCAAAAAAATGATTTTTTACCGTCCGGCAAAGAAAAATCCAAAGATTAAGCTTCCGGAATAAGCCATGAAAACAGGGATTTTTGGTGGGGCATTTGACCCGATACACAAAGGTCATATATACATGGCACAAAAGGCAATGGAGGAGTATTCTCTTGACAGGCTTTTTCTTGTCCCGTCAGGTCACTCGCCGAACAAGACCGAGAATGCAATGACTGCCTTTAGCCACCGGTACAATATGTGTAAGCTGGCAGCAAGAGCAGTGCCCGGTATTGAGGTGTCTGATATTGAGATAAAGGATGAGTCCACCAGCTATACGTATGTGACACTCCAAAAGCTAAAGGCGCTTTATCCGAAGGATGAACTGTATTTTATCATGGGTGGTGATTCGTTAGACTATTTTGAAACATGGATGAGACCTGATGTCATAGCTCAAACAGCAATTATTCTTGTTATGGTGAGAGAAAATTTTCCAAAGCTGCAGATGGAGGAAAAGATTGCTCATATCAAAAATCTGTTTCCTGCTGATATAAGACTTTTGAGCTGTGACGGGATGGATGTGTCTTCTACGCAGGTAAGAGGGCTTTTAAAAGCAGAGTCAAAGGCTCTAGAGCACAGGAGCCTTGAAAGCACAGAAAAGCTTCTGGATGCTGCAGTTATGTCATATATACAGGCTAATAATTTATACAGGTGATAGAGTATGGAAGTAAAAGAAATAAAGAAAAAGCTAAAGAAAAGCCTTGATAAACAAAGGTATCAGCATACACTCGGAGTGATGTATACAGCCGGCTGTCTTGCCATGGCAAACGGTTATTCAATAGAAAAGGCAATGCTTGCAGGTCTGCTTCATGACTGTGCCAAGTGCCTTCCAACCGACAAGAAAATCGGACTCTGTGTAAAGAAAAATATAGACATAACAGAGGTAGAGATGTCAAATCCGGGGCTGTTACACGCAAAGGCAGGCATGGTGCTTGCGGAGGAAGAGTATGGCATTAAGGATGCTCAGATACTGCATGCCATTAGAGTGCATACTACAGGAGAGGCAGACATGGGGCTGCTTGATAAAATACTTTTTGTGGCGGATTATATTGAACCAAACAGATGTGAAGCACCGAGGCTTGAAGAGATAAGAAAGCTTGCTTTTAATGATCTCGACAGGACTGTTGCGGAGATACTGTATGATACAATCAATTTCCTTAATACGAAGAGTGGGGCAATAGATCCAACTACCCAGATTACTTACAATTATTATGCTAAATATAGAGACAACAGGGAGGAATAACTGCTATGCAGACAATTGATTTAGTTAAAAAGATAGTGGAAGCACTTGAAGACAAAAAGGCAGAGGATATCACAGTTCTCGACATAGGAGAGGTTTCTTCTATAGCAGACTACTTTATCATTGCAAACGGAAACAATGCAAATCAGCTCACAGCCATGGAGGATGCCGTGGATGAGGCTATGTATACAAACGGAGTGCATCAAAAGCAGGTAGAGGGAACAGGCAACTCTACATGGATTCTCATGGACTATCAGGATATTATCGTGCATCTGTTCTCTAAAGAAGACAGACAGTTCTATGATCTCGACAGAATATGGAGAGACGGAAAAGTGGTGGATGTACATTCACTGTAGCATTTATTTAAAATATCGCACCTATATGCTGTGCTTTTTAGCTAAGCATATGGGTGCGATATTTTTGTGATATTTATTAGAAGAAACGGAATACTCCAAACACCTTGCCGAGTATTTCACAGTCTGGAACAATGATTGGATCCATTGTGTCGTTCTCAGGCTGGAGGCGAATGTGACCATCCTCTTTATAGAAGGTCTTTACGGTAGCGGAATCATCTATAAGTGCTACGACCATGTCTCCGTTTGAAGCATTGCTTTGCTGCTCAACGAGGATATTATCACCGTCGAAGATACCGGCATTAATCATACTCTCGCCCTTGACCTTCAGCATGAAGGACTGCTTATTTGGCATATACTCTGCAGGTACAGGAAAGTAAGTTTCGATATTTTCCACTGCGAGTATCGGCTCGCCTGCGGCTACACGGCCGACCAGTGGTACGTTAACCATCTCGCGGCGTTGTAAACCAAAGCTGTCATCTATAATCTCTATAGCCCTGTTTTTGGCAGGATCCCTTCTTATGTAGCCCTTTCGCTCAAGTGTCTCGAGATGAGCATGGACGCTTGATGTGGACTTTAAATGTACATCCTCGCAGATATCGCGCACTGATGGCGGATAGCCTCTGTTTAAAATCTCACTCTTGATAAATTCAAGTATCTCTTTCTGCTTGTCTGAAATCTTTTCTAATGCCATAGGTAAATCCTCCGTCTGAATATTTAAATAATATAACGATATGAGGGTTAAAAGATATTTTGCTCCTCATTTATGATTATAAAATAAATTAAAAATTTTATCTTAAAAAAGTATATCATAAAACTAAAATAAAAGCAAACATATATTCCGAAATTTTGTTCGTTTTTCTCTTGACAAACGATTGTTCGGGATGTATTATGTAATCACGATAACAACAAACACATGTTCGGAAAATACAAGAGGTGGTTTTATGAGAGGAAATACTTTATTAGGAAAAAGAAAAATGTTTGGATGGACTGTTATTGCATTTATAGCAGCTGTCATTATATTATGTGGCACTATTCATATATTTGCCAGTTCTACTGACAGCAGGCCATATAACAAGTATTATACCAGCGTCAGGGTTGAGGATGGTGACACTGTCTGGAGCATTGCTGACAGATATATTACCGACAGCCAGGTAAGCAAAAGGGATTATGTAGATGAGGTCTGCAGGCTCAATAGCCTTACCGATGGCAATGTGCGTAGTGGCGATTATATAGTTGTTGCATATTATTCTCAGGACATAAAGTGATGCAATCTTGCTAAAATTTCCTGTTTCTTATATAATATAGGTCAGATGCAGCGAATCAGACTATATCGTTATTGTATTCGCTTTCGTTGAACAGGAGATTAGATATTTATGTTAAAGCTATTTTTTGTTATATTTGCAAATTTTCACAGAGCGCCGTATATTGTTCCTAAAATGAGATACATGGCTGATCATCCGCAGAAATATTCAGAAACTGAGCGATATGATATGATGCGTCACTGTATTGATTTGATGAACAAATCTGGAAAGATTACAACAGAGGCATATGGTCTTGAGAATCTTCCTGAAACAGGTGGCTATATCATGTATCCCAACCATCAGGGAAAGTATGATTTGCTTGGAATTATTACTACACATGACAGAGTACTTTCGTTTGTAATGGATAAACAGAAGTCTCATACAATGCTTGTCAGGGAATTTGTGGATCTGGTTCAGGCAAAGCGTTTGGAGAAAGACAATCCAAGACAGGGGCTTACTATAATCAATGAGGTAGCTAAGGATGTGAAAAACGGCAAGAGATATGTTCTGTTTCCGGAGGGTGGCTATAAGTTCAATAATAAGAATAAAGTGCAGGATTTTAAAGCAGGGAGCTTTAAGATTGCATTGAAATCTCATGTACCTATTATTCCGATAGCTCTCATAGATTCATATAAGGTGTTCAACAGTTTTCATTTTGGTCCTGTTACAACTCAGGTTCACTATTTAAAGCCTATTGAGTATGAAGAGTACAAGGGCATGAAGACGAAGGATATAGCTGCACTGGTTAAGGAACGTATAGAGGAGAAAATCAAAGAAGTGCTTGGTTAGAGCTGACTTTGATTATTATATAGTATCATTATGAAAGACAACGCTTATTACGAAGATGTTAATATAAAAAATGAATTAAAGCTTAGAGATATGATACAGAAGCTTCCGAAGTTCTGTATGGATTTTTTTATCGGAATAGATGCGGATAAATCCTCAAGAACCAAGATAGCGTATGCATATGATTTGCAGACCTTTTTTGAGTACATGAAGAGTGCAAACCCATCGCTTAAGAAATATGATATAAGGGACTATCCTATATCTCTGTTGGATCAGATCAGCCCTTCGGATATTGAGGAATATCTGTTTTATCTCAAATATTACGAGAAGGATGGCGTCGCACATACCAATGATGAGAGGGGAATCAAGAGAAAGCTTGCATCCCTGCGCACCTTCTATAATTTTTATTTCAGGAAAGAGTTTATAGATACCAATCCTGCAAGCAAGGTAACCCTTCCAAAAATACATGAGAAGAATATCATTCGTCTTGATACTGATGAGGTCGCACAGCTTCTTGATGAGGTTGAGTCAGGAGACAGTCTGTCAAAGAATCAGCAGCGATTCCATGAGAAAACCAAGGTTCGTGACCTGGCACTTATGACATTGCTTCTTGGAACCGGTATCCGTGTATCAGAGTGCGTGGGACTCGATATGGATGATGTGGATTTTAAGAATAACGGAATCAAGGTGCACCGAAAGGGTGGTGCCGATGTGATTGTTTATTTTGGTGATGAGGTACGTGATGCACTTCTTTCGTACTGGGAGGAGAGAAGCATTATTACACCCGCAGAGGGGCATACTAATGCGCTCTTTCTTTCTTTACAGAGGAAGCGTATATCAGTGCGTTCGGTTGAGAATCTGGTAAAAAAGTATTCGAGGCTTGTGACTACTGTTAAGAATATTACTCCTCATAAGCTTCGTAGTACGTATGGCACCACACTTTATCAGGAAACAGGTGATATCTATCTTGTGGCAGATGTTCTGGGGCACAAGGATGTAAATACCACACGTAAGCATTATGCTGCCCAGGAGGACAGCAGGCGTCGTGCGGCGGCCAGGGTAGTACATCTGAGGGAGGATTGATTATATGTCTGACAATATAATCACAATAACAGATTTTATGGATCCTAATCTGGATGTGTATGCCAGATTGACTGAAAATCAGCTTTTAAACAGAGCCAATCCAAAAGAGGGAATGTTCATTGCTGAAAGTCCCAAGGTGATAGAGAGGGCGCTTGATGCGGGATGTGAACCGGTTTCTCTTCTGATGGAGACAAAGCATGTAAATGGCGAGGCAAGAGGCATTATTGAAAGATGTCATGATATACCGGTATATACTGCAGAGTTTGATCTGCTTACAAAGCTGACAGGCTTTGCTTTGACCAGAGGCACACTCTGTGCTATGTACAGGCCGAAGCCAAAGTCTGTGGAAGAGGTGTGCAGGGGCGCCAGAAGAGTTGCTGTACTTGAGGATGTGGTAAATCCAACAAATGTCGGAGCTATATTCAGGTCAGCGGCAGCACTGCATATGGATGCAGTGCTGCTCACTCCTGCCTGCAGCAATCCCTTGTACAGGCGTGCAATCAGAGTTAGTATGGGAACTGTATTTCAGGTGCCATGGGCTTATTTTTCCAAGTGCAATGAAGGTTATATTGGTGAGCTTCACAGACTGGGCTTTAAAACTTGCGCTATGGCTCTGACTGATGATTCTGTGAGTATAGACGATCCTGTGCTTCGCTCAGAGGAAAGACTTGCAATAGTGCTCGGCACTGAGGGAGATGGTCTTCATGAGCAGACGATAGCTTCCTGCGACTATACTGTAAAAATACCTATGTCACATGGAGTGGATTCACTAAATGTGGCTGCTGCAAGTGCAGTGGCATTCTGGGAGCTGGCTAAATAGGCTGATGAGAGTGCTTTATATTGTAAATCTTGACATTTTCGTCAGCACTGTTCCTGACTTCAGTTCCTTCACATACACAACCAAGTGGTAAATCGGCATAGTTTGCACCGTTGCAGAAGGCACTTTGACGGCTGCAGTCTGTTTTATCATCTGATATGCCACTGATGTTGAGTGGATTGGCATTATATATCATTGTATTATTCATGATTAGTCCTCCTAATTGATGCTGGGGTTATTTGTTCTTCGTCTTATTTGATGTTTGTTTTAATTGATTTTAAATTCATTTGTTATTTATAATTATTCTTAATAGTTAATGTGACTTTTTGTTTTTTTTTCTGAGTATGAAGTTAGGATGTGCTATGAAAAGTTATTTTATGTATCTTAAGTCTAATTTCAGGCAGACCCATTAAAAAATATTGCAATCATAAATATAATTTACACCTTTGTACATAATAATGCTGACAGGAGGTGTCTATTAAATGATTTTAACAGAAAAAGAAACAACCGCTATTGAGGACTTAAAAACACAGGAACAGGCATGCATCGAGAAGTATACCAAATACAGCAATCAGGCAAAGGATCCGGTGCTTAAGGAGCTTTTTGAAGAAATTGCAAGGGATGAGCAAAAGCATTTTGACTCTTTGGATCAGGTGATTAAGGGAAAGGTTCCGTCAGTTGACTGCAATGATTCAAAGGGGAAGGATTATAACCCTGCTGCAACATATGATTCACTTGGCAATTCTGAGGACAAGAAAGCTGACTGTTATCTGGCTACAGACTGTATAGGAACAGAGAAGCTAGTATCGGGCGAGTACAATTCTGATGTATTTGTATTTGGAAATTCTGATATCAGAAAGCTGTTGGCAGATATACAGATAGAAGAGCAGAATCATGCAGAGATGCTATGGAAATACAAGACTGCAAATGGTATGGCATAGATAAAATATAAAACCATAAAACTTAGTACAAAGTGTAAAACAGGACTGCCCGAATATAGGCAGTCCTGTTATTTACATAGCACAGGGCATAGGTTTAGTTGCCTGTTGGAATGAAAGGTCTGATGGCACCTGCAAGCTGTGAAACCGGCATACTCTGAAGCCATACACGGCCAGGTCCGGTGACAACGGTGTTGAACAAGCCCTCGCCGCCGAATACCGCATTTTTGATACCCGGAACAGTCTGAATCTCAAGCTGGCAGCTTCCTGTCATGGCAGCTAAATAGCCGGTATCAATCACCAGCTGCTGACCCGGTGCAAGCTCATATTCCTTTATGTAGCCGTCAAACTCTAAAAATACCAATCCGTTTCCGGACAGACGCTGCATGATAAATCCTTCACCGCCGAAGAAACCGGCCCCTATTCTTTTTTGGAAAAATACGGACAGCTCGACGCCGGAGGTTGAAGCAAGAAATGCTGATTTCTGAGCGATTATTTCCTGTCCCGGTGCAATCTGGAATGGTCTGATGCATCCCGGAAAGCATGATGCAAATGCTATCATTCCCGGACCACCCATAGAGGTGTATCGGTTTTGGAACATGCTCTCACCGGAAAAAGCACGGCCGAACATTTTGCCGATGCCTCCATTTGATGTGGTCTCCATCTTCATGTTTGGGGTCATCCACGACATGGCACCTTTTTCGGTAATCATAGTCTCGTTTGCCTCAAGGCTGCAGATTACAACCGGTAAAGGCTCTCCCTCAATATTGTAGTTCATAAATATCCTCCTTTAGTTTAGAAAAATTAGTTTGTAGCAATTTCAATATTTATAATTCTAACACAGTAATACGTTACTTGACAATATAATTCATAAATGTATAAGAATGTTTATGAATGAATGCGAATTGCCTAATGAAATATACTTTAAAGATTGCAGCTGTTCATATGAACTTGGCAGAAACAATGTGGGAAAAGTCACAGACAGACTTGTTTATTTTATAAAAATGGTTTAGAATGATATGGCTATTGTTGGATAAAAATGGTACTAAAACTATATGCCATATAAGTAATAATCTGATTAATCATAAATGAGGGGCAAAATGCCTTTTGACCCTCATATCATAATATGTAAATAACATAATAAGGAGACTATATAATAATGAGATTTGTAATACAGCGTGTAAACCATGCAAAATGCACTATAGATGGAAATATAACCGGCAGCATAGAAAAGGGGCTGTGCGTTTTGATAGGAGTGGCAGAGACTGATACTAAAGAAATTGCTGATAAAATGATTAAAAAGCTTGTAAATATGAGAATCTTTGCCGATGAGAATGACAAGACAAACCTTTCGATAAATGATGTAAACGGAAGGCTCCTTCTCATATCGCAGTTTACGCTTTATGCAAACTGTAAGAAGGGTAATCGGCCATCATTTGTGGAAGCAGGAAGTCCTGACATGGCAAATGAGCTTTACGAATACTGCATCAGCGAGTGTGAGAAGGCAGTTCCCGGGGTACAAAGAGGAGTATTTGGAGCTGATATGAAGATAGAACTTGAGAATGACGGACCATTTACGATTGTACTGGATTCTGACAAGCTGTAAAAGCTATAAGTATGAAAGGAATTTTTATGGATAAATCATTAAAAAAAGGATTTGTAACAAACAAATTTCCTGTGATAATATATTTCGTATTGATTTTTGCTACATTAATGGTTGTAATCAGTGCACTCGCTCCGGTGAATAACCATGAGAAAAAAGCATACAGTACATATTCTGATTTTTCAACCGGATGGCTAAATAGTGAGGAATCTGAGGCTTCACTGGACCATTTATCAGGCACTACAGTAATCCATCGTACTATAACGGCAGCTGATTGTAATAAAACATTGTTTTTCTTTGCAAAGACATCAAACATCAAAGTGCTTATAGATGGAGTATGCCGATACCGGAATAAGTATTTCAGTTCACAGCTTTTTGGAAAGACACCGGGAGCACTTTTTGTAAATGTGCTTATTCCTGAGGGAACTGACGGAAAGCTTCTTACTATTGAAATCGAAAATCCATATAAGGATGACGACAGTGCAAAGCTCGATGAAATGTACATAGGCGATATCTCTGATATCATGCAGTTTCAACAACAAAAAAGATTCAATCCCTTCTGCATCAGCTTTATTATTATGGCACTGGGGGTTGTGATGCTTTTGCTATTTATTCCTCTTACAAGGCAAAAGATAGTAGGGATTGAGTTTTTGAATCTTGGTGCTACAGCATTTGTAGCAGGATTATTTCTTACAACAGACGGACGATATCTGCAGCTGGTTTTTGGAGATGCCCATATATATCATATGATAGCAGAAGCTACTATGAGGCTTGCTATTCCACCGTTTTTACTATTTTTAAGTCAGATGTATGACAGCTATAGTAAACGTATAAGTGCGATACTATGCGTAATTGGCGAGATAGTATTTGCAGGCAGTTTTGTTTTGGAAATAACCGGAATCATGGATTATCATGAGACACTTTTTCCGGCACATGTTGTATTTGCGATTTCTATGCTCTTTATTCTTGTTTCAACGATAAAGGGCATTGTACAGGCACCAAAAGAGAATATATATCACAATATAGGCTGTATTGTTCTAAGTTTTATGGCTTTGACGGATATCATTGTTCTATGGCGAGGTACGGGACGTGAAACAAGCTATTTTATCAGACTTGGTATATTGATATTCTTTTTCATGGAAATAGTACAGATTATGAAAAAGTTCCTCGCATCTTATCAGCGTAATATCAAAAATGAGCTGTTGAGCCGTCTGGCATATCATGACGGTCTTACTGATTTGCTCAACCGCACTTCTTATATGGAAAAGGTCAAGGAACTTGAAGCTGACGAAAAATCATACATGCTGTTTGCGATTTATGATGTAAACAATCTGAAAAAAATAAATGATACGATGGGCCACCAAAAGGGTGATGAGATGATAAAACGCGTTGCAGATGTGATGAGTGCTTCTCTCGGGAAATACGGACAGTGCTACCGAATCGGTGGTGATGAATTCGTATTTATCTCGACAAAACCGGATATCGAGGCTGAATTTTTGAATGCAAGTAAAAAAATGATGGAGAACCTCGGATGTATCACTGATGGAAATGATATAGTGCCAATCACAGCTGCCATGGGATATGCTGTGCAAAACGAAAACAGCACAAAGGATGTTAATGAGATAATCCGTGAGGCTGATTCCCGGATGTATGAGAAAAAGCGCACTATGAAGCATCGGAAGGCTTAGTACATTTCACCCAATCATCAATGTTGCCGTTTTGAATAGCAGAAAAAAGCCGTTTTTTAACACCTGGATTTTCCAGATTGAGCTGTCTGACAAGCTGTTTTACATATTCGCGCCGCGTGTGGCCATCGTAAGGACATGGATTCTTGCACACCGGCAGATTGTATTTATTCTTAAAGCCCTTCACATCAGACTCGCCGACATACATAAGCGGACGGATGATGGCAAGACCACTGCCGTCCAGCTGTGTAACAGGCGCGAATGAATAAAACTGTCCCTCATATAGCAGGGAAAGAAACATAGTCTCTATAATATCATCCATATGGTGTGCATATGCGATTTTGTTGCAGCCGACAGACAGCGCAAAATCATTCAAAGCTCCCTTTCTAAGTTTGGCACACCATGAGCAGGGACTAGCCTGATTCTTAGATTTCTCAAGAGATATTCTTCCGATATCAGTTTTCACCACATAAAACTCCACCGAGAGCTCATCGCACAGCGCCTTCACCGGCGTTAAATCAAAATCCTCATATCCCAGGTCAACCGCAATCGCTACAAGCTCAAAGGGCACAGGATAAAAGCTTCTGATGCCGGAAAGAGCATAGAGCAGCGTGAGAGAATCCTTTCCGCCTGAGACACCGATGGCAATTTTGTCATTTTCAGTTATCATATTGTAGTCGTCAATAGCCTGACGGACCTTGCTGTATAATTTTTGTAATTTCATGGTAGGTATTATACTATAAATCTGTGAAAAAACAAAGCTTCGAACAAAAATTCGGGTTGCGAGGGCAGACTTTGGGACTCGTAATGTGTTAAGCTAGAGCCATCATAAGAAAGTAAGAAGATAAGAAAACAAACATAGCAAAAACAAAGACCCATTGTTACTTCTTGAAGCAAAATATTTGACATCGCCATAGGAAAATAGTAAATTTGAATTACAAATAATTTCTACTTATTGGTAGATTAAAGATATCAGGTATTAAAGAAGTAACGTTAAAAAACGTTATTTTTTTACAAAGGCGCTAGCTACACATTACATATCTTTATAAAAAGGAGAGAAAAATATGAATAACGGAACAAGTAATTTTCAGAATTTTATCGGAATTTCTTCTTTACAGAAGACTCTTAGGAATGCTCTGATTCCAACCGAAACAACACAGCAATTTATTGTTAAAAACGGAATAATTAAAGAAGATGAACTCAGAGGAGAAAATCGTCAGATACTTAAAGATATCATGGATGATTATTACAGAGGTTTCATTTCAGAAACTTTATCGTCAATTGATGATATTGACTGGACTTCTTTATTTGAGAAAATGGAAATTCAGTTAAAAAATGGAGATAATAAAGACGCACTTATAAAAGAACAGGCTGAAAAACGTAAGGCAATCTATAAAAAATTTGCAGATGATGATAGATTTAAAAATATGTTCAGTGCAAAATTAATCTCAGATATTCTTCCTGAATTTGTCATTCATAACAATAATTATTCTGCATCAGAAAAGGAAGAAAAAACACAGGTAATTAAATTATTTTCCAGATTTGCAACATCATTCAAGGACTATTTTAAAAACAGGGCTAATTGTTTTTCTGCTGATGATATATCTTCATCTTCTTGTCATAGAATAGTTAATGATAATGCAGAAATATTTTTTAGTAATGCATTGGTGTATAGGAGAATTGTAAAAAATCTTTCAAATGATGATATAAATAAAATATCCGGAGATATGAAGGATTCATTAAAGGAAATGTCTCTGGAGGAAATTTATTCTTATGAAAAATATGGGGAATTTATTACACAGGAAGGTATATCTTTTTATAATGATATATGCGGTAAAGTAAATTTATTTATGAATTTATATTGCCAGAAAAATAAAGAAAACAAAAATCTCTATAAGCTGCGAAAGCTTCATAAACAGATACTGTGCATAGCAGATACTTCTTATGAGGTGCCGTATAAATTTGAATCAGATGAAGAGGTTTATCAATCAGTGAATGGATTTTTGGACAATATTAGTTCAAAACATATCGTTGAAAGATTGCGTAAGATTGGAGAAAACTATAACGGCTACAATCTTGATAAGATTTATATTGTTAGTAAATTCTATGAATCAGTTTCACAAAAGACATATAGAGATTGGGAAACAATAAATACTGCATTAGAAATTCATTACAACAATATATTACCCGGAAATGGTAAATCTAAAGCTGACAAGGTAAAAAAAGCGGTAAAGAATGATCTGCAAAAAAGCATTACTGAAATCAATGAGCTTGTTAGCAATTATAAATTATGTCCGGATGATAATATTAAAGCAGAGACATATATACATGAAATATCACATATATTGAATAATTTTGAAGCACAGGAGCTTAAGTATAATCCTGAAATTCATCTGGTGGAAAGTGAATTGGAAGCATCTGAATTAAAAAATGTTCTAGATGTAATAATGAATGCTTTTCATTGGTGTTCGGTTTTCATGACAGAGGAGCTGGTAGATAAAGATAATAATTTTTATGCGGAGTTAGAAGAGATATATGACGAAATATATCCGGTAATTTCATTGTATAATCTTGTGCGTAATTATGTAACGCAGAAGCCATATAGTACAAAAAAAATTAAATTGAATTTTGGTATTCCTACACTAGCGGATGGATGGAGTAAAAGTAAAGAATATAGTAATAATGCAATTATTCTCATGCGTGATGATTTGTACTATTTAGGAATATTTAATGCAAAAAATAAGCCTGACAAAAAGATAATTGAAGGTAATACATCAGAAAATAAAGGGGATTATAAGAAGATGATTTATAATCTTCTGCCTGGTCCAAATAAAATGATCCCCAAGGTATTCCTCTCATCAAAAACCGGAGTGGAAACATATAAGCCGTCTGCCTATATATTGGAAGGCTATAAACAAAATAAGCATCTTAAATCTTCTAAGGATTTTGATATAACGTTTTGTCATGATTTGATTGATTATTTTAAGAACTGTATAGCAATACATCCGGAATGGAAGAATTTTGGCTTTGAATTTTCTGACACCTCCACATATGAAGATATCAGCGGATTTTACAGAGAAGTCGAATTGCAAGGCTATAAAATCGACTGGACATATATCAGCGAAAAGGATATTGAATTGTTACAGGAAAAGGGACAGCTATATTTATTCCAAATATATAACAAGGATTTTTCAAAGAAAAGCACCGGAAATGATAATCTTCATACTATGTATTTGAAGAACTTGTTTAGTGAAGAAAATTTAAAGGATATTGTGCTGAAATTAAACGGTGAAGCGGAAATCTTCTTTAGAAAATCAAGCATAAAGAATCCTATAATTCATAAAAAAGGCTCTATTCTTGTTAATAGAACGTATGAAGCGGAGGAAAAAGATCAATTTGGAAATATCCGGATAGTCAGAAAAAACATACCGGAAAATATATATCAGGAGCTTTATAAATATTACAATGATAAAAGTGATAAAGAGCTTTCAGATGAAGCAGCTAAGCTTAAGGATATAGTAGGTCATCATGAGACCACCAAAGATATAGTAAAAGATTATAGATATACATATGATAAATATTTTCTTCATATGCCAATTACAATCAATTTTAAAGCCAATAAGACAAGCTTTATTAATGATAGAATATTACAATATATTGCCACAGAAAAGGAGTTGCATGTAATAGGCATTGATCGTGGTGAAAGAAATCTGATATATGTTTCAGTAATTGATACTTGCGGGAATATTGTTGAACAAAAATCGTTTAACATTGTTAACGGATATGATTATCAGATTAAGCTCAAGCAGCAGGAGGGGGCACGACAAACCGCACGAAAGGAATGGAAAGAAATCGGCAAAATAAAAGAAATTAAAGAAGGCTATTTATCTCTTGTAATTCATGAAATTTCAAAGATGGTTATTAAATATAATGCCATAATTGCAATGGAGGATTTAAGTTACGGATTTAAAAAAGGTCGTTTTAAGGTTGAACGACAGGTTTACCAGAAGTTTGAGACAATGCTTATCAGCAAACTTAACTATTTGGTATTTAAAGATAAATTCATAACTGAAAACGGTGGTATTCTAAAGGGATACCAGCTTACATATATTCCGGATAAACTGAAAAATGTCGGTCATCAGTGTGGCTGTATATTTTACGTACCTGCTGCCTATACATCTAAGATTGATCCTACAACCGGATTTGTAAATATATTCAAATTTAAAGATTTAACAGTTGATGCGAAGAGAGAATTTATAAAAAAATTTGACAGTATCAGATATGATCCAGAGAAAAATCTGTTTTGTTTTACATTTGATTATAATAACTTTATTACGCAAAATACTGTTATGTCAAAGTCAAGCTGGAGTGTATATACGTACGGAGTTAGGATAAAAAGAAGATTTATCAATGGCAGGTTCTCAAATGAATCGGATACAATTGATATAACAAAAGATATGGAAAAAACACTCGAAATGACAGATATAAATTGGAGAGATGGTCATGATCTGAGACAGGATATTATTGATTATGAAATCGTACAACACATATTTGAGATTTTTAAATTGACTGTACAAATGAGAAACAGTTTGAGTGAATTAGAAGACAGGGATTATGATCGTTTGATTTCTCCGGTGCTCAATGAAAATAATATATTTTATGATTCAGCTAAAGCAGGAGATGCGTTACCTAAAGACGCAGATGCTAATGGTGCATACTGTATAGCTCTAAAAGGCTTGTATGAAATCAAACAAATTACAGAGAATTGGAAAGAAGATGGTAAGTTTTCAAGAGATAAACTTAAAATTTCCAATAAGGACTGGTTTGACTTTATTCAAAATAAAAGGTATTTATAATGGATGATTTGATAATTATTTCAAATTTAAATGATTTCATTTTTTGTCCGGCTTCCATATATTTTCATAAATTATATGGAAGTGAGGACACTTGATTATGAAATCAGATGTGACATGGTTATAGTAAGCTATGATATTTCAAACGACAAGTTACGAGCCAGTTTTGCTAAGTATCTGTCAAGATTTGGACATCGAATTCAATATTCAGTATTTGAGATTGACAACAGCAAAAGAATTGTTGATAATATAGTTAATGACTTGACGAACACATTTGAAAAACGATTTTCACAATCAGATAGTGTATATATTTTTAAAATGTCATCAAGTTGTGAAGTCCTAAGATATGGTTATGCCAAAAATGAGGAAAATGATTTTTTCATCATAACGTAATGCAAACCTGAGCCTTAATTTTATAATAATCTATATTACTTAACATATATTGTGCAAATGTTATATAAAATGACAAAAATAAAGTTGCTTGGCTCCGTAAAATTGTGCAAATACACAAGTTTGGAGTTAAGTAATATAGAATAATTTCTACTGTTGTAGATATAAAGAGCCGTGCGCACGTTCTCTCATGTTAAGTAATATAGAAAAATTTCTACTGTTGTAGATTTTTGTGCCTTACATTTTGATATACTTTGTTAAGTAATATAGAAAAATTTCTACTGTTGTAGATTTCAGGCATACCGGAGTAAGCACCAAGTTAAGTAATATAGAAAAATTTCTACTGTTGTAGATAGAAGAAAGACGATAAGGCAAATTTCGTTAAGTAATATAGAAAAATTTCTACTGTTGTAGATTGAAATACTTGTTTGACGAATAGATGAGTTAAGTAATATAGAATAATTTCTACTGTTGTAGATTGTTGGTCGTGCATGAAGTCTTGGCGGTTAAGTAATATAGAATAATTTCTACTGTTGTAGATGCGAAAACGTCTTTTCGACTGGTCTGTAGTTAAGTAATATAGAATAATTTCTACTGTTGTAGATCGGACAGTGTGCAACAAGTTCACGAAGTTAGTAAACGTCTCATAGTCAGTATATAGAATACTTTATGATTTTTTGAGAAAATAGACATAACATTTTATACCAGTCCAAAAAGTTTAGCTTAAACTTTTTAGACATTCTGGAGGATTAAGTTTATGAAATCTCAAACATCACAAGTAGCACGCAGCTGTCGCATTCGTGAATGGGCTGTAATGGTTCGGGAATGCCGGAATCGTCCGGACGGCATGTCCGTAGACGAATGGTGTCAGGCAGATAACATCACTTAGGCGAATTACTATTATCGCTTTGCGCAGATAGATTTTAGTAACTGAAAAATTTACATGACTATATATAAAATCAAGACAACAAGCAATATTATTCTAGAGTTTAGTTTTATCAAAAATTAAACTAGACGAATCTGATTCATTAAAGTAATATATAAGAATGCGAAGCAGTATATTTTTTATTATTATATGAGATTACGATATAAAAGATTTTCCACTCACTGAGTGGAAATTTCATCTAATAACTAAAGATAAACAAATATATTATTATCAATACCAATAGAAAGGATTTATAAATATGGCAGATTTTAAATACGAAATAGTAGAACACATAGGTACCCTCTCAGAGAGTGCCAAAGGATGGACAAAGGAACTTAACAAGATTTCATGGAATGGTGGAGAACCAAAGTACGATATCAGAGACTGGGCACCGGAACACGAGAAGATGGGAAAAGGTGTTACTTTGTCTGAGGATGAGATGGCGAAGCTGAAGGAATTGTTGTAAATATCATTTGAATTAATGGGAGAATAAAATCATGAGCAAAGTATTAGAAGAAATGAAAACCAGAAGAAGCATTCGCAAATTCAAACCGGACATGGTGCCGCAGGACATCCTTGACCGGATAATCGAGGCCGGAACCTTTGCGGCAAACGGCAGAGGTGCACAGAATACCATCATTATTCAGGTGACAAACAAGGAAATAAGGGATGAAATCGCAAAGAGAAATGCCGACATAATGGGCAGCAATACTGATCCATTTTACGCTGCGCCGGTTATTCTTATCGTTCTTGGAAAGAAGGACTGGCCTACACATGTCTATGATGGCAGTCTTGTGATGGGAAACTTGATGCTTGAAGCTCATGATCTTGGTATTGGAAGCTGCTGGATTCACCGCGCGAAGGAAGAATTTGAGTCTGACTGGGGCAAGGAGCTTCTCAAATCACTCGGTATTGAGGATGAGTATGAGGGAATCGGACATTGTGCTCTTGGATATGTCGATGGAGATTATCCTGACGTGATTCCGAGAAAAGAGAATCGCGTATTTTACATATAGGAGATAACAACCATGAATTTTTTATTTGTAGCACTGGGCGGCGCTGTAGGTGCAATGGCCAGATATGCCATCAGCCTTATACCTTTAAAAACTGAATTTCCTTTTTTGACTCTAATCACCAATGTAATCGGTGCAATTCTGATTGGATTTATTGTCGGAATCACAAGTGCAAGGGATGGAGTATCCAAGAATATGGTTCTGTTTTGGAAGACCGGTGTATGCGGTGGTTTTACCACGTTTTCTACATTTTCGCTGGAATCCTATAATCTGTTTGAACATAATCACTGCCTGCTTGGGTGCGGATATGTGTTGTTGAGCTGTTTAGGATGTATACTCGGTGTGATGTGTGGCGAAAAACTTGCTGCAATAATCAAGTGACGAGTATCGTGCGGTTTTGCAAATGTGTGTGGTGTGATTCTGAATAGTTACAATACAAATTGATGGGGAGATAAGTGTATATGAGTGAAGCGGAAAACAATGAGCTGACTGCCGGGAATCAATCTAAGGAACCCAGGAGCAATCAAAAGCTAAAGCTTTTGTATCTGGCCAAAATTCTTTTGGATAATACTGATGCTAACCATGATATTACGCTTGATGAGATTTTAAACAAGCTGCATGCATACGATGTCACAGCTGCGAGAAAAAGTCTGTATGATGATATAGCACAGCTGAATGATTTTGGAATCAAAACCAAAAAGACGCAGTATGGCAGGACAGTCCATTATCAGGTGGTTGGCAGGGCGTTTGAGCTTGCAGAGCTTAAGCTTTTGGTGGATTCTGTCGCTGCTGCCAAGTTCATCACTGAGGAGAAATCCAATGAGCTTATTAAGAAGCTGGAGAGTCTTACAAGCAGACAGGAGGCTGCCACTCTGCAGCGTCAGGTATATGTTGCCGGAAGAGTGAAAACCATGAACGGCGACATCATGAAAAATGTTGATGCCATACACAATGCAATTGCAAATAATTCAAGCCTTTCTTTTCAATATTGCCGGTGGAATACGAAAAAAGAGCTTGAGGTGAAGCATGACGGCGCCAGATATCATGTCAGTCCATGGGGACTGCTGTGGAATGATGGCAATTACTATCTGATTGGATATGACCATGATACACAGGTAAAGGATATTCGTCATTACCGTGTAGATAAGATGAAGAATATCCTGATTGAAAATAAAGTCCGTGAGGGCAGGGAGAAGCTTAAAAAACTTGATATTGCTTCTTATGGCAAATCGAAGTTTGGTATGTACAATGGAGAAGAGATTAAGGCTGAGATACTGTGCAAAAACAGCGCTATAGGTGTCCTGATCGACAGGTTTGGAACTGATGTGACAATCTTAAAAAAGGATGAAGCTTATTCGCGCGTTTTTGTGAAAGTAGCTGATAACAAGCTTTTTATTCATTGGATTATGGCAATGGGGGATAATTTTAAGATAATAGGTCCGGAAAATCTGGTGAAAGAGGTTCATGATGAGCTTAACAGACTGGCAAAACAATATGAGCTTGCTGACTAAATCTTGAAGAAAGTGCCATATTTGGAAAATAAAATCTTGAAGAGAGGTATACATGAGTATTTTAAACGTAGAGCACCTAAGCCATGGTTTTGGCGACCGTGCTATTTTTGAGGATGTTTCCTTCAGACTGTTGAAGGGCGAGCACATAGGGCTTGTCGGTGCAAACGGTGAGGGAAAATCGACTTTTATGAATATTATCACAGGCAGACTTATGCCTGATGAGGGCAAAATAGAGTGGGCAAAGAAGGTGCGTGTAGGTTATCTCGACCAGCACACAGCGCTTGAAAAAGGTATGACTATCGGCTCCGTTCTTTCCTCTGCATTTGATTTTCTTTATGATATGGAAAATGAGATGAACGACATATATGCACGTCTTGGCGATGTGGACGAGGATGAGATGAATAAGCTGATGGAGGAAGCCGGCACGATTCAGGACATGCTTACCATGCATGATTTCTATATGATCGATGCAAAGGTTGAGGAGGTTGCAAGGGCTCTTGGGCTTTTAGACCTGGGATTGGATAAGGATGTGACCGATTTAAGCGGTGGTCAGAGAACCAAGGTGCTGATGGGAAAGCTCCTCTTGGAGAAGCCGGATATCCTGCTTTTGGATGAGCCTACAAACTATCTGGACGTGGAGCATATTGAGTGGCTTAAGCGATATCTGAACGATTATGAGAATGCGTTTATTCTCATTTCGCACGATATACCGTTTCTAAACAGCGTGGTAAATCTCATCTATCACATGGATAACAAGAAGCTCGACAGGTATGTCGGGGATTATGACAAATTTATGGAAGTCTATGAGATGAAGAAAGCCCAGCTTGAGGCTGCGTACAACAAACAGCAGCAGGAGATTAAAGAGTTGAAGGATTTTGTGGCTAGAAATAAGGCACGTGTTGCTACAAGGAATATGGCGATGTCACGTCAGAAGAAGCTTGACAAGATGGATGTTATTGAGCTTGCTGCTGAAAGGCCAAAGCCGGAGTTTAACTTTAAGACAGCGCGTACTCCGGGGCGGTATATTTTCCAGACAAATGGTCTGGTCATTGGCTATGATGATCCGCTTTCATCTGCTCTCGACCTTGAGATGGAAAGAGGACAAAAGATTGTTCTTACCGGTGCAAACGGCATCGGAAAGACGACATTGCTTAAGAGTATTCTTGGGCTGATAAAGCCGCTTTCAGGAAGTGTTACACTTGGAGATTATCTGGAAATTGGGTATTTTGAGCAGGAGATGGATCAGTCGGTTACAACCACATGTATTGAGGAGATATGGAACGAGTTTCCTGCATTTTCGCAGTACGAGGTGCGAAGCGCGCTTGCCAAGTGTGGCCTGACCACAAAGCATATTGAAAGCCAGGTGCGTGTGTTAAGCGGTGGTGAGCAGGCAAAGGTACGCCTGTGCAAGCTGATAAACAGAGAGACAAATATTCTGCTTCTGGATGAGCCTACCAACCATCTGGATGTGGATGCTAAGGATGAGCTGAAGCGTGCCTTGAAGGAATATAAGGGCAGCATACTGATGGTATGCCACGAGCCGGATTTCTATGATGGGCTTGCGACGGATGTGTGGGATTGTTCTAAGTGGACGACAAGATTATAAAACACAGTCCCTTGTAATTTCATCAAGCGAAGATACACCACACATTTTCATGGTGTCTTCAAGCTCTGTGCCGATCTTGTCTATATATGCACACACACCATCGGCTTCTCCACCGTATACAGCCGTTACAAACGGTCTTGCGATAACAACTCCGTCTGCACCCAGTGCAAGGGCTTTAAAGACGTCTGTGCCGCTTCTGATGCCGCCATCTACGAGTATCTTCATACCTGAGCCTTCAAGTGCCTTTACGATGCTTTCAAGCACCTCAGCAGTGGCAGGACACTGGTCAAGCACACGTCCACCGTGGTTTGATACAATAATAGCGCTTGCGCCTGCCTCTTTTGCCTTAAGGGCACCCTTTATGGTCATAATTCCCTTTACTATAAATGGGATTCCTGCCATCTGTATGATATCGCGAAGCTCTGAGACAGTTTTGCTTCCTGCTGGCGGATTGAGATTTTTGAGGAATGGAAGACCGGCTGCATCGACATCCATAGCTACAGCAAATGCGCCTGATTCATGTACCAGCTTCATTTTCTCACGGATAGTCTCGATGTTCCATGGCTTTACTGTAGGTATTCCGGCACCATCTGCATTTTTGATAGCCTTGGTTGCTGCAACCATGACGTTTGGGTCAGTTCCATCGCCGGTGAATGCTGCTATACCGTTCTTTGCACAGGCAGACACGAGGATATCGTTGTATGCCACATCATCCAGACAGTCTCCGTAGTGAAGCTGTACTGCACCGACAGGACCTGCAAATACCGGATATTTGAAAGTACGGCCAAAGAGTGAGAGAGAGGTGTCGACAGGCTTATTTTCGGCAATAGTATCCATGTTTACACGGATTTCCTTCCATTTGTCATAGTTGCGTATAGCTGTGTCACCGATACCCTTTGAGCCGGGACCGGGCATCTGGTTTTTGCATGCGCGGCCGTTGCATTCAGGACAAGCCTTGCAGTATTTTCCCAGACGTGGTCTGGCATTTTCGATACATTCTGTATAGTTCATATTTTTCCTCCGAGTGTGAAATCTTTTTTAAATTTTATCAATGAGATTATAGCACAATAATATTTTTATGTATACAAAACAGATGAAACAACAAAATATATGAAAAACTCTTGACTTGGAGTGGACTCCAAGTGATATTGTTTGTTTTTTCGTTTTATATAATAAATTTTACTCATAAGTTACCAGCAACTTAAATTTTAATTATTAAATTATTTATACCCTGTAATGTCTAGATATATAGTGTTACAGGGTTTGATTTATTACTATATTAAGTTGGAAAGGCATGAATAAAGAATGTGGGCTGCATGAAGCCATAGATAGACTATGAGCCGAGACGTCTAAAAGAAATTGTGGAATTTCACAGCTTGTAATTGAGAAGAGAACCACAATCTGTTATAATACCTTCATAATCGAATAGGGAAAGAGTCGGGTGTGATTTTTCGGTTGCCCCTAGTACAGAAGGACATGCAGTTTATGTTCGGATGGAAAGGAGGCGTGGTAAACATGAACACAATGGAAGTATTAACTCTGTTGCTTGTAATCTTTACTGCACTGGCATACATAGATGGACACAATAAAAGAAAATAGCACCCACCGACCAAAGTAGTGCTATTTCTTAATTAAGATTTTTATCTACTGAGGCAATCGGAAGTTTTATATCCGATCAACTCTTTCTTTATCTCGATTATAATATAAGACGGCTGATTTTTCAACTGTCTTTTTGTGTTTAATAATATAAAATATCTGAAAAATAACAGATGTGGAAAATTCTAGTCATTAACAGACATGGACAGACATGGACAAAGGAAGCAGTGTATTAAAGGACTACTTCAGACTATGTTGAAGCATACTAATGTATTGCAAGCGGGGGAGGGCTTTCTTTTTTATCTGTTTAAAATTCCTTTAGTACTTAAAATAAAATTATAAAGGCCTGATAAATCTATTCTATGGTCTCGAAGCAGCAAGAAAAAAATAACTATTGCAATAACTAATATGTATTTCCATAGTGGTTCTTTTTGCTTTTTCCGGTTGTCTTTTGGCTTTATGTGATATATTTTACTCATCGGTGAAGCTCCCCTTTTTTAGAATCATATTTGTTAAACTGTTACAATTTTAGCACATCAGCTCACATGTTTAAATTGGTAAATTTTAACAAACATTTATTCGCGGTATTGACAGATTCTAAAAATTGAGTATTATGATAATTGTTTAATCAATTTAAAGTACTGCAGCAGAGCGGTACTATTTTTTAGCGGCACACATTTATTCGCTAAATCTAAGTTTAACGAATAAATGACAGCGCAAAGAGTACCAAAGTACCATATAGATAACATCCCTCCAGCTGCTTTTACATAATACCTGTAATTTAGATATACAACACACATATAAAATAAGCCACCGGAATCGCTATTACATCAGCTCCGGTGGCTTTAAATCCGTTTATTTATTATGATTTCTCATGCATTCCCTATATTTAAGTATCAGCTCGATTGAGTCCTCAACCGATATCTGGCTTGTGTTCAGGCACAGATCATAGCTTCTTGCGTCTCCCCATTTTTTACTGGTATAGTAATTGTAATAGCTTGAGCGCTCTTTATCCTTTTTCTTGATTATATCCTTTGCCTTGTTCTCCGAAACATTGAGTCTTTCACTGATTCTTTTAATCCTGTCGTCCATGTTGGAACGTACGAAGATGTTGAGGCAATGTGGCTCATCTGCTAAAGCATAGTCGGCGCAGCGGCCCACAATAACACATGATTCATTTGCCGCAATCTTTTTGATGGCATCGAACTGTGCTAAAAATACCTTATGATTCAAAGGCATATCAAGAAACGGTGCTGTGGAATAAGAGCCACCGGTGTATGTGTCCATGACCAGCGAATATAAAAAGCTGTTTGTAGGCTTTTCGTCGTGCGACTCAAATATTTCCTCGCAAAGTCCTGATTCCTTAGCTGCCTGCTGTAAGAGCTCTTTGTCATAAAATTTAATTCCAAGTCTTTCGGCTAAATCGCGTCCGACCTGTTTTCCGAGGCTTCCAAATTCTCTTCCTATTGTGTAAATTTCGTTTGATCCCATAATTCAGACCCCCTTATATAAATTATAAAAAATATATCACTATGTGACAATTTAATTTAGTTGTTATTTATATTATACAACACTTCAAGCAAATTGGCAAAGTATTTTGGTAAAGGTGCATCAAATTCCATGTATTCACCGGTTTTTGGATGAACAAACCCTATTGTTTTTGCATGCAGGCACTGTCCTTGCAGGCCCTTGAACCTGTTTTTGGTCGGTGAATAGCTGGAATACAGCATATCTCCAAGCAATGGGTGATTAATGCTTGCCATGTGCACGCGTATCTGGTGTGTTCTGCCGGTTTCAAGCTTAAACTGCATATATGTGTAGTCGCCAAAGCGTTCAAGCACCTTATAATGCGTGACGGCAGGCTTTCCGTTTTTCTCATTGATGGCCATTTTCTTGCGGTCATTGGGATTTCTGCCTATGGCGCCCTCTATGGTGCCCTCATCATCCTTTACATTGCCACAGACAATGCCTACGTATATACGGTTGCAGCTATGGTCTTTAATCTGTTCTGATATTTTTATATGGCTTTCATCGTTCTTGCAGACAATAAGAGAGCCTGTAGTATCCATATCTATGCGATGCACTATACCGGGCCGTATTTCACCGTTTATACCACTTAAAGAGTCCTTGCAGTGGTACATTATGGCGTTTACAAGTGTATCGCTGTAATGCCCGGCTGATGGGTGTACAACCATGCCCTTTGGCTTATTAACTACCAGTACGTCATCGTCCTCATAAAGTATGTCAAGCGGTATGTCCTGTGGCAGGATAGGCGTCTGTACTGCATCGGGGATTGTGACATCTACTATATCATCAGCCTTCAGCCTGTAATTTGCCTTCTGGGGCTTATCATTGACCAGTATTTGGTTTTCTTTTAGTATCCGTTGAAAAAAGGAGCGAGAAATATCCGGATAAATGCTGCTTAAGTATTTATCCAGTCGTTCTCCCTCCTGTTCACTCTGGACTTCAAATGTATCTCTATTCATAGTGAAGCCTTCTCTTTTTATTTATTTTCTTGCTTTTTGTCAGGAAAGATTACGGAAAAATCCTCCTCTTTGTAGCAAAACAGCCCGAGTATGATAAACATAAATGCCGCTACAGTGACGTATATATCAGCCACATTGAATATCGGAAAATTAATCAGGCTAAAATAAAAGAAATCAACCACATAATTATTTACAATACGGTCTATCAGATTGCCAAGTGCACCGGCAACAAACAGTATTACAACAACATTCAGCAGCCCAAAACGCTTTGTGGCAGGTATTTTGCGATACCATACACACAGAAGTATAACGACTGCAATTGTGATTACTGAGAAAAAAATCATCTTGGCACGTAAAAATGCCATTGGATTCTCAGACCAATATGTAAAATGAAAGATATTCTGTATGATTGAAAGCAGATCAACACCAAATGCAGCACTCTGGTTTTCCAGATATCTGAGTTCGAAAACTCCCGGAATGAGAACAAATACACCGGTGGATGATTGCTTTAGGTTAACAACAGCCATATACTTGGTAAGCTGGTCAATTGCTACAAGAATCAGTGCAATGATGCCTGCTGTACACAGCTGTTTTTTTGTTTTATTTTTCTTCATAGCTGATTTGATACTCCGCTTAATAAGATGAACCCGGGAGATCAAATGAATCCATGAGACTCTGGATATCGCCTGAGATATCTACTCCGTGTGGTGTGGCAATAAAGATAAAGTTGGATATCTTCTGCAGATTACCATGCAGTGCATATGCTGAGCCTGATGTGAAATCTATGATGCGCTGTGCCACATCAACATTTAGCCCCTCCATGTTGATGACGACTGTACGTCCGTTAAGTAATGTGTCTGTTATTTCTATTTCGTCTTCAATTGAACTTGGTTTTATTACGCAAACTTCCATGTCTGATGATACCTGCTTTCTGGATGATTTTGATATTGGTGTAATCTTGGATGTAGTCTTAACAGGCTTCTCCTTTGGGATTGTATCACGCTTTGTGCTTTTTATAGCCGGTTCCTCTTCAACTGTTTCTTTCTTTCTGCGGAAAGGATTTCTTGGAAGCTCTTCTTCTTCCTCGTCATCGAGGTAATAATCCTCGTTATCGAACTCCTCATCGTCCTCAGAATTTAAACTCATTTTGTCAAGAATCTTATCTATGAAACCCATTTTTTATATTCCTTTTCTCTTTTTATTTTATGTATAGCATATGCAAAGCATCAGTTAGCCTTGCTGTAGTCACGCTCTCCAAATATTCCGGTACCGACACGTACCATTGTTGCGCCCTCTTCTATTGCTACTGTGTAATCTCCTGTCATACCCATGGACAGAACATTCATACTGACATTATCTATGTTTTTATGTGCTATGTCAACTGATAATTGCTTAATATCTCTAAAGTATTGTCTGTTATCCTCAGGATCATCTACAAATGGTGCTATAGTCATAAGTCCTTTGATACGGATGTGATCCAATTTAGCAATTTCTTCAACTAATGAGATAGCCTCATCACGTGATGTGCCAAACTTGGATGCCTCACCTGCTATATTGACCTCTACCAATATGTCGCAGATGCAGTCATGCTTTATGGCCTGCTTTTGTATCTCCTTTGCCAGATGCAGTGAATCTACAGAGTGAATGAGTGATGTTTTGCCGACTATATACTTTACCTTGTTGGTCTGGAGATGCCCGATCATGTTCCAGCGGATGTCCTTTGGCATAACCTCCATCTTTTCACACATTTCCTGTACCTTATTCTCGCCGAACTCACGGATGCCCTCATCGTATATCTCACTGAGCATCTCAACAGGCTTTGTTTTGCTGACAGCAATTAGTGTGACATCACTATAGCTTCTGTGTGCTCTGTCACATGCTGCCTTTATATTTTGCTGAACCTGATGTAAGTTGTCTTTTAACATAAAATCTGTCCCTTCCGTATATTTTATCAATATTATTTATTACCAATATTATTTTGTGATGGTCTGATTTTCCTTTACGGATTTTCCATCCAAGGCTATATGGTCATAAAGTGAAATGCCAAATGGTGTTTTGGCTTCTACAATTGTGTAGTCATCGTTTGATGCAAGCTCCTTTATCTGCTTAAACACAGCGTATCCCTTGTTGATATTGTAGACACCTGTGAGCTTGTTCTTATCGGTTCCAACCCTGTAGGTTGATGAGGAATCGGGTTTTACAATTATATCGCCGTCCTTCAGATATTCATCATCTACAAAATAAAAGTCATCATTCTGGCTGAATATGGTTGGATTTACTATATTTACTGAGCCGCTGCTTTTATCCTTTAGCATGAGCGAGGAAGCATCGGAATCACCGCTTGCAGTAAAGTATTCCTTTGGAATAGTGAAAAATTCCTTTTTGGTAATAGCTGAATTAGGTATTTTAAGCCCGGTGTCTGAGCCGAGCACGAGCTCTATATTGGTAAAACGTTCATTTATGTAGCGGATGAGCGAATTTTTCATGTTCAGCTTCAGAAAAAAAGCATCGTCCTTCTTTAAAATGCTAAATGCTACAGTGGTAGTAAAGTCATCATCGCAGAACCTGATTTTGACGACTGACTTTTCATTCAGGCTCTTGGCAACATTGTCGGGAACATTTATAAGAATATTCCAGTTCTCGCTTGTAATCAGCTTATACACAGGATCCAGCTGATTGATGGTGCTGTTGTCTGTTAAATCAGTCTCTTCATAATTGGTATTGTTGTACTGATCAAGAGTGAAGCTGTCCGTTGTGACATCCTCGTAGCCGTCTATTCCGTAATAGACTATACCGGGAGCTGCCGGCTTATATGTATAGAATGTGTTGTTAGCCTCAGCAGTGCTGATTGTATCTGCCAGACTTGTCAGGGCATTCTGGCTGAGCACCTGTGTCAGCTGCGCAGACAGGTCGTTCTTGAAGGTATAAACCTTTGAAAAGAATCGTCTGTCGTAGCCGGAAGAAAAACTGTTTATGTCCGTGATAATCTGCCCGGCAGCCTCGTCGGTAATGGCAGAGGCATCATTTTGAGCACCGGTAATCTGTGTTGCAATGGAGCCGTCTGTATCTACCGAGTAGACTACATCACTTGTTGCAACCTTTGAGCCGTTTGACACAAAGAAGTTGAGGCTTCCTGATTCCTCAGCATACACTACACTCTCCTCGCGGATTATCATGCCCTTATATATGTTGTTGGTTGCTATAGTACCCTGTTGTACCTCATATTCCGATACCGGCTTTGAAGTGATATATGTAAATATGTGAAAAATCACATAGATTATTATTACAAAAAAAACAATAAAACCGATATTCAGATTGAAGCCGTTGTTATATTTCAGTACTTTTTTATTTTTTCGGGACACAATTTTACTCCTTAAAAAAGGGATGTGAAATACACATCCCCATAATTAATCATTTATAAAGAAATGATAACCTTTGCTTTAGCACATTCAGGCAGCCTGTCAATATTCCTTGAAACACTTAAGATGAACTTCACCTTAAACTTCTCACTGATTATATCAAGCTTTTCGATTGCCTTGGTGATATCCCCCTCATCATCAAGCGATGCAATTGTAAGGAAGCTGTCTAAATACATCTCCTCCAGATCATGATCCTGCGAAATGATTCCGCATATAAATCCTAAAAACTCATCACAATTGTCAATAGGATAGTCCATAACATTGATTAATCTAACCTGATTATTAAGCTCATACATGTGCTTCTGGCTCTTATCAAGAAAAACTATGGAACCTTCTTTTCCCTTAACTGATGAATTTACCTTGTCTAACAGCTCTTTTGTCTTGCCCTTGCCCTTGTCTCCACAAATAATTTCTATCATGGCTCATTCCTCCTATGGATAAATATTGTGATAATTAATAAAAAATAATTGTATTTTTATATTATTATAGTATAAATAACCATAAAACTCAATATTTAATTAGCAAATCCACTAAGTATTTCATTCATGAAGCTATAAAGGTCCTTTTTACCATCTGCCTTGTAAACTATGCTTATGATACGCTCATTTTTAGCATTCTGGCTTAGCAGTACGAGACAATACCCGGCCTCTCCTGTGGTGCCTGTCTTTCCGCCTGTCACTGTGACATTTTCAGGTGCTGTATAGGCGCCTGTCAGATAGCCGCAGGTATTCTTAAAGGTCTTTGAAACAGCAGTGCCCTGGGCATTTGTATATGCAGCGTCATGGGTCTGTGAACTGATGATCGCAACAAAGCTCTCTAAGGATATGGCATTTGAAAAAATGAGGTACATGTCATATATGGTGGTGTAATGATTTTCATCAGGCAGACCACTTGGGTTTACAAAATTGCTGTTTGTGGCGCCGAAGCTCTTTGCAGTGCTGTTCATCAGCTTTGCAAACTCTTCTACAGAACCGCTGCAGTACTCTGCCAGTGCTATTGCGGCATCATTGCCACTCTCAAGCAAAAGTCCATACAATAAGTCCTGTACTGTGATGACGTCACCCTCCTTTAAGCCGCATACAGATGATGAATGACCCGGGTTTGCCGCGTCATGGCTTACAGTGACGGTTGCATTTAAATCACAGTTTTTAAGAATTATGTATGCAGTTAAAATCTTTGTAGTGCTTGCAGGGTAGAGCTTTTCAAACAGATTCTGGCTGTACAGCACCTGATGAGTGTCTATATTGAAGGCTCCGGCTCCCTCTGCGGTCTTTGCAAACTGCATATTGTCCTGACCAAAATTGACATCGTTTGTGACGCATAAATTGGAAGCAAAATAATTACTTCCGTTGTATCCGTTGATATAATCGGTGGAATACGTATCATATGCATTTTCAATCTTTGTGCCACATCCGGTCATAAAAACCGCTGCTATGCATGTCAGACATAGCAGTCGCTTGATTTTTTGTTTACTTGTACATCTCACGCCAGTCAAGATCTCCTCTGTCCAATGATAAAATGAGCAGCTCTGCTGTAGCCAGATTGGTGGCAAGTGGTATATTGTGCTCATCACAAATACGGAAAATGCTGTTTACCTCAGGCTCGTGTGGCTTAGGCTTTAATGGATCACGCAGAAAGATGACAAGGTCTATGTCATTGTGCTCTATCTGTGCTCCAAGCTGCTGGATGCCTCCTAAGTGTCCTGCAAGATATTTGTGTACTGAAAGGTTTGCAACCTCCTCTATCAGACGTCCGGTGGTGCCTGTCGCGTACAAATTATTCTTGCTTAAGATACCTCTGTATGCTATGCAGAAGTTCTGCATCAGTTTTTTCTTTGAATCATGTGCAACTAATCCTATGTTCATTGCTAACCTCCCTATGAATATTTCTTCGGCTGTAATCCTACATTCAGGACAATTCCCATTCCCATGTACAGTGAAACAAGCGACGTAAGTCCATAACTAACAAATGGAAGAGTCATACCGGTATTGGGCATAAGACCTGTGGCTACGCACAAATTGATAAAGGCCTGAAAGCCTATAAGTGCACCCATGCCACAGCATATGAGCTTTCCGCTTGTGTCCTTTGCCTTCCTTGCTATAAGTATACACTCAATTACGATAAGAAGCAAAAGAATTATTATACTGATTGTACCGATAAAGCCAAGCTCCTCTCCTGCAACGGCAAATATAAAATCTGTCTGAGGCTCTATGATGTAATTTGTGTTCTTCATAGAGGTGACTACCGAGTTGTTAAGTCCCTTGCCAAACAACTGCCCTGAGCCTATCGCCCAGATAGAGTTTCTCTGCTGTGCTGCCGTATCAGCGTAATTTGTCGGGTCAAGCCACGACATGATACGCGTGGCAGGATAAAAGCCCTTTTTGATAAGTGCCTCTGCATGTGTATATATGTAGCTAAGCACTATCAGAACTATCGGTACGGAAACTCCGAGTACCGGCATTATTATTTTATAACTTAATCCGCTAATAAACAAGAGGGCAGCGAAAATTAATGCGGTAAGAATTGTTGTTGAGTTGTCAGGCTGTTTATAAATGAGGAATAATGGTATTCCAACAAATATCACAGACAGTACAAGCGTCTTTACTGTGTTTATGGTTTCCTCATACTTGGCAAAGAAATAGGCAAAAAACAAAATTATTATAATTTTAGCAATCTCAGAAGGCTGGAATCTGATACCTCCAATCTTAAACCAGCGCTGTGCACCCTTAGCATCATCACCGGCAAATAGAACAAGTAACAGCAGCACAACCATGACGGCATAGTATATCCACACGAATTTGAGCAGAAATGAGTAATCTATCAGGGAAAGCACTATCATTATAATCAGTCCCATTATAAAGCCTATTATCTGCTTGCTTTGTACTGAGTGCTTGGCACTGCCTATCAGCAGTATGCCTATAATCGACAAAGCTATTATGTATATTACTAATTGAAAGTGATAATTCTTTAGTCTGTACTGTTTGAGCATTTTGTTACTTCCTATCTGTTATCTCTGTTATCCTAATTCTAAAACGTATTTATTAAAGGTTATTAATCGAATTTTTGTCGCGCATGATAATCCTTACCTCGTAAGCATCATCATTTATATTCATATGTCTTTGTATCACGCTTTTTATTTCTTTTTTAATCTGTGCCATGTTGTCTGAAGCAGATATTGTGCCCCTATCCTCTGCAAGTGCTATTTTAAGCCTTTTCTTCGCGTATTCTCCTGTTTTGGAAAATTTATGCATCATACAGCGGCACCTCGCATATCATCAGAGTAATGGATCAGCTGATCGGATATACGTGCAAATACAGGAGCAAGCCTGCTTTTAGTCTCGCGGACAGGTATTCCTCTGTTCTGGCAAATGATAACACTTTTGTCATAAGGAATAGTGCCAATAACCCTGGTTGAAAGAAGTGCTGTAATATCATTATCGGATATCATCTGATGCCTTCTTACCATATGCCTGTCATATGCATTGACAATGACTGATATATCGTCAAGATGTGCGCTGTCGAGCAGGCTTATACATCGCCTTGCATCGTGTATGGCAGATACATGCGGTGTGGTAACTACTATCGCACGGTCTGCAGGTGCGGCTGAAAACCAAAAGCCGCTGTCGATGCCCGCAGGGGAATCTATCAGACAATAATCAAAGCTTGATTTAAGCTCCTCTATAAGTATCTTGAAGCGTGCTTCATAGCTGCATAGCGTATCCATGGAGGGTGCTGCAGGAATTACATATAGATTGGGATACTTCTTATTGCGTATGATTGCCTGTCTGATGCGGCATGTGCGGTTTAGGATGTCGAGGATATTGTAATTGACCTTGTCCTCTATTCCCATTACCAGGTCTAGATTGCGAAGCCCCATGTCTGTATCGAGCATGATGACTTTTTTATCTAACTGTGAAAGTTCAACTCCGATGTTGGAAATAACCGTAGTTTTTCCAACACCGCCTTTTCCTGAAGTGAAAACTATTGCTTCACTCACAAAAATAAACCTCCTAGTCTGTTCTGGCACTTGAGCCTGATGAGTTAACACCCTCAGCCTTGACTGCGAGTAAATCGTCAAGTGACTCCAGATTGTAATAATATGAAATTATATTTCTGGATGCAGCTGCAGCATTGTGTGAGCTGTATCCATATGATATACGTGTAGCTATTGTAATTTCAGGATCGCTTGATGGAGCGTATCCTACAAACAGAGCGTGGTTTGGTCTTGTCTCAACCTGCTGTGCGGTTCCTGTCTTACCTGATACCTCAACGCCTGTAAATCCGCCAAATACATCGTGCAGGTCTTCGACCACCATACGCATTCCCTGATGGATGGCATCCCACTGGCTTTGAGTGAGTGTGCCTGATATATCGGTTGATTTTGAATCATACTGTTTGACTGTTTTGCCGTCTGCATCCACAATTTTATTCATCAGCTTGTAGTCATAAAGCTTTCCGGAAGCAACTGCTGTCACATATCTTGAAAGAGAAATAGTCGTAAAGTTGTTATTACTCTGTCCGATAGCTGCCATAACAGGATACTGTGTGGCAATGGATGGTGTCTTTTCTACTATCTCAACACCTGACTTTTGATCAAGTCCGTATATAGATGCATATTTTTGTATGTATTTCATACCATTTTCATCGTCATATGAACCGGTGTCCTTGCTTGCAAGCCGAAAGCCTGTTGTATAAAAGAATACGTTACATGAATCCCTTAAAGCCTCCGATACATTGTCCATACCATGTGCACCCGGATAAATCCAGCATTTTGGCTGATTGCTGATTTCTGTAAATATACCTGTACAATTTATTTTTGACGAGGTATCAATAACTCCCTCGGCAAGGCCTGCGGTGCTTGATACCATCTTGAAGGTAGATCCCGGTGCAGTCTGTTCCTGGGTGGCATAATTCCAAAGCGGGTTGGACTTGTCCTCTCTGAGCGACTGGTAGTAATCGGCATCTACAGTGTTTGCCAGCTTGTTGTTGTCATAGCCCGGATAGCTGACTAAAGCCTTTAGCTGTCCTGTCTTTGCATCAGTTATGACACATGAGCCTGTACATGGGTCAAGGGCAAGCTGTGCGGGTGTTATCTCTATATTGTTTATTTTGTCCATAAGAAATGCATATGGACTGATGGAACCATTGGCAATGTTATTTACCGTTGCATCGTCATAATCGAGTACACCCTGGTCAAAAAGCAAAAGGCATAGCTGCTGTCCTGTGACTGTTCCTGAATTTACCATATATTTGTAAATAATTTTGGCAAAGTCTTTATTGTCAGTCATGGCATCCCTGATATATGAACACAGTGCTGTATAAATCTCACTTGAATCAGCATATTTCTGGTCCACATCAAGCTTGGTGATGTCTATCCACTGCTTTGAAATGCAGTATTTGAGATAATCACGCGGCGAAAGTGTGCCTGCCTTCCATGAGGTGTATGTGGAATCAGAGGTATCTATCTGCTTGCTTAAAAGCAGTCCGTCATCGTTTAGCACAGACATAACACATGTAAAATAATCAAGTGTCTGCTCCGACATGGAAGCAGTGCCTGAGGTACCACCTTCAAGTTCAGCGTCGATAGTGGATAGTGCACTCTGCAGCTGACCGCTGAAGGAATTGTATATAGCCTGCTCAGTAGCTGATGCATCTGATGCATTGAAATGTGTCAGGTCAACTACATTGTTGTTGATCAATGCAAAGTAGACATCGTTTATAGGTATTTCACCGGATTTTATTTTGGAGTATACGATTCCGGCTATCTCCTGCTCCAACAGCTTGTAGGTTGCCTCCTGCAGCTTGATGTCAATGCTCAGGTAGACATCATTGCCGGAAACAGGATTTTCCTGGCTTATTACCTCGTTTATCTTGCCGACATTATTTACATATACCTGTTTTTCACCGTTTTTGCCTCGCAGATAGCTCTCATAGTACTGCTCTAAGCCGGATTTACCTACCATATCATTTTGTGTATATGAGTCATCATCCTTTGAGAGCTCATTGTACTCGTCTGTAGATATCTTGCCTGTGTATCCTATAAGCGATGAAATATATTCAGGATAGTTGTACTTACGTATGGTATCCTCCTCAATTGATACACCGGTAAGAGTATCTGAATGCTCATTGACATATGCGACTATGGAGTCATTTACATCCTTTGCAATGGTAGTGGTTTTGTATTTAGTGAATCGGTTCTGCTTTATGGCATATCGCATCACTACAATATCATAGGTGGCCTGTGTATCATACTTGCTGCTTATGTCAAAGCATTCGTTCTGGTCGGAGCTTAGGAAATCAATAACATTCTGGGCGCTGGCATTTGCCTCATCAAAGCCAAGTGACTTATTGTATTCGAGCTTGTCATATTTTTTTCCGAACACATCTGACAGAAATCTCTTTTTGGAGGTTTCAGAGGTGAAGGTGAAGCTGTATGTACCATCATCGTTTAAAACAATCGGAAAATCATTGTATATGGAGCCACCATTGTCTTTTATTACATTGATAATTTCATTAAGTTCTTTGTTTAAAAGACGGTTGTGCTCCTTTGTGGATGAATAGCTGCCGTTGTCTGAGATGACTACAGAGTATGCAAGCTGATTGTAAGCAAGCAGCTCCCCATTTACATCGTATATATTGCCTCTCGATGCCTCTATGGACAGTGGCTTTTTAATCAGCATTATGAAGTTTTTCTGATAATCCGCACCTTTAATTATCTGAAGGGTAAAGACTCTCTCGGCGAGCAGGGCAAACATGAGAACAATGACTGCCGCCAAAACAAAAAGTCTTGAGCTGAAAAATTTCTTCAGAAAGTCTTTTATATCATAAATCAAATTTCTTTGCTCTCCTTTTCTCGTGTGCTTCCAGCTTCTGGTTTACCTTAAGAAATACCAGATACAAAAGTATACTGATGACCATCGTGTATACAAATTCAGGTATAATAATTGACTTCAGATAGTACAAAAAGCTAAATCTGCCACGCAGTAAAAACATGAAAAAGTATACTACCAGATTGTATAACAAATCGCTGCCTCCTATCAGAAGCATAGGAAGCTTTATATCATCAGGATAGAATCTTTTTTGGAATAATCCATTGATAAAACCGATATACATATATATTAAAGCATACAGTCCTATATATTTTCCGCAAAATATGTCAATAAGCAGTCCGCAAAAGAAGCCTACCCACAGTCCCTCCTTTTTGCCACGCATGAAGCCGAAGGATGACACTGCTATAATCAGCAGGTTCGGTGAGATGTTGGCAAAGGAAAGACTCTTAAACAGCGTGGTCTGCAATACAAAGCATAAAGCTATAATTATAAATAAAACAATTCTACGTCTCATGCTGCTCCTTACTTGTTTTCGGTTGAATTTTCAGTCTGGCTGTCAGAGACATCCTCTGTACCTTCGGTGTTGTCAGCGCTCTTAGTGTCACCGGTCTGCTTAAGCTGTGTGATGACCATGACATTTTCAATATGCTCAAAATCGACAACCGGCGTGATAGTACCGGATTTTGTCAGATTGTTGGAATTATTTTCGATTTTTGTCACATAGCCAATCAGTATACCCTGCTGGTAACGGTCTGACACGTATGAGGTAACTACAGGATCTCCCTCTTTAACCTTGTTGTCATCGTCCTTTAGCTCTGTAAAGGTAATGACCTTGTCCTCGTTCATGGTTTTTATATTGCCACTGACTGTGAGGTTGTCCTCTGTGGTGGAAACCATGCCGCTGACCTTGCTCGCATCATCTATGATACAGCGTACCTTGGCAAAATTGTCGCCTGCATCGGTAACAATACCTACCAGTCCGCTTCCTGCAAGCACATTCATGCCTACGTCCACTCCATCCTTTTTTCCCTTGTCGATGGTAAATGTAGAAAACCAGTTTCCGCTGTCCTTAGCTATGACGCTGGCAGCAACCTTGGGATATGATGGATATTTGGCATCAAGGTCCAGAAGCTGTCTGTAATTGTTAAGCTCATACTGCTCAAGTTTGTTGGTTGTGAGCTGTGTTGTAAGCTCCTCAACCTCTGCCTTAAGCTTTTTGTTCTCTGCCTTGACATTTTTTAATGTGCGTATTTCTGTAACCTTGTCCGAAATGTGGCTTCCAAAGCTGTTTATGCCCTTTTGCATAGGAATGAATACATATCCGGCAGCAGTCTTAAGTGGGCCTCCGGATATGTTTAAGGTAAGGCTTAACAGCATGGTCACAAAGCAGACTGCTGTCATAATCAACAGTGTGTATCTGGCAGGCAGCTTTTTATTGTGCTTTCTCTTTCGATTGCGAAAATTCTTACTCATGTTAACCTCGGTTATTATTTTTTGATGCTGAACGGAAGTCTCTTATATTTTGAATCAGAAACTATTTGTATGAGACCGCGTACTGCGCTCTCCTCAGGACATTCTGAGCAGATGACCTTGATTCCGGTAATCTGTTCAAAGAGCTGGTCAAGTCCTGCAAGCTGTGAGCCGCCACCTGTGATATAAATGCCTGAATGGATGATATCCTTTGCAAGCTCAGGCGGAGTCTTCTCAAGAATCATTTTTATTGATGTGCATATAGACTCAAGGTTTGACTTCATAGCCTCGTAAACGACCTTTGAACCAATCTCCATCTCAATAGGCAGACCACTTACCACATCGCGTCCCACTACGACCATGCTGTCCTCTCTTCCCGGAAGAGCAGAGCCTATAGTTTCCTTCAACAGCTTGGCAGTCTTTTGCCCGATTACAAGATTGAACTCCTTTCGCACAAAGGAGATAATTGACTCGTCAAGTCTGTTGCCACCGAAATGAAGCAGGTCACTAAGCACCAGGCCACCGAGTGAAATAACGGATGTCTCTGTTGTGTCAGCGCCCATATCTACTATCATGACACCGGTTGGCTCGTTTACATCTATTCCAAGACCTACAGCATCAGCGATAGGCTTCTCACAGAGCATGACCTTTTTAGGCTTTGATTTGCTTTTATAGAAGAGCTCGTAGAATGCTCTTTTCTCTACATCTGTGATATCTGTCGGCACAGCGATGATGAACTCGGCATTTTTGATACGTGCCTTTGTCTTGTGCTCCAAAAAGTCAAAAATCATAGTCTGAAGCAGATTATAGTCAGCAATAACTCCCTCTACAACAGGAAATATGACGTTGATTGTCTCAGGCGCCTTTTCATACATGGCATATGCGCTGTCTCCATATGCATATATCTGATTTTTGTCTATTACGGCTATTGTGTTTTTCTCAAGCATTGTCTTGCCTGTAGCCTTTGAGTATACCTTGAAATTGTTTGTTCCCAGATCAATTCCGTAAACGTTGTTGCTCATAATAATTCTACCTCGTCTTCTGTTTATATAAGTTTATTTTCATAGAAGCTATAATATTCGTTATCTCCGATTATGATATGGTCACAAAGCTCTATGGAAAAAATCCCTGAGCCCTCAATTAATCTGTCTGTGACAGCAATATCATTTCTGCTGGGAGTACAATCTCCGCTTGGATGATTGTGCAATAAAACAAGCTTTGATGCATTTTTGTCCAGGGCGGTCCTGATGATGGAGCCTATGTCCACTACAGATGAGCTTAGTGAACCCTTGGATATGAACTTGTCTCCTAAGAATCTGCTTTTTACATCAAAATAGGCACAAATGACGACTTCATTTGTGAGATGCCTCATCTGCTCCATATAGTAGTCAGCTATTGTCTGAGGATTATTCATTCTGATGCTTTGAACCTTTTTTGTCTTTGCTATGCGAAGCGACAGCTCTGCTATCGCCTTAAGCTGTATAGCTTTTATCTGCCCTATCCCGGGAATACTAAGAAGCTCCTCATAGGACATCTCATAGAGATTGAGCAGATTGCCATGCCTGCCGGAAAGTATGTCCTGCGCAATATCAATCACAGTCTTGTCCCTTGTGCCGGTCTTTATAATGATGGCAAGTAAATCAGCGTCTGACAGGCCTGATGCTCCAAGCGATAAAAATTTCTCATATGGTCGCTCTGAAGCCGGCAGATTTTTAATTGTTTTGTTATTATGCATTAATCCCTTTCGCTTCTCCCAGGCGATTGACAACGGATTTAAGCAAAGTTTTCAGTTAATTGTAGCACACCTAATCCAGCTTAACAAGATTTCTCTCATAAAGTTTTTGTAAAGACATCAAAATTCCAAGCTTTGCATGGTACCATGTGAGTCCTCCCTGGAAATAAACCGCATATGGTGGCTTCACAGGGCCATCGGCAGAAAGCTCAATGGATGAGCCCTGCACAAATGCGCCTGCTGCCATGATGACATCACTGTCATAGCCCGGCATAGCCCATGGCTCAGGGGTCACATAGCTGTCTACAGGTGCTGCTGCCTGAATGCCTTCGCAGAATGCTATCATGGCGTCGCGGTTATTGAACTCTACAGCCTGTATGATATCGTGGCGGCTTTCAGTACCGTCAGGAACCACCTTAAAACCAAGCTTTTCATAGATTTTTGCAGCAAAGATTGCTCCCTTTAATGCTCCGCTTACGACAGTCGGTGCAAGGAAAAAGCCCTGATAAAATGACTGGATGACTCCGAGTGAAGCTCCAACCTCCTTGCCAAGTCCCGGAGATGTGAGACGGTATGCGGCATTTTCAACACATTCCTTTTTGCCGACAATATAGCCTCCGATTGGTGCAAGTCCGCCTCCCGGATTTTTGATCAGTGAGCCGACCATCATGTCCGCTCCAACCTGGATAGGCTCTGTATCCTCGACAAACTCACCGTAGCAGTTATCGACCATACAGATCACATCAGGCTTTATGCTCTTTACAAAGGCAATGAGTTCGCCTATTCTTTTGACCGAAAGTGTAGGTCTTGTAGCATAGCCCTTAGAGCGCTGGATTGTGACAAGCTTCGTTTTTTCATTGATGGCTTTCTTTATTCCGTCATAGTCAAACTCACCGTCAGGCAGCAAATCAACCTGCGCATATGTGATGCCGTACTCAGCAAGTGAGCCCTTTGAAGGGCGTATGCCTATTACCTCCTCAAGTGTATCGTAAGGCTTTCCGACAGGGCTTAAAAGCTCATCGCCCGGACGCAGGTTTGACATGAGGGCAAGTGCAAGTGCATGTGTACCGCAGGTAATCTGAGGCCTTACAAGTGCATCTTCTGCGCCAAAACAGTCTGCGTACACTCTCTCAAGTGTATCCCTTCCGAGGTCATTGTAGCCGTAGCCGCTTGATGCCTGGAAGCACTCTGCGCTCACCTTGTTTTTCTGCATGGCGGCTATGACCTTAAGCTGATTATACTCAGCATTTGTGTCTATTTTGTCAAAACGCTCCTTAAGCTCCTTTTCTACAGAGGTTCCGAAATCCAAAACCTCCTTTGATATTCCAAGTGTCTCATACTGCCTGTAAATGGCTTCATTGGTATCTAACAAATTATAATCCTCTTTTCTGCTAAAATTTCTTGTATTTTATTTAATATTTTATTATCATCATATGAATATTCATTTTTTTCTATCCATATGGTATCTTTTTCTCTCCTAAACCAGGTTAGCTGTCTCTTTGCAAAACGCCTTGACTCAAGCTTTACCTTGTCCACAGCCTCATCAAGTGAATATTCTCCATCAAGATATGCAAGGATTTCCTTATAGCCTATGCCCTTCATGGATACCATATCGCTTGTACAGCCCATTGCCTTTAGCTTTTTCACCTCATCGACAAGTCCGTTTGAAACCATGATATCAACTCTCTTATCTATCCTCTCATAGAGTCTTTGTCTTACATCATCCAGTACAAAATAGGCAAAGCTGTATGGAGACTGCTTGGCTCTTTCAGTCTCATTGTGCTTTGAAATCGGCTCATGGCAGGTGTGATAGTATTCAATTGCCCTGATGACGCGCTTTACGTTATTCTCATGGATGCTCTCGTAGGATGCAGGGTCGATATCCTTAAGCTTTTCATGCAGTGCATGGTTTCCGTGCTCGTTAGCAAAGTCGTAAAGGCTTTTTCTGTATGCCTCATCCACATCCTGCTTTGTGAAATCAATGTCATACAAAAGTGCCTGTATATAAAAGCCGGTGCCGCCGACAACTATCGGTATCTTTCCTGCTTCGTATATCTCATTAAGTGCTTTTTTTGCCATATCCTTGAAGATAAATACATTGAACTCGTCAGAGGGCTCAAGCTCATCTATCAGATAGTGCTTTATGCCGTCCATCTCATCGACTGTAACCTTCGCAGAGCCTATATCCATGTATTTGTATACCTGCATGGAATCCGCGGATATTATAGCACCATTTATTTTTTTTGCAAGCTCAATCGATAGAGCTGTCTTTCCTACTGCTGTCGGTCCTGTCAGGACAATCATCGGTTTTTGTGTCATATTGTACCTCAGTCCAAATGTGTATGTTGTCATACGATACGTTTGAATTTCTTTTCTATCTCATATTTGCTCATAGAGATGATGGTTGGTCTGCCGTGTGGGCAGTTGTAAGGATTGTCGAGTGACAAAAGCTCATCTATCAGTTCATTTATCTCACAAAGAGTAAGCTTGTCATTGCCCTTGACTGCTGCCTTGCACGACATGGATGCGACCTTTTCCGTGATGATATCAGGAGTCTGCCTGCCTGTCGCATTGGAAAAATCATCGAGCATCTCTATAAACAGATCCTTCATATCTATGTTAAACAAATTATCCGGAATTGCACTGATCATGTATTCCTTGCCGCCAAAATGCTCCACCTCATAGCCAAACTGTTCTATCTGCGGCCTGTATTTCTCAAGCATATCGCTTTCCTTTGCATCAAGAGTCATGACAATCGGAGGGCTTATGCGCTGTGAGGTGAAATCCTTATTGGCAAGTCTTGCCATTGTTTTTTCATACAGCACCTTCTCATGAGCTGCATGCTGGTCTATGATGTACAGCTTGTCCTCAAACTCTATGAGCCAGTATGTCTTAAAGAGCTGGCCTATGATGGAAAACTGCTTCTTGGCGCTTTCTGTAAGAAAAACCTTGTCGTAATCGCCAAGTGTCTGCTGGGTGCCGGTGACAACCTGTGCAGGTTCATACGCGGCTGAAATCTCAGGCTTTGGTTCCACTGAATTGCCGGTATGTACAACAGGCGTCGATGCAGATGTTTTAGCTTTCTGTTGGTTTAAAGTATTTTCTGTGAGAGGCTCATTAACAGCAGGTCCTTTTACAGTGGAGCTTTTTACAGTAGCTGTCACGCTCTGTCCGTACACGCTCCTTGATTCCGCTGCCCTCACCTCATTGATACGCCTCTTCTCAAACGGCTCCGGTATTGGCTCCTTATACTCATGCACTATCTTTTTAGGTGCCGGCGTACTGTCTACAGGCACCTCGGGAATCATCTCCTTATGAGATAGAATTGCATATATTGTGTCACACAATTCGACATATATCTCGTTGTTGTTGTCGAACCTAAGCTCCATCTTGGTCGGATGCACGTTGACATCCAGCTCACTGAAAAATGTAAAGTAAAGCACTGTAAACGGATACTGATGTTGCATTAGAAAGTTCTTGTAGGCCTCCTCGATAGCGCGTGACAATATATTGCTCTTTACATACCTGCCGTTTATGAAATAATTCTCATAATTTCTGTTGCCCCTCGTGATAACAGGCTTTCCTATAAAGCCCTCCACCTTAAAGTATTCGCATTCATGCTTCACCTCAAGCAGTGATGACGATATCTCGCGTCCGAATATATGGTATATGATATCCTTTCTGTTGCCGTTTCCGGAGGTATGAAGCTTTGTCTGGTTATTGTTTATGAACTTAAACGATATGTCAGGATGTGAAAGTGCAAGCTTTTCAACCATATCGCTTATGTAGCTGCCCTCTGTCTGTGCTGTCTTTAAAAACTTACGTCTTGCCGGAACATTATAAAACAAATCCTTTACTATGAAGGTAGTACCGTCCGGAGCACCGATTTCCTCGTTGGAAAGCTCCTTCGAGCCTTCAATCACATATCTGGTGCCGGTGAGCTCATCGTAGGTTTTTGTGATAAGCTCAACGCGGGCAACGGCCGAGATGCTTGACAGTGCCTCACCTCTGAAGCCGAGTGACTTTACTGTAAGTAAATCCTCAGCCGAGCGGATTTTACTCGTGCTGTGACGGTAAAATGCAACCGCAACCTGGTCTCTTTCAATTCCGCAGCCATTGTCAGTGATACGGATAAATGAAATTCCACCTTCCTTTATTTCGACAGTGATGGCTGTGGAGCCTGCATCTATGGCATTTTCCACCAGCTCCTTTACCACGGAGCACGGACGCTCAACAACCTCTCCTGCAGCTATTTTATCTATTGTTTCCTGATTTAATATGGCAATATTTGGCATTTTAATCCTTTCTACCAGCGGTTTTTAACCTTGTTCTGGAGCTGATACAGCTTGTTTAACGCATCAAGTGGTGTCATGTTGCCTATGTCTATGCTTCTAAGCTCGTCAATTATATCATCATCCTTCACTGTGTCGAAAAGCGAAATCTGTGTCATATCAACCTCGTCAAGGTGCTCCTTTTTATGCTTGTGGCCATTGTCAACGGATATGCTTTTTACAGTATCTGTGATATCATTTGCAAGAAGCTGTTCTGCGATTTCCTTGGCACGTTCTATGACTGAATCAGGCAGACCTGCAAGCTTTGCTACCTGTATACCGTAGCTTCTGTCAGCTCCACCCTTTACAATTTTTCTTAAGAAAACTATATCATCGCCCTTTTCCTTTACAGCGATGCAATAGTTATTTACACTGTCAAGCTTGCCCTCAAGCTCGGTGAGCTCGTGATAATGGGTTGCAAAAAGCGTCTTTGCTCCGAGGAGCTTTGGATTACTTATATGCTCTACAACTGCCCAGGCAATGCTTAGTCCGTCAAATGTACTCGTGCCTCGTCCAATCTCATCGAGAATGAGCAGGGATTTTGCGGTTGCATTTCTTAGTATATTTGCCACCTCGTTCATCTCAACCATAAATGTACTCTGGCCGCTTGCAAGGTCGTCAGATGCGCCGACTCGCGTGAAGATACGGTCTACAATACCTATATTTGCAGTTTGTGCAGGTACAAAGCTTCCAATCTGTGCCATGAGAACGATAAGTGCTGTCTGTCTCATGTAGGTGGATTTACCGGCCATGTTTGGCCCTGTGATGATTGAGATTCTGTTTTTGTGCTGATCCAGATATGTATCGTTTTCTATGAACATGTCATTTGTAATCATTTTTTCAACTACAGGATGACGTCCGTTTTTTATGTCTATTATTCCGCTTTCATTTATCTTTGGCTTGCAGTAATTATTCTGGCTGGCAACAAGAGCAAGCGAAGCAAAAACATCAATCTGTGCTATAGCTCTGGCTGTTTTCTGAATCCTTGAAACATTGTCGGAAATCTGTTTCCTTACATCACGAAACAGCTCATACTCTAGTGATGTGAGCCTGTCTTCAGCTCCAAGAATGGTATCTTCAAGCTCCTTAAGCTCCGGTGTGATGTAGCGCTCGGCATTGGTGAGTGTCTGCTTTCTCACGTAATAATCCGGAACCATATCCTTGAAGGAGTTTGTGACCTCAAGGTAATATCCAAATACCTTGTTATACTTGATTCTTAAGTTTTTGATGCCTGTTTTTTCACGTTCACCGGCCTCAAGCTCTGCAAGCCATGTCTTTCCCTTGGTTTTTGCGTCTCGAAGACGGTCAACCTCCTCGTTGTAGCCGGCTTTTATGATATCTCCGTCACGCTGTGAGATAGGCGGCTCATCCTCAATTGATGAAAGTAAAAGCTCATATATATCCTTAAGCTCGTCGAACTCTTCATTAATCTCATCGGTAAGCTCACACGGTATGTCTGAAAGCTGCTGCTTTATTGGTGGAAGCATTTTTAAAGAATCCCTGAAGGCAATAAGGTCGCGCGGATTGGCTGACTGGTAGGTGATTCTTGTGATGAGACGCTCAAGGTCATAAATAGGATTAAGGTATTCCCTGATTTCATCTCTTGTGATTTCGTTTGCATTAAGTGCTTCGATAAGCTTCTGGCGCTTTATTATCTCTGCCTTTTCGATAAGAGGCTGCTCGACATAGGTGCGAAGCAGTCTTGCTCCCATAGCCGTGCGTGTCTTATCGAGTACCCAAAGCAGTGAGCCTCTCTTTTGCTTTTCTCGAAGTGTTTCAACCAGCTCCAAATTACGTCTTGATGAGCTGTCTATTATCATATATTTGCCTATTGAGTACGGATGAAGCTCAAGTATATTGTCGAGCGAGTTCATCTGCGTTTCATAAAGGTACTTTAACAGGGCGCCGGCAGCTATGACTCCACTCTCATAATCCTCAAGCCCCAGAGCATTTATTGTCTGTACATGAAAATGTGAAAGCAGTGTCTCATTTGCAAGACCATCAGAAAAATACCATGAGTCGAGTGCTGAAACAGTAATTGACAGTCTGTTTTTCATATCGTCAACATCTATTCCGCTCATGTAGAAGGCCTCGTTGCATATGATTTCCGATGGATTAAATCTGCTCACCTCATCTAACAGCTTTCTTTCTGTATCCACCTCTGTCGTGAAAAAATCACCTGTTGTGACATCACAGGTCGCTATGCCGTATTTGTCCTCAGTGTATACAATCGACATTATGTAATTGTTTTTTGCCTCATCTAAAGAAGCCATATCAGTGTTTGTGCCAGGTGTCACAACACGGATTACCTCTCGCTTTACGATTCCCTTTGCCTGCTTTGGATCTTCCATCTGTTCACAGATAGCTACCTTGTGACCGTTTGATACGAGTCTGTTGATATATGAGTCTGCCGCATGAAACGGTACTCCACACATAGGAGCTCTTTCTTCAAGTCCACAGTTTTTGCCTGTGAGTGTAAGCTCAAGCTCCTTTGAAACCATTATCGCATCGTCAAAAAACATCTCATAGAAGTCTCCTAAGCGATAAAATAAAATACAATCCTTATATTGTTCTTTTGTCTGCAGATAATGCTGCATCATTGGTGATACTTCTGCCACGAATATTTCCTCTCTTTACGTGTATAAATATTATTCATGTGTATAAATATTATTTAAAATCCGGCCTATATTTTTTTATAATTGCTTCTGCGACCTTTATGCCGTCGATTGCCGCAGATGTAATGCCTCCTGCATAGCCTGCGCCTTCACCGCAAGGGTATACACCCGAGATGTTGCTCTCAAAGGATTCATCTCTTTTTATGCGAAGCGGAGAAGATGTGCGTGTCTCCATACCGGATAAAATTGCATCTTTTCTGTCAAAACCATGTATCAGATGACCAAAATGTTCCATTCCAAGCTTGAACGACTGCTCCATGTCAGCGTTCATCAGTCCGTTCAGCTTTGCAAAGACTGTGCTTCCCTTTGTACAGGAGCCAAAATCTCCGTATGCTGTTGTTAATCTGTCATCACAGAAATCACCGAAAAGCTGCTGTGGTATTAAACCATTGCCCCGCTTATAATTTTCTGTTTCAAGCTTTTCCTGATATCTCACTCCGGCGAGGGCATCATCTGCTCCGAAATCCTTCGGCGAAACAGATACTATGATGGCACTGTTCGCATTTTTGCTGTTTCTGTCGTGATAGCTCATGCCGTTAACCACCGTGTGATTTTCGGTTGACGATGAGTTGACCACATATCCTCCCGGACACATGCAGAATGAATAGACTCCTCTGCCATTCGGAAAATTGGATGTGACCTTGTATGGGCTTGGCGGAAGTATAATTTTCTTTTGAATACCATACTGTGATTCATCTATCATGCGCTGCGGATGCTCCACGCGAAAGCCGACTGCAAAGCTCTTGCATTCCATATCAAAGCCTTTGTTGTAAAGCATATCAAATGTATCTCTGGCGCTGTGTCCGAGTGCCAGAACGCATACATCTGTCTTTATCTCACTATTACTGTTACTGTCAGAATCCGTGTAAACGCTTAATAGCTTATTGGAAACTATGTCAAGATTGCTCACACAGGTGTCAAATACAAATGTAACCCCTTTGTCAACCAAAAACTCACGCATGTTGACAATTACTTCTGAAAGCACATCAGTACCAATATGTGGCTTGTTGTCATAAAGTATGGACGGATCTGCCCCAAATCGCACAAATGTCTCAAGCACAAGACGATTTCTGCCCGAAGGATCCTTTACGGATGTATTCAGCTTGCCGTCTGAAAAGGTTCCGGCACCGCCCTCACCAAACTGTACATTGCTTTTGGGATTAAGTATGCCGCTCTCCCAGAATTTTTGTACATCGCAGGTTCTTTTCTCAACCCGGCTGCCACGCTCGACAACTATCGGGCGAAAGCCTGCCTCTGCCAGTATATATGCACAAAACAGGCCGGCAGGACCTGCCCCTGCAATAACAGGTCGCCTGTCAAGCGATATATTTCCGTGCGCAGGTATCCGGTACTCTTTTTCTTTATATATGAGCACAGACGAGCTGGCTGCTCTTTTTACAATTGCTTCTTCGTTATTTTTTGTATCCTCTATCTCTACAGCAACTGAATATGTATAGAACAGCTCAGGCTTTTTACGCGCGTCAAGTGATTTCTTTAATATGCGGTATGTGAAGCCTGTCTTGGCATTGAGCTTAAGCATTTTTATTATTTTCTTTTTTAATGCCTCATCACTGTGCGTGACGGGGAGCTTTATCTGGTTAATTTTAATCATTTACTGCATTTCTCCTGCTATATATCCACTTGTCCATGCCCACTGCAGATTGTAGCCACCGCATATGCCGTCCACATCAAGCAGCTCGCCGCAAAAGTAAAGCCCCGGATGGATTTTGGACTCCAATGTACGTACATCTATTTCCTTTGTACATATGCCGCCTGCACACACCTGTGCAAATTCCACTCCTCTTGGCTTTTTTACCGAAACGGCTGTATGCTTTATTGAGCGGGTGAGACTTTTACAATCATCATCTGTCAACAGCCTTCCCTTTTTGTCAGGAGATACACCTGATTTGTGTATCAGCTCAAGAAGAAGCTTATTGTTTAAAAGTCCGTTAAGCATCTCATTTAGCGAGCGGTTGTCTGTCGTTGTAATGCTTCTGTCCTTTATGTACCCGTTAAGCTCATCATCACTAAAAGCCGGCAAAAAGTCAATTATCACCTCGACCCTTTGACCTTTATCGAGAGCTCTTGACATAAGACTTGAAATCTGAAAAACGGGTATGCCTGAAATGCCATAGTCAGCCAGTTGCAGCTCCCCTGTATTTTGCTCTGTCATTTGACCGTCTATCACGGATGCAACAGTGGCATCACACCTGACACCTGTAATCTTTTTAAAATTAAGACCATCACAGCTAAAGCCGCATAGTGCGGGCAGTGGCTTTTGGATATGATGCCCGAGAACTTCTATCATGCGAAACAGGCTTCCGTCACTTCCAAGCTTCGGGGACGCCGTAAGGCCACATGCTATGATAAGCCTTTTGGACTTAAAGCTGCCCTTGTCTGTTTGGATGCAGTAACCGACCAGGTCATCTGCCTTTTTATTAGCTGCCAGATTAGCAACAGAATTTGTGTCCTTAGCCGTAATCCTTGCAGCCTTGATTTCTGTAATTTTAATGCCTGTCTTCACATCCACGTGAAGCCTCATAAGCTCCATGCGAAAGGCTGCCACAACAGATGCAGCCTGCCTGGAATTCGGATAAATGTATCCGGAATTGTCATATGCAGGTATTCCAAGCCCTTTAAAAAAGCGTATTGTATCAGCATAATCAAATTGCGACAAACCGTTTTTAATCAGCGCTTTACTGCCGTGAAACTTGTTTACAGACATATCAGTGTTTGTGAAATTACACCTGCCGTTTCCTGTTGCAAGTATTTTCTTTCCTATATCATCCTTGTGCTCTAAAAGTGCCACACTTGCTCCATTTGATGCAGCAGTTGCTGCCGCCATCATCCCGGATGCACCGGCACCTATTATAATTACATCGTACATATTCTTTCCCCTAACTGATTTATTTTAACATTAACTTGAATAGCTTTCAAGAAAATCGTACAAATCAGTTTCGTTAAAAAAGTAAAGTCCATTTGTAACCTTATTTTTTACTTCATCGGGCAGTTCTTCAAAATACACGCCCGTATCAAAGTATTTTTCGTTTGCAGCACCATTGTATACAGACAGCATTCCGGAGTCATTTTTGATGCAATAGCTTGCGTTTTTTGCCTCATTTGAGGTCTGAAGACTTTCCTTTTTATCGTTTGCATCTTTATCCGTGTCCTTGCTTTGTGCAGTTATCGCTGCCTCGTCTGCTGCTCTTTGAGTATTGATTTTTTCTATCGTAAAAAGTGCAAGAAGAATTATAAAAATAGTTAAAAAACAGATACTGATTTTGCTTTTCATATTATCACCTCAAAATCAGTATCTGTAAATTTCTGTTATTTATTCAAATTTATAATAAATGACATTTTTTGGCCACCTTTATGATAAGTGTACCCTTTGGAAAATGTCTAAGCTCATCCTCTGTCAGTCCCTTGAGTAAAAGGAGTGCCACTGCATATGAGACAACCGCAATGATTGCGGCAATAATAAACGCAATAATCTCAATATGACATGCCTTGTAAAGTATAAAATATACTATATACGAAATAACTCCCATAATAAGTGAGCTGATGGCCGGAATGATAAAGGTCTTTTTAATTTCCTGCTTAAAGCCGCTGTACTTCTTTAAAGCCATGCTGTTCATAAAGCACATGAGCAGTGCGAAAAATGTATTAGCAAGCACTACTGCATGGATATTGAGCCTGAATATGAGCATAAGCAGTATGAGCACTATGACATGCGCTACAATTGATATCGCAGCGTTGATTACAGGAATTTTAAGCCTGTCAATTCCCTGCAGCAGTCCGTTTGACAGTGTGGAAAGTGAGTAAAATACTACCGCAACCGCACCGACATACATCATAAGTGATGCCTCTGCATTTGTTGCACGGGTGCTTGAAAAAAGTATATTAAATATCGGCAGTCCAAACACTGCAAGCCCTACTGCACAAGGGAAGGCGACAACCATGATAAAGCGTGTGGAAAGATTAATCTGTCCTCTCACTGCCTCCATGTCATCCCTGTGGTAGGCACCTGTAAGCACCGGTACAAAGGATGCTGCCATGGCTGATGCAATGGATATAGGCACATTAATCAAAAGCTTGTACTTTCCGGTGTATACACCCCACCATACATCTATATCATTCTGGGTGTAGCCCTGAAGCAGAGCAACCTGCTTGAATATACCCTGGTCTATGATACCACTGATATTGTAGATAGTAGTACTTAAAAGTACAGGAATAACCGTAATTACAAGAATCTTCATGGTGTAGCCAAATGAGCTCACCCTGACATTGCGCTCTTTTTTCATCTGCCTCTTGAACACCGTCATATAGATGGCAAAGATAAATACCACAAACAAAAGAGCTGCTACGGAGCCAAGCACTGTTCCGAGTGTACCGCCTGCTGCACCATATGCTGCGGCGTAATGCTCCTTGTCACCAAGCACTGCACCGATTCTGGTACCTGTTCTATAGAGCACATATGCGGCCCACACACTGACTATGGCGTTCACCACCTGCTCTATGATCTGTGAGACTGCACTCGGCATCATGGTGCCAAGTCCCTGAAAAAAGCCTCTGATAACACCTAGCACAGCAACTATCAAAAGTCCCGGAGCCAGCACTCTTAAGGCAAAAATACTGTACGGAGTATTAAGAAGCGTTGTTGCAAAGAAATTGCCTCCGAAAAACAGTATGAGTGCGACTGTTGTACCACTGATGGTTGCAAAAAGCAGCGCACACTTTAGTATCTGATAGGTCGCAGTCCGCCTCTTTTTTGCCATCTGGGCTGAAACCATCTTTGATACGGCAAGCGGTAAGCTGTATGATGAAATAATCAGCATGACATTGTATATTTCAAAAGCTGTGGAATAATAGCCGATTCCGATATCGCCCAATATACGCTGCATCGGTATACGATATATAAGTCCTATTATTCTGCTTATGATGGATGCTACGGCAAGTATAGAGCCTTGTACTAAGGCATTGCTTGCCCCGTTATTTTTTTTAGACATTTATAAATCCTCTGTTTCAATTGATAACCAGCTTAAATATTAGCGTGTTATACCTAAAGCGTCAAGTATTTTTCTCTGGTGCTCTTCCATTACGGCAGCCTCATCAGGTTCCATGTGGTCATAACCGAACAGATGAAGCATACTGTGTGTAATCAGAAAGGCAAACTCTCTTTTTTCGCTGTGTCCGTATTCTAAGGCCTGCTCCTTTACCTTGTCAACGGATATGATTATGTCACCGAGCATGACCTCTCCTGTATCGGGATTGAAATCATCCTCATTCTCATCTGAAAGGAACGAAAAATCCCCGGGTGCTTCATATGAAAGCATCGGAAAAGACAGCACATCGGTAGGCCTGTCTATCTGTCTGTACTCCTTATTTATGGCATGTATCCCATCGTTATCCGTCAGCGTCAGATTAACCTCCGCCTCATACGGAAAGCTCTCGTGCTCAAGTGAAGCATTTACAACAGCTTCCGCAACCTTTTCATAATCAAAATTAAAACTGCATTCTACCTCTTTTTCGATAAAAAAACTCATTTAAGCAGCTCCTCCTTTGTCAGATAGTCTCGTATTTTTAAAAAGTGATTCATGGATAGTCCTGATTCATCATACATTCCTGAGCTTGAAAGCTCATTCAATGTCTGGATAATAAGTATCTCGTGATTCCATTCACTGTCTGCCACATCGTTTTTGATATGGTCAAGCCTTACTATTAAAGCATCAACCATATGGATGAGTGCGGATTCAGGTGTCTGCGGGTGTCTTAGCTTGCCGTAGTACTCGTAGAGTATATTAGTCAGCTTTTCAGGAAAATGCATGGCTAATGCCTGTTCCACTCCCTCCATGACGCTTTTATGCCTCTGCCACTGTCCTATACGGTAATAAAAGCCTGCTGCTGCACATAGCGCTGTGTCCAGTCCTGCTGCCTTAGCCGCCTTTATGGCAATCGTCGATACGAAATTGCCATGATTGTATTCAGAAAAGTTATGCTCCTTAAGCTGCTTTACAGCAGGAAAATCCTCTTCTATTATCGCTATAAGCCTGTCATTTGTCTCATCGGCGCTTAGAGGCTTAAATACTCTGGCACAAATGATGCTGATAAGCGAAATAATCATGCCGCTTACAGCTCCGGTAATGAGTATGGAAGCAGAAAATTCCTTGGTTGACATATAATAGAATATGCCCGGTGTCACAATACTCATACTGATTGTGATAAGATATATGCATATCTGGAGCTTGTCCTCTCTGAGCATCTTTGCAAGGATTGCACCTGTGATTACAAGAAGCAGCTCACATACGAGCTCAAAGCAGTCACCGGATACAGTGATGGCAAGCAATATGCAAAAATAAGTACCGCCTATAAATGCCAGAAATTCATTGCCAATCAGACATAGCAGTATAGGAAAAATCATCACAGGCCTGCTGTACTGCGGCATAAAACCACTTATGATACACACTATAGAGCATATAATAAATGCAAACGTAAACCTAAGATAATCAGTTCTTGAGTTGTTTGACAGCTGCAGTGTGGTTCGCTCGTACTCAAGCTCAAACAAAAGCAGCATATAAAATATGATATCTAAAAAGCCCATGCATATCCACTCATCAGGATATACATCTCCTAACAGGCACAGCACAAATGAAAGCGCAAGGATTGATATGAAAATTGATATTAGTGATACAACCCTTCTCAATTGCCCTTCCTCTGCTTTCTTGCAGTCTTTGCAGTCTGCTTATTTTCATAATTATCATAAGCCTGAACGATTTTTTGTACAAGCGGATGACGCACGACATCCTTGCTTGTCAGATTGCATATGCCTATGTCATCTATGTTTTTAAGCACCCTAAGTGCCACATCAAGTCCTGATTTTGCTCCCGGTGCCAGATCCTTTTGAGTCGCATCACCTGTCACGACAACCTTTGAGCCAAAGCCGATTCGTGTAAGAAACATCTTCATCTGCGCAGGAGTGGTATTCTGCGCCTCATCGAGTATGATAAATGCATTGTCAAGTGTACGGCCTCTCATATACGCAAGAGGAGCCACCTCTATAAGGCCCTTTTCCATGTTGCGCTGGAAGCTCTCTGCTCCCATTATCTGATAAAGCGCATCATATAACGGTCTCAAATACGGGTCAATCTTGCTCTGCAAATCTCCCGGCAGAAAGCCCAGCTTCTCACCGGCTTCAATCGCCGGACGCGTCAGAATAATACGCCCCACCTGCTCATTTTTAAATGCTGTGATGGCCATTGCCATGGCAAGATAGGTCTTTCCTGTTCCGGCAGGTCCCATGCCAAACACAATCATCTTTTTCCTGATGGCATCGACATACTCCTTCTGGCCTATGGTCTTTGGCTTTACAGGCTTGCCGTTAATTGTGTGGCAAATGATATCCTTGTCAATCTCGACAATCTCACTGCCTCTATGCTCCTCCAAAAGAGCAAGAGCATAGTTTACATTCTGCTCTGTGATGACGTTTCCTCTCTTTGCAAGCGCAATGAGCTGCTCAAACACTTCCTTTGCGCCATCAATATTTCCCTGTGCACCGATAATCTTTAAGGAATCATCTCTTAAGACAAGCGTTACATGCAGTGTGCGCTCTATTTTTTTGGCGAAGGCATCAAACTGTCCGAAGACGTTTGGTATATATTCGCCGGGTATTTTTATAGATACTTCATTTAAACTCATTAGTTTATGTGCCTTTCAATCAAAAATATTTTTCATTATAACACAAAAATAAGATTTGTCATAATTTACCTGTAATTTATTCCCTCTGATATATCAATTTTCAGGGTGGTTTTTTCTATGTATATGCTGCACCATGTGATATCGGGATATTTTTCCTCGAGCTTCTTTTCAAGAAGGCTGTAATCAGCTCTCTTGTGACTGCCTATTGTTACATGTTCGCTCTCTAAAAGTGAGATGACTGACTCATCATAAGTGAAGCGGTTTCCATCAGGCACAATATGCCAGATTCTCATGCAGATGAGTGCATATATACCCAAAACACCGGTAATGGCAGCCGTAATAATACGTATTTTATATAGGAATGCTTTTATAGCAAAGTATCCCTGCCTTTTTACCACGAGAAGCTTCGTATGTGTCTTTTTCAGGTGCGGCTTCATGAGAAAAATATCGTTTGTACTGCAGCAGGCCTCATACTCCTTAGGACTTACATACTTAAGGTTCCATATTTTAATATGGTTTGCCGTGCACAGATTTGTGAATCGCCTGATATTGCAGCCTGTAAGCCTCACCCTTGCATAAGCTCTAATACTCATATATGACACCCTTTAAATGACCGGCTATTATTATTAAATCCTTTGTAAATTCCTTTATTTCAAGGCGGCTGCCGGATATTTTGATGGTACTGTCTGCTGCCCTTACAGTTACGGCCTTGTCCGAAAATGACAGAATCCCCTTGTGGTTTTCTATAGTCAGCTCATTATAACCATATGCTGTTACAATTGGAAGCCCAAGAACTATGTCCTTTGGAAGCTCGAACGAATCAGTTACTTTTTGCATCTTCATATATTAACATATGTTTATTTCGTCTGAATTATGCCGGCTATTTGTGGTACGGCTCATTATTGCTGATACGGAATGACCTGTAAATCTGCTCTAATAAAATAACGCGCATGAGCTGATGTGGGAATGTCATTTTAGAAAATGACAGCTTATAGTCAGCGCGCTTCAACACTTCATCGGACAGCCCCAGAGAGCCTCCTATTACAAATATAAGATGACTTTTGCCTCCTGTCATAAGCTTATCCATCTTCTGCGACAGCTCAACCGAATCAAGCTGCTTTCCATCTATCGCCAGACAAAATACATATGCATCGTCTTTTATATTTTTAAGAAGCCTCTCACCTTCTTTATTTTTTACGATGTCTATCTCTGTCTGTGTGGCCTGCTCGTTTGTCTTTTCATCGGAGACCTCAGTAATTTCAAGCTTACAGTAGCGGCTTAGACGCTTTGCGTACTCAGCAATCGCATCCCTGTAAAATTTTTCTTTAACTTTTCCTACACATAATATTGTAATTTTCATCGTTTCATTATAACATATAACTATAATTAAACAATATGGAGGCCATATGAAAATATACGTTGATGAACAAAAAAGATACGAGGATACCAAGGCAACCGGACAGTGCTTCACCGCAGTCGGTGCGATAGGGCTTATTGCTATTGTGCTGCTTGATACAGGAGTTATAAGCCTTGCCGCTTTAGATTCTGTAAACAAGCTCATGATTTCTATCGTAATGGGGCTTGTTTTCTTGATATTTTTTATCATAGGAATCAAGTCATTTATGGAGCTTAAGGACATTTCAAAAAAGATGGATAAGAATAATTCCCTCGAAAAGGAAATCATGGAGTATGTGACCGTCACTCATAGGGACGAGCTTATGGCTTTGGCATCATCAGATGAAAAAAGCGATGTAAGCTCAGGTGATTTATACTATAAAAGAGCTGAGCTTATCACATCAATCATTACCGAAAAATACAGCCTGCTTGAGGAAAGCTTCCTCGATCATATGGTTGAAGAAATTTATTCTAAAATTTATAGTGATATTGTCGAAGAATAGTGCTATAATAATTACAATTTATTTTTTATGAGGTGAACAAAATGAAAGAACTGCAAGATCGAATTCTCAAGGATGGCCAGGTAATTGGCACAAATATCTTAAAGGTCAACAAATTTATCAACCATCAGGTGGATCCGGTGCTTATGGAGCACATCGGTGAGGATTTCGCAAATCACTTTGCCGATAAGGGAATCACAAAGGTTGTCACAATAGAAAGCTCAGGAATTGCTCCTGCACTTATGGCAGCAGCCAAGATGAATGTACCGCTTGTTATTTTAAAGAAGCAGCCATCAAAGACATTACATAATGATCTGTACCAGACACAGGTTACTTCCTTTACAACAGAAAAGAGCTATGAGCTTACACTCGCGCGTGATGTTATTTCAGAGGATGACAATATTCTTTTGATTGATGATTTCATGGCTGATGGAGAGGCTGCTACAGGTGCTATCAGACTTCTTCGCATGGCTCACGCTACAGTTGCCGGTATAGGAATCCTTATCGAGAAGTCCTTCCAGCCGGGCAGAAGAAAAATCAACGAGCAGGGCTATGAGGTATACTCACTTGCACGAATCAAGTACATGGACGAGTATCAGATAGATTTTATTGAAGAAAATTAACTATTCAGATTTAATATTTGAAATCAATACGTATTATACACAAAATTCACTACCCTATTTACAGATTTATGAGTCTGTGAATGAGTAGTGGATTTTTTATTGTTAAAGTATAGATTTTATGCTAAACTGCTAGATTATGCTCCAAAATCGAAAAGTGAAAGCTGGTTTGACTCCGGCAGTGAACCAAGCAGTCCCAAATCTGACATGAGGTCTACGGCTGTTCGCGATACATGGGTTCTCTCCCTGAAATCGTCCTTTGACAGGAATGGGCCGTCCTTTGCCGCTTCTGAAATATAAATAGCGGCATTGTCACCGAGTCCGTCGATACTGTTTATGGCAGGCATGAGCTTTCCGTCAATTATCTGGAAACGGTTAGGGTGAGCTCTGTATATATCAAGAGGCATGAAATCAAAGCCTCTGGCATACATCTCCTGTACGATACGCATGTCCTTGAATACATCCTGCTCCTTATTGGACAGAGTATCCTTCCTTTTCTTATAGTCCTTCATGTAGTTTTCGAGCCTGTCCTTTCCCTGACACATGAGCTCATATGAAAAGCCTGTGGCACGGATTGAAAAGTATGCAGCGTAGTATGCAAGCGGATAAAAAACCTTACAGTAGGCGATTCTCCATGCCATCATAACATAAGCCGCAGCATGGGCCTTAGGGAACATGTACTTGATTTTCTCACATGACCAGATATACCAGTCAGGTACGCCATGCGCCTTCATATCCTCCTTCCACTCCGGCCACTGAGGACATTTGCCCTTTGCGATAATACCCTTTCGCACCTTCTCCATGATGTTGAAGGCTTCCTCCGATTCAAGTCCCATGGAAATCAGATAAGTCATGATATCATCTCTGGTACAGATACAGGTTGAAATGGTAGCTGTGCCCTCCTCGATAAGAGTCTGTGCATTGCCAAGCCATACGTCGGTACCGTGTGACAGTCCTGCAATACGGATGAGGTCAGAAAACTCCTTTGGCTTTGTATCAAGGAGCATGCCCATGGCAAAATCGGTACCAAACTCGGGTATACCTAAAGCTCCAAGCGGACAGCCATCGATGTCCTCAGGCTCTATGCCCAAAGCAGATGTGTCCTGAAACAGCGACATGACCGCCTTATCGTCTAACGGAATCTTTGTAGGGTCAACTCCTGTCAGATCCTGCAGCATACGAATCATGGTAGGATCATCGTGTCCGAGTATATCGAGCTTTAACAGGTTGTGGTCTATTGAATGGTAGTCAAAATGCGTTGTCGTGATGTCAACAGTCATATCATTGGCGGGATGCTGTACAGGTGTAAAGGTATTAATCTCCTCCCCCATCGGCAGCACGACTATACCGCCCGGATGCTGTCCCGTGGTACGGCGCACACCGACACAGCCCTGCACTATCCTGTCAATCTCACAGTTACGCTTTCTGACACCGCGCTCCTCGTAATAGTTTTTGATGTAACCAAATGCGGTCTTGTCCGCAAGTGTACCTATGGTTCCGGCTTTAAAGGTCTGTCCCTCTCCGAAAATAACCTCTGTATACTTATGAGCCTTTGACTGGTACTCACCGGAGAAGTTCAGATCGATATCCGGCTCCTTGTTTCCTTTGAAGCCGAGGAAGGTCTCAAATGGAATATCAAAGCCCTCCTTGCTTAACGGTCTGCCGCACTTTGGACAGAGCTTATCCGGCATATCACAGCCGCCACGGCCTGAAAATGCCTTAACCTCAGGCGAATCAAAATCACTGTATTTGCAGTGAGTACAAAGGTAGTGCGCATGCAGCGGGTTAACCTCTGTGATACCTGACATGGTTGCGACAAATGAGCTTCCTACGGAGCCTCGCGAGCCAACCAGATAGCCGTCCTCATTTGATTTCCACACAAGCTTCTGTGCGATGATGTACATTACGGCATAGCCGTTTGAAATAATAGAGTTAAGCTCTCTGTCAAGACGTTCCTTAACTATTGGCGGCAGCGGATCTCCGTACATCCTGTGAGCCTTGTTGTAGCAGATTTCACGAAGCATCCCGTCAGAGTTTTCAATGACCGGTGGACATTTATCAGGCCTTACCGGTGAGATACGCTCACACATATCTGCTATTTTATTGGTATTGGTGATGACTACCTCCTCAGCCTTTTTGCTTCCGAGATATTCAAACTCCTTAAGCATCTCCTCAGTGGTCCTTAAGTAAAGCGGCGCCTGCTCATCTGCGTCCTTAAAGCCCTTTCCTGCCATTATAATACGGCGGTATACCTCATCCTCTGGATTTAAGAAATGCACATCACAGGTTGCAACAACCAGCTTTCCGAATTCCTCTCCAAGCTTAACAATACGCTTATTTATATCGATAAGGTCATCGTTTGAAGCAATATCTGAATCCTCGTCACGTATCATAAATGCGTTGTTTCCAAGAGGCTGTATCTCCAGATAATCGTAGAAATTCACAAGTCTTGTGATTTCCTCCTGAGGACGTCCGTTTAAAATAGCCCTGTAAAGCTCTCCTGCCTCACAGGCTGAGCCTATCAAAAGTCCGTCACGGTACTTGTTAAACTCAGATTTTGGTATTCGTGGCCTCTTGTTGTAATACTTGATGTGTGACAGCGAGATAAGCCTGTATAGATTGGTACGCCCCTGGTCGCAGGTTGCGAGAATGATGGCGTGATATGTAGGCATCTTTCTTATCATCTCAACAGATGATTTAGCCAGTGCATTTACCTCATCTAAGCTCGATATGCCTCTGTCCTTCAGCTTTTCAATGAATTTGACAAATATCTCCGCTGTACATGCGGCATCATCCACTGCTCTGTGATGATGGTCAAGCGATATATTTAAAGCCTTGGCCACTGTATCCAGCTTAAATCTGTTTAGCTGTGGCAGAAGTACTCTCGCAAGAGCCACCGTGTCCACTATTGTAGGATTGCACTCCATGCCAAGCAGTGCGCAGTTTCGCTTTATAAAGCTCATATCAAAGTCAGCGTTGTGGGCAACCATAATACAGTCCTTGCAAAACTCCATAAACTGTGGCAGTATGACATCCACAGTAGGCGATGTGATAACCATGTCATCCCTTATCGAGGTGAGCTCCTCAATTCTGAACGGAATAGGCACCTCAGGGTTTATAAATGTGGAGTATCTGTCCACAATCTCACCACCGATGACCTTCACAGCACCTATTTCTATGATTTTATTCTTTTCCGGAGAAAAGCCTGTTGTCTCTATATCAAATACCACGTATTTATCATCCAGCAACTGCCCGGCTGCATTCTCCACAATATCCTTTGTATCATCGACCAGATATGCCTCCACACCGTAAATGACCTTGAATTTGTCGTCCACCGTATGGTTAGCGTCAGGGAATGCCTGCACATCACCGTGGTCTGTAATGGCAATGGCCTTGTGGCCCCAGCGCATGGCACATTTCACAATATCCTTTACGTCAGATACGCCATCCATGTCGCTCATCTTGGTGTGACAGTGAAGCTCAACACGCTTTTCGGCAGCAGTATCCTCCCTCTTTGAGGTAAAATCAGGTATCTTTTTAAGTCCAACAATTGAGCTTATTGACAAATCACTGTCATATTTATCTACAGTCACAACTCCCTTTGCCTTAACAAAGTTGCCCGGGGCAATATATGCAAGAATATCTGCTACGTCGTCATTTCTGGCGAAGAGCTTGAGCATGATGGTGTCTGTAAAGTCAGTGACTGCAAACATAATGATGGTCTTTTCGTTTCTGATTTCACGTGATTCAACTGTAAGGATCTTGCCCTTTATTGTAACCTCACCGATAGGACCGTCAATTTTTTCAATGGCCATCTCCTCATCATCAAAGCTTCTTCCGTACACGATATCCGGGTCATTGTCATATTTGCGTCTGAAATCGCCCCTGCGCTCGAACTTCTTCTCAAACTTCTTTTCAAACTTCTTCTCAGGTTTTTTCTCGAATTTTTTATCAGTATCCTGGCCTGTCTTTGATTCATTTTTCTTGTCTGAAGCTTTAGGCGCATCTGATGTGACACCTTTTTTTGCAGAGGATGCATTTTCATTGCCTCCTACAAACATTGCACCGTCATCGACAGCCACCTTAGCTTCTTCGTCACCGTCATCCTTTGCCATGGCAAATTTAGTGCGGGCTACAATATTTTTCACCTCCTGCTCAATCTGCTTGTCTGAATTCTGACGGTATTTGCTGATCTTTGGTTTTTCGTACTGCAAATTAACGATAAAATCCATTCCACAGCGCTCACAGAACACCTTCTCAAGAAATTCTATGACAGTATTGCCTCTGGTCTTTGCGATTATTGTCTCTTCAAGTGTGACTGTGACATGTGTATCATCTGTAAAGCTCCATTTTGAGGTGCGCAGCAGATTGTACAAAAGCACGCTGTGACTGTTTATTTCGTCAAGAATACTGTCAAAATAGACATCAAAAAGAGTCTTCGGTGTGTACTGCGAAGACAACTCGTAAGACTCTATAATTTTTACTGTGATATCTTTACTTTTAAAGATCTGTTTTTTAATGCTTTCCTCAAGCTTCCAGATATTTTTTTTGAAAATAAGGCGTTTTGCTTTTACATATATTTTGTAAAAATCTCTTGCATGGTTGACGGAAATTCTGGTGACATCTGCAGTTTCCAGCAGATTCTCCATATCCTTGTCCAGCTTAAGTGTAGGGAAAACTTCCTTAAATGTCTTTGTCAAAATTATTCACCCCAATGGTCAAGCTCATATTTCAATGCACCTAAAAGCTCGCTCTCAGGCACCTTTTTATATACCTCACCGTGCTTTATGATAAGGCCTTCGCCGATTCCTCCGGCCACACCAAGGTCTGCTTCCTTTGCTTCACCCGGTCCGTTTACGACACAGCCCATGACAGCAACCTTTATGTCAAGGTCATAGCCTGAAACCATTGTCTCCACCTGATTTGCAAGCCCGATAAGATCTATCTGTGTACGGCCGCAGGTAGGACATGAAACAACCTCTATGCCACCCTTCCTAAGCCCAAGTGTTTTTAAAATGAGCTTAGCAGACTTGATTTCTTCGAGAGGGCTTCCTGTGAGAGATACACGTATTGTATCACCAATGCCCTGGCTTAGTATCAGTCCAAGTCCGATGGCTGACTTTATATTGCCGCTTATTATTGTGCCTGCCTCTGTGATACCCACATGGAGCGGATGAGTAGTCTTATCTGAAATAAGCTCATGGGCTTTAACACACATCATGACATCTGACGATTTGATACTAATGACCAGATTGTCATAGCCCATATCCTCTATGAGCTTTACCTTGTCTAAAGCACTCTCAACAAGTCCCTCAGCTGTCACACCATGATACTTCTCTACCAGATCTTTTTCAAGGGAACCGCTGTTTACACCGACACGGATAGGAATATTTCTTTCCTTTGCCGCATCCACCACAGCCCTTACTCTTTCAGCACTTCCTATGTTGCCGGGGTTTATTCGGATCTTGTCGGCTCCGTTTTCAATTGCAGCTATTGCAAGCTTGTAATCAAAGTGTATATCTGCAACAAGCGGTATAGTAATTTGTTTCTTAATCTCCTTAAGTGCCTTTGCAGCCTCCATAGTAGGCACAGCACATCGGATTATGTCACAGCCCAAGGCTGTCAGGGCATTTATCTGTGCCACTGTGTCAGCAACATTCTCAGTCTTTGTATTTGTCATTGACTGTATGAGAATCGGGTTTCCTCCACCGATTACCTTATTTCCGATTTTTACTGTTTTTGTCTCCATGTGTATATCTCCAATCTGTTATAAAATCAGACAATTAGCTTTCTGATATCATTGAACATGACAACAACCATAAGAAGAAGTAAAAGCACGATGCCAACAAGATGCACATAGCCCTCCTTCTCAGGGTCTACTCTCTTTCTTCTTATAGCTTCAACTATCAAAAATACAAGTCTGCCACCATCAAGTGCCGGCAGTGGCAGCAGGTTCATCACACCGAGGTTTGCAGAAATCAACACTCCCCAGTTTAGCATATTTAGTATGCCAAGCCATACTCCCGACATCGAAACTGCCTGCTCATAGGTGTCTCCCATGTTCTTTACTATGCCGACAGGTCCACTTAAATTATTTACAGAGGCTGCTCCTGTGCAAAGCATCTTAAGCCCCTCTATTGTTGTATAAATGTTGTACTTCACCTCATAGCAGCTATATAGCAGCGCCTTTCCAAAGCCCGGCTTTGTACGCTCTCCCGATACATTGAAGCCATACAGATATCTCTTTGTTGTCTCATCATATTTAGGCTTTAATGTGGTGGTATGCCTTTTTCCGTCCCTAAGATATGTCACATCAACTGTTTCACCCTCATGAAGCATCGAATAGAGGCTTATCTCACGGTAAAAGTGTATATTTGTATTGTTCAGCTTTACAATCTCATCACCAGCCTTAATACCGGCCTCCTCAGCCGCATAGCCCTCAATAACACCGGCAAGCTTTGGACTGTCATAGCCTACAGAGCAGATAATAATGAGAGCAAAAATAAATGCCATGATAAAATTAAAAAACGGTCCGGCAAAAACAACACTTATTCGCGCCCACACGGATTTGTTGTTGAAGGCTCTGTCATCACCTGAGCTTTCATCCTCGCCCTCCATGATACACGCTCCACCAAACGGAAGCAGCTTTATGGAGTATTTGGTCTCTCCACGCTGCACTCCAAAAAGAGTCGGTCCAAGGCCCAGACAAAATTCATTGACCTTTATGCCATTTGCTTTTGCAAGCCAGAAATGTCCGAGCTCGTGAAAAATTACTATGATGCTGAATAATATGATTGCAATAATAATACTAATAATGTTCAAAATTACCACCTTTTACTGATATAGTCATACGCACACTGTTCTGTATCAAGTATCTCATCCACTGAAGGATTCTCAATAAATGATGCATTTTCCATACATGCCTCGATTATATCAATTATTTCCAGATATTTAATCTTTTTATTCAAAAACAGTGCCACTGCCCTCTCGTTTGCAGCATTGAAGGCCGTTGGAATATTGCCTCCCGTCCTTGCAGCCTTCATGGCGAGTGCAAGCCCTTTAAAGGTGTCAAGATCCGGTGCCTCAAAGGTCAGATCCTTGAGCTTAAAGAGATCAAGTCTGTCACCGGAAAGAGCCGGTCTGTTCGGATAATACAGGGCATACTGTATAGGTATACGCATATCGGGAGTACCAAGCTGTGCTATAACTGCTCCATCCGCATACTCGACAGCCGAGTGAATGACGCTCTGAGGATGCACCACAACCTGGATCTGTGATAAATCAACATCAAAAAGCCATTTTGCTTCAATCACCTCAAGCCCTTTATTGACCATGGTTGATGAATCAATAGTGATTTTCTGACCCATTGACCAATTTGGATGCTTTAATGCATCCTCCACCCTTATACCTTCAAGCTCAGAGAGCTTTTTGCCTCTGAACGGACCGCCGGATGCTGTCAGAAGAATCTTTTTAATAGGATTCATGGAATTTCCCTGCAGTGACTGGAAAATGGCACTGTGCTCACTGTCCACCGGTAGTATGGACACGCCGTATTCCTTTGCAAGCGGTATAATGATATGCCCCGCTGTAACAAGAGTCTCCTTATTTGCAAGTGCGATGGTCTTTTTTGCCTTGATTGCGGCAATTGTAGGACGGATGCCAAGCATACCGACAATTGCGGTTACAACTATATCGCAAGGCTCAATGGTGGCACATCTGATGAGACCATCCATGCCATAGCCCACCTCGATATCTGTGTCCGCAAGGCTTGTGCGAAGCTTTTTCGCGTCGTTTTCATCACTTACACTGACAAACTGTGGCTTGAATTCCCTAGCCTGTTTCTCTATAAGCGAAAGATTTTTTCCACAGGAAAGTGCTACAATCTGCATATCGCCGTGCTCTCTTACCACGTCAAGTGTCTGTGTCCCGATAGAGCCGGTAGAACCAAGTATTGATATTTTTTTCATGATAATTCCTCGATTTTTATTTTCTCAGTGGTTCTGAATAATTAACTTAGTTTTTTGTTCTCAATGGTTCTGAATAGTTACTTTTTAACTTAAAAAGTAGCTTGCCAGATAATAAATGATTGGTGCTGTTATAATCATGCTGTCAAAGCGGTCTAAAATACCGCCGTGTCCCGGAATCAGATGTCCGTAATCCTTGATATCATAATTACGCTTTATGGCTGATGCACACAAATCTCCAACCATTGAGATAAGGCCTGCAACAGCAGCGATGACAGCAAGTATAGCAATCTCTGTACCGTCTATATTCATGTGATTTCTGAATATAAAGCAGTATAAGGCTGTAAGAAGAGCGCTGCCAAGCACACCACCTACTGCACCCTCTATGGACTTCTTTGGTGAAAGCTTTGGCGCCATTTTGTGCTTTCCAATCAGCACTCCGACACAGTAGGCACATGTATCACAGCCCCATGAGCACAAAAATACCAAAAATGCAAGGTAAAGCCCGTTGTTGAGTGTGCGAATCTGGTAGACATATGAAAGCATTGCTCCCACATAAAACATACCAAAAAAGGCTGCCATGAGCTGCTTTGCATCATATTTCGGATATGAAAGCACATACACGAACATCAGTATGATAAGAAAGCCCATGAAAAGCATCATTACATCAGGTATAAAGCTCCACCTCAAGTTAATGTAATACAAAATCAGAGCAATATACGGTACAACTGATAAGAGTGATTTTTCAAACTTAAACACTCTGAAAAGCTCAAACATACCTATACATGAGATCAGAAGTGTAGAAAAAAGAAGCACCTCGTTTCCCGTTACTATAAGAAATATAGCGGCAATTACAAGAACTATACCGCTAAGAAGCCTTGTCTTAAACATTATTTATCCTCCGTGTCGTTTGTATCTTTTAATCCACCAAAGCGACGGTCTCTTTTATTATATGCATCTATAGCCTTTTTAAGCTCATTTTTATCAAATGCAGGCCATGGAACGTCTGTAAAATAAAACTCAGCATATGCAAGCTGCCAGAGCAGGTAGTTTGACAGGCGCTGCTCACCGCTTGTGCGGATAAGTAAATCAGGATCCGGAAGCTCTTTTGTGTCAAGATATGATGAGAATGTACCTGCATCTATATCATCTACAGACAGCTTTCCTTCATCATGGTCAGCTATCATATGCTTTACAGCACGTATCATCTCATCACGGCTTCCGTAATTAATTGCAATTGTCAGGTTAAGACCTGTATTTACTGATGAAACTTCTTCAAGGTTTCTTATTTTCTCCTGAAAATTCTCTGAAAGTCTGCTTATCTCACCAATTACGCGTACACGCATATTGTTTTTATTGGCAGTCTTTATACAGTTTTTAAGATAGCTTTCAAGAAGCTTCATTAGTGCAGCAACCTCAGACTCAGGGCGGTTCCAGTTCTCGGTGGAAAAGGCATAAAGTGTCAGATATTTAACACCGAGGTCATTTGCAGCCTTACAAATATTCTCAACATTTTTGGCTCCTACCGTGTGACCGTAGTTTCTCGGCATACCCTTGCTTTTGGCCCAGCGGCCGTTTCCGTCCAGGATGATTGCTATATGTTCCGGAGTACTCATATTTAATTTCCTTTCGTTTATGTATATTATATGTTTACAAGCATGACGCATCAGCTTTTTGTTCTCAATGGTTCTGAATAGTTACCAGAAAGTTACTAAATATGCTGTAATCTTTGCTGGTCACATTATTAGGTGTAAACAGTAAAAACGGGAATAAGTAAATAAGGGACACGAATAACATGTCCCTTGTTTGTATACGTGATATAAATACTATACAGTAAGTATCTCTTTACATTTTGCATCAACCGCGGCGTCAACCTTTGCAACAAACTTGTCGGTAAGCTTTTGAGCATCATCCTCAAGGCCTTTAATCTCGTCCTCTGAAATGCCCTCCTCTTTGCCGGTCTTCTTGATGCTGTCGATTGCATCCCTTCTGATATTGCGGACAGCAACCTTAGCTTCCTCACCCTTTTTCTTGATGTCCTTTGCAAGCTCCTTACGTCTCTCCTCTGTGAGCTCAGGGAAAACAAGTCTGATAAGCTTTCCATCGTTTGTAGGATTGATTCCGATGTCAGAGCAGTTGATTGCTTTCTCAATCTCCTTAACCATAGAAGCCTCCCATGGCTGAATCTGAATCATTCTAGGCTCCGGAACACTTACATTGGCTACACTCTGAATTGGTGAAGGTGTGCCGTAATAATCTACACGAAGCTTGTCAAGAATATGTGGATTGGCTCTTCCTGCACGGATGCCTGCATACTCTTCCTCGAGATTATTTAATGTTTTTTCCATTTTATCCTGGAAAGGGTTTAATCTTGAATCCATATTATCCTCCTGATATGCATTATATGCAATTTACTATACAGTAACCTTTGTACCGTTGAATTTGCCTGTAAGAGCATTTACAATGCTGTTTTCCTCATTGAGTCCGAATACATACATAGGCATCTTGTTCTCAAGGCACATGATAGACGCTGTGAGGTCTACTACTGCGAGCTTCTTCTCAACAACCTCTTCGATTGAAAGCTCATCATACTTCTTTGCAGCAGGATTGGTCTTTGGATCACTGTCATATACTCCGTCAATAGCCTTGGCAAGGTAAATACCATCTGCCTCAATCTCAATGGCACGAAGCACTGTGGCTGTGTCTGTTGAAAAATAAGGATGACCTGTGCCACCGGCAAAGAAAACAACCATATCATGTGCGAAATACTTGTTTGCTCTGTCCTTAGAGAAAAGCTTTGTCATGTTGCCACACTCAAACGGAGTGAGAACCGCTGTCTTCATTCCGACATATCTGAAAATCTCAGATACATAAATGCAGTTCATAACTGTAGCGAGCATGCCTATCTGGTCAGCTTTTGTGCGGTCGATGGTCTCACTTGTTCTGCCTCTCCAGAAGTTACCACCACCGATAACAATACCTACCTGTGTACCATTATCAACAATCTGTTTAACCTGTTTTGCAACTTCAATGACTGTTGCTTCGTCAAAGCCGTGGTGCTTATCACCGGCAAGTGCCTCACCACTTAATTTTAATAATATTCTACTCATATTTATTTACCCTCGAAAAGTCCCTGAACATCGATATCAGCGTATGTCTGAGAACAGAAGCCCTCGATAACGGCACCGTTGTTAATCTGTACTGAACGTGACTTGATATTACCCATGATAACTGCAGAAGTATCTACTACAACAGGTCCCTGAACATCAATATCACCCTTTACAGCGCCTGCAATAACTGCTGAAGCTGCAGAGATATTGCCGATAATAACAGATCCTGCACCTATCTTAACAGTTCCTGTTGAAGCAATTTCACCCTCAACCTTTGCTACATCTGCGAAAAACTCTGATGAATTTGTGTTACCGTTGATTGTTCCTGTAACAACAATCTTGCCATTACACATAACGTTTCCGTTGATTGTTCCCTGAATATCAAAGGATCCTGATGACTGCATATCACCTGTGAGTACAGTGCTTGCTGTGATGACAGATGTCTCATCCTGTACATTTCCTGATAAAACGTTGTTGTTAACTGGCTGTGTGCTTACTGGCTGTGGTATCTCATTCATTGGTAGTATCTGCTCCTCTTTTTGTGTATTGATTGTCTGCTCTGCGAAATTCTCGCTTGGAGTTGGTCTAGGTACAGCTGTCTCCTGTGGCTGCTCCTCGACATGCTCAAGTAATCCGTCGAGCTTTGAAAGCTCTGATGCAACGTCAACATTCTCACCTATAGTATCTACTACAAGGTTGTCCGCTGTCTGAGCCTTTGGCTCTACTTCCCTCTCAGGCACATCTCCGGGTACAAGCTCGTTTACTGCCTGCGAAAAATCATCCTTAAATTCTTTGAATAATCCCATGAATATTTCCTCCATTTATTATCTTATCCAACAGTATCTGATTTGATATATTGAACTTTATATGTATTGTTATCAATCGGCAATATTTCGGCACCCTGCGCTTTTATGCTTTCAACAAGCGGCTCAATAGCCTCTGCCGTGGTTGATCGGTTTGAATCATCATGTAATAGCACAACTGAATTGTCATATTTGGCAATACCTGAGGTGACATTATTGACAATATCATCGACACTGCAATTGTCTGCCGTATCACCAGAATTGACATTCCAGTCAAAGTATGTGATATGCTTCGAATTGAGTATCTTTACAAGCTCAACCATGTCTACATTGCTAATCTGGTTCATGCTGCCACCGGGAAAACGATAAATATCCGGTGCTGCTCCGGTCAGATTAGTAATATAATCACAAATCTGTGTCAGGTCATCGGTAAATGCCTCTGTGGATTCATAAATCTTACTGTATGAATTACTGTAGGAAGCCATCGCAATAGTGTGGCCGTCCTGCACTATACGCTTATAGACATCATCATACTTGCCGGAGGTATCTGCTGTTACAAAGAATGTGGCCTTAACGCCACATTTGGCCAGCGCATCTAAAATAGCCCCGGTGTTATCACCGGGAATACAATCAAAGGTAAGATATACCTTTCTTGTATCCCCATCATGATACACGTTGTCTTCTGACTCAAGCTGTTTTACAACAGCCTGAGTTTTCGCGCCAGAGTTTTCATCATCAGAAGCGGTGTCACCATCATCAGACTCCGTATCAGGAACTGTGCTTGATATGGCTGTGTTTAACTGCAGCTCGAGCTTGTATATTCTCGAATTCAGTTTTACGACCATGATGCCCAGTACAACTATGGCGAGGATAGATATTGCCATCCATATTGCTATAGTCATAATAATACTTGTCTTAATCCGGCTCACACGTTTACGACGCTCCTGCTGCTGTCTGGCTAATTCATTATCCCTTGAGTCCATATGCGTCTCCCATTATGAGTGATTTTGTTTCCTTTAACTATTTTACCATATTTTTATATCTTGTAAAGATAAAAAAATTCCGCAAAAGTTTAAAATTTAAACTTTTGCGGAACAGCATTCGTTTAATCAGTATAAAGATACAGTTTAGACTCCAGCCATCTGGGCAGCAACCTCAGCAGCGAAATCCTCCTGCTTCTTCTCCATACCCTCACCTACCTCGAAACGAACCATCTCGGTGATTGTAAGATCCTTAGAAACAGACTCAAGATACTTTGCAACTGACTGCTTTCCATCCTCTGCCTTAACATATGTCTGATCAAGAAGACAAATCTCTTTTAACTGCTTTGATACACGACCCTCAACAAGTCCGTTGAACATCTTCTCAGCTGCGATAGACTCCTTGTCTGCCATAGCAAGCTCACCAAGCTTTGCCTTAGCAGCATCTGATAAGAAGTTCCATACATAGTTCATGTTGTTCTTGTGCTCGTTGAAGTTGTTGATATCATCATCGCTCCAAAGCTTCTCATTAATAGCCTTGTCAATTAACTTGTTGAGAATAGGCTTTGGAAGAGTTGTAGCATCATTTAATGCACTGTCAACAGTAATCTCTCTAAGCTTTGCAAGCTCATCATCAGAGATATCGTTTCTGCTGATGTACTGTGGGTTCATAGCTGCAACCTGCATAGCGATATTTGTGATTGCCTCTTTAGCTGCATCATCTGTTGCACCATTTGCTGCAATGATAACACCGATTCTTCCACCACCATGGATGTAAGATGTAACAACATCACCTGTAACCTTTGCAAATCTACGAACAGATAACTTCTCTCCGATTGTAGCTGTCTTCTCTACAAGAAGCTCGCTAAGTCCGTTTGTTGCAAGAAGAGCATCGATATCCTCTCCGTTTGCACCACCATTTAAATCAGAAGCAAGTGCTGTATCAGCTACAGTCTGAACAAACTCCTGGAATGTCTCGTTCTTAGCAACGAAATCTGTCTCAGAGTTAACCTCTGCTACAACTGCAACGTTTCCGTTTACGGCAACACGTGCAATTCCCTCAGCGGCAATTCTGCTCTGCTTCTTTTCCATCTTAGCTGCACCGCTTTTTCTTAATACCTCAACAGCGGCATCCATATCACCGTTTGTCTCTGTTAAAGCCTTTTTGCAGTCCATCATACCTGCGCCTGTCATTTCACGCAGCTCTTTTACCATACCTGCTGTAATAGCCATTTGATTATCCTCCGATATTAATCTGTTTTATTCCTCAACTGTCTCTTCAGAAGCTTCCTCAGCAGTAACCTCTTCCTCAGCTCCCTGCTTTGCCTCGATAACAGCATCTGCCATCTTAGATACGATTAATTTAACGGCTCTGATAGCATCATCATTTCCAGGGATAACATAATCTAACTCGTCAGGATCACAGTTTGTATCAGCGATACCGATAAGAGTGATTCCAAGTGCCTGAGCCTCTTTAATACAGATACGCTCCTTCTTAGGATCTACTACGAAGATTGCATCAGGGATTCTCTTCATATCCTTGATTCCGCCAAGGTTCTTCTCAAGCTTATCCCACTCCTTCTTGAGTGCGATAACTTCCTTCTTAGGAAGAACATCGAATGTGCCATCCTCTGCCATTGTCTCGATAGCTTTAAGTCTTGCAATACGGCTCTCGATTGTGCGGAAGTTTGTAAGCATTCCACCTAACCATCTCTCGTTTACATAGTACATACCGCAACGCTCTGCCTCAGTCTTTATAGCATCCTGAGCCTGCTTCTTTGTACCTACGAAAAGGATTGTACCACCCTGAGCAGCGATATCAGATACTGCATCATATGCCTCATCAACCTTTCCTACAGACTTCTGTAAGTCGATGATGTAGATACCATTACGCTCTGTGTAGATGTAAGGAGCCATTTTAGGGTTCCATCTTCTTGTCTGATGTCCGAAATGAACACCTGCCTCGAGTAACTGTTTCATTGAAATTACGCTCATTTTATTTACCTCCGTTTGGTTATTAATCTTCCGTGTGTTTCCAATTAGATCAGCCACCGGTAAGCGTTATCCGGCACCGGCGATCATCCACACACGTGCTTTATAGTATTTAAGCCTTTGGAATTATAACATACCAAAGGCTTATATGCAAGTAAAAAATTTATTTCTGTGTCAGAATTGTGATTATGTCATCATATGATGCCCCCTGCGGGATTGAATGATCACCATCTGCTATAAAATGATCAGCTCCCTTTTGTCCCATATAAATGCGAAATTGTTCAGCATCATCCACAAGCCCTAAAGCTTTAAGCTTTTCCGCAATGGTACGGCAGGTGTCCTGCCTTGTTACCGTAATGGTGTATGTTGTAGCGGCAGTATCCTGTGGTGTAACAGTCTCAGGCTGTGCATCTGCCGCCGGAACTACAGCTTCCTGCTGTGTGTCCTCCTGCGTGGTCTGGCTGTCCTGCATCTGGCTGTCCTGTTCAGCTTCAGCTTTTTGGGAAGAATCGTCGGAATTTGCGGCAGATGAGTCTGTTTTTTCACTATTATATTCGTCTGCAACTGTCCCGGAAGACTTCTTTGCCTCAACCATACCAAGTGTTTTGGCTTTTTCTATTATTTCTGTATCAGACATGGACTGCTTATTGCCGTGAAAACCAATCGTCATGATTATTACCGCAAAAATAATACCAAGACCAAGTCCTCGCAAATAGTATTTTAATCTCACTTTATTTGCCCTCTTTATATAAATCTATTATAAGCTTTACCTCTCCGGTACCAAGAGACAAAAGCTTTGCTATCTCTACATTGCTCTTGCCGGCCTTATAAAGCTTAAGGATTTCATGTGTGTGGTTTATTATATCAGCGTTTGCATTGCTGCCTGCGGGTGTACCCAAAGCAGCATCAGAGGCTTCGACCGATATAGGGGCTGCGGCAGCCGGTGCAGCTGTTGCTTTTATCTCTGACACACGGACAGCTTCGGCAGGCTGGGTTCTTTTGACACCGGAAATATCTATACCTGTCATCTGCTTCATGGCAGGCTTTGTATCCTGCTGCATTGTGCCGGGCTTAGGCTCTGCCGGCTTTTGTACGGCTATAGCCGGTTTTTCAGCCCTCTTTTCAGAGTCAGCAGAAAGAGGCTCAAAGGAGCTTCTAAGTCTTGATGATGCTTTTTCAATATCGCCTGAAAGTTGTGTAAGCTCATCATGCTTGTCATTTAGCATACTGTATAAAAACATTATTTCATTGTGAGCCTTGTTTATCGAATCAAGCACTGTATCGGAATATTCATTTATCGCCAATATTTTGGAATTTGCTTCCTTTTCAAGACTTCGCTTTGTCTCATCCTGTTTTTGTGTTATTTCCTCGTCCAAGGCATCACTTAAGTCCTTTTTGGCTGCAGTAACTTCTTTTTCAGTTATTATTTTTAATTCCTCAGCACTCATATCTGCTATTTTGTCTAAATCCTTATGCGAAAGCTTGTCATTTACCATAAAGCTTCCTATAAGAAAAACAACACCTATGATGATGAGAGTTATTTCTAATGTTGTCATATAAACCTCTGCACTCTTATGCGTTTGTAAGTATATTCATATAAGGGCCCATGACCTTACGCATTTTAATCAGTCCCTTTGTGTGAAGCTGTGATACTCTTGATTCTGAAACCTCGAGGATATTGCTTATTTCTTTGAGGGTAAGATCCTCATAATAGTATAATTCAATAACCCTTCGCTCCTTCTCGGTCAGATTGTCAAGCGACTTAACAAGCATTGTTTTCAGCTCCTCCTGTGTAATAATATCCTCAGGCTGTGCATAATGTGAATTGTGTACAGCATCCACGACAGGCTCAGGGCCTGCCTCTTCAAATTCGTCGAGAGATACTATATTTGTTACTTTAAGCTGTGATTGCCAGCTGCAAAGCTCATCCTCTGAGATAGAAAGCTCCTTTGCCAGATCGGTATCATTTGCTGTTTTGCCTGTACGCAGCTCTATGTTCTTTATTGCCTCGTCTATTTTTCTTTGTCTTTGTCTGACTGTTCTTGGAATCCAGTCCATTTTCCTTATCTGATCAAGTATGGATCCGCGGATTCTCAGACTTGCATATGTCTCAAATTTGACATTTTTTTCAAGATTAAACTTGTCTATGGCATCAATGAGGCCAAATATCCCATAGCTTACCAGGTCATCATACTCCACATTATGCCCCAGATACATACTGAGGCGTCCTGCCACAAGCCTGACAAGCTGTGCATATTCTATTATGAGCTGTTCCCGTAGCTTAGGAGTGGGATTCTTTTGATATTCCTCCCACAGCTTTTCCTTTTCTATAGCTTTCATTATGCCCCCTGTTTATCAGTTTATTATTCTGCAGCTAGCCGTTTTGCTTATCATCGTCATTATCGTTATCCAAGGCTATTGAATCATCCGGCTGTGCTTCATTCGCCTCTGCTTTACTTTGTCTGTCTTCCATCGCCTTAAAAGCACAGCTTAAAACAGCTTTAAGTATTGCTCCGATTATATAGAATACCACAAGCACAGCTAAAAGTCTTGTGGTAAAGCTCATCAGATCAACCTTCTGCCGCAGGGATATAATACTGCATACGAAGCCTGCTAAAAGCATAACAAGAGATGGTAATAAATTATTCTTCATGTTAAATCACCTTTTGCTCTTTTCCGACTGCTTTGATGATATAGTCACCGGTTTCACAGTCAAGTATAACAGTTCTTCCGTAATTGAGACCGGTATCCTGTGCCTTAAGAGGAATTTTAAGCTCAGAAAGCACATGCTTTGCCATATCTGTATTGCGATCCCCCACATTTCCGATTGTAGAATTGCCTGACATCTCGAACATCTTAGCTCCACCGGCAATCTTTGCAACCATACGTCTGGGATTTGCCCCATTGCTTATCATTTGATTATAAAGCTCCCTGATTCCGGTATCACCAAACTTGGCTATATTTGTATTATTTCTGAGTTTGGTGCTGTCAGGCAGCATATAGTGTACAAGCCCGCCGATTTTTGAAACCGGATCATAAAGTGTAAGTCCAATGCATGAACCAAGTCCAAGTGTGGTCAGAGAATCAGGGGCTTTGGCAACCTTAAGGTCTGCCATTGATACTTTAATAGTACTTGCCATATAGATTCTCCTAAATACTAATTCCTAAAGCCGATAAAATGTTATCATATGAATCCGGATCAGGCATAAGGATAAAGTATCCGTTCATCATTATATCATCACCAAACTCCGTTTCTATAAAAAGTGCATTGTCACCGTATTGTCCAAACTGAATTGCCGGCACACTTAATATGGAAGCCGCCATATCTACGGCAATATATGGAACAGAAGGCAGAATCGTAAGATTTGTCATGGTTGAAAGTGCTGACAAATATGCGCCTGCTATTATGTTTCCTATCTCCTTCATGGCAGATAGATCCATCTCGTCAAACGGCTCATTATAGTCCTGTGGTCTGCCCATCAGCTTATTTACCAGAAAGTGTGCTGCAGGAAGCTTCATGAGAAACATCATACTGCCTGAGATATCGTTGGTAACCTCAAGAAATATACCAACTATTGTCTCTTCCTCCGGACATATGGCATCTCCCAGCTTTGTCGCATCCATTAACAGAACTCTCGGAACCTCCATTTTCATGGTAGTGCCAAGCATGCCGGCAATCGCTGTTGTGGCATTGCCGGCACCTATATTTCCGATTTCCTTAAGGACATCCATATACATCGAATTGACATTATCTAAAGAAAATTCACTCATCGTATTCACCCTTTTATTTATTAAAACTTATATAGTGAGGCTTTCACACCTCACTATACACTGCTTCAAATCAGTTATTGTCCTTATCTGTGACGATTGAGCCTATTTCAAACAGAGAAATCAGTTCATCTCCGTTTTTACCTATACCGTTTATAAACAGCTCCTTCCCTGTAGATGAAGCATCAATATTAGGCTTGTCTATTTCGTCAACCACAAGTGTGACAACTTCACAAACCTCATCGACAATCAGACCTATCTCGCCCTTTTCCTCGAGCTTTAGGATAATTATTCTGGTTGATGATGTATATACATCATCGTCCAGTCCCATTTTTATACGGGCACTCATTACCGGAACGATATCTCCACGCAGATTTATGATACCCTTAAAGTACTTCTGCGCCTTTGGCACTCTTGTAATCTTTTGCATTCTGACGATATTATCAACATAGCCTATATCAATTCCGAATTTTTCTTCGCCTATTTTGACTGAAATATATTGCTTTGTTTCTTTTTCCTGTATATCAAATTCATTGTCTGGCATGTACTTCCCCTCCATTACATAAGTGTATTTACATCAAGTATCAAAGCTACATCACCATCTCCAAGTATTGTCGCTCCGCTGATAAGCTTGTTGCCGTTTATGTATTTTCCTAAAGACTTGATTACAATCTCCTGCTGTCCGATTAGATTGTCAACCACAAGACCTGCCTGCTGATCTCCCTTTTGGACAATTACTACAGTAAGATGATCCGGCTCCTGCTCCTTTGGCTCAATGTCAAGCATCTTGTCGAGGCGGATGATTGGAATAACGCTTCCACGCAGGTGGATAACCTCCTTGGCCTGTACATATTTGATATCCTTTACAGGAATATCCTCTATATTTGAGATAGAACCAAGTGCGATGGCATATATTTCATCACGGATTTCGACCATGAGAGCCTGAATGATTGCAAGTGTAAGAGGAAGACGTACAGTAAATGTAGTACCCTTACCAAGCTCGGTTGAAACCGATACATCACCACCCAGCTGTTCAATGCCGGATTTAACAACATCAAGACCAACTCCTCGTCCGGAGATATCGGTAATCTGCTTTGCCATTGAAAAGCTTGGCATGAAAAGGAAGTTGATGATATCCTTCTGAGATAGATTTTCAGCCTGTTCAGCTGTCACTATGCCACGCTCTATAGCCTTGGCCTTTACGGCTTCGGTATTGATTCCGTTTCCATCGTCACCAACCTTTATGACTACGTTGTTGCCCTCCTGGTATGCATTCAGGAAAATAGTACCTACCTCAGGCTTTCCGCGCTCAAGTCTGACCTCATTGCTTTCAAGTCCATGGTCAGCACTGTTTCTAAGCAGATGCTGCAGAGGATCTCCTATCTGATCAACAACTGTACGGTCCAGCTCGGTATCTTCACCGGTTATGACAAGATTCATCTTCTTATTCAGAGTACGGGAAAGATCTCTTATCATTCTAGGATATTTCTGTGTAACACTTTCAATAGGAACCATTCGTACCTTCATGACAGATTCATGAAGATTGGTTGTGATTCTTTCCAGATACTCAATCTGTTCATGGAATGACTGGTTATTATTGTTTTCTCCATCAGATGAGCTCATGGCTACAAGAGAGTTCTTTGCAATAATAAGCTCAGATACCTGATTCATAAGCATATCAAGCTTTTCGATATCTACTCTGACAGTTCTGCTTGTAGTAGCTTTTTTGTGAGAAACTGCCTGCTTTTGAGAGTCATTTGATGCCTTTGGCTTTGCAGTCTCGGTCTTTGCTGCCGGAGCCTTTTCCTCTTTCTTTTCCTCGGAAGCCTTTTGTGTCTCTTCAGAAGCCTGTGCTGTCTGCTCAGCTTCACCCTCTATGTGAAACTCAGTGATCTCTTTTCCGAAAACCTTATCTATCTCAGATACGTTTGAGGCTGCATGCTCTAATTTATCAAAGGACTCGCCGGATGCAACATAAAAGCTGAACGATAAATCAAATTTCTCGTCCTCAATATCCTGTGAGCTTGGTCTGTAAACCACAATCTGTCCCAGCTCCTCAACTGCCCTGAAAACAAGAAAAGCCCTTGCAGCCTTGAGCAGACAGTCGCTTGCTACTGTAACTGTCATGCCGTATATTTTAAGTCCTGCTGAAATTGCCTCGTCAATTAGATTTTTCTCGTTATTTGTCAGTTCGATTGTATCAAGTACGTTTGGAGAAGCATCTGATGAAGCCTGTGTTTTTGCTTCATTCACTGTTTCCTGAGCCTCAGCCTGTTTGCTTACAGGCTGTCCGTTTGCTTTTGCAATAAAATCGTTGAGCTCCTTTATGATAACCTCATTGTCATCGGTACCCTCATCAGATGTGGATTTGATATTCTCGACATAGCTGTCTATAGCGTCAAGACACTTAAAGAGCAGATCAATCATTGAGCTGTCCACTTTTATTTTATCGCTTCTGACCTCCTGAAATACGTTTTCCATATCATGGGTAAGGTGCTGCATGCGCTTAAAGCCCATTGTACCTGCCATACCCTTTAAGGAGTGAGCCGCACGGAAAATCTCATTTATAGTGTCTTTGTTTTCCGGCTCCTGCTCAAGAGTCATGATACAGTCAGATAAGGTCTGAATATGCTCTGAACTTTCATCAATAAAAATTTCTAGATACTGGCTAACATCCATTTTATTTTACCCCCACATTTTTTGTGATAGCTTTGGCAACATCTGATAATGTAACGACTTCATCAACCACACCTGCCTCATAGATAGCTCTTGGCATGCCATACACCACACTTGATTTCTCGTCCTGTGCAATGACATAGATAGGCTTTGATTTGCCAAGTGAAAGAATGCCGTTCGTGCCGTCTGCACCCATACCTGTAAGTACAACACAAACAACCTCATCATAATTAGAGGATGTTAGTGAATCGAACATGATATTGGCACAAGGCTTTAGTCCTCCGATAGGTGGCATATCATTAAATGATATAACGTGTGAAGCACCTGATTTCTTTACAGCTATATGTGTACCGCCCGGAGCTATATACACTACTCCGTTTTTAAGCACCTCACCGTTTGAAGCCTCCTTCACCTGAACCTGACTTAACTCATTAAGGCGCTCAGCCATGCTCTTTGTAAAGCCGGCAGGCATATGCTGTACTAAAACAACCGGTGCTGAAAGATCGGCCGGAAGAAACGGTATCACACTCTGCAGTGCCTTTGGACCACCTGTAGATGATGCAATTGCAACGATTTTATTGCTGCCTGTTGCCTTGTGTTTGTTTACAATAGCACCGGCTTTCTTTTCAACAGCTGTGACATTGCGTGAAGCACTATGGACAGTTGCGGTTCTTATGGCAGCTTGTACAACCTTTAGTAAAGTTTCCTTAAACTGATTTCCCTTTGCCTCTATGATATTGTTTGGTTTTGTGACGAAATCAAAGGCACCAAGCTCTAACGATTTGATGGCTTCATCTGCACCCTTGACGGTCAGAGTGCTAACCACCACTACAGGTGTTTTTATGCTCTCCTTCTGCAGATGTGAAAGCAGCTCGAGTCCATTCATCCTCGGCATATTTATGTCAAGAATAACAGCATCGTACTTTTGTGTACGGAGCTTTTCAAGCGCTTCAAGTCCATCCTTACATGTATCAGTTGCCTGTAATTTATTGTCTGAATTGATTATATCACACTCAACCCTTCTCAGGAGTGCAGAATCATCAACTATTAAAATGTTAGACTTCATATTATTACTCCATTTCCCTTCTTCGTATGCGTCTTTCTTCCTCAAACACAAATCTGACTATTTTCTCCCGTTCTGCCATGCGGTCAAAAATAAACTTTGAGCGTGCAAAATATCTGTCTGTATGGTCCAAAGCCGGAGTACAGTTTATTACCTTACAGACGATATTGAATTGCTGTGTGCTTTCTTCAAGCGCTAAAGAAAACTGTGCCATGAAATATGCCCCCTCCTCCAGAGGTGTGCGCAGAGAAAATCTGATGCCACCGCCGCTTATATCAAGGATAACAGACTTGACGGTCTGCATATTTTTGCTGTTTATTGCATGATTTTTATACATGCTTTTACAAAACTCAGACTCACTCTCAGCTTTATCGTCATATCTGACCTCATAAAAGCTCATGTCTATAGTACACGGAAGCCTGAAAAACTGACGCCTTTGAATCTTTTCCAGATTGTTTGTGAGCTCTATGGCAAGAAAATACATATTTCCTTTACGATAACGCTGTCTGACTATAGCAGCGCTTTTTAGTATGGTTTTATTTTGGGTATATACTATAAAATCAAATTGCATGCCCAGCTGAAATAAAACCACTCTGCCGTTGTCAACAGGCATCGTTATCTCCCACCTGCTGTCTGTCAGATTGTCAGAAAAGCTGCTCTTATATGATGTGCTGTTATCGGATAACCCGGATGCAAGGATATCAATTTTGTCACCCGGAAAAATCAAACTTGTATAGTCCATATGTCTTCCTCTTAAATTAACTATTGCTTTCTGTTAAAAAAATTTGAAAAAATATGTGAGATTGTTCTTTTCTCTTCCAAAGCAGCGGACTCATTATCCAAAAGTCTTTTTGCAATTTCTTCAAATGACCGTGCAGCCTTTGAGGTTGGATCATAAATTGAAAGTATCTTCTGCTGCCTGACAGCCTTTTCAACCATTGTATCAGACGGCACATATCCCAGATACTCGAGGCTTCCGTTTAAGAATTGCATAACAACGGAATTAATCTTGTTGAACACTATACTGCCATCCTCTTTTGACGCAGCCCTGTTGGATATAACACGTATGCATGCTTTTGACGGATCAAAATCAGGCCGCTTATACAGTGCTTTAAGCAATGAATATGAATCAGTGATGGAGGTCGGTTCAGGGATTGTAACCAGCACAATTTCGTTACTGGCCGCAACAAATTCCATGACCTGCTCAGATACTCCTGCGCCGGTATCAATTATTATAAAATCGTACATGCTGTTTAACTCATTTATTGCAGAGACAATGAAATGAATCTGTTCGTGGTTTAGGTTATTAAGTCCTACAACACTTGAGCCGGCTGAGATAAAATCAATGCCCAAAGGTCCGTTTGATATGATGCTCTTTATCGTCTGATTTTCATATATCACATCAGCAAGAGTGTACTTAGGAATGACTCCAAACATCACTTCTACATTGGCGAGGCCGAAATCAGCATCAAAAATAATCACTCTCTTGCCGAGTCTGCTGAGCCAGACTGCCAGATTGACAGAGGTATTGGACTTGCCTACGCCACCCTTGCCACTTGTAATGGTAATAACACGGGCCGGTTCTATGTAATTTTGATTACGCTGCTTAATGACATTTCTAAGCTGCTGTGCCTGGTCCATTATTGTCTGCCTCCCAGTAATTGTTTGACAATCTTTTGTGTATCAAATACCTCAATATCATCCGGAACATTTTGTCCATTGGTCACGTATGATATACCGGCATCTGAGTACAGCTTTATATTTAAAAGATTGCCGTATGATGAGGTTTCATCAAGCTTTGTAAATATAAGCTTGTAATCGGCAATATCCTTATATGAATCAATTATAGATATAAGATCCCTGTACTTGGTTGTTGCACTTAAAACGAGATATACCGACTTCTCATATTCAGGTGAAAGACCTGCAAGAAGCGCTCTCATATCACTTCGCTGTGTCTCGTTCTTATGGGAAAAGCCGGCTGTATCAACAAAAATCACATCTGCCTGCTCATATTCAGCCACTGCATTATTTAACTCTGCGGCAGTGTAAATGACAGACATAGGTGTATCCAGAATATTTGCAAATGTGCGCAGCTGATCTGTTGCGGCTATCCTGTATGTATCTGCTGTGATAAATGCAATGTTTTTATTATAATTCACCTTGAATTTTGAAGCAATTTTAGCAATTGTGGTTGTCTTTCCGACACCTGTCGGTCCGACAAAGAAAACAACTCTTGGTTTTTTACCGTTTACCTTTATAGTGTCAGGCTGCCCGAATCTTAAAATGAGCTTCTGGTATACATTGGACAGAATCACATCAAGACTGTTGCCGGGACGTAAGAATTTCTCGATTTCATCCAGAATCTGATTGATATATTTCTCATCCACCTCATTATCGAGCAGTGTCTTGTATAAAATGCGCACAAATTTAAGCTCCTGTGCACTCTGAGGCTTTGATGTTTCATTTTTTTGAGGCTTATCAAATGTGCTTTCCATCATTTTGGCAATGGAATCAAGCTCCTTTATTTCCTTTTCAATATCGCCGGTCTGCTCAGCCGTCTTCGGGACTGCCGGTGCAGGGGAAGGCTTTAAGGTCTCAGGTGCAGGTTTTGCAGCAAATGAAGGCATCTTTATCTCTTCATCTGCCTTGTAATCAATTTTACCAGGAAGTGTAGTCCTTGCAAGCTGCGAGGCCGTTATTGTCTGTGTCTGTTTTTTTTCATCCATAGCCGCAGTCACCTCATAGGTTGAGCTTTTGAATATACCAAATAATCCCTTTGGCTTAATCTCCTTGATATTCATAATCACAGCATTTGGGCCAAAGGCCTGCTTTGCACATTCAATCGCTTCTTCTTTTGTTTTTCCAGTGAATTTGTTAATAGTCATTTATGCAGTCACCATTCCTACCGACTGAAGCTCTACATTTGATTCCACCTCATTGTAGGACAATACAATGAGATCCTTGAAATAGTCCTCAGTCATTTTCTTAAAGTACATTCTAACAATTGGAGATGTAATAATAATAGCACTCTTTCCCAAACTTTCCAACTTACCAATTTCAGTTTCGACAGATTTTATGATAGCCTTTATCCTGTCTGGATCAAGGGAAAGGTAAGAGCCCTGCTCTGTCTGTTTGACAGATGACATAATTTCCTGCTCCACAGAAGGGTCAAGTGTGACGACGCTTGTGGTCTCATTTGCAGGAAAATACTTGCTTGATATGGCTCTCTTTAAGCCCTGACGCACATATTCGGTAAGTACATCTGTATCTCTGGTGGTTTGTGCATGATCGGCAAGTGTCTCAAAAATTGTAAGCAGATCCCTGATAGAAATTCCTTCGCCCAAAAGATTCTGAAGCACCTTCTGAATCTCACCAAGACCAAGCAGCTTCGGTATAAGCTCGTCCACAATGACAGGATTTGACTCCTTGAGATTGTTGACCAGATTCTGTACATCCTGTCTGGTGAGAAGCTCTGCAATATGAGATCTGATAACCTCAGTCAGATGCGTTGCTATGATGGATGGCGGGTCAACAACCGTATATCCAAGACTCTCAGCACGCTCTCTCTGACTTTCCGTAATCCATATGGCCGGAAGATGGAATGAAGGCTCAAAGGTAGGAATACCTGTTATCTCCTCCTCCACATAGCCCGGATTCATAGCCATGTAGTGATCAAACAGTATCTCACCCTCTGTCACCTGTATGCCCTTTATCTTGATGATATACTGATTGGGATTAAGCTGTATATTATCCCTTAATCGTATGATAGGTACGACAGTTCCAAGCTCTAAAGCAATCTGTCGTCTTATCATTACAACTCTATCAAGCAGATCTCCGCCCTGATTCACATCGGCAAGAGGTATGATACCGTAGCCGAACTCAAGCTCAATAGGATCAACCTGCAGCAGTGAAACGACATTTTCGGGCTTTCGTATTTCCTCGGCATCACTTTCAGCCTGGGCGGTTTCGTCCTCAATGCTCTCAACACCGGCCTTTTTATCCAGATTTTTAGCTGTTACAAAGAAAGCAACTGCAAGTCCTATGAAAAGCCACCACTCATTGCGAAGCGGTGTGAGCACACCTAAAACCACAAGCACAATTGATACAATATAAAGCACCTTGGCTGTGCCAAAGAGCTGACCTAAAAGCTCACCGGAAAAATCATTTTCATTGGAGCCCTTTGTAACAAGAATACCGGTTGAAAGTGAAATAAGTAACGACGGTATCTGTGATACAAGTCCGTCTCCGATTGTGAGCAGACCAAACTTTTGTATGGCCTCATTTGCATCAAGTCCCTGAAACATAACGCCCATGACGGTACCGCCAACCAGATTGATAAGAGTAATGATAATACCTGCTGTTGCATCTCCCTTTACGTACTTTGTAGCACCATCCATAGCTCCGTAGAAGCTTGATTCCTTCTGGATTTTATCACGGCGGGCCTTTGCCTCCTTGTCAGTGATGGCACCGGTGTTTAAGTCAGCATCGATTGCCATCTGTTTACCGGGCATCGCATCGAGCGTGAATCGCGCAGTTACCTCAGCAACACGCTCAGATCCTTTGTTGATAACAACAAACTGGATGATAATAAGCACTATAAAAACGATTGCACCGATTACTAAATTACCGCCACCGACGAACTGACCGAACACATTTACAACAACACCCGGATTTCCGGTTGATAAAATAAGTCTGGTAGATGAGACATTAAGTGAAATCCTGAATATGGTCGTAAACAGTAAGAGTGTCGGGAAAAATGACATATCAAGCACTTCTTTTACAAACAGCACCTTAAAAAGTATTATGAGTGCTATTGAAAGATTGAATGCAAGCATAATATCTAAAAGGAATGACGGAATAGGTATGATAAAAAATAAAACAGCACATAACAGATATACTCCAACACCTAAATCTGTCTTTTTTAACATATTCTATTCCTCCTTTCCGTTAAATCACGGACTGCATATATAAATAAAGTCCGTATTTATCTTTTAGTTTTATAATAATATATTGGATTAATTATTTTCCCTGTAAATCATAGCAAGTATTTCCGCAACCGACTGGTAAAGCTCAGGCGGTATCTCAGCTCCAAGATCCACATTATGAAAAAGCATTCGTGCAAGAGGTTTATTCTCGACTATACGTATATTATTGTCTCTTGCTATTTCCTTTATTTTCTGTGCCACATAATCCTGACCCTTTGCAACAACGACAGGAGCCTCATTTTTTTGTGCATCGTATTTTACGGCAACAGCAAAGTGGGTAGGGTTGGTGATGACAACATCAGCCTTTGGCACATCCTGCATCATCCTTCGCTGTGAAGCCTCCTGCATACGTTTACGCTGCTGACCCTTTATAGCAGGATCTCCCTCTGTGTTTTTAAACTCATCCTTGACCTCCTGCTTGGTCATCTTCATATCCTCATTAAACTTGTGCTTATTGTAAGCAAAGTCAGCAATACCGACAATCAGATAGACTATGCTGATCTTAAGTCCGGTATTTATGATGATATCCCCAATCAATACTATTGCCTGTTTGAGCGGAAGCTCATAGAGTATAAATATATCATTCTGATGCGATTTAATCGATGAATAAGCCACATACATAATGATTCCAACCTTTAGCACAGACTTAAGAAGCTCGAAAATGGAGTCCTTAGACAGTATTCTCTTAAATCCGTTTATAGGATTAAACTTGCTAAGCTTTGGAGCCATCGGCTTAGTGGATATTTTAAATCCGACCTGAATGATACTCACAAGTATCGTGATTGCAACTCCAAAAACAAAAAACGGCAGCACAGTTAATAAAAACTGAAGTATCACATTGTTTAAATAATGTGATACCGAAACAGATGAAATCTGCTCCTGAGCCTCCTTTAAAAAGTCAGGCATTTTCTTATATACAATAGAAAACAGTCCAATCAGGTTGCCACCTACAAAGGATATAAATATCTTTAATACTAAAAACAGAACTATAAGATCAAAGGCAGCTGTAAGCTCCTTGCTTTTTGCAACCTTGCCCTCTTCTCTGGCATCCTTTAACTTCTTTTCGGTTGCCGGCTCTGTTTTTTCGCCACCCTCACCATCCTGTGCAAACCATTGCAGATTGTAGCGCATCACTGTATGCAATTTGGAAAATTTATCTAAGCTGTCAGTACATTCCATCAATTATTGAAACCACCATAGTCTTAATTTCTGTAATAATAAAATTGGCAATGCTCGGAATTAGATATACTATCAAAAATAATACAATAAATCCGACTACAATTTTTAACTGGATACCTACAGAGAACATATTCATCTGAGGCGCGACCTTTGCCATGATGCCAAGTATACAGTTCATTATCATCATGCACGCAAAGACCGGAAGAAATATCCTGAAGCCAATTACAAACATATCACCCATATACTTAGTCATTGTGGAGAGCATATTGTCAAACTGAAACTGTGCCCCTCCAAGCGGTACAACTGAAAAAGAGTCACAAAGTGCTCTTATAAGATACGTGTGCATATCAGAAACAAGAAGCAGGACAAGAACTACGTAATAATAAAAGTTACCTGTAACAGTTGTCTCTGAATTCATAGATGGATTGAATTCCGTAGCCATAGACAGACCGATATCCATATCAATCAGATTTCCCGCAAAAATAACAATGGAATTACATATATTGGCTGCAAAACCTATGAGCAGTCCTGTAATTCCTTCTTTTACGACCAGTACAGCAAAACCTACTGCACTGACATAGGAAAGCTGTGGTCTTTCTATGATATTGTACATAAACAAAGCAACAAAGGCGGATAAGCCGGTCTTGACACGTGCCGGAACCGCATTATCTCCAAAAAACGGAGCTATGTACACAAACGATGCAATACGCACCAGAATCAGCAAAAAATATTCAAAATTCGCAATAGAAAAAGAATAATTAATCATATATCATCCTATCCCATGCTTATATAATAACTGAATTTGGACCACAAATCAGTCATGAAGCCGGACATAGTGTCGAGCATCCATGAGCCACAGAGCATCATTACAAGAAAAATTGCAATAATCTTAGGCACAAAGGTAAGTGTCTGCTCCTGAATTGACGTAACTGTCTGAAATATACTGACTATAAGTCCGACAATCAGTGAAATAAGCAAAAGCGGAGCCGATGTAATGATTGTAGTATAAATTGCCTCTCTTGCAATATCTAAAACAGCTTCCTGGGTAATCATATGTACACCTCCTAGTAAAACGTCTTGACCAGATTACCAATAACCAGATCCCAGCCATCCGCCAGGATAAACAAAAGCACCTTGAACGGCATCGAGATGGTAGTCGGCGGAAGCATCATCATACCCATTGACATGAGCACTGATGAAACAACCATATCTATTACAATAAATGGAATATATATTAAAAAGCCCAATATAAAGGCTGTTCTAAGCTCACTAAGTATAAAGGCAGGAACAAGTGTTGTAAAAGGTACATCATCATAGTCATCGTACTCTTCTCCTGAGATATCCACAAACAGCTTTATATCCTTGGTCTGTGTCTGTCCATACATAAACTCCCTGAAGGGTCCCTCAGCCTCCTTTATAGCCTCCTGCTGTGTGATTTTACCCTCATCAAGGGGCTTTATAGCCTTTTCGTTAATCTGTGAAAATGTTGGCCACATAATAAAAAGTGTCAAAAACAAGGCAAGTCCGATAAGCACCTGATTAGGCGGCGCTGTCTGGGTACCGATAGCTGTTCTGACAAAATGCAGTACGATTATAATTCTTGTAAAAGAAGTCAGCATGATGAGAATAGAAGGTGCTAAAGACAATACCGTAAGCACCAAAAACATCCTGACCGGTGTGGACAGAGAGCCTGATTCATTGTTGTAATATATGTTCAGACCGTTTGTGCTGTCAGAGGTGGCATTGGCTAAATCCTTGTCGCCACTGTCAAGACTTTTAACGTCATCTAAATCCTTTGTCACATCATTTGTGCTGATACCACCGGATGCTGTGCCTGTCTGACTGGCATTTACACTGTCAGGATAAAATATGCATAATGAAATTGTTACCGTAAGTACTGCAATTGCAAAAATAAATGACGCTTTGCAATATACAGCCTTGAATTTCTTCATGAATTTATTCATGTCTGCTCCTGTTACTGTACTTTTCTTTCAATTTATCCATAATCGCAGAAAAGGATTCCGTATTCTGAGTCATGTTTTGAGGATCCTTAAATGATAAATCCTTTAATTCATCCTCCTTAAGCTCAGTCAGAAAATTTACTTCATCCTTCCCGATTGAAACAACGATATATTTGGTGCCGGCTTCGACAATACTTATCATCTTATTGTTTCCGACACTTATTGTTTCAATAATTTTAAGATTCTTGTTAAAGCTTCGTCCCTTCTGGATGCCTGCCATCCATCTGGTGGTAAAATACGTCAGGATAAGCACAAAAACAAAAATTATTAAAACTGTGATAAGCTGGACAAAGCTGTCCAGTGATGTTGCTGCTAATATCATTTTAATTCCTCTGTATTGTATTGGTTAAATATCAGCCGACACTATTTTGTTTTTCCGGTGTTTATCTTTGAATTGACTATCTCAGTGATTCGCACACCAAAGCTTTCCTCAATTACGACAACCTCACCCTTAGCTACATATTTGCCATTGACAAGAATGTCTATAGGCTCTCCCGCGAGCTTGTTAAGCTCTATAATCTTGCCCGGGCCAAAATCAAGTATCTCGGAAATAGACTTTTTGGTGCGGCCAAGCTCAACAGTCACCTCAAGAGGGACATCCATGATTAAATCAATGTTTTCCGGCTGGTAGGCCTGATTTGGCATGGCTCCAAAAGGGGTGAATTGAGCAGTCTGTACATTTACCTGATTGCCCATCATATTCTGTGCCCCCATATTCTGGTTCATCATTCCCTGATTCATCATGTTCTGACTATTCATATTCGGATTCATCATATTTTCGTTTATCATGCTCTGATTGTTTGCGGAAGCATTATTCATGCTGCCACCATCCTGTGGCTGTTGTATAGGCGCAGCCTGTGTGGCGGTGTTTGAACTTTGAGGAACATCCTCTGTCACACTTTGTGTATCAAGCTCCATATTCTGAGATACCCCCTTACACATATCCTTAACAAATGTCGGCGGGTAAAGCTGCATTATTTCACTGTCTACAAGATCTCCAATCTCCATACGGAAGGAAATCTTTACAAACTCTTCAGACAGGAAGCTGTCAATTTCGCCCTCGTTTAAGGTGTTTTTCAAATCAACAACCTCTGCTATAGGCGGGCTGATATCGATAGTGCGATTGAGCATAGATGAAAGAGATGTAGCGGAAGACCCCATCATCTGGTTCATTGCCTCACTGATAGCACTAAGGTGCAGCTCGCCAATCTCACCATTTATATTTGTTCCATCCCCACCCATCATAAGGTCTGTTATAATCTTAACATCCTTTTCTTTCAGGACGAGGATATTGCTTCCGTTCAAACCCTGTGTGTATCCGATTTTTATAAATACGCACGGCTTTTCGTACTCGTCAACAATCTTGTCCCAATTTGAAAAAGAAACAACAGGTGTAGAAATCTCTACTCTTCTATTTACAAGTGAAAACAGTGTGGTTGCAGCTGTTCCCATACTGATATTGGCAATTTCTCCAATCGCGTCCTTTTCGGATTCCGTCAATATCTCATCGCTCGAATCCGCAGCATCGTTATTGTTTAACAATGCATTTATTTCCTCCTGCGATAAAACTCCATCCATGATTTATTGCTCCTCTCTGACTACTGATGTAATTCTTACCGCATATTTCTCACCGGAAGAACCAGGTAGTGCAGTAAACTTTTTGATATTTCCTACATAGATGTCCAACTCATCATCCACATTGGTGTCAAGCCTTATTACATCCCCCGGCACAAGTGTAGAAAAATCCTTTACTGATATAAGACTCTTGCCAAGTACCGCCTTGACCGGAATCTGCGATTTTTGAATAAGGCTTTCTATGGCATTTCTATAGTTGGTTTCATCATGATTTTGTATGTTAGAATACCAGTATCTGGTATTCAGCTTATCTATAACAGACTCAAGTGTGATATAAGGCAGACATATATTCATCAAGCCCTCAACATCACCAATCTTTATATTCATAGTGATAATAGCTATCATCTCGCTTGGAGATATAATCTGTGCATACTGGGAATTGGTCTCAATCCGCTCTAAATGAGGGCTTATATCAAGCACATTCTGCCACGGCTCATTGAGCAGATTGATGCATATAACCAAAATACGCTCAATAATCAAAAGCTCAATCTCCGAAAACTCTCTCGTCTTATCGAGAGAGTCTCCTCTTCCGCCAAGCATACGGTCTACAATAGCATATCCAAGACCGGAAGCCATTTCAATTATTATGTTTCCCTGCAATGGTGCGAAATTGACAATGCCAAGCAGCACCGGATTTGAAAGTGCATTTGTGAATTCAGAATATGTAACCGCCTCCGAGTTCATCACCTCTACCTGCACTGATTTTCGCAGATAAACGGGAAGGTTTGTTGTAAGAAGTCTTCCATAATGCTCAAATATTATTTCAAGGGTCCTTAGATGTTCCTTTGAAAACTTAGATGGGCGGGCGAAATCATAGTCTTTGACCGTCTGTTCACTATTTTCTTTTATTTCATCTACATCAAGCTCGCCGCTGCTTAGGGCATTGAGCAGATTGTCTATCTCACTCTGAGATAAAACATCACCCATCTGTTAATCACCACCTGTATCCAAATTATTAAATATCTGCCTGTTTTAATACCGGCATAAGTATTTGTAAAGAAATCATCACTGGGTAAGTGAAGATACAATGTTTACATCTACTATATAGTCTGCTCCGAATTTCTTCTGGAGAGTTTTGAGAATCTTATCATGAACAGCACTCTTATCTGTGTTGAACTGTTCCATTGTGTAATCGCCTATTATGTCTGTAATGTCTGCTAAGATAACATTTTTCTTGGTGGACAGATCCTCGCCGTAGGTCTTATATCCGTCACTCTTTTTGTTGAGTGAAAGTGATATGCCACAAACAAGATAATGAGTATTGCCATCCTCAGATGGGGCAAAATTGAAGGTAAGTGTATCACCATCGGCTGTAAGTGCATAATCAACAATCTGATCCTGTGGCAGCTGTGAACCACTTGTGGCAGCGCCACTGTTTAAATCCAGTGATATAGCCTGACACACCTGATCTATCAGGTTATTTGCCTTTTTTGTCTCAGGTATTATTGTAAATATAAGCAGTGCTGTAAGCACAAGGTTTGCAAAGCAAAGTGCTAAAATCAGTACTGAAATTAAATTCTTTTTCATATGCATTCCTTTCCGGATTAATTGGTATTGAACTCTGAATTGTAAGAATTATACACCTTAATCTCTACACGTCTGTTCCTTGCTCGTCCCTCAGGAGTGGAGTTATCCGCAACCGGATCATAGTCTCCTCTGCCGGATGACTTTATATGGGCAGGATTTAAGCTTGTTTTGTCCCTTATATAATTTGCAACACTCAGTGCTCTGTACATAGAAAGCACATCATTGCTCTCATACTTAGAGCGTGATGAAACCGGAACATTGTCAGTATGTCCTTCAATCTCTATCAGATTATCCTGATATGTAGCTAAAATAGATGAAATCTTGTTCACTACAGGATACGCCTCTTCCATTACATCAGACTTACCCGATTCAAACAATAGGGCACCATTCAAGCTCAGCTGCACGTACTGTGCATTGAAATCAACCTCAACAGCATCCTGTAAGCTTGTGTTTTCAAGCTGTTTTTCTATCTGCTCCGACATTTTCTCGGATTCAGAAAGCTCCATCTGCTCATACTGCTCTTTGGCGTTCTTGTCATCACCCTCTGTGGTGCTTTCGGTATTTGACTTGGAATTGGCCAGATCGTTATAATACTTGTCCAAAAACTCAAGCTGGCTGACTCCTGCTCCCACAAGCTTGCCATCACCTATAGATGAACTGCCTCCCGGCAAAACGCTCACACTGCTTGTCAGTGACGCAATGACGAGCTGGAATTTCTCAGCGTCAACAGTTGACATAGAGAATAAGAGCACGAAAAAGCATAAAAGCAGGTTCATAAGATCCGAGAAGGTCGACTGCCAGGCCGGCGCTCCCTTTGGCGGATCCTCAGGTCTCCTTTTCGCCACTATTCCTCACCTCCGCCTTCTGGTGAGAGAGTCTCTCTCTTGTCAGGTGAAAGGAAGGACTTGAGCTTTTCCTCAATAACTCGTGGGTTTTCACCCGCCTGAATGGAAAGCAGACCTTCTATGATAAGAGTCTTGAGAGTGAGCTCAAGCTCGTTGTTAGCCTTAAGCTTGTTTGCAAATGGGGCGCACAGCCAGTTGGCAATAAGTGAACCGTAGAATGTAGTAACAAGGGCAACAGCCATGTTCGGGCCTATTGTTGAAGAATCCTCAAGATTTTTAAGCATATTGATAAGACCGATAAGCGTACCTATCATACCCCACGCAGGTCCCTGCTCTCCCCAGAACTCCCAGAAAGAAATTGTTTTCTTATGACGCTCCTCCATGCTTAGCATATCTGTTTCAAGAATGCCTCTTACAAGCTCTGCATCCGTACCGTCAACTACAAGCATAATGCCCTTCTTTAGGAATTCATCGTCAATACTGCCGGCAGCCTCCTCAAGAGCTAAAAGCCCCTCCTTACGGCTGACGTTTGACAGCTCTATTATTTTATTTATTGTCTCTCCCGGGTCTATGCTCTTTTCCTTAAAGGGAAGTGCAAATGACTTGATTCCGGCTATAAAGCCCGAAAGCTTATTAGAGCAAAGCACAGCCGAGAGTGAACCACCTATCGTGATAATTGCCGAGGGCGCATCAAGAAAGTTTAATAATGCTGGTACCCCACCATTTTGAATGATACCGAACAAAACCATTCCGATACCAAGAATTACTCCTAAAAGAGATGCTATATCCACTTATACACACCTTCCATAAATAAATATTTGTCGAATGACCTTAGTTATAATTTTACTAAATTTTAGTGTAAATGTCTATGTAAAAATAATATTTTTGTCAAAAAATACACAAAATATTGGGAAATGGCCTAAGCCATCCCCCAATACCTTGCGAAATTATTATCTCTTAAGATTGATAAGCTCCTCGAGAAGTGTATCAGATGTAGTGATGACACGTGAGTTTGCCTGAAAACCACGCTGAGTGACAATCATATCAGTAAACTGTGAAGATAAATCTACGTTTGACATCTCAAGCTCTCCGGATGAGATAGAGCCTCCGTCAGCCGATATTTCTACTCCTATTCCATCAAACTCACCTGAGTTTAATGTGCTCTGGTAGCAGTTGTCTCCGATTTTTTCAAGACCCGATGCATTGGCAAACTGTGCTACAGCTATCTGGCAGAGCAAAACTGTATTACCATTGTCATATGAACCGTATATCTTACCGTCGTCACTGACAGATATACCTGTAAGTGCTCCGAGTGCTTTTCCCTTGCCATCTCCCTGCAAGTCACCGTTCATACCACCGATAGTAGAGGTTCCGTTGTTGTTATAGTTCATGCACTTGCTGAAATCCACCTCTATATTGCTGAAATTACTTCCGTTGATTGAGGCATCCTGTGTGTTTAAGACAGAAAGATTCAGGTTTATTGTCTTTTCAGCCGGTGAGTTTGCACTTGAAATTGATGTAAAGGTACCCTCACTCTGATCAAACACAAGTGAAGCGTCCTCGAATATAGTCTGTGGATCCACAGTCCTTCCTTTATATGAGTACATTGTCTGTCCGTTCGGACCCTGGCTTGTAATAAAATTACCATCCCTGTCCACATCGAATATGGAATTACCCTTAGAATCAACGATATCCTTGAGAGTTACATCGTATGTACCATCGGTATTCGTCTTTTTAATACCAAACTTTGCAGTATAGTTATATCCCAGATCATCAAAAAAGCCTATGGTTATGATTCTTCCGGTGTCGGCTGCCTGGGCATCATTTTTGTCAAGCACTCCTGATACATATGCCTTTGTAGTAGCCTCAGGTGCTGAGGTTTTAGTAGCAGACGACATAACCTGCAGTGATGACACGGTATCCTTCATCACATTGCCCTTTGCATCTACCTGCCAGCCCTGCAATGTGTATCCTGTAGAGCTCATGCACAAAAAGCCGTTGCCATCCACATAGAAATCGCCGGCACGGGTGAAAAGTCTGTTTGTTCCATCACTTACCACAAAAAAGTTGGTCGAATTTTTGTCGTTTAATCTAAGATCAAATGGATTGCCGGTAGTCTCAGCCGAACCTGCTCCTGTAATATTTACAGCTGTGGCACCCGACTTAACACCGAGACCTATCTGCTTTGCATTCTTTCCACCGGTGCCTGTAGCTCCGTTTCCGGCCGAAGCGCCCGATGTGGTCTGGTACATAATCTCACTGAAACGCACTGAAGATGCCTTAAAGGCCTCAGTATTTACGTTTGCGATGTTGTTACCAATAACATCCATTCTTGTCTGATGTGTCTTGAGACCTGACACAGCAGAATAAAGTGATCTCATCATAGTTGTTTGTCCTCCTATAGTATGGATGGACGGTATGGGCTTTTTCTGTCATTCAAAAGCCCCTTGCCTCCTTAAAAGGTCCGGCTACATAATTACCGCTCCATCAATATTTGTAAATACATTTGAATTAGTTTCTGCCTGATCCATTGCAGTGACAACAGTCTTGCTTGGCACATTTACTATAAATGCCATATCATCCACAAGCACCAGTGAATCGTTTACACCCTTGCTATTTGCTGCCGCTATCCCCTTTTGAAGGCGCATGCTCTGGTCGTCGGAGAGATTAATATTTCTCTGTGTCAGCCGCATTGCTGCATGCTTTGAAAATTTAACAGGCTGCGTCTGCTGCTTTAATATATCCTCAAAGGATATACCATTTGTCTTCGTGTCTGTAGATTTTTGCTTGTTTAGATATTGGTTTGTCAGCTGCTCTATGGATGAGTAATTATTAATGATATTCTTCATAATTCACCTCACGCAGTCTGATTTGTATCGTTTTCTTTACTGTCCGACTGATTATTTTTTTCTGCCGCAATAAGCTTCTTTAGCTTATCCTCGTAAGCCTGAAGCTTGCTGTAATCACTCGCATTTATAAACTGCTTTCCATAATCCGAAAGCCCGTCATACAACTTTCTTGCTTCCTCTATGATGTCCTTTGAAGCTGTTGTCAGATTCTCTATCTTTGGAAGCTTTGCTATAAGACTTGAAAATGTACTTGAATTTACAATCGCATCATAGTACTCGTCTGTTGAAACAGAGTAGAGACTTGAGTAATCGTACATTTTTTCATTGATAGACAGCTGAATCTTGCCATCCTTATATGTAACATAGTCTACCTTGCCACTGTAGTATCCGGAAGCACTGTCCTTATCAGTCACAATAACCTCCTTGCCCACAAGTGAAAGTGCTGCACTCTTTGTAGTCTGGTCATATGACGATGCCATGGATTCCTTCATAGAAAGAGTTGCCTCCAGCTGTGAGAATGTAGCCATCTGTGCCACATAGTCGGTGTTGCTTGTCGGCTCAAGTGGATCCTGGTACTGCATCTCTGCACTTAAAAGCTTTAAGAAATCATCATAGCCCAGATTTGAGCCACTTGCTTTTGTACTGCTTTTTTTTCTGTTTTGTGTCGGAGTGGTATTTGTCTTGTCTAGCTTTCCGTTTGTAACATTTGCTGTAATTGCCATTTGTCCTCCTTTTTCATGACACCTTATGCTGTGAAATCTACCGAATTTCCGTTATCTCTCATAATCTGTGTCACAAGTCTTTCTTTATCACTTGCCTGCATCATATCGCTGTCTATTCCTCTGTCAGAGCTGCTTGAGCCATTATAGGAATTCGTGCTCTCCTGCTGTCTGCTGTCGTTTGCAGCACCCTGCTCGAGATTTCTCTCAAACTCATGTGATGCAACTGTAATTTCCACCTCATTTACCCTGATACCGGAATTGTTCAAGGCTTCCTTGAGATTGACCATCTGCGTCTGTAAGGCTTCCTTTACAGCCTCATTGGAAACTGCAATTCTTGCTGTTATCTCGCTATTCTTCTGAGATACGTTGATATACATTCTTCCCAGGCTTTCAGGTGTAAGCTGAAGCTCAATCGCCGATTCTTCAGTGGTATTTGATATACTTATACTGTCAACAATCTGTCTGATGATATCGGTCGTATCAACACGCGAACGGCTTTGTGACTGTGACAGCTCAAATGAAGTATCGGTATTAAGCTGTTCGCTGACAGATACATGAAGCGCTGAATTATCTGAGTGTGCGTCATCTTCATGCTGCAATATGCGTTCATCGGAATTATCAAGGCTGCTGTCAGCCTGTACCTTCGTCTGAGACTTGTCGGTATTTTCACCTGACGTAACACCATTGCCTGTTTCTCCCGAAGAAGTGCCTTCGTCTGTGTTTTGGTAAGAGCCATCCTGTGTACTGCCATCATATACCTTAACAGCTTCATCAGCTGTGTCGTTTATATTCTGACCTAAAGCTGCTGTATCGTCATAGCTGCTGTCAGCTGTTTTTTCCGGTGTATTTACACTACCGGACGATTCAGTGGTATCCGGTGCATCAGCCGAAGAAATCATATCTGCATTTAGTATTTCACCATCATCTGAAGCAGTAAGCTGTGATAATAAATCAAGCTGTGCAGCATTTTCAGATGCAATCTGAGACATATCATTAAACAATGCAGTAAAGTCAGCATTTAGCACAAGCGCCTGTGGATCAGATACACTTCCTGTAACCTCACAATATAAGACCGCCAGATTTGCGGGATTTAGTAAATCCATAGCTGTCAGTCCAAGAAGCTGCATTGCATTATTAAGCTCATCCTCAGATATATCGAGGTCATCAGTTACCTTTTCAACTATCTGCGAAGATATATCATCTGTGATTTCCTGTGCTTTTTTGTCTGTGATGCTGCTATTTGAAGCAGTTTTGATGCTCATTTCCTTTGCAGTATTTTTATTTACAGCGTAAGAACTGCTTTGGTTTAAAAACGTAGTACCATTATCCTGCACTGCTGTTCGGCTGCCAAGATAGCTTTTAAAGTCAATACCGGACTGCTTGGCTGTTTGTGACATAGCCTTCTGCCCTGTCGAAGCTGTCATACCGCCTGATATATTTGGTACAACAGGTGATATTGTATTGTCCGCCATATTCTCCTCCTTTCTTTTATTATTATAGTCAGATATGCTATCAGTTCTGTGAAGGATTCATGATCTTAGTAACCTTTGCCGCCGTAGCCGAATCCATTTTGCCGAGGATATTGCCTCTTGACTGGGCATCCATGGCATTTAATATCTTGGCAACAAGTGACAGATTGTCGGTCATGCTGTCAAAAATAGCTGCGGCCTCCTTAGGCTTCATCTTGGAATAGGTCTGGGCATAATCCTTTATCTCATCGTCCTGTTCAAGCTGTTCACATACCTGTTTATATAAGATTTCTGCATTGGCAGGATCTACCTGCTCGTAGAATTTCTTATATTCTTTTATATCGGGTGCTTTATCGGAAAAAACAACCTCCTCGTAGTATTTTTCTTTTTCCTCCTCAAAGGCTGCCTGATCCTCCTTATAGGTGCTCAAATCCTGTATCTGGGCATTTAAATCATTGATTGTCTGGGCATCCGCCTGATTCTTGCTATTGGCATCATCCAATTGTTTTTCAAGCTCCTTAATTCTTGAAACCGCGTCGTCCAAATTTGTGTAGCCTGCGGTCTCTGTAGACTCAGATGCAGTGATATTGCCGGAATCAGGAAGTATCTTACTTAGTACAGGCACATCCTTTAGCGCCGGCGCAAGTACAGTCGAGCCAAAGCCACCCACATCTGCTTTTACAAAAACTGCAAATATTCCAAGCCATATTGCGATAATAAGTATAGTAACAAGCACCATGACAATCTTGCTTGAGACAGAATCACCGTCATCATTTTCTGCATCGGGCTTATTGGTGTCATGATTCTTCTTTGCTTTCTTAGCAGCCTTTTTAGCGGCTTTTTCCTCCATTTTCCTTTCTTTTTTAGTTTTCTTAGCATCCATATTTTCTTCTGCTTCGTTTAGTTCTGCCATATTTCCTCCGGACTACGAATTATAGGTAAAGCTCACAAGCTGGTCTATTTCTTTGGATTCGTTGTCTTTTTCCTCTTTTTGAAAATCCTCAAATTTCTTATCGCGCAGCTTCTCATGTGTCTTGCGCTCCTTCATAAGCTCATTCAATGCCACTCTTTTAACCTCAAGCATATCCTCTGCTTTTTTAACATTCATAAGCTGTGTGCGGATAGCTGATTTGAGTGAATTTATGTTTTTTTTGCAAATATTAATCTCAGATATATTTAAGCGGCCTGAAAGCTGCTCCTTAAGAGCTGCTTCATAGGCTGCACGCTTTTTAAACAGTGCTTCGAGCTTTTCTTTTTCAGTCAGATACGCACGATTTGCTTCTGAAAACTCATTCTTAGCCTGCGTTTCAAGCTTAATCTTTATATCAAGTATATTTTGCATGCTGTATTTAAATTTTCCCATACTACTCGAACACCTTCTCTAAAAGCTCAAGTTCCTCTTCAAAGCTGAATTTCTCATCTGTTCCCTGACAAAGGAATGAGTTAACAGCACCAATTTTTTGAATGGCATAGTCGATATCGGGGTTAGAGCCGTTTTTGTATGCTCCGATATTGATAAGGTCCTCCGCCTCTGTGTATGTGGCTAGCACGTTTTTTAATCTGCCGGCTAGATTTTTGTGCTCCTTTGTTGCTATAGCACTCATAACCCTCGAAATACTCTGCAGTACATCAATAGCCGGATAATGATTTTTATGTCCCAGCTTTCTATCGAGCATGATGTGGCCATCCAAAATAGAACGTGCCGTATCTGTAATCGGCTCGTTAAAATCATCTCCGTCCACAAGTACAGTATACAGCCCTGTGATAGAGCCTTTATCAGCTCTTCCGGCTCTCTCTAAAAGCTTTGGCATCTCTGAATACACACTTGGTGGATATCCTCTGGTCACAGGTGGCTCTCCCGATGCCAGTCCTATCTCTCTTTGAGCCATGGAAAAACGTGTCAGTGAATCCATCATCAAAAGCACATCTTCACCCTTGTCACGAAAGTACTCAGCGATACTGGTAGCTGTCTTTGCAGCCTTGTTCCTTATAAGAGCCGGCTTGTCAGAGGTTGCAACTACTACGACGGAGCGCGCCATACCCTCAGGGCCGAGATCCCTTTCTATGAACTCTCTAACCTCTCTGCCTCGCTCTCCAATCAGGGCAATTACATTGATATCTGCCTTTGTATTGCGGGCAAACATACCAAGAAGAGTACTTTTACCGACTCCTGAGCCCGCAAAAATACCGATACGCTGCCCCTTACCTACTGTGATAAGTCCATCTACCGCCTTTACTCCAAGAGGAAGCACATCACTTATAATTTCTCTGGACATCGGATCAGGCGGCGGTGCTTCTATCGGATATGCACTGTCAAGCTTCAGGTCTTTTTCATCGCAGTCGGTTACACGGCCTATTCCGTCAACTGTATGTCCTAAAAGCTCATCACCGACAGCTACCGTTAGAGGATGTCCTGTATTTTCAACTATACAGCCGACACCAACTCCCTCAACATTGTCAAAGGGCATCAGAATGAGATGTGAATCTTTAAAGCCTACCACCTCTGACATGACATAATCCCTGCGTTCCTTGTCAAGAAAAATCATGCAAAGATCATTGAGCTTAGCCTTGGGACCGATTGACTCTATTGTAAGACCTACAACCTTTGCCACCTTGCCAAAGCATTTGTAGTACTCACCGTTTTTTAATTGTAAATACTTTTGTGCTACCTCTAACAATTAAAATCCCTTTCTCTCGACAATCACACAGCTACATCAGCTGCACAGTGAGCGTATATCCTTCACCAGATTGTTGAGCTCCATATCAATTCCACAATCAAATACTCCAAAGCTTGTCTCAATGAAGCAGCCACTTGTGTCAAGATTTGCATCATTTACAACCTCGATATCAATATCATTGCCTATACGCTCCTGAATCTCAGCCAGATGCGACATCATAAACTTGTAGTTTGAATGAGCTACATGGATACGGAACTCTTTGCCCACCTCTATATTTGACATGGTATTTTCTACCAGATGAAACAAAATATCCTTTTTATCATCGAACTGTATTTTAAAAACCTTGTTAAAGACCTGGATTATTGCATCAATCAGATCTGATTCAAGCTCCTTTGAATAAGCATCGTATTTTGATTTTAAAGAGCTTTCTTTATCCGAAAGCTCCTGTCTTAAAGAAATTTCTTTTTCGTCAAAAGCTCTCTGACACTCAGCCAGACCATCCTCATAGCCCTTTGACTTGTTGTCAGCATACAGTATCTGTGCACGCTGCTTTGCCTCATCCAAAAGTCTCGAGGCCTCTGCCTTTGCTTCCTTCACTATACTGTCAGCCTCAAGCTTTGCGCCCTCTAAGAGCCTTTCTTTCTCAGCTGACACATCAATTTCCGAGACCACAGCAGCATTTATGCCCTCATTGAAGTCACCCTCCTGCGCATCAGAAGTTATGGATTCTGCTCCCCCCGGACTTCCCTGTAAATCAGACGTCACGCCTGCATAGTTGTCAGCGGTACGACTTACGGAATCGGCAAAAATCTGTTTTATCATGGAATTACTGTTTATCACGCGGACATTTTTATCTTCTGCGGCAACACGATACTGCTTTAATATATTAGACAACTATATCATCACCTCCGCCTCTTGAAATGACAATATCACCTGAATCCTCAAGCTTTCTGATAACTGCAACAATCTTTTGCTGTGCCTCTTCAACATCCTTCATACGTACAGGACCCATGAAATCCATATCCTCTTTTATCATAGCGGCAAGTCGTTTTGAAAGATTCCTGAATACGACATTTTGTACTTCCTCAGTAGAGCTCTTGAGAGCAAGCTCAAGATCAGCATTCTCCACATCACGAAGCACTCTCTGGATAGATCTGTCATCAAGAAGAAGTATATCCTCGAATACAAACATCTTCTTTCTGATATCCTCGGCAAGCTCAGGCTCATCAACCTCAAGTGACTCCATGATACGCTTTTCTGTAGCACGGTCTACACTGTTTAATATATTGACGATAGAATCTATGCCACCGACAATCGTATAGTCCTGATTGACAAGAGATGAGAGCTTTCTTTCAAGCACTCTCTCGACCTCCTTGATGACATCCGGCGATGTTCTATCCATCTGTGCGATACGTCTTGCAACATCAGCCTGCTTTTCAGGAGGCAATGCTCCAAGTATCATAGCAGCCTGTGATGACGACAGATAGGATAAAATCATGGCTATTGTCTGAGGATGCTCATCCTGTATGAAATTAAGCAGCTGTGCAGGCTCTGTCTTTCTGACAAACTCAAATGGTCTGACCTGCAATGACGCTGTAAGCTTGGAGATAACTCCCTGAGCCTTTTCATTGCCGAGAGCCTTTTCAAGGAGCTCCTTGGCATAGCCGATACCACCCTCAGCAATATACTGCTGCGCAAGACATACCTGATAATACTCATCCAAAACAGACTCTTTATCCTGCGGTGAGACGCTTCTGGTGTTGGCTATTTCGAGAGTCAGACTCTCTATCTCATCCTCCTTCAGATGCTGGAAGATGGCGGAAGCCTTTTCCGGTCCAAGTGTAATTAAAAGAATAGCAGCCTTTTGTAAACCACTGTAATCATCTATCATATGTAACTACTCCCAATCCTCATTAAGCCAGTTGCGCAACAGCTGCGCGGCTGCTTCGGGATTTTCATCAACAAATTTTTCTATTAAAAGACGTGTCTCCGTCTTCTCATTATATCCAATATCCTCAAGAGGCTCATTATTCTCAGCCGTCTGTTCTAAAAGAGAATCTACAGACAGTTCCTCCTCCTTTGGCTCTTCCTCACTGCTTCTTGTGCTCTTAAATACTACAAATCCAAGCAGTGCAAAAATAAGGACAGTGATTGCAATCTGTAATATATCACTCCATGAGCGCATGCCCGATGCCTTATCAACAAACTCAGGCTGTTCATATACAAGGAACGAAATCTGTGAAATACCTGTTGCATTCTGCACAGATGTCACAAGATCCTGGTCTACATCCGTCACCTTGACCGGATCCGCATGCTTTGCTTTGTATTCCTCCCAGCTTGTATCCTTGAGCTTTCCGCTCTTTTCAAGAGTGCTCTCATCATATACCTTATACCTGGTCGCAACTACGGTAATTGATGAAGAATCATACTTGATGGAGCCACCATCGTTTTTACTTGTTGTGATTTTCTCATCATTTAAGTACTTTTTGTCAGTATCGGTGATTGATGACTCTGATGGAGTGCCATCCTGTGTAGTGTATGTAGTGTCATCACTGTTTGAATCAGTTCCGGGAACCGCAGCCTGACCATTGGTTGCATCCGACTGATAATTCGACTCACTGTCCAAAAGACCTGTATCTGTCTGGCCATCCGGCAGCGTGTAATTTTTCTGGGCTGTTTCAGTCTTGCTGAAATCTATGTCCAGATTCATGCCAACCTCAATATTCGAGAAAATATTTGAGCTCTCTAAGGTCTTTTTTACTTCATTTTTTACCTGCTCCTCAAGCTTTTGCTTGTAGGAAAGCTGTGATGTCGCAAGACCTGCCGAGGTATCTGAATCTCCGCCCGAATAAAGTACATTGGCTTTTTTATCGATGATAGTAATGCCCTTTGTGGTATCGTTTCCAAGAGCTGTTGCAACAAGACGTGCTATTGCGTAAGCCTGGTCATCTGTAATTGAATCCTTAAGTCCAAGAGTGACAGCTGCAGTTGCCTCCTCTTTCGACTTTAGAATGGTACCATCCTTATCAGGCATAGTGATATCAACACTTGCCTCATTTACGTATGACTGTTTTTCCAGATGATCCTTAAGCTTATCCTCCAGATATACCTGGTACTTTTTCTGCTTATCGGCCTCTGTTGTAGAGAAGCTTCCGTCTGTTACATTGTCTATCGAGTATGCCTGCGCCGGGATACCGTTATCGCCCAGTGCCATAATAGCATTTACCTCATCTGATTTATTGACAAAAAAGACCAGCTTGCTGTCTACCTCATAGCTTATATTGTTGTCCTCAAGTACTCCCTTTATTGTTGAAGCCTCTGATGCACTTTCTGCCTCGACCAGCTCAACCTGTGTAGGTCTTGAGATGACCACACCAAGTATTACAAGAGCCACTATAACCACAGCAGCTATGCTTATGAGTACAGAGCGCTGCTTTGTATTGAATTTTTTCCACCATGCAGCTATTTTATCTAAAATAGCCTTTAAACGTTCCGGCATTTTGTATTACTCCTTATATTGACATCTGCATAAGCTCTTTGTATGCGTCAATTATTTTGTCCCTGACAGCAACAGTGTACTGCAATGCCACAGCCGCCTTTGTTTCTGCAACAAGCAGATCGTGTGTATTGTCAGACTCGCCAAGTGCAAATCTCACTTCCTCCTGCTCTGCCGCATTCTGCAAATCATTCGTCTCGCCTATGCTCCCCATGGCGGCAGATAGCACATCGGAAAATGAATCGGTCTTGTCAGTTTTGGTAAGAGATGTATTATTAAAAAAAGATTTAATATCTCCTGTTGAAATTCCATTAATGTTTGAAATATCCATTAAAAAACTCCTTTATGTATGTATCTTTCAGACTATTTACCTATCTGTAAGCCCTTCTCTGCCATTGACTTGCTTGCCTCAAAGGCTGTTGCGTTGGCTTCATATGCACGTGTGGCATCTATCAGATTGGTCATCTCTGTAACCGTATTGACGTTTGGATAAGAGACATAGCCGTCTGCGTCAGCATCGGGATTTGAAGGATCATACTCCTTAATAAAATCAGTTGAATAATCCGATGTCACGCTGCTTACCTTTACGCCGTTTCCAACAGCCGCCTTCTTTGATGAAGAGTATATCTGAGAAAAAGGTGTGACGTTTTTCTCGGAAAAGGTCACAATCTTTCTGCGGTATGGTGTGCCATCCTTGGTGGATGTGGTGTTGACATTGGCAATATTCTGCGCAATGATATCTGTTCTGAAGCGCTCAGCCGTCATGCCGGACGCACTTATATTAAATGATTGAAATAATCCCATATCATTAAACCTCCATAATTACTACAATACGCTTCTCATCCGTGAAAACTGCGAGCTTATACTGCTTGTGAGCGCCTCGTACTTAATCTGTTCAGACGCAAGCTCGACATTTTCAGTGTCTATATCCACGTTATTGCCATCCATCCTGTATGAGTAATTTGAATGGTCTGTATATACGTTTGCATTCAGCTTTGAGGTATCAAGCTCACTTATTTTCTTATCAAGCGACTGATGCTTGCATCTGCCAAGTTCCTGTGAAAGCACTCCCTCAAAATTCAAATCCTTACGCTTGTAGCCGGGAGTATCAACATTTGATATATTGTTTGCCAGTATAGCTTCTCTCTGGTAGCTTGCATCAGCTGCTTTGGTCAATACATTGACATAATCAAAGGCCGTTGAGTTTATCATAAATATTCCTCCAATACACTTTTTGCATATCATAAAAATACCACATAAGTACCCTAATATATATATTATAAAGTAAAATCGACAAAACACAAGATGTTTTTGTTGTTTTTTACATTATATTGTATTATTTTGTCGATAGACGCACTATATATATGCCGAAAACATAGAAAAGACCTATGTCCTTTCAAACATAAGTCCTTAAAAATAATTTATTTACTTGTTTTTATTCCGGATTCTGTCAAGCTCATCAAAGACCACATCATTTACCACCTTGATATATGTGCCCTTCATGCCTGATGAACGTGATTCGATAACACCTGCACTTTCAAACTTGCGCAGGGCATTTACGATTACCGAGCGGGTAATGCCTACCCTGTCAGCTATTCTGCTGGCAACAAGTATACCCTCATTGCCGTCAAGCTCATCAAAGATGTGAAGAATTGCCTCAAGCTCTGAGTAAGAAAGTGTATTGATAGCCGAACGGACAATGGCTACCTTTCTCTTTTCCTCTTCATTCTCCTCATTTACGGATCTCATCATCTCAAGCCCTACTACTGTCGTGCCATACTCTGTAAGGATGATATCGTCAATGTCATACTCTCTGTCACTTCTGTACTCAAAAAGAGTTCCAAGCCTCTCACCGGCTATATCAATCGGAGTGATAATAGCCTTGTACATCCTTGTATCCTCACCAAAGCCAAGTGTCTCAAGGTTTACATTCTCCTTTGTTGACAGGATGCCAAGAAGCCTTTCATTGAGCTCAGTGTCAATATAGCCTCCAACCTCATCAACGATCAGCTCATGAAGCTCATCCACACCCTTGCAGATACTCGAGCCAAGCACCTTGCCCTTTTTGCTGATTACAAGTATGTCCGAGTCGAGCACACCGGTGAGCACCTGACATATATCGTTAAACACAACCTTTGATGAATTGTTGTTGTGAAGAAGCTTATTAATCTTACGTGTCTTATCTAATAATTGTACTCCCATTAATTGTTATTCCTCTCTTTCGGGCTTTTTATCTGTTACGTAGCCGCACTGCTCATCTGCGCAGGCAATCTTGTTTCCCTTTACAATCATATATCCTCCACAACGAGGGCATTTCTCTTCAACAGGCCTGCCCCAGCTCATAAAATCACACTCAGGGTTGTCAATACAGCCATAATATTTCCTGCCCTTCCTTGTTTTCTTGAGCACAACATCCTTACCGCATTTAGGGCAATTGACGCCGATTTTCTCAAGATAAGGCATGGTAAACCTGCAGTCAGGAAAGCCGGGACATGCTAAAAACTTGCCGTGTGGACCATATTTTATCACCAGATTACGTCCACATTCAGGGCAGATTTCATCTGTCACCTCATCTTGTATTGTAACCTTCTCAAGCTCGTTTTCAGCTTTGTCTATAGCTTCCTTAAGATCAGGGTAAAAGTTCTCAACAACTGCTTTCCAGTTAACCTTACCCTCAGCTACCGCGTCTAAAAGTGACTCCATATTGGCTGTGAAATGCTCATCGACAATAGTCGGAAAGGATTCCTTCATGATGGAATTTACAACCTCTCCAATCTCTGTCACGTAGAGATTTTTACTCTCCTTAGTGATATAGCGTCTGGCAAGTATTGTAGATATGGTCGGAGAATAGGTACTTGGACGTCCTATTCCAAGCTCCTCAAGTGTCTTTACCAAGGAAGCCTCTGTGTAGTGTGCCGGTGGCTGTGTAAAATGCTGCTTAGGCAAAAGCACCTCAACAGTAAGAAGCGATTCTTCTGTCAGAGGATTTTTAAGCACAGGCTGCTTTTCCTTCTTTGCATCGTCTGCTGCAGTGTAAGCAAGCTCAAAACCATCAAATAAAAGCCTTGAGGTAGCAAAGCTGAATATATACTCTCCGACAGAGAGCTTTACTGTAGTAGTCTCATACTCAGACTTTGCCATGCGGCTCGCCGTAAAACGCTTCCAGATAAGCTGATACAGTCTGAACTGGTCTCTTGACAGTGACTCCTTAATCTCAGAAGGCACTCTGTTTATATCAGTAGGCCTGATTGCCTCATGGGCATCCTGGATATTTTTGCTGCTCTTTTTAGCACCCTCACCGCTTGACAGGTATTTGTCTCCATAGCTTTTTGAAATAAAATCCTTTGCCATGGCCTCAGCCTCATCTGACACACGGACAGAATCAGTACGCAGGTATGTGATGATACCTACCGTACCCTGCCCCTTTATGTCAACGCCCTCATAAAGCTGCTGGGCTATACGCATAGTCTTTGATATCGGGAAATTCAAGGCCTTTGAGGCCTCCTGCTGTAAGGTACTGGTCGTAAAAGGAAGCGGAGCCTTATTGCTGCGCTGTCCTTTTTTGATGTTCTGCACCTTGCAGGCCTTCCCCTCTATTTCGCTAAGCACCTTATCCATCTCTTCCTTTGAGGAAATGGCTATCTTGTCGTCACCCTTGCCGTATAGCTTTGCAGTAATCGGCTTCTTCTCGCCCTCCACATCAACCGTGGCATCAAGGCTCCAGTACTCCTCAGGGATAAATGCATTGATTTCATCCTCCCTGTCGCAGATGATGCGAAGCGCAACAGACTGTACTCTTCCCGCACTAAGTCCTCTCTTGACCTTGGCCCAAAGCAGCGGACTGATTTTGTAACCTACAATACGGTCCAAAACTCGTCTGGCCTGTTGAGCGTCCACAAGATCCATATCTATTTTTCTTGGATGCTTTAAGGATTCCTTGACTGCATTCTTCGTGATCTCATTAAAGCTGATACGGCTGACATCCTTGCCCTCAAGCTTAAGCGCGTGAAGCAGATGCCATGAGATGGCTTCTCCCTCACGGTCGGGATCGGTTGCGAGATATATCTTCTCGGCTTTCTTAGCTTCCTTTCGAAGCTTAGCGAGTATTTCACCCTTTCCGCGGATTGTGATATATTTCGGCTCAAAATCACCGTCCACATCTATTCCAAGGCTGCTCTTTGGCAGATCCCTCACGTGACCGTTCGATGCCATTACCTCATAGTTTTTTCCCAAGAATTTCTTTATAGTCTTTACTTTTGCAGGCGACTCTACGATAACCAGATATTTAGCCATTATAAACTCCTTATATAGTAATTTGGAATTGTCTCCTTAACAAATCCTTTTTGTATAAGATTCTCTAATAATTCAAATAGTTCCGATAATTCATACGGCACTTTTTGAGACAATGTCCCGATTGCGATAGGACAAAAATCGAGTAAACTATACACCAATGCTTCTTTTTTATCAAGTATATTTTTTCTGAAATCCATCTGTGTGCACTCTGTAAACCCAGTCATTGTAATGTCTGAGACAAATTCATCAATATTATAAATAATATCTGCACCCTGCTTAATCAGGCTGTTGCAGCCATAGCTTAAGGTGTCTGTGATACGCCCCGGAATGACATATACGTCCTTTCCCTGCTCCATAGCTAAATCAGCCGTAATAAGTGACCCGCTTCTCTTTTTTGCCTCGACTATAACTACTATATCGGATAACCCGGAAATTATTCTGTTTCTCATCGGAAAAAACATTTTTTGCGGGTCTGTTCCCAGCATAAGCTCACTGATTATTCCTCCGGAGAGCTTTATTTTATCATACAAAAAGCGGTTTTCTTTAGGATAACAGATATCGGCTCCCGAGCCAAGGACTGCATATGTGTTTCCACAAGCCTCCAGGCACCCCATGTGGGCGTCTCTGTCTATTCCTCTTGCCATGCCGCTTATTATCTGTATTCCCTGCCTTGAAAGTGCTGCTGCCAGTGCCTTTGCCACCTCACAGCCATATGCACTTCTGCCCCGGGCTCCGACTATAGAGACACTTTTTCTTGATTTGTCGGGAAGAGCGCCTATGTAAAATAGGCCATACGGCGGATTGTGTATGTTTCTAAGCTTGTCCGGATAAGCCTCATCCTCAATTGTTACAAAGCCTATATCCTTCTGCTGAAATAATATCCATTCATTCTCCACATCATAGGAAGCCCTTGATTCAAGGATTATTTTTCTGTCATCATCTGTGAAAAACAAAATATCAAAAAGCTCGTTTTTTGGCATAAAAAACAGCTTTTCCGCCGTTATATCGCAGTCAAATAAAAGCTTTTTCTTTGCATTGCTTATTTCCGTAAGGCCTGTGAGCCAGTATTTAAACCTCATGAAACAGCACCTCCCCAGAACTTCTCATTGATGCTTCTGTAGCATATGGCTTCGTTCAGATGCTTTGTCTTTATGTTTTCGCAGCCATCCAGATCAGCTATAGTACGTGCAACCTTAAGTATCTTGTGGTATGTGCGCGCTGTCAGTCCAAGCTTGTCAAACATATTTTCCATGTAGCTTTTCTCACGACCGCCAAGGAAGCAGTATTTTTCCAGCTTGTCGGTAGATATCTTTGAGTTATACGAAAAGCCCTCGTCTTTAAACCTCTCCTTTTGAAGCTCGTGGCAGTGCATAACACGCTTTCTGATATCCGCAGACGATTCATTGGTTGTAGTACTGTTTATATCCTCAAAGCTAAGAGGTGACGCCTCCACACATATATCAATCCTGTCTATTATAGGCTGCGATACCTTATCAAAATACCTGCGCAGGGTAGGCTCTGAGCAGCGGCACCTTTGCATATCGGGATAATAGCCGCAGCTGCATGGATTCATCGCGCCAAACAGCAGAAAATTAGCCGGATATGTCACGTTTCTGCCGGCTCTCGAAAGCCTGATACAATGCTCCTCAAGCGGAGCCCTTAGCAGATCCAACAGACCTCCCTTAAACTCAGCCAGCTCATCCAAAAACAAAACGCCATTGTGTGCAAGCGATATCTCGCCCGGATTGATTCTCGTTCCTCCGCCGATTAATGCCGCCTGAGTGACGGAATAGTGAGGATTTCTAAAGGGTCTGTTGTCCCTTAAGGAGCTGTCATTGTCCAAAAGACCGCAGATGCTGTATATTTTTGACAGCTCAAGTCTCTCATTTTCACTAAGAGGAGGCAGAATGGACGGCATACGCTCTGCTATCATTGTCTTGCCTGCGCCGGGAGGTCCGACAAGCAGTATATTGTGCATGCCACCTGCAGCCACCTCACAGGCTCTTTTAATAAATTTTTGTCCGTTAACATCACAAAAATCGGCGTATTTTTCATCTTGCTGCAGCGCATGTGCTGCGCTCATTTTCTGACAGGTAAATGACGCGTCATCAAACTGTGCAATAACATCATTCAGATGGCTTATTCCAAATATTTTTGCACCGCAGACCAGCCTGCCCTCATTTTCATTTTGTTTTGGAATAATAAACTTTCCAATGCCTCTGTTGTACTCATCAAATACAATCGGCAGTATGCCGCTGACCGGCAGGATTTCACCGTTTAGATTTAGCTCGCCTGCCAGTGTACACCCCTTTATACTTTCCGCGTCAATTACTCCCATAGCTGTTAAAATAGCGACAGCTATAGGCAGATCAAAGCCTGTTCCTGTCTTTTTAATATTTGCAGGCGACAGGTTTACCGTGATCCGCTTCGCAGGCAAAACAATCCCAAGGCTGTGCAGCGCTGTTTTAACACGCTCCTTTGCTTCCCTCACCTCTGAGGTGAGATTTCCAACCATATCAAAAACAGGCATACCGGTTGAAATATCAACCTCCACCTGTACCGGAATCGCACTGATTCCGTCCAAAACAGCCGTTCTGACTGTACTGTACATATATACTCCTATTCCAATTGGGGTAAATGCATAGACAAATGCACAAAAGACATGGCTCTATGATAACATATTTTTGCCTTTTGTAAACACCTATTCGAGCAGTTTTCGTAATTTTTTTAACCCGGCCTTTTCTATTCTTGAAACATATGACCTCGAAATGCCAAGCGTTTTTGCAATCTGCCTCTGTGTCAGCTCTTTTTCGCCGTCAAGCCCAAAGCGTTTTGTAATAATATAGTATTCTCTGTCAGACAGAACACTTCTCATATTTTTCTTTAAAATCTTAAGTGATTCAGATACCTCAATATCCGATACCACATCAGATTGTCCGTTCTCAATCACATCCACCAGATGAATCTGGTTTCCCTCTTTGTCAGTGCCTATTGGTTCAAATATGGACACATCACCCCGGCTCTTTTTACGGCTTCTGAAATGCATCAGAATCTCATTTTCGATGCATCTGATTGCAAAGGTTGCAAAACGGTTTCCGTAATCAGCCTTAAATGAGGACACTGCCTTTATCAGGCCTATGGTGCCTATGGATATGAGCTCTTCCATCTCATCCTCGCTTACCGCATATTTTTTTGTAACATGTGCCACAAGGCGCATATTGTGTAATATAAGCTCATCCTTAGCCTCTTTGTCATTTTGAGCCACTTTTTTCAGGCATTCCGTCTCACGCTCCAAACTAAGCGGTGATAAAAATGTATTCACATAGCACCCTGCCATTATTTGCTTATAATATATTATGTTCAAATCTGTATTTTGTGATATAATCTTTGCCATGAATAGAAAATTAGACTACAAAATCACTGAAAATGATACAGGAAAAACAATAGAAAGCTTTTTGAAGGAGCATGGCTACACACATCAGGTGCTTGTAAGGCTTAAGCAGACAGACCATGGCATACTAAGAAACGGTGTATGGGCCTATACAAACGAAAAGCTGTGCAAGGACGATTTAATCACAGTCTGCATTGTCGAAAACGAGCGCTCTGATAATATTACGCCTGTAAAGCTGCCTCTTGATATAGCATACGAGGATGAAGATATCATCGTAATAAACAAGCCGTTTGACATGCCTGCCCATCCTTCCGCCGGAAACCATGACAATACACTTGCAAATGCGCTCATGTACTACTATGACAGTCAGAAAAAACCGTTTACATACAGATGCATTAACAGACTGGACAGAGATACCACAGGGCTTACAATTGTTGCAAAGCACGCACTTGCAGGAGGGATACTCGGCAATGCTGTCGCAAAACGTGCCATACACAGGACCTACTATGCCATCTGCAGCGGGTGTACCCCGAAATGCATGCGCATCAATGCTCCGATTGCAAGAAAAGACGCTTCCACAATAGAGCGGTGCGTTGATTTCAAGCGAGGCAAATATGCTGTAACCGATTTTATCAGGATTAAATACAACCCTGATAATGATTTATCACTAATCAAGCTAAGGCTCCTTACCGGACGCACTCACCAGATACGTGTCCATATGAAGTATATTGGATTCCCACTGATAGGCGACTTTTTATATAATCCGGACTATACATATATATCCAGACAGGCACTGCACTCAGGCCGTCTTGTTTTTACACATCCTGTCACAGGACAAAAAATGGACCTCATGTCTGATATTCCATCAGACATGAAGTCCTTGTTCTAGTTGATTTATTTTATCCTTTTCGTATGGGATATGCCCCTTTAAAACCTCTTTCTTTATATAGCGATACGTATATTCCTCTCCCTTTACAGAGAGCATGACAAGCAGATACTCAAGCATTGCCTTTGTATCGGGATGAATCATGTAGTGATCCACGCTTTTTTCGTAGTATTCCAGTGCGCTTTTGTCGGTGTACTTTTCCTTCTGATAATTCTTAGAGGCGCTCACACGGTCTATAAACATCTCACAGACATATCTTATTGGCATTTTCATGCCCTCCATTTTGGTATGCTCTTTATCGTCACCCGGCTTTGAAACAGCATAGTCAATCCAATACTCCAGATGATGCTTATTGCGCCCCTTATGATGAAGCCAGGCGGATGAATAGCCTCTGTCTGCTCTTTCTGCATTATTCGGACTCATATACCCCTTATAATACTTACAGCCAACAAGAAACTCTGTCGGTGAATATTTTGACAGGTCATGAAGAAGCCCCTGCTTATAAAGCCCTATCTTAAAACACCCCTGCAGGACTAAAAGCTTGTGATGTGTAATTGTTATAAAATGTCTTATTGCTTTCATATGTTTATCTGCCTATGAGGATGTATACCGACTGCGGTGAGACATCTGCATACTGCTGGTTTTCACACAGCATCGGAGTGTCATAAAACGGTTCCTTAAGCGCAGAATCGCAGACTGCATACCATTTCATTCCTTTCTTTAGCTTAGGGAGAGCCAGTTTCTCCCTGGATGAATAAAAATTGTAGGCTACGTATACATAGTCTTTATTAATTTCATTGTAATCCCCACAGTACATCACACCCACACAAAGCTTTGTGGCATCGCATTCGCCTATCCAGGCATTCTTGCAGTGATAGGATAAATCAGGATACCCCACAGCCTTGTAATCGCTGAATTTAAACGGCTTTGGACAGGAAATAACAGGATGCTCATCCCTGAATTTGATAAGCCTGGTTAAGAACCTGATATTTTCCCTTCTGCTCTTCTCATTTGACCAGTTTACCCAGCCTGTAGGATTGTCCTGACAGTAGGCATTGTTGTTGCCGTCCTGTGAATTGCAGATCTCATCACCCGCCATGATCATAGGCACTCCCTGTGCCAAAAATAAAAGAAGCATGGCATCCTTCCACTTAAGCTTTCTTATCTCACGGATAAACCTCTTTCGCGAAGGACCCTCACAGCCGTAATTATTGCTGAAATTCCAGGAAGGACCGTCAGCATTTTTCTCGCCATTGGCCTCATTGTGACGGTCATTGTACATGAATAAATCGCTCAGTGTAAAGCCATTGTTGTTTGATATATAGTTTATAAAGCCGGCATTCTCCCCCTGCTTTTTCTGCTGGTTTAAAAGCTCGTACATATTGCAGTTGATATGGTTTAACATCATGCGCGCCGCAAACTGATACTCCTCCTTGTCAATGTAGAGATTTTCATATGTCCTGTTCTGCGGCACGACCGACATATCAAAGCTATCATAGAGTATCTTTGTACGGCTAAGAAGGGCATCCTGCACTATCGCAGTAACCGGCAGCTTATCCCCAAGAAGCTTAAAACCGTCTACATGAAAGCTCATGACCCAGTATCTGAGCGCATCGAGTATCAGATTATGGTCTGTTCTATCAGGGAAATACATCTCTACGATACATTCCATGCCGTTTTTATGCAGCCTTTCAACGAGACATCTAAGCTCATTGGAGGCATTTGAAGCGTCACTTGCATACGATGCTTTTACGGCAAAATAATTGCCGGTGGTATAGCCCCAGAAATTGACCTTGTCATTTTGCTTGTTTGTGGACACACTTTGCTCATCCCTTATGGAATACTTTGGCTTTGCATATTCCGGGATATCGTGCTTTACAGGGATTGTCATCTCTTCAAACTCGTATACAGGCATGAGGAGAATTGAAGTGAAGCCCAATTTCTTGATGTAATTTATCCTGTCAGACACAGCCTCAAAGGTACCCTTATGCTTTTTATCCCCTGCTGCATCCATGGAAAAGCCTCTTACATGAAGCTTATACAGCTTCATTCTGTCGCGTGTAATCTCAGGAAAGCTGTCATTTTTCCAGTCAAAATCACAGTTATCTATCCCGCAGGCTATTTCGTAGTCGTTTTCACTTCTTGTTTTATCATTCCATTTTTCCCTGCCGAGGATTCTTGTCGCGTAAGGATCTATGCACCTTTTTCCATTAATTTTAAAATAATATGCATACTCATTCCCGCAAAAGCCATGAACTCTCACAGAGTAAAGAGAGCCGGTCGAATACTCTGCAGGTATATCAAGCACACAGACAGTATTTCCTGATTTATCAAGTAAAACAATGCTGCATGCGTCCTCTTTTTCTGCCGCAAAGGTGAATATCGCACTATCCCCGTCAATATAAGCACCTGTTTTTAAAAAGTTTCCCTTTGTTAATCGAAATTTCATGCAACACCATCCAATCAAAAATTCTAGTATTTATTTATTATACTAGTTTTGACTTTTTTTGTATAGAATAATTTGATATAATGTAATAGATTAATATAATATTTACTTTAGATTACTAAAAGAAAGAGGTACAATATGGCAGAAAAAGCAACACCTGTTACACCTGATGAGGCAGACGACATCCGCGTGACACTTGATCTGGAAGGCGGAAGTGTCGAATGCAAGATTATCACTATTTTTGACGCAGATCACAAGGATTACATAGCTCTTCTACCGTTAGATAAAAATGGCAACGAGAATGAGAGCGGCGAAGTGTATCTGTATCGCTATTTCGAGGACGAGGAAGGTCTTCCGAGAATTGAAAACATCGAATCCGACGACGAGTACGAGGCTGCTGCCGATAGATTCGATGAGCTTTTGGATGATGAAATGTTTGATGATATTTAATCATCACCACTATTATTTTGTCTGGGTTCTTTACTCTCACGGACAAACCTGGAGGTCTGGGCTGATTTATCGTTTACCGACTTGACCGAGTAAACAGACAAGCTTGTCTTTGCTCGGGTCATGCCTACATAAAACAGCCTGCGCTCCTCCTCTATGTCCTTTTCAAGAACAGCCTTTTTATACGGCATTATTCCCTCATTAGCATCAATTATATACACATTTTCAAACTCAAGCCCCTTTGAGCTGTGAAGAGTTGCAAGTGTCACGGCATTAGGATTGCTGTCTTTTGACAAAGCCATAAGTTTCATCTGCTTTGTGTATTCCTTTATATGCTCATACCACTCTTCATAGGTGGCAAAGCCCTTGGCTCCGGACTGGATTTCATCCAGTATATCAAACAAATCCTCTTTATTTATACTCCGATACTCGGCATATTCAGATAAAAAGTCGTCGTAGCCTATGCCTCTTCTGATATAGTTTATGCTGGCATACGGATTCATCCTGCTTATAAGCTTCATATCATACTCAAGCTTTTCTATTCTCTCGGCTATCCAGGGCTTCTCATCAAAAAGCTTAATCCACTCGTCAAAAGCCACAGTGGCATCGCACAGGCTGTCTCTTGACAGATACCGCTTTGGTCTGTTCATAATCTGCAAAAAGTCAGCTCTATCCCTGCTGCCGGCTGCAATTCTTTGGTATGTAAACAAGTCTCTGGCAATCCAGTGCTCATATATATTAGGAATATTATCCTTTGTTTTGAATGGGATATTGTAGCTCATAAGCTGTTCTATGAGCTGTCTTGGCTGGGTATTTGTCCTGAAAAGTACGGCAAAGTCGCTGAATACAGCTCCTGCCTTTATCTTTTTATCTAAATCGCGTATAAGAAAAATATTTTCATCTCTTCTGTTTTCAAAATCAGCAAACGTAACCGGCACCTTTGATTTACTTGCCGCAATAATTTTCTTATCAAACCTCTCCTTGTTGTGAGAGATGAGATTCAACGAGGTCTCCACTATATATCTGCCACATCTGTAATTAGTATCTAAAAGGATTCTCTTTGCATCAGGATAGTCCTTCTCAAACCCAAGCATTATCTCCGGCTTTGATCCTCTGAAGCGGTATATGGACTGATCATCATCACCTACAATAAACAGATTATTCTGTGGAGCGGCGAGCATTTTTATAATCTCATACTGCAGACGGTTAATATCCTGAAACTCATCAATCAGTATGTACTTATACTTGTTCTGCCACAATGCCAGTATATCAGGCCTCTCCTTAAACAGCTCATAGGTATATGAAAGCATATCATCAAAATCAATGAGCCTGTTTTCCTTAAGCCTTGTCTCATATTTTTTGTAAATATCCCTGAATATTTCCTCACCGCACACTCCAGAATAAAAATTTTCTATATCGATGCGGCTGTTCTTGATCAGACTGATTTCCGCAAGCAGATTGCCTATAAACTCGTTCTCATCCTTATATTCAAGGCGGTAGTAGGACAGAATTTCCCTGATAAAGCCGTACCTCACAGACTCATCAGCAATATTGGCACTCGTGAAGCGATATGCATATTTGAGTATCGTAAAAAAGACAGCATGAAAGGTACCAAAAGATACATTCACCCTCTCGCCGTCCATCAATGCATTAAAACGCTCCTTCATCTCATTTGCAGCCGCCTTGGTAAAGGTGATTACCAAAATCTCAGAAGGCTTGACATGATGCTTTGTTATTAAGTTTTTAGTCCTGTGTGTGATAACTGCGGTCTTACCTGAACCCGGTCCCGCTAAAACAAGCATAGCGCCATCCTTATGTTCGATGGCGCCAAGCTGGGCTTTGTTAAAATTCATAAATTACCCTTTAGTTAATAGATTAGTTGTTAGAAAGCTTTTCTATGCCCTTCTTAATTCTGGCTATAGACTCCTCTTTGCCAAACACCTCCATAAGCTCTGTAGCTCCACCCGGTGTCATCTGCTTTCCTGAAACTGCTGTACGGATCGGCCACATAACATAGCCTATCTTATATCCCTTTTCTGTGGCGTATGCCTTAAGAGTCTCAAAAAGCGAATCATTTGAGAAATCATCACAGCTTAAAAGAATAGGAACCACATCGTTTAATACCTCAAGTGAGGTCTCTGGGTTTGTCTTCATCTTTTTATGTGTATACATGGCAATATCATAGTCCGGAAGCTCTTCAAAGAAATCAATATGCTCCTTGATATCAGGGAATATCTCAATACGTGTCTGAACCATCCTTGCTATCTTCTTAAGGTCATAATCCTTTGTGACAACCTCCTTGATGTATGGCAATGCCATCTCATAGAATTTGTCAAAATCAAGCTTCTTTATGTACTCACCGTTCATCCATTTAAGCTTTGTGAAGTCAAATACAGCTGGTGATTTGCTCATATGATGATAGTCAAACTTCTCAACAAGCTCAGAAAGTGACATAATCTCCTGATTGTCTGAAGGGCTCCATCCAAGAAGCGCCACAAAGTTTACAATAGCCTCTGTAAGAAAGCCCTGATCCAGCAGATCCTCAAAGGATGAATGACCGCATCTCTTTGAAAGCTTATGATGCTCCTCATCTGTGATAAGCGGACAGTGTACATATACAGGCACATCCCATCCAAATGCCTCATAAAGCCTGTTGTACTTAGGAGATGATGAAAGATACTCATTTCCTCTGACTACATGTGTGATACCCATCAGGTGATCGTCGACTACATTTGCGAAATTGTATGTTGGATATCCGTCAGATTTGATAAGAATCATATCATCAAGCTCTGAGTTGTCTACTGTGATATCTCCGTAAATTTCATCCTCAAATGTAGTTGTTCCCTCTGTAGGGTTATTCTGTCTGATGACATATGGCTTGCCGGCCGCGAGATTTGCCTCAATCTCCTCCTTTGACAGATGTAAGCAGTGCTTGTCATAGATAGAGATCTCCTTGCCTGCGACTGTTGTTCTAAGGCTCTCAAGACGCTCCTTATCACAGAAACAGTAATATGCCTCTCCCTTGTCGATAAGCTCCTTTGCGTACTTCATGTAGACGCCCTGTGCCACACGCTCACTCTGCACATACGGACCGCATCCGCCATCCTTGTCAGGTCCCTCATCATGGACAAGGCCTGTTTCCTCAAGAGTCCTGTTGATGATATCAACAGCACCCTCCACCTGACGTACCTGATCTGTATCCTCTATACGCAGAATAAAATCACCGCCCTCATGCTTTGCAATCAGGTAAGCATACAGTGCTGTTCTTAAATTACCTACATGCATCCTTCCTGTTGGGCTTGGTGCAAATCTTGTTCTAATCTTACTCATTTTGAAATGTGCTCCTCTATATTAATATTTTTTATTCATTTTTCAACTTGAAATTATATAACAATATGGAAATTTTATCAATCCTCAGATTGAACTTCCATATCAAGCTCCGCAATTTTATTTAAAATTCTGTTTACCTCGTGGATTCTGTCACCGAGCTCACTCCTGTGTGACAGTATCTCACGCCTAAGCCTGGTTATAGTCTCCACATTGAAGGACATCCTGCCCCTTAGCTTTTGTCTCCTGACTATGAGCTCATGCTTTTGCTCAACCATCTCCTTATGGTCTACAATTGCGTTTGTATAGTTGAGCCAGACTCTGGCATCATAGAAATTATTTTTGGTCAGCACTGAAACAAGCTTTTTGCTGTTGTACTCCAGATCCTCGTTCGTCCTCCTGAAACGCTCCTTGTCTTTTACAGCAAGAAGATACTGCTCGTAGTTGTATACAAATTCCTTTGAGTTCTTTACATTATACTTCTCATATGTGTAGTCAACAGCGTTTTTTATGCTTACATACTTGATTTTTACTCTGTTTTCAAGAGCTACTGCTTTATTTTTGGATGCAGCAGCGCTTTTTACTTCATCCGAATAGCTTTGATAGGTCAAAAGCACAAATGAGCCTGCAACCGCTGAAAGAAGCGCCCCTATAAGCATAAAGACAGTAGTATCAACTCCATACACAAGCTGCATCAGCGTGCATACGGTTACCACTACAGCAAAAAATACTACCAAAAGCACTGCATACACTCTAAATGTCTTCTGTCTGCCCCTGGCATACTCACCATCTATATCAAACTGCACCTTTTCTCCCTCAAGATACCTTAGATCTTTATTTATCAGATTAAGGCAGCTTTCATTTTTTTCAAGTCGTTTTATTGCCCGAGGAATCTCCTCCTCCAGCTGCTGCATCTGGGCATACTGGCTGTCTGATATGCGGTTTTTGGTCTTTAAAAAATCACTTCTCGTCTTTTCGAGTGTCAATATGTTTGCAGCCGCATCATTCATGGTCTTTTTATCTGTCTCTGACATATTGTCCATCCTTTCTATGTCAGTCAGATAATTTGTGACAAGCGCGTACTCTGCCCTGTTATCCTCCAGCTCTCTTGCAGCATCAACCATCTGTTCACATATCTCAACTACATTGAACCCTTTAGTACTCTCATCAGGTATACTCTCAATATGTAACTGTGTCTCATCGGTCTTTTTTTTGCGTTTAAATAACATGCGCCCTGTAATCCTCTTTGTATTTCAAAATTATTTCTTTTGTTCTGCTCTCCCCGCAATTATCTGAAGCTTCTGCATACACACCCTTTAATACACTGTCCAGATTATTAATCTCCTGCTCCGTAACACTATATTCCCTGACAATCCGGGCATATCCAATGTCATTATCATCAAGCTTATAGGCATATAGACAAGACCACAGTGATTTTCTGTCTCCGTTTTGCTTAAAAGCCTCAAGATATAAATCCGCCGCTATATCAAATAAAAAAAGCTTAACATAGGCGGTAGCCAGATTGTGATATATATTTCCGAACAATACTCGCTCTGCATGTCTTGCATCCTCACACGCCAGCAGCTTTTTGTATTCAAAAATAGCTGCAGTGTACTTTTTCTTGTCCATCAGTCTGTCTGCCCTGATTTTCAAGCACTCAAACTCGCTTTTTTCCTCCAGCTCCTTAAGTGCATCATGTGTGCGCTTAAGCTCCTCCTTAGTGCAGTAGCCGGTATACTCCAAAAGCTCTGTCACAAAAGCAGACAGTCTGCCGTTTGTGGATATAATGGTTCTAAGATGCATTGCAAGCTTAGGCAGACGTGCGTGGTTTTCAATCCAGGTGCACAGCTCAAGACTCATAAAGTCAGCATCCAAGAGATATGTATTGTTGATTATATAATAGTTAAGCTCCTCTATCGAGTAAACATTTATAGACACACCCTCTATGTAATAGGGCATGGCCGCTATAGCTTCATTACACAGTAATAATTCTCCCATATGCCCTCCTACATAGTCATCTCATAGCGCCAGACCTTGCCCGAGCCCATAAATATCTCGCCAAAGCCCAAATCCTTAATCTCTATATCTATCCTGTCATCAGATACAGGCGTTGCCGTGATTCTGATGCGTGTAGCCCGATCCGGACGCGGTGGCATATCCGTAAGTCTTAAGGTCTCAATCTTTGCCTCCCTGCTTTTAGGAAGCTGCTTCCAAAAATCCACCTCATAAGAGCCGGAAATAATAACCTCGCACTGCCCCTTTGCTTCAAACCAGTTGCTTCCGGCGCTGATCAGATTATAAAACGACAATTCTCCCTTATCATGCACCTTAAGGCTCAGGTTGAACTTCATCTCATTCTCGCCCATATACACAAAGGGCCATTCTGCTTCCTTATCCCTCGTGGCTGCCGCATAGCATGCTCCCTTGGTAAAGAGGTTATTGCCCATGAACACTCGTCTGCCCTTGCACAAAAGTGCAACAGACTGCTTCATCCAGCCCTCTGCAAACGTATCTCCCACGAGAAATACCGTTGAAATAACCCGGTTTTTAAAGCTCTCATTTATTATATCAGAAAAGCTTTTATCCTTATCATTTGTATCCAGAGTATAGCTTATGCTTTTATCTATAGATACTACCTGTGGCGTTGTGCGTAGATCCCTCTTTAAGGAATAAAAATATATGCTCTCATTTTCCTGCATAAACAGCACCACATCATGAAGCCACAGCGACTTGTCCTGATTCAACGCAAAATAGTAAAAGCTCTCCTTGCGGTCTATGACAGTAAGCTGTCTGGAATTGATGCCAAGTCTGACCGACATACCGTAGAACATGCTCATATTCTCCTTAGTCAGCCTGTCAACACATATAACAAGCCTGTCAAAGGATGAAGGATTACCAAGCTTGGATGGCAGCTCCATCACCTTTTTAAGGAACAATGCCAAAAGCTCCTCCGCCATAAATGAATCATCATCAATGACTATTTTTTCATTATTCAGCGCTCTCTTAAGCAGCTGGTCAATACACACCATCTCGCCGCTTTTAGATAGCTTTCGCGCCTCATCGCCATAGTACCATTTACCAATACTTTTGCGGCGTGCAAGCACAAGAGGAATCTGAAACACCTCACTGCCAGCAACAGTGCTGACAGTCTCCGGCTCTTTCATATTCTGTTGAAAAAAACTAACCATCGCATAGCTGTCATTTAAGTCTATGCCTATATAGTATGAATTGCCATTATGTCCCATTATAAATCCTCTTAAATAAGCTTAAAAAGCTGCTTTGTCGCAGCATCCAGCCTTTTATATTCGTCTATATTGCTCTTTAAGGTCGTCTCATCAGACAGTGTATCCGAGATAATCATCTCATTAATCAGGTTATAGCGGCTGTGGTCATTATCACCCGGTATATTGTTGCACGTAAGTCGGCTGCTCTCCTTTACCTCTATGCGGTTGTCCTGCTCCTCGGTAATATAATACCTGATAAGCTCACCGAAAAATATGACAAAGGTCTTTACGTATATGCCGTCGTACATCTCGACCATATCCTCAGAGTTAAACTCTTCACCATCCTCGTCACGGCTGTAGTGCAGCACAACATGAGCCCCCGGAGTGCTCTCATACTGTAAAAATGCCTTGTCATAGAGGAAATACTTCTGCAGCAGTCTGTGATCCAGCCTTGCAAAAAAATCAAAATACATATTGTTATATATATAATACTTAAGCAATGCATCTTCAATCTCAAGCTCTGCCTGAGAGATATCCGTTTTTTCAGCAAAATTCTTTAATAAAGCTAACTGACAGGCATCATTTAGTGTTCTTTTTCCAATAAATCGCTTTTCGATAATATCGAAAATAAAATCAGCCTTGCATTTGCCACTATGCAGATATCCATGCGACACAAGAGATATGTAAGCTAAAATCAGCTTTTCATTTCCGGCTCTTTTATAGTACTCCATAAAGATATCCGATATCTTTTCGGGCTTAATCTGCGTATAAATACCCTGTTCAAGAATGCGCTCATCAAGCTTCATGGAAGATATTGAAAACTTGTCAGCGGCATGCCACAGATTTATAAGCTCATCTGTAGGCCCCGAATAATTTTCGCACAGATATTTAATCACAAGGTCACTGTATTTGCCTGTTTTAAAGGCTGATATGGCAAGCTGCACAATAAAATCATCATCTATATGCTGCACCTTAAGCGCATTCTCGCACAAAACTGCCTGCGATGAGGCTGCAAGCATGTCTATTCCATACTCCATGGCCATATCATATGCCTTTTCATAGAGCCGGTTCGATACAAGCATGTCAATGAGATATTTTCTTGCGTCCTTTTTAAGAATATCAAAATCAATGCTTTGCAAAAACGGCCTGACATAATCCTCATAATCGTGAAGCTGACAGTATTTTAAAATCCTGTATCCCATAAAGGCTTTGTAGTAATCAGAAAAGGCTTCACTATAAAATACAGGCTTAAAAAGCTTTAAATCATCCTTTGTAAAATCAGAATAATCCCTTACATGTTTAAAATGAGACACTATATACTGTGGTCTCTCAGGCGAGAGGCTTATGCACCTGTCAAGGTATTTCTCGGCATCCATCAGCCTCTGAAGTCTGTATGAGATGCTTTTAACGTATCTATAGCCCCTTGAGTCCTCAAAAAGTATGACATAGTCGTTCGAGAACAGTTCAAAATAAGCACACTGATCTGTAATCGGTACAATCTGAGGCTCCTTCATTTCATTCTGATATATAATGGCTCTCACCATACGCTTATCAAATACAATAAGCTTGTGGGTAAATATAATATCAGAAAAAGCAGATGACAGCTCTTCATTGATAAAGCCCAAATCAAGCATATCCTCGTATAAAACAGCCAGATTGTCATCAATATGCCCAAGCTGTGCCTGATCCATGGAAAACCTGCCCATAGCCTTCCTGTACTTGTGGTAGACCTCAGGCTCTGTTTCCTTTGCAGCAATTATATTGTTGTAAAGCACCGCAAGCTTGCGGTATGGCAGCTTGTTATCATAGCTGAAATACATCTGGATGATCTTTGGCACAGGTGATACCTGTCTGTCATCCATCGTAATGAGATATGACTCATATAAGCCTGTCAGACGCAGCTTGTTCTCGATACCCAGCTCAAACCATTTATGAAAACAGGTATCATTTTTGTGTCCCTTGATCAGGTAGCTGCATATGATACCGACATACTCCGCCTCCGGGCAAATCTCATAGGCCGCTGTAAGAAGCTCATATACTCTGTTATCGAATCCGCCTGCCAGGTCAACCGCTTCAAAAATCGCTCCGGCAAGCTCCTTTGTCAGAGCCTTTTTCTTTACAGCCCAGCTTAGGATGCGAAGCTCAAATACAGACAGCTCCTTTATCAGATAAGGATCCTGTGATATGAGATAATAGGCTTCAATGTACAAATACGGAGACGAACAGCCCCTAAGTATCCAGTATTTTATATCCTTAAGCTTACCGGCACTGTCATCGAAATACTGATCTCTCAAAAACAAAAGTACCCAGAATAAAAGCACAGAGTCGGGATTTTCATAGAAAATCAGCTCAACCTCGTGTGTCATATTGTCAATGTATGAAGGCTCTCTCTCTAACAGTGTCATCAGATACAGATAATAGCCCCAAATCGGTGTCTTCTTATCAGGATTACTGTGCTTGAAATCATCAAGAATCCACTTAGCCACCTGTCGCTGCCTGTTTATGATAAATGCCTGAGCCTTCATCAGCTCATACATAGGCTTATCCGGCATGAGTGCATGCAGATGGTTTAAAATGCTGATTGTTTCGTTTGCCCATACCCCGGTCACTATCCGTTTAAGCCTGAAGCTTGTATAAAGCTCCATGATTCCGACCATGCATTCCTTTATGTCCTTTGTCACAGTTGCATCACTTATGCTGTCATCATCCTTTACGCCGGCTGTGATATCTATGGTAAAGCTCTGATATGCACCATCGATATAGATACGGCCAAAATTACGTCCGGCATGCATTGCGGATGCATCGATGATATACTCATACAGATAGGTTTTACCTATAAAATCATCAAGCGTTAAAACAGGCTTAGACAGCTTTATAAATTCACAATCCGTGCGCAGGCGTATCTCGGTATAGCCCCAGTTCTCCTTTGTTATGGTAAAGCAGCCACTCTGAGGCTCTTTAGAAGCCATAAAAATCTCCTCTGACTTGTCTACGCTTATTGAAACAGGCTGTTTTTGATTTACACCAATCAAAAACTCCTCCATATTCTGACCGGATGGTCTGGCGCAGGCAAAGCCCTCATAGGTCAGCCTGTCATATACATTATCATAAGGAATTGTGTTTAAGAAATTGCGATTGTAAAACAGATGATAAGCCTCATCCCAATTGGATGCAGCAAGCCTTGTGAAATCGCTAAGGCTCTTTACAGCACCGATAGAGCTTTCTGCATAGAGCCTTGTGATTCTTGCACAAAAAGAAAGACTGTACTCAATCTGATTACATACAATCACAAATTTGCCCTCACAGGCATCGCCCTCTGTGAGCCCCTTACTGTTAAATTGATAACGAATCCTGACTTTCTCGCCCTCGAAGTGCGGATTCAGACACTCCATCCTTGGATTGGTTGAATAAACTATGCCACGGATTTTTATCTGATTCGTACTTTCTATCACAAAGCTGCCTGCTTCGCTTCTTCCCTCAATGACCGAAAGGTCTATTGTCTCCTCTGAAAACGCCAAAATCGGTTTCGTGCTATTAAATCTGCCGGCAGCTATCTGCCCTATACGTGCTCGCACAATTGTTACCCCGTTTACGTTAAATGTTGATTTTTTATACACTTATTATATAATGTAAATTATATACGATTTGCATTGTGGTTGCAATGCAATTAGAAAGGAAATTGCAGTTTATGATAGAACAAAAAGAACATTTTCACGGCAGTGACCTTGAAAAAATAGAAAAAATATATGGTATAAAAAAAGAAAACATTGTAAGCTTTGCAGCAAATGTCAACCCACTAGGCGAATCCGGTAAACTAAAGACAGCGCTGTCCGAGCGCATTGATGCAATCACAAAATACCCTGACAGAGAGTATACCTCTCTCAGAAAGGCTATCGGCAGCTACTGCAAGTGCGATTACAATAACATAACAGTCGGAAACGGATGCACGGAGCTCATCTCACTCTTCATTCAGATTACAGCTCCTAAAAGGACTCTTCTGTTAGGTCCTACTTACTCTGAGTACGAGCGTGACTTAAGGATAAACGGCAGCGAAATATCCTACTATTTTCTTAAGGAAAAGGATGATTTTAGGATTAATTTGGATGGATTCATCTCTGCAATCACAGCTGATACCGACCTTGTCATCATATGTAACCCAAACAATCCTACCGGCAGTCTTATCACACCGGATGAGCTTAAAACGATTTTAGCCCACTGCAAAGAGACAAATACTTACGTGATGATTGACGAGACATATATAGAGTTTGTGCCGGATGTGGACGAGCTTTCGGCAATCCCTCTGACGGCCTTTTTTGACAATGTGATTATACTGCGCGGCACATCAAAGTTTTTTGCCACTCCGGGGCTTCGCCTGGGCTATGCCATCACATCAAATTCACAAATTCTTACAGACATAAACACAAACAAAAATCCATGGATGATTAACTCACTCGCAGTTGTCGCAGGTGAAACCATGTTTTTGGATGAGGAATATATAAATAAAACAAGAAGCCTGATACTTTCAGAGAAAACCAGATGCAGACAGCTGATAGAGGAATCACATAAATTCAAGCTTTATCCATCCTACAGCAACTTCTATCTGCTTAAGATACTCGATGAAAATATGAATGCACATACGCTATTTGAACGTGCGATCAGGCAGGGCATGATGATAAGGGACTGCTCTACCTTCCCGGGGCTTGAGGAGTACTTCATACGATTTTGCATAATGAAGCCCGAGGATAATACAAGGCTTATTAATTGCATTACACAATAATGCCGAATGCCTTTATATAAACATAACATAAAACTTAATATTTAAATTCTATAAACGTATAACCAAAAAGCTTCCGGAAAGGATTTAATCCAGCCGGAAGCTTTTTTGTATTAAGCATCATAAATGATGCTTTACGCTCTATATTATTTTGCAGATAAGAACTCATCAATTCCCTTTGCAGCCGCTTTTCCTGCTCCCATGGCAAGAATAACCGTTGCAGCACCTGTTACGGCATCTCCACCTGCGAATACACCCTCTTTTGAGGTTGCGCCTGTATCCTCGGTAGCTACGATACACTTTCTCTTGTTTGTATCGAGACCGACTGTTGTAGAGGAAATAAGTGGATTTGGTGATGTACCAAGTGACATGATCACTGTATCGCACTCCATCTCATACTCTGAGCCTGCTATCTCAACAGGGCTTCTACGTCCTGATGCATCCGGCTCTCCAAGCTCCATTTTGATAAGCTTAACGCCCTTAACCCAGCCATTCTCATCAACAAGAATCTCTGTAGGGTTCTCAAGGAGATCAAAGATAACTCCCTCTTCCTTAGCGTGATGTACTTCCTCCTTACGTGCAGGAAGCTCTGCCTCACTACGTCTGTATACAATGTGTGTCTCTGCGCCAAGACGAAGAGCTGTTCTGGCTGCGTCCATGGCTACGTTTCCACCACCGACAACTACAACCTTTTTACCTCTTGAGATAGGAGTCTCATAGCCCTCCTTAAATGCTTTCATGAGGTTATTTCTTGTAAGGAACTCATTGGCTGAGAATACACCGTTGGCCTGCTCGCCAGGGATTCCCATGAATCTTGGAAGTCCTGCTCCCGAACCGATAAATACAGCCTCAAAGCCCTCTTTCTCCATAAGCTCGTCTATCTTAACTGACTTTCCGATAACCACATTTGTCTCAATTTTGACACCAAGTGCCTTGACATTCTCTACCTCTGCCGCAACAACCTTGTCCTTTGGAAGACGAAACTCCGGTATTCCGTAGCTTAATACTCCGCCGGCAGCGTGAAGTGCCTCAAAGATAGTTACATCATAGCCAAGCTTTGCAAGGTCTCCGGCACATGTAAGTCCTGCAGGACCTGAACCGATAATAGCAACCTTTTTGCCGTTTTTCTCTGCAGCTGTCTTTGGCTTGATGCCATTCTCTCTTGCTGTATCAGCAACAAATCTCTCAAGCTTTCCGATTGAGACAGGATCACCCTTGAAGCCTCTGATACACTTGCCCTCGCACTGGCTCTCCTGTGGGCATACACGTCCACATACAGCAGGAAGTGCTGATGACTCTGAGATAATTTCATAAGCCTTTGTGAAATCACCGTTTTTAACCTGCTCAACGAATGCAGGAATATTGATAGAAACAGGGCAGCCCTTCATACACTGTGCATTTTTACAGTTTAAGCATCTGCTTGCCTCTGCCATTGCCTCTTCTTTATTGTAGCCGTAGCAAACCTCTTCAAAGTTTGTGGCACGAACCTTTGGATCCTGCTCTCTGACAGGTACTCTCTTTAATACATCGACTTCCATTATTTGTCACCTCCGCAGTTTCCGCAGCCACCGTGATGTGTTGCGCCCTCTTCATAGGCAAGCTTAGCTCTGCCTTCCTCTGTCTTGTATTGCTGCTGTCTCTTCATAGCCTGGTCGAAATCAACAAGATGTCCGTCGAACTCAGGTCCGTCAACACATGCGAACTTAACCTGTCCGTCAACGAGCAGACGGCATGCACCACACATACCTGTTCCGTCAACCATGATTGGGTTCATTGAAACGATTGTAGGAATCTCAAGTTTCTTTGTGAGCAGACATGTGAATTTCATCATAATCATAGGTCCGATAGCTACGCAGCAGTCATATGTATTGCCTTCATCAACAAGTGCCTGAAGCTGCTGGCTGCCGTTGCCGTGGAAGCCGTATGAGCCATCATCTGTACAAACATAGAGATTCTTTGCAACAGCCTTCATCTCATCCTCATAGAAAAGGATATCCTTATTTCTAAAGCCCATGATAACATCAGCATCTACACCGTGCTCTTTAAGCCACTTAACCTGTGGATATACAGGAGCTGTTCCAAGTCCTCCTGCGATAAATACGATGTGCTTTTTCTTTGTCTCCTCGAGATTTTCCTCCTGACAAAGCTCTGATGGACAGCCGAGTGGTCCAACGAAATCCTCTAATGCATCTCCCTCATTAAGAGCCATCATTCTCTCTGTTCCTGCACCGATAGTCTGTACTACGATAGTAACAGTCTCTTTTTCCCTGTCATAATCACAGATGGTAAGCGGGATTCTCTCTCCTACCTCATCTGTCTTTGCGATGATAAACTGACCAGGCAGACACTCTTTTGCAACTCGTGGTGCCTTTATATCCATAAGGATAATGTTGTCAGCCAATTTTTCTTTTCGAACTATTGGATACATAGTCTTCCTCCTAGTTAAATCTTATCCCATTACATATGTAATCTGATACTCAATTTATTTCATACTTTTTTAATTTTAAATGAAATGATATAATTTTTCAATATGTTTCTTTAGATATTCCATAAAAATATGTTATAGGCTTATGAAATTGTGTTATCCTTTGACATACGTCAGGTACTTTATATAATCAACCGGCATGATATTACGTAATATATAATCAAGAAGCAGGCACTGTATTGTGAATAATAATAAAACAGGAACCAATTCATATTTAATGAATCAGCCCCTGCACTTTTATTATCATCTGTTATGAGAAATATACAAGCTCATCCTGCGGCTTCTCGGCAGGCTCGATGGAAACCGGATAAAGCACCGGTCCCTTTCCCTTGTACTCCCTCGCAAACTCCACATGCACCCTTGCGGTGATGGTAATCCACGATTTGTGAGGAATACTGCTCTCATCCTCATACTTGCACTTGAAGCCTATAAAGGTCACGTCCTCTATACAGCAGGTCATTGCAAACCTGCCCGGTACCATAACGCCCTTTCTAAGCTTATCAGGATTGTATACAAGAGCAAGGAATTTGACAACCTTGCCGTCGTACTTTTTGTAATTCTCCATGGCATCCATATACCAGATGGCATAGTCTGCATCTGAAAGCTCAATCACATCCTGATTTATGTCAAACGGCAGCTCCTCCGGACGCTCATCAATAGTACCGTCCTTGCGCTCATATACTATCTGTGCCTTGCGGTTGATATTCTTGATGGTACGTCTTAAGTGGCCTCTGTCTGTATCATCGTCCGTCCTGTTAAATATGACAACATCACTTGCAAACACCTGCTCCTGCATCATCGCACGCATATTGTTCATATAAAGGTCAAATGTGGTGGAATCAACTGTAGCAAGCGACTGCACGATAACCCAGCCCTTTGGCAGCTTTGCTTCTATTATCTTATCAATACCCCATGTGCCGTTGTACTCGATAAATACCTGCTCCGGCAGATACTGCAGGTTGAGCTCGTTAAGCTTTGCTTCTGTAAACTCATCCTCAGAATCTATCTCTGCAACCTGGAAATTGGCAGCCTTAAGCTTGTCCATATCATACTCCACATCACCATCCTCGCACATGATAATAAGCCCCTTTGAGCCGTTTGCAAAATCATTCTCGAAAATGGTATCCTTAATCAGTGAAGTCTTGCCACTGTCCATGAATCCGGTAAATAAATATACTGGAATCTCTTCAGCCATTTTGTTAGTTCCTTTCTGATTATTGTGTTAATGTGTAACTATTAAAATATAAGTAACTGAATAGTTACAAATATACTTAAGCAAGTCCGAAGAGCTCTTCAAGCTCATGCTCGTGGATATCAGTTCCGATAACAACAATACGTCCTGTATAGTCAGGCTCTCCGTCACGAATCTCATACTCGCCCGGAACCATATCAAAGTAAATCCACTTGCCGTCCGTGCCCTCTACCATGCCCTTTGAACGAAGAATCTTGTCATCCTCTACAAACTGCTTAAGGATTTCCTCAAGCTTAGCGCGCTCAAACTTGTGAGGAGTCTCCTTGCCCCAGCTTGTAAATACATCGTCAGCATGGTGATGTCCGTGCTCGTGATCATGGTCATGACAGCCACAGGTGCAGCCCTCGTCATGGTCATGGTGGTGCTCATGCTCATCGTGATCGTGGTGATGCTCATGCTCGTCATGATCGTGGTGATGCTCATGCTCATCATGGTCATGATGATGGTGATGATGCTCTGCCTCATCCTGTGCATGACGTGCCTCTGCAAGCACCTTCATCTCGAGATTGTCCTGACCCTCCATAGTCTTTAGTATCTGCTCTCCTTTAATAGCATCCCAGTCAGTAGTGATAACTGAAGCCTTTGGATTTAATGCCTGAATCTGCTTTACACAGAACTCAAGCTGCTCAGGTGTAGCATTCTGGCTGCGGCTTAAGATAACTGTTGTAGCATACTCTATCTGATTGTTGAAGAACTCACCAAAGGCCTTCATCTGCTTGCTTGCCTTAAGTGCATTTACCACAGTAACAAGAGCATTGAGCTTGACCGGCTGCTCTTTTTCGATATCTATAACTGATTTCATGACATCTGATAATTTGCCCACGCCGGAAGGCTCGATTAAGATACGGTCAGGATGATACTTTGTAATAACCTCATTTAAGTTCTTGCCAAAATCACCCACCAGTGAACAACAGATACAGCCTGAGTTCATCTCTGTAATCTGGATGCCGGCATCCTTTAAAAAGCCACCGTCTATGCCAACCTCACCGAACTCATTCTCTATAAGCACGATCTGCTCACCCTTAAAAGCTTCATCTATCATTTTCTTGATAAATGTAGTCTTTCCGGCTCCAAGGAAACCTGAAATAATGTCAATTTTTGTCATTGTAATTCACTCCTTTTCTTTTCACTAAGTCCTATTTTACTAGCAATAATGCAAATATGCAAATTAAATTTTTATTATTAAATTATATTGGAAATAACAAAAGAACTACCGCACGCGGTAGTCCTCTCTAATACATTAATTGTATTTTCTTTTTCTAGCTGCTTCAGATTTCTTCTTACGCTTTACGCTTGGTTTCTCGTAATGCTCACGCTTACGGATCTCCTGCTGGATGCCTGCTTTTGCACAGTTTCTCTTGAATCTGCGTAATGCGCTATCTAAAGTCTCGTTTTCTTTAACTATTACACTAGACATAACCTAAAACCTAACCTCCCTCCAGTTGTGTATTGTGCATCAACTGTTAGGTATCTATACTTAATTGCACTAACATGTATTTTATCAAAATATCCGGATTTGTCAAGATAAATCCGGATATTTTTTGAAGAAATTATTATTTTTATTTTATTTGAGAAATCATTATCCCAAAACGGCTCTAATCAAGCTTGATAAAGATAGATGTTTCCTTTTTCAAAGAATCTGCAATCTCATAGTTTTCATCCATCTTATGTGAGATATTATCCATATCCTCAACAATAAGCTGTGTACTGTCTGCTGCCGAAACAACTCCATTAACACCCTCGCTGATAGCATGTGAAATGGTGTTGATTGAAGAAGAAATCTCAAGCATTGACTGCTTCAGAGAATCAGTCTTCTCCTTGAAATCAGTCATGGTACCCTCTATAAATGAAGCCTTGTCATTGTACTCCACACCGGACTCAACAAATCTCTCAAACTCAGGAAGAATTGAATCATTCATGTAGCTTACAAGACCATTGGCGTTGTCTGCAAGATTGTTAACCGCATTGGTAACAATCGCATTGATACGCTGGATATTGTTGGCTGCTTCCTGGCTGGCCGCTGCAAGCTGGCTGATCTCACTTGCCACAACCGCAAAGCCTCTACCTGCCTCTCCTGCTCTGGCCGCCTCAATAGAAGCGTTTAACGCCAACAGATTGGTCTGGCTTGCAATGTTTAAGATATCATTGGTAAGCGAATTGACCTGCTTTACACTGTTACTATCCTCAATAGCCTTCTGCAGTACCTCGAGAATCTCAGAAACCTTCCTGTCCGTCGTCTCCATGTTTGTACGTGCAACAGACTCCATTGACTGCGCATGAGCCTTCATATCCTTGGTGTAGCCGCTCAGCTCCTCTGTCTTTTCAGCAATAAGCTCAACCTCTTTTGCCACATTATCTGTGTTGGCATTGATAACAGATGCGTTTTCAGAGATATCCTGCATTGTAGCAGACAGCTCCTCTGTTAAAGCTGAAAGATCAGACACACTGCTGTTGCTTGTCTGAACACTCTGACGTACATCATCGACAACCCTCTCCATCTTAGCCGAGTTCATGACAACAGCCTTGAATATAGCCTGCAGCTTTGTCATAAACACATTGATACCCTTACCTACAGCGTCAACCTCAGCATTGTTGATAGGAGTAACCCTCTGTGTCAGATCGCCCTTCTTGTTATCAATATTGACTATGATACCATTGATTTCCTTCTGTGTACGAAGCAATGGCTTGATAACCATGGTGACAACAGCAAAAACAACAAACAGTAACGCTGCAATACTTATAACAATAGTAAATGTACATGTGACAACAGATGCATGATAAGTACTTTCGAGGCTTTTCCTCTCCTCCTGTGTGACAGAATTGACATGCTCACGCATTGATGAAATTGCTTTTTCAATGTTATTAGTATATTTTGCAATAGAGCCATTTGCCGTTTTATACGCATCTTCGCTTTTACCGGCAGCAGAATAAGCCATTACATTGCCACACTCCTTAACCAGGCTTGTGTAGTTTTCGCAGATAATATTGTAGTTTCTCTTGGTCTCAAGAGTGACATAAGGATTATAATCATCAAGGAGCTGCTTTAGCTTTTCCTCATGACTTCTTATCTCACTTACAATATCAATCATCGACGAAAGATCTGTCGATATAATATGAGACAGTGCCAGGGTATGGATATTCATGGTCTCCATCTCAATATCATTGAGCATCTCAGTGCCGACCATGGAGTTGTCCACAATCTGAGAAGCCGCATCATTTACCTTTGATAGGTTTTTAAGAGACAAGCCACTTGAAATAACACTTACAAATCCTACAACAAAAACAGGAATAAGTATCAATTTGGTACTTAGCTTTTTCTTTCCCTTAGCCTTTGGTTTGTTATTTAGCTTTTGAGCTTTTTTTGTTTTGAGAGTCTTTTTTATTTTTGGTGCTTTAGCCGGCTTTGGAGCTTTTGCTTTCACCTTTTTTTGTTTTACTGCGCTGTCTTTAACGGCAGCTTTACTTTTTTTTGCATCTAATTTCATGTTAAATACCCCTCTACTCAGCGACAGATTGTGTTATCCCGGCAGCAAGATCATCCATTATCTTCTGAAGGTCTGTATTTTCAGGATTACCGGCCGCCATTTTTTCTCCAAACTCTGTTGCAGCATCCCAATAAGAATTTCCAACTCTTTGGAGCTTGCCGTACTGTGCCTGATCCATAACGGCCATAATAGCGGGAACCTTTGTGACAGCATCATCTGCTGCTGCCGCTTTGTTTGCGGGACCTGCATTCTTCATCTCAAAGCGCAGCTTCTGATTATCCTCGTTTGTAAACCACTGGGCAAGCTTGTTTGCCCACTCAGGATACTTAGTGTATGCATTTACAGCCATATATTTGTAGCCCTTAAATGATGACATCTGAATCTGCTGTCCGGCACATGTGTATGTAGGAAGCTTAACAGCACCATAATCATCGCCCCATAACTCCTTGATTTTTGCCGCATTCCAGCATCCGCTGACACCGGCAATAACACTTCCGTCCTGTACTCCTGCAATAAAGTCATCCTGTACACAGTTCTTAAAGCCCGGCTTAGCTGCAATATCGAGCATAGCCTGTGCTATATCAACGCCCTTGATGCTTGTGATGACAGCATTCCAGTTGCAGTGGTTTGTCACACCATCATCATTCACGCCAAAATCAAGCCCTGTATTTCCAAAAAATGAATAAAGATACCAGCCTGAGCTCCAGTCCATAGTCAGATACTTACCATTGGAGCCTGCAATGTCGAGCATACCATCAAGTGTAGCCACATCGCTGTCTGAGAAATAATCCTTATTGTAATACATGAAATATCCATTGTCAGCGGTCAGTGGATATCCATATAATTTGCCATCGATGGTGGCAGCCTCAACCGCACTCTCATCGTTAGCCTTTTTAACGGCATCCACATCCTCTATCTCATAAAGAGCACCACCTGCTACCATGGAAGCAATCTGGTCATCCGCTATAGAGAACACATCCGCACCATTATGCACATTTGATAATATATTATCTCTGGCATCAGAATCCTCTGACTCCTCGATAATTATATTAAAATCAGTTCCCTTGTTAGCCTCCTTGAAGCTTTCAATCATCTGTGTAGTAATATCCACATCATTCTTCGAACACCAGACATGCATCTTTACTTCCTTATTCTTCGTTTTATCCGAAGAATCCTCCGTTGTCCCCGCCTGTGTATTGTCATGTGATTTATTTGATACTCCACATCCTGTAAGTAATGAAACCCCCATGGCCGCCACAAGTGTTGCAGCTATTAACCTCTTCATACATATTCATCCTTTCAGTTTATTCTCAATTTATAATTTAGTACAATTTTACCATACTTTCACAAAAAAAAATAGGTCTAATTTGATTTTTTTTACAAATTTAGACCTATTTTTAAAATATGCATTTTTAAGCACTATATATGCAATTTTTACTTAATCATGCTTGAAAGTGCGTCCTTTACAGAAGCAATAGCGTCAGGAATGCCTGCCGGATTCTTTCCTCCGGCCTGAGCCATATTAGGGCGTCCACCGCCGCCACCGCCTACCTTTGAGGCAATCGCCTTGATTAAGTTTCCGGCATGTGCACCGCTCTTTATAGCAGCATCTGTTGCCATCGCAACAAGATTTACCTTGCCTTCATTTGAAGAAGCAAGCACGATAACTCCCTCTCCAAGCTTTTCCTTGAGGGAATCGCCCAGATCACGCAGTCCATTCATATCAACACCGTCAACGCTTGTTGCAAGAAGCTTGATGCCGTTTACATCAACCACCTGATCCATAACATCGCCGAGAGCATCCTTTGCTGCCTTGCTCTTAAGAGACTCATTCTCACTCTGAAGTGCTTTCATCTCAGCCATCAAATGCTCAAGCCTTTCTGTGAGGTTTGCAGGAGTTGATTTAACAGCCTTAGCAGCCTCCTCAAGCTCTTTCTCCATATTGCTGTAATAAGCGAATACATTGTCACCTGTGATAGCCTCGATACGTCTTACGCCTGCAGCCACACCGCTCTCTGAAAGAATCTTAAACACTTTAATATCAGATGTATTCTTTACATGTGTACCACCGCAGAACTCCTTAGAGAAATCTCCCATTGATACGACACGTACCTTTTCACCGTATTTCTCACCGAAGAGAGCCATGGCACCTGTCTTTTTAGCCTCATCGACAGTCATGATATCTGTGCGTACATCAATAGCCTCGTTGATTTTCTCATTGACAATATCCTCAACCCTTTTAAGTTCCTCAGCAGTCATAGCAGAGAAATGTGAGAAATCAAAACGTGTTCTCTCAGCATCCTGGTAAGAACCTGCCTGCTCTACATGTGTGCCGAGCACCTCACGCAGTGCCTTCTGAAGTAAATGTGTGGCAGAGTGATTTCTGCATGTGTTTGTTCTTGTTTTCGTATCAACAGAAAGTGTAGCGGTCTCGCCTGTGCGGATCATGCCCTCTGACACATAGCCTACATGTGCGTATCTGTTGCCGACAACCTTTACAGTATCCTCAACAACAAATGTACCGCTCTTTGTCTTTATGATACCCTTGTCACCCTGCTGTCCGCCCATTGTGGCATAGAAAGGTGTGTTTGGTACGATCACAGAGCCCTTATCACCATCTGAGAGTGCCTCAACAACATCATCAGATGTGGTAAGGAAAGCAATCTCAGCTGTATCTGTAAGCTTGTCATAGCCTGTAAACTCTGTAATGATTTCAGAATCTATATCATTGTAAACATTGGCATCAGCGCCCATATAGTTTGTTTCCTTGCGGGCTCCTCTTGCCTTCTGTCTCTGAGCCTCCATACAGTTCTCAAAGCCGGTCTCATCATATGTGAAGCCCTTCTCCTCGAGAATCTCTGCTGTGAGGTCTACAGGGAAGCCGTATGTATCATAAAGCTTGAAAGCATCCTCTCCTGAAAGAACCTTACTTCCATCAGCCTTCATGCGTTCTTCCATATCTGCAAGGATACCAAGTCCCTGGTCAATAGTCTTTGCGAACTTCTCCTCCTCCTGAGTGAGTACCTTAAGGATGAAATCCTTTCTCTCCTCAAGCTCCGGATAGCCGTCCTTACTCTCATCAATGACTACCTGTGCGATTTTGCCAAGGAATGCTCCCTGTATGCCAAGTGTACGTCCATGCATAGCGGCACGTCTGATGATACGGCGAAGCACATAGCCCCTGCCCTCGTTAGATGGCATAACACCGTCAGAGATAAGGAATGTAGATGAACGGATATGGTCTGTGATAAGACGGATAGAAACATCGTCCATCTCATCGACATGATATTTCTTGCCTGAAAGCTCGCAGACCTTATCGCGGATAGCCTTCATGGTATCGATATCGAATACCGAATCAACATCCTGCATTACAACAGCAAGACGCTCAAGTCCCATACCTGTATCAATGTTCTTGTGCTCAAGCTCTTCATATCCGCCATGTCCGTCACCGTTGAACTGTGTGAATACGTTGTTCCATACCTCCATGAAACGGTCACAGTCACAGCCTACCTTACAGTCAGGCTTGCCACAGCCGTACTTCTCACCGCGGTCATAATAAATCTCAGAGCAAGGACCGCAAGGACCTGCACCATGCTCCCAGAAATTGTCACACTCACCAGTCTCAGGATCTCTGTAGAAACGTGTAATACGATCTCCAGGCACTCCTACTTCCTTGGTCCAGATATCAAAGGCCTCATCATCCTCACCATAGATGGAAGGATAGAGCCTGTCCTTCTCAAGGCCGAGCACCTCTGTCAAAAACTCCCATGACCATGCGATTGCCTCATGCTTGAAATAATCGCCAAATGAGAAATTTCCGAGCATCTCGAAAAATGTAAGGTGACGTGCTGTCTTACCTACGTTCTCGATATCACCTGTTCTGACGCACTTCTGACATGTAGTCACACGGCGTCTTGGCGGAACCTCCTGTCCTGTAAAATATGGTTTAAGCGGTGCCATACCTGCATTAATAAGAAGCAGACTGTTGTCATTGTGAGGCACCAGTGAAAAACTCTTCATTGCGAGATGTCCCTTGCTCTCAAAGAACTCAAGGTACATACGACGTAATTCGTTAACGCCATAACTCTTCTTCATTACTTGAATCTCCTATTCTTTTGTCTTTGCGTCCTTCATTTTACGAAGCTTTACCCCAATCAGTGCCCCGCAAAAGCCTATGGCCGCCAAAACAATCATAATAATAACATATTGTGCTACGCACATGAAAAAATCCCCCATAATTACCCTCCTAAAATTTATTGAACTAACTTATTATAAATGAATTTGTGAAATAATTCAATAGTTCTCTCCAAAAGCGAACGTCTGATTTTCACGTTCAATCTCAATAACCCTGTCAGCCATATCCTTATTGCTCAGTCTCTTCTTGTATTCGGCGATGCCGCTGTAGTCCTGCCACATGTGCATAGGGAACACAAACTCTGCCGAGGTATTTTGTAAAAAGAAGTCAAAGCCCTTGAACTGATACTCCATAAGCTTTGGATCCATCGGGAAAAACGCTACGTTTATTGGCTTTTCCGAAAGCTTCTTTATCTCATGTCTAAAGGCTCTGCGCACTCTGCCGTTTATCAAATCACCTGCGCCATCCCACTCCCAGTCGTTTAAATCACCGGCATGAAACAGGCTAACGCCGTTTGATGTGACATAAAACGCCACACCGGCATCTGTAGATCTAAGTGTCATTATATCCAGATCATCCACATGATATGTATTGTCAGGTGAAACAAATGTCACCCTGTCCCTGACAGCAGGATCAATGCCGTGCTTTGACAGAAAATGCGGGCTGATACGAATATCCTTTGAAAAAATATAATGTATATTTGAATATTTATCAGCCAGGCGCAAAATATCCATATCATAGTGATCCTTATGGCTGTGGCTTGCAAACATATAAATTTTTGTATCAGGTTCATAAGACGGCAACTTGCCGGTAAAATGCACACCCTCTACCTTATCTCCGTCAAAATAATCGAATATAAGTACCTTGTCATCCAGCTCCACAAGAAAACAGCTGTGATGTATAAAAATTATCTGCATGTAACCTACTCTCTTTCACTTTTTTTCTCTCTTTGTGCAAAGAAATCATCAATCATTTTGTGAAGCTCAAAAGGCTCCTTACTCTTTAAAATGTAACCATCCGGCTTTAAATTGACAATATTCTGAACAGTTGCAAGATCGTTTTTGCCTGTCAGAAATATAATCGGAATATCCTTAAATTCATTGTCATCCCTTAGCATCTGCATCACCTGTCCGCCATTTACTATAGGCATTTCATAGTCGAGCAGTATAAGGTCCGGGCATCTTAATGTCAGATATTTAATCGCCATAGCCCCTGAATTAGCCAGGACTACCTCATATTTATCCTCCAGCAGCACCTTCATTTTTCTAAGCAGCACTCCTGAATCATCAATGCATAAAATGGTACGCTTTTTTGCATTATAGAACACATCGAGCTGTGAAGCAATATTTTTCACAAGCTCAGGTACCTTAATCGGCCTGATAAACGAATCCATCACCATCTGCTTAGGCAGTGTCTCCCATAAAAGCTCAAGCTCCTCTTTATTTCCAATCACAAATACAGGTATATGCTCCTTTACAGCCTGGTCTACTATTATCTTGATACCGACCGCTTTTTTCAAAAGCTCCTGCCCTGTAAACACTATATAGCCGTATATTCTTCCACCGGACACCTGCTTGCTGGCATCTGAAACCGTGACCACCTCTGCCTTTATGTTCGTGTTATTAAACTGTTCATCAAAGCCATGCTCAATAGATTGGGACAGATAGCTTTGATCCTCCATTATAATCATTATTTTTTTATCAGTAAACCGCATAGGTCATCCTCCGTCAATTATTCCTTCATTTTTTCAATCATCTCATCTGTCAGCTTCAATATATCCTCCATGGCAACATCATCCACCAAAAGCTGCAGCGTATGCATCTGCTCTTTTATGCTATCAGGTACGCTGTAGCTTAACAGGCTTTTCATGCAATCGTCGGCGCCATCTATATCAAATGAATCAACACACTCATGCATTTTTTGCAAAGCTGCTATAATATCATCATTTGAAGCTGCTTTTTTATTGTCAGTGGTATCGCTGATATACTCAGACAATACATTTTTCATGTCAAGATACATGTGCACAAGTGCCGGAGTCTTCTCTCTCAGCGCGTTTACATCCCCTGCTTTTCCAAGCAGCTCAAGCTCCTTTGCAAGCGCTGACAGCTCAGTTGCTCCTACTAAAAGCGCAGAGCTCTTTAAAGCATGTACCTCTATAGTATAGTCCTTTATCATACCCTTGTCCAAATAATCCTCAATTAATGCCGCTTTACTGTCAATAGTCCTGTAAAATGTAGGTACAAGCTTCAAAAACATCTTCATAGAACCACAGTTTTTGATAGCAACTTCTATAGAAATCGCTTTATCTGCAGCAGCTTTTTCCGGAGCAGACGATGCCTCTTTCGCCTGCACGGTATCTGCTGTATCGTAATCTCCCAGCAGCTGTGCTCTTGCCTCATCCTTAGACAGCCTTTGCACCTTGTCCTTTGGCAGCCACATTAAAAGCTGCCTGCATATAGCATTAAAATTGATAGGCTTTGCTACAAAGCCATTCATACCGGCTTTTTCAAACTCCGGCCTGGCATCAACCATTGCATTGGCTGTAAGGGCAATGATAGGAAGCCTTCTGTACTCATCATCATCCAGCGCCCTGACTGCCTTTGTTGCTTCTATTCCATCCATGACAGGCATCATGTGATCCATGAGCACCAGATCATAGTGGTATCTTTGTATCATTGCAACAGCCTGACGTCCGTCATCTGCCGTATCAATCTGAAGCTGCAGTGGCTTTAGGAGCTCACATGCGACAAACTGATTAGGCTTATTGTCATCGACAAGAAGAATACGCGCTGAAGGCGCAATAAACATGTTCTCACATTCATTCACAATTGTGCTGTTGACTTCATCATCATGATTACACTCAGAAATAGGCGTAGCATCCACCACCTTTTGCACTATCGAAAAATAAAATGTGCTTCCACTGCCATATTCACTTTCCACACCAATCTCACCGCCCATCATATGCACGAGATTTCTTGATATGACAAGTCCAAGGCCTGTACCCTCAATACGCCTGTTCTTCTTCAAGTCCACACGCTGGAATGAATTAAAAAGCAGCTTCAGATCTTCTTTTTTTATACCGATTCCTGTATCCTTCACAAAAAAATTCAGCTCCACAATATCATCATGGCACTTTGACATGATGACAGAAAACTTCACACTGCCTTTTTCAGTATATTTTATGGCATTATTGATCAGATTCATGACCACCTGACGTATCCTGCCGGAATCGCCGTTTAACTTGCACGGTATTCTATCGTCAATTTCATAAATCAGCTCGATTGGCTTCTTATCCGCCTGCGACTGCATAGTGATCCTTAAATCATGGAGCAGGGAATTCACACTGTAGTTCTCATTCACCAGCTCCATCTTTCCTGACTCAATCTTTGAAAAATCAAGCACATCATTGATAATATTTAAAAGTGCCTGCCCCGAACGGTATATATTGTTTAAATACTCTCTCTCCCTGCTATTGTGGTTTGAGCGAAGCATAACCTCAGTCATACCGATGATCGAGTTCATAGGTGTCCTTATCTCATGTGATATATTGGACACAAATGCTGACTTTGCCTGATTTGCTATCTCTGCCTGCTCAACAAGCTCCTTCATCTTATTATTCTGATCCATAAGCTCAGTGATATCTACGATGGTGAGCATATATCCCTGAATAAAATTATCCTTGCTCATCTCAAGCTCATCAACCTTATAATGCTGGCCCAGCCAGTCAAAATGTCCGTCAGCCGAACTGCTGATTTTATTATAAATACTCTTAGTATTGTAAAATCCCCCTGCCTTTTTTACAGTATCAAATATGCTTAAGGCCATAGGATTTGCATAGAGGATATTCTTCTGGTCATCAGTGACAACAATGCCCTCCTTAAGCTCCTCTATAACATGATTTTTAGCAGTTTTTACCGGATCAAACAGTCCGTATTTTATTACCGAAACGCTCATGAATATACATGCTAAAAGCATGCCAAGCGGTGTAGGATCATCCCCCTTAAATATACCAAGTATTCTTGAGAGTAAAAGCAGCATAGGCGATAGCATTGCTATAAAAAGGAAAAAATGTAATGTAAATCTGTGAAGCATATTCTTTCTGGCAAAATATGAAGAAAGAATAATACAAAGCGATGCTATAATCTCTGCAAGCAAAAATATCATGTAAAAATAATATAAAGGAGCCGGAGTAATTTCCAGACTGTAGCCATCAAGGATGTACTTTGACGGCTTTAAGTCATATGATCTGTAGTACAGCTGATGCCTGTCGCAGGTCACGATCACAGCATAAAAGAACATATTAAGTATCAATATGCCGTTCATCAGTCCTCTTGGCAATTGCAGATTTCTCCACCTGATAAGAAATGAGAGTATACAGAAATTTGCAAAGCACTTTCCTAAATACTCAAGCTTTCCTATAGCAAGCATAGTCTCCTTTGAACCTCCGGCTATATAGATGCACTTGGCAACAAGCGCAACCATACAGCATGCCACAGTCAAAAGAAGCTCACTCCTATAATTTGTGTCCTGTTTACTTGACACCACTGATAACAAATATACTGTCACAAGCACTCCAAATATATGAAGCACCATCCATACTATTGCAGCCATATAAAATTCCTCTTAAACGTAATTTCAAAAATATAGTCCTTATGTATCATTATGCTATCTTTATGTGAACTAGTCAACTAATTTTTCGTAAAATATAGTTTTTTAATGTAAATACCAATTAATAATTATATAATTATGCAAATCATGCCACCATTTGAGTCATTCACAATCTTTTGCATGGTTTCCTGCAGCTTTATCTGACATTCATCATCCATCTGCATTATTTTGCTTCTTATTCCATCCTCCATAAGCTCGCCGACGGATTTTCCGAATATATTGGTCTTCCAGACTCCGCTGTCACTGTTCTCACCATTTTTGATATAATCTATCAGATCCTCTGCCTGCTCTCTGCTTCCGACTATCGGTGCAATCTCTGTCTCGATATTAGCCCTTATCATGTGTATTGACGGTGAAAGAGCCTTCATTTTAACTCCAAACTTATTTCCATGCGCTATAAGCACCGGCTCCTCCATTCTGATATCCGAAAGCTGCGGCATCACAACACCATAGCCCTTCTGCTGCACCGATGAAAAGGCATCCTTAATCTTTTCGTATTCATTCTTTTCCTCAGTGAGTGAGAGAATCAGGGAAATCAGCTCCTTTTCCCCGGAAATGGTCACACCACACAGCGCGGAAATATTCTCGTAGTAGTACTTCTCTGCAATCTCGATTTTGACCTTTATCACACCATCAGACAGCCCCATCGTAACAAGAGATACCGATTTTAATATATCACCGTCCGATTCAGGCATATCAGTGCTCATCTGTACGATATCCTTTAGCTTTGAAGCCCTCGCAAGAAAAGTCTTTGCATATGTAATAACAGCCTGCTTTACATAATTGTCGTAAGGCAGCAGCTGCACCCACTTCGGTATATCATAATCCACTCTCGTGACTGCAAATTCATACAACAGCTTTTCCATGATATCTGTAATCTGTCCCATGCAAAGCTTTTCACAGTCTATTGGAATGGCGGCCGCTTTGTACTCTCTGCTAAGCGACTCACATAAAAGCCTCGTTTCTGCCGCAAAAGGCTTTGTAGTATTTACCACAATTACAAATGGCTTTCCTGAAGCTTCAAGCTGCATGACTGTTTCTCTTTCCGCCGCCTCATAGCTCTGCCTTTTTATATCGCCTATGCTGCCGTCGGTGGTTACAAGCACAGCCACTGTCGAATGCTCCTCTATTACCTTTTTTGTACCTACAACAGCGGCCTCCTCAAAAGGTATATCCTCATCGAACCATGGTGTTTTGACCATCCGCTCGCCGTCTTCCTCGAGATATCCGACAGCATCTCCCACCGTAAAGCCCACGCAGTCCACAAGGCGCACCTTCACCGCACTGCCATCCTCCAGACTGATAGTAACCGCATCCTGTGGAATAAATTTTGGCTCAGTCGTCATAATAGTCTTTCCTTTGCCAGATTGCGGCAGCTCATCGACCGCGCGCTTTTTGGCATATTCATTGTCCATCTTCGGGATGACGCAAAGCTCCATGAAATGCTTTATAAATGTGGACTTGCCTGTGCGCACAGGACCGACGACACCTATGTAAATCTCGCCGTTTGTGCGGCATCTGATATCTTTATATAAATCAAACTCTTTACTGTCCATTTTACTGCCCATAAAAGCTTCCTCCATACACTTTATTCTATAATCAAAGTGTATTCACAGATGCAGTGAATTATTACAAATAAAAAGACCACAGGCATCAAAACAGATAACCTGTGATCTTTAAAATAACATATAATATTTAAGTCAAACTACTTAGCAGCCTTTTTCTTGCATCCGCAGGTCTTGCCGGTAGAAGCATCAGCCACCTCATCGGCATCTGATTTATCAGCTGTCTCATCAACAGGCTCCTCGCGCAGACGTGCGTACATCTGCATACACTTGTGGAGCTTCTTTGCAAGCTTATTGTCTATCTGCTCAGGAGTAGCTCTCCACTGCCAGTTGCCACCGGTAGTTGAAGGAATATTGATACGGGCCTTTGAATCAAGTCCGAGCAGATCCTGCATAGGAACAATAGCCATATCGGCAACTGATGACCATGCTGCACGCATCATGCCCCAGTTGTAGCCCTCCTCCTTTGTGAGGTTTAGGTAATCCTTTGCAAATCTTACGCTCTCCTTTGGTGCCGTCTTCATCCAGCCCATAACTGTGTCATTGTCATGGGTGCCTGTGTATACAACACAATGCTGTGGATAGTTGTGTGGCAGGTAATCACTGTCCTCTCTTGAATCAAATGCAAACTGGATAACCTTCATGCCAGGGAAGCCGGAATCCTTTAAAAGCTTCTTTACAGAAGGTGTGAGGAAACCGAGATCCTCCACGATGATAGGGAGCTTACCAAGCTTCTTCTCAAGGACATTGAATAAATCCATGCCAGGACCCTCTTTCCATACACCGTTCTTTGCCGTATCATCCTTTGCAGGAATGGCATAGAATGAATCAAAGCCTCTGAAATGGTCGATTCGTACGATATCATAAAGCTTTGCCATGGCACTGATACGCTTTGTCCACCAGCTGTAGTTATCCTTCTTCATAACATCCCATCTGAAAAGAGGATTGCCCCAGAGCTGTCCGTCAGCTGAGAAAGCATCAGGAGGACATCCTGCCACCTCGATTGGATTTAAGTCCTTATCGAGATAGAACTGTGTAGGATTAGCCCAGACATCTGCTGAATCCATAGCAACATAGATAGGTACATCTCCGATAATTCTTATTCCCTTCTCATTGGCATATGCCTTTAAAGCGGTCCACTGCTTGAAGAAGAGATACTGAAGCATCTTGTAGAAGGCAATATCATCAGCATACTTCTCCTTTGCCTCCTCTATAGCCTCAGGCTTTCTCAGCTTAAGCTTTTCATCCCACTCGCTCCATGCTACTCCTCCATTGGCATCCTTTAATGCCATAAAGAGCGTATACTCGTCAAGCCACTCAGCCTCTTTGCTGCAGAATGCTTCATAATCATCAGGTGTCTTCTTTGAAAAACGCTCATATGCCTTTCTTAAAAGAGCATATCTGTTAATATACATAATGCCATAGTCTACATACTGTGGCTTTTTGCCCCACTTATATGACTCGCACTCCTTCTTTGTCAGAAGCTTGTCCTTGCATAAAAGCTCCAGATCGATAAAATAAGGATTGCCGGCAAAGCTCGAAAATGACTGATATGGAGAATCTCCATAGCTGGTAGGACAGATTGGAAGAATCTGCCAGTATGTCTGACCTCCCTTCTCAAGGAAATCGACAAAACGTCTTGCCTCCTTTCCCATAGTTCCTATACCATACGGTGATGGCAGTGATGAGATTGGCATTAATACACCGCTAGTTCTCATGTTATTTTTCCTCCCTTTTGTTATATACGCATTGTATGGGCTGCGTGAGCCTGTATTTTAAATAATATATAATATACATATGAAATCATATGATATTTTCGCTTTGTTTAGTTATTATAACATCAAAAAGTGTAACTTGTAAATTAAATTAGTTAATGTTAATATCAAATTAATAAAAAGTTTAAAAGAGGTGTAACATAATGAATGAAACAACCAGGCAATTGATTGTGCATAAGGTAAAGCATAATGCAAAACGCCTTATAACATCCATTAAATGGGTAATCTTTTCTATCGTTGTCGGCATAGTCGCAGGAAGCTGCGGCACTGCATTTTATTTTGCACTGTCGGTCGTAACCGATTTCAGGATGAAATACCCATGGCTCATTTATTTTTTGCCAATCGGCGGACTTGCCATCGTGGGACTCTATCATCTGTGCAAAGACGATAACGATACCGGAACCAATCTGGTAATATCGGCTATCCACTCAGGCGAGAAGGTGCCCTTTAGAATGGCCCCGCTTATATTTGTATCCACACTTATCACTCATCTGTTCGGTGGCTCTGCCGGCCGCGAGGGTGCTGCTCTGCAGATGGGAGGCAGCATCGGAAGCTCTATAGGCAGAGTATTCAGATTTGATGAAAAGGACAAGCATGTCATGATAATGTGCGGCATGAGTGCTGCATTCAGTGCACTGTTTGGCACTCCGATGGCAGCTGCTATTTTCTCCATGGAAATGATAAGCGTCGGTGTCATGTATTATATAGCACTTGTCCCATGTGTGATAAGCTCTTTAATCGCTCACGGTATCGCAGCGTACTTTAATGTTACAAATGAATTTTTTGCTATCGAAAACATACCTGACTTTACTATTTTAAACTCGGTAAAAATCTCTGTGCTTGCAATCCTGTGTGCACTCGTGAGCATACTCTTTTGTGTGGCCCTCCACTCAGGTGAGGCGCTGTATAAAAAATATCTGCCAAACAAGTATACAAGAGTATTCATCGGCGGCTGCCTTGTAATCATAGCAACCATGCTTGTCGGAAGCCAGACCTACAACGGCACCGGAATGAGTGTCATCCAAAGCAGCATAGACGGCTCTGTCAGACCTGAAGCATTTCTGCTAAAAATCATCTTCACCGCACTAACTCTTGGCGCAGGCTTTAAGGGTGGCGAGATTGTACCGTCCTTTTTCATAGGAGCAACCTTTGGATGTCTGTTCGGCAATCTGACAGGCTTTGAGCCATCGCTGTGTGCAGCTGTCGGCATGATTTCACTGTTCTGTGGCGTCACCAACTGTCCGATTACATCACTGCTTATAAGCTTTGAGCTTTTCGGCTACGACGGCATGCCGTACTTTCTTTTGGCAATTCCATTCAGCTATATGCTGTCAGGATACTTTGGCCTGTATCGCAGCCAGAAAATCGTATATTCTAAATACAAGACAAGCTACATCAATAAATCAACACACTAGCATTTGCAAACCGCTACCAGGCATGATACCGCAGGTATTACTGCCTGGTCTTTTATTGTATAGAGAGCTTTATCTCCCGCAACCGATTCATCTGCGAGAACCTCCCATAAAGCATCTGATAGTTTAATTGTGATTTTATTTTTGCCGGCATTGTAAGCTACGAACACCTTCTGCGTATCAGTATCAATTGTGTACGCAACTACCCCATCAGGCATATCATCCAGGAAATGCACGGATTTCTTAATCTCATCTACTGTGTCAAGGTAAAATGCCTTGTGAGCCCTTCTTAGAGCTATAAGCCCCTTATAATAAGCTCTAAGCTCTGCAAACTGCTCTGCTCTGTCATAATCTATTGCATTGACGGAAAGCGGACTGCAGTAGCTGTTCTCTACAGGAGCCCCATCAGCTTCACTAATCTTTGTTCTGGCAAACTCCTCTCCATGCAGGAAAAACGGAATACCCTGCGCTGTGAAAAGAATGGATGCCGCAAGCTTATTCATGCGGATACGCATCTCTTCACTCTCATGTGAATTGGAAATAATAAACCTGTCCCAGAGAGTATAGTTATCATGACATGAGAGATAGTTGATGGACTGCATAGGTGATTTAGCCCAATCTGCGCATGTCACAGCCCTCTTTAATTCTTCACCCCTGTCTGTAGCTCCATTAACAAAGCCCAGCTCATCCATATAGAATACATGCCCCTTTACCACATCACGTATATCATCCGAAAACATGCCGATGCCCGGTGTTTTTGGGGCATTTATTTTCATGCCACGCTCCGATTCAGGCAGAGCACTTTCTCCACCTGTCCAGCCCTCTCCGTACATTATTATATCAGGATTTATTTTCAAGAGAGCTTCCCTTGCTTCGTTCAAGGTCTCGATATCTAGTACACCCATCAGATCAAACCTGAAGCCATCTATGTGATACTCGCTCGCCCAGTAGCACAGGGAATCAATAATATATTTTCTGACCATAGGCTTTTCTGAGGCAATTTCATTGCCACAGGCTGATGCGTCGGAATACTTTGCAGCATCCGATGAATCCATACGGTAAAAATAATTGCCCGCAGTCTTGTAAAAGCAGCTGTCATGAACATTGAAAGTGTGATTGTAAACCACATCCATGATCACGCCAAGGCCCGCCTCATGAATCGAGTGAACCATCTCCTTGTACTCCCTCACTCTCACGGCTCCATCAAACGGATCTGTCGAATAAGAGCCCTCCGGCACATTGTAATTGTACGGATCATAGCCCCAGTTGTACTGCTCCTTTAAGGCATCGCTCTCATCGATGCTGGCAAAGTCATACGAAGGCATCAGCTGCAGATGTGTCACTCCCATATCCTTGAAATATGAAATGGTTTTGTCCTCAGTGAATGCCTTGAACTTACCGGGATATAAAGAATGAGCAGATGCACCGGCAGACACATCGGCGATGGACACCTCGGTGATAACCATGCTCATAGGATCGGCAAGCTTCGGCCTGTCCTCATTCACAAATCCACCCGGATTAGTCTTAGCCAGGTCTATAACCATAGATCTGTGTCCGTTGACACCACAGGCCTTTGCATAAGGATCATGCGAACAAAATACGCCGTCTGGGGTGTGAACCTCATATGTATAATACACACCATCCAAATCTCCCTCAGCTGTAGCGGAGAAAAAATTGCTAAGCTCTCCCTCTGTGCGCATCATCTCAAACCTGCCTGTTTCGGCAGAATCATTTCCCTTATCATAAAAAACAACAAAAACACTGTCCGCAACAGGCGAAAACAGTGTAAATGTTGTCTTTTCCTTTGAATAAATTGCTCCTAATTTCATAATGCTGTCCTTTTCGTTTATTTTCGTATACATTATAATAAAATTTACAATAACTGTAAATAGGGCAATTCAACCAATTTTTAAAGACTTTTTAGTCAATGTGCCATTTTTTCTTTTGCTGGTGTGAAACAAGCTTAATATACAGCGGCTGTGGGATAAACCTGCCACAGGTCGTAGCAAGCTTCATCCTAAGAGTAGGTACAATTACCGTTTTGTGCTTCATCATCTGATCAATGGCATAATTGGCGCAGTACAAAGCGGAAATCCCCTTCAGTGCAAAGCGCACATTTGCCACATCATTGAACTCTGTATCAACCGGTCCCGGACACAGACAGCCCACATATACATGGCTGTTTCTCTGGCGAAGCTCACAGGCAACAGCTCTTGACAGACTTGCAACATATGCCTTAGTGGCATAATATGTGGCCATGTACGGTCCTGCAGGAATAAGCCCCGCAGAGCTTGCTACATTTAAAATAAAGCCTCTGTCCTTTACCCTCATCTGCCTTAACAGCTTTTTGGTCAGAAAATGAACAGCTCGTACATTGACATCTATCATGCCTATTTCCTTAGCTATATCAGTCTCCTCAAACAAGCCACAGTCACCATAGCCTGCGTTGTTGATAAATATTTCTACATCCTTTTCCTCTATATAATCCGAAAGCCTCTGACACTCATCAAGCTGCATCAGATCCGCGGTAAATATATCGCACTCAAGCCCCTTGTGTGCGGCTCTAAGCTCATCTGCAAGGGCTGCAAGCCTCTCCCTTCTTCTGGCAACAAGAATCAGATCATAGCCTTCCTTCGCAAGCCTTTTTGCAAACTGCTCACCTATTCCCGAGCTTGCCCCTGTAATCACTGCATACATTATATACTGCACCTCTATTCTTCAATAATCAGCTCTCCTGCACTTGCATCGAGCTCTACGCTTGTGTTGTCATTCTTATACATCTCAAGCAGTAAAAGCCACAGCGTGTGAATCTCATATGTAAGAACATTGGAAGCAGGTACCGAGTATGGAAGGAGTGTGCTGATATCAAAATATCTGATGCCAAGCGGCGGTAAAAAAACAAGATTGGTTGTCTGTCTTTTATCACCGGCAGTATGAATCATCTCATATGTAATCATCACAAAATCACTGCCCTTATAATTGCATTCATATGACACATAGCACTCATCAACTGTCCAGGTGATGCCATCCTCTGTGACTGTCGGTTTTATAGCCTCATCATTGTACTCTGTTGTCTTACAGGTCAGCTTCCACTTTAACTGCCCCTTCTTTGTCTCTTTTACCATATCGGTAAGCTCTTTAAGTAATTCATCTTCTTTTTTCATTTTACGCACCTGTATTTATATTTCTAAAAGTCATTAGAATATTTATTAATTCACGAATTAACAATTCATTTATATTGCTTATCTGCCAACATTAATGTTCATCCACTCTCACTCCGTGAACCACAAACCTGTATGTCTCACCGCTTGTGGAGCAGGTAGAAAGAGTCACAACCTTGTCATCCTTTGTCGGGACAATGCCTGTATCCTTCATAGAAGAAGCAGCCATCCTCTGCACAAATTTGCCAAACGTCTCGTCAGGCTCAAAGCCCACGGTATACTCATCACTGTCATCACTTACCGTCTCATATGAGAAAATTTGGTACCTGTACTTTTTGCCATCGACAAGAATCTGGAAATACTGATGTCCGTCATAGTAATTCTCATCACGGTTATAGTACTTGAGCTTTCCAAACATGGACAGATTTTTCATATTGTGTCCGTAAATGATTGTATGGCAGTCGCCAAAATCAGTCTTGTTTGAGCCCTCAAGGAAGATGGAGCCTGCAGTAGCATGCTCTCTCTTAAAGGTCTTTCTAAGGTAATAGCTGTTATCCCCTGAATACATGACAGGGTAGCTGATATCCTCATTCTCAAAATAAATCCATCCAACCACATCCGGATTTTCACTTTTCAGACCGGCAAAATCAATATCTATATCATCATACCACGGTGTATCAGCAGCTTCACTATCATTTTCATCAGACTTCTTTGAATCGTCCACTGCATACTCATCCTGCAGCTTCTCATATGTCTTATCCGAGGTATTATAGTCAGAATAAATCTTAAACAGATGATACCCCGAATAAGCCACCAGAGACAGACCAATTATAAGAACTATAAATCTAATTACCTTTTTAACCATTTGTTTTCTCCATTTTTTTATCAGTCAGCACTGTAATACCTGTAAAAACAATTAACAATGCGATAAATACAAATTTGCCCTGCGTGGTTCCAAAAAAAGCTGCCGGATACCCAAGCCATGGTATATCAAGCACCGGTAATCCGACCACATCAGACCACGCAACCGGCTGTACATCATTCACCTGATTGGCATCACCCTTTGTAGTGTAGGTCTTTTCATCTGTATTGATTTCAACCACCCTGTGAGTCACCAGCTCACCATTTCTGTAAAAGGTAATGGCATCACCGGTCTGTACACCACCGGTATCCTCCTTTACATACAACAGGCTCCCCTTCATGTAGGAAGGCTCCATGCTGCCGCTTACAACCACCATCGGCTCGATATGAAACAGCTTAGGAGCAAATATCACAGCAATAATTAAAACCATAATTAATAAAACTATACTCGAAACAATATTAATCAGTCTCTTCACAAAAACACCTCTGTACCACAAAATCATTTATCACTCACGAAGCTGCTATGGCAGCTTACCGGCTCAACGTCAAAGTGTATTGTCATATTACAATGTGCATCACATGTATGATCGAACCTATCGATAATACGCTTCATGACATCAGAAGCTGTATCGCATGAGCATTTCGACAAAAGCACTATGTACTGGGAATCACTGTACTTTGCCGCCACATCGCCCACACGCAGACACTTCCTAAGCGCCCTCTCAAGCGTGACCATGGAATCCTTCATCTGACTCTGCTTCTTATCAGGCAGACTGCTGTACATTGGAGCAACAGTGACCAGAACAAGACTCTCCGGAACAGTGGAACGTGCACTCTTTCTGACCTCCAGATGATAAATCTCCTTGAACACAGGATATCCGCACATGAAAACACCATCCATGCTCTCCTCGTTGATATCCTCCTTCACCTCATCTATATTGTAGCTTGAAACACCCTTTGTGACAGATAAAAGCTCCTCATACACCTTATTGAGCATGACAGTCTTTCTGACACCCAAATCGTTGTCCATAATAGCCTTGGCAGTCTCATAGGTATCGAAAGCCATCTGTACCTTTTTGGTACGCATGCGTGCCATGATCAGATATGAGTAAATCTGCTCGTCACAACGCTCATATACAATCGCCTTGGTGCACAGCTGTTCAAGCTTCTCATAGCAGCCTGTATCAATATACAGCTTTGCCAGGGCCTTTACAGTATTCACGTATCTTGAATGGTAAAATGCGTTGAGCGTCATAAACCAGTGTGTATCTGTCCTAAGAGGCAGAAAATCACCATTGTAAATGGCTATGGCCTTCTCATAGCTTTCAATAGCGGTCTCCTTGCTCCTGCTGAATGCAAGCTCCGCCTCATTTATATATCCGTCAAACTCTTCGGCATCGATGGTTACCTCCACATCGTCATTCCATTTGTACAATCCGCCTCTTACAGAAACTATGCACTCCTCGTCAAAGGAAGCATCTCTTAGAGCCTTTCTGAGTCTGTATGCCAGATTCTTAAGGGCTCCAACCGGATTATCGGTCTCCTCCTCGACCTGCCATATAGCCTCTGAAATGTCCTCTATACAGACACCCCTGTTTCTGTTCATCGCCAGATATACAAACAGCTTTTCAAGCTTCTCAGACCTCCATGCCCCCTCTTGTACAGAGGTTATGTCATTACCTACCGTAAAGCTGCCAAAAGTTTTTAATTTAATCATATAAATCTCCCCATTTCTGACATTAAACATTATTATATAGTCATAAACAGATTAAACTATTAAAATCCCAATAAAATGCAAAAATTAAACCCAGATTAAAATTTACGCAGATCATCACTGCCGTCGTCGACAGTGTTTTCTATCTTCATAATTTTGACAAAGTATGAGTAGTCATCATTTACCTTTACCTCACACCTGTCACCCACCTTGTGCCCGAATATAGCGGCTCCAAGCGGCGACTCCTTGCTTATCAGATTCTTTAAGGAATTGCCCCTGACTGTCGTGACAATCTTGTATGTCTCAGTCTCATCATCCTCCTCGAAATACACATCGACCGTATTGAACATACCCACCTCATCATCCTTTGACTCATCGGATATGACAACAGCAGTCTTAATCATCTTCTCAAGGTATCTGATACGGCTCTCATTCTGGTTCTTAAACTGCTTGGCGGCCTTGTACTCGAAGTTCTCGCTCAAGTCACCCTGGGCTCTTGCTACCTTCACATCATCAAGAGCCTTCTTTCTGACAACGAGCTTTCTGTACTCTATCTCGTCCTCCATTTTCTTTATATCATTTGCTGTCAATTCATCATGCATGTCTTAAACCCTCTTCCTGCAAAATTGTGTCAAAATGTATTTAGAGAAGCCCTGCGATACCACAAAGCAGCACAATCGCACCAAGAACTATACGGTACCATCCAAACACAATAAAGTTATGCTTCTTTATGTAGCCCATCAGGAATTTGATAACAATAAGTGAAACGACAAATGCCACAATCATCCCGATAATCAGAATAGCAGCCTCTTCCCCTGTAAAATGAAATCCAAATTTAACAAGCTTCAAAAGGCTCGCACCAAACATAACCGGAATGGCAAGGAAAAATGTATACTCAGCAGCAACAGTTCTTGATACACCGATTAAAAGAGCTCCGACAATGGTAGCACCTGAGCGTGATGTACCCGGAAAAACAGCTGCAATAAGCTGGAAAAATCCAATCATAAGCGCTGTTGTGTAGCTGATATCGATAAGCGAATTAATCTTAGCCGACTTGCCATTATGCCTTGTCTCAATCACAATAAAAGCGATACCAAAGAGTATAAGCATGATAGCTACTGTCTGGAAATTGTAAAACAATCTCTCGAATACATCATCAAAAAGTATTCCTATAACAGCTGCCGGAATAGTTGAAACAAGAATATGAAACCACAGCACGAAGATATCAGTCTTGACCCATGCACCGATGCCTGTCTTTGCAAGAGGCGCTTTGTTATCCTTTCTACCAAAAGGCCATATCTGGCTCCAGAACAAAACAACAACCGCCATAATGGCTCCAAGCTGGATAACAACCTCAAACATACTGTAAAAATCATCCGGGTTCTTTCCTATCCTAAGTGGTAAAATCTCATTCAGAAGAATCATGTGGCCGGTACTGCTGATAGGCAGCCACTCTGTAATGCCCTCCACAATTCCAAATATAACAGACTTGATAATGTCAAAGATTTCCATAAATAAGTTCCTTCCTTTAAAATATTTTCTATAATCAATTTATTATATTATTTTTCCAATCACAAGTCCATGGAATTTAAGAAAAATTTAAATTAAATCTTTTCATATTAGAAAATTTTTTGTAAAATACTCATAGCAATTATGAAAAAATGAAAGGATAAATACAAAACATGAAGAAAAAAATCAGCATCATGCTTTGCATAGTACTCTTCGCCCTGACAGGCTGCACCACCTCCGGCAGCACTATACGCTTCGGAGCAGCCGATATCGGCGGAATGTACTATTCATTTGCAAATACATTTACAGAGCTTGCCAATGAACAGGGCTATGACTTTACCTGCAAGGTCCGTACTACAGCAGGCTCTAATGCCAATATAAGGCTTTTATCCGATGGCTATATAGAGATAGGCATTGCACAGGCAGACCTGATAGCCGATGCCTACAGGTCAAATAATGATTTAAGGGCTATAGCAGGGCTTTACACCGAGACCTGTCAGCTTGTGGTCCGCGCTGATTCAGACATCCAGACTCTTGATGATTTGTCCGGACACACGGTAAGCATCGGAGCAGAGGAATCCGGTACCGAGCGAAATGCCACACAGATTCTTGAATTCGCCGGGATGCCATCATCCCTTGTTGCCACCAAAAATCTGGACTATATTGAGGCCACAAAAGAGCTTGAGGCCGGTGATATAGATGCATTTTTCTGCACTGCCGGACTCACCACCACTGTCATAGATGAGCTTTCAAAGGAATGTGACATAAGACTTATCCCACTGACAGACACTGTGATAAGCAAGATGCTTGAAAGCAGCTCTGCCTACACAAGCGAGGTCATACCTGCCGGCACATACACAGGCCAGACTACAGATATAAGCACTATAGGTGTAAAATCAGTGCTCATCACAACGGCTAACGTATCCGACGACACTATAGAGCAGCTTACATCGCTCCTGTTTGAAAAGGAAAAGGAGCTATCCTACTCCAACTCTCTAAAGCTTGAGCTGACATATGACTTTGCAACAGGCGATATACCTATTCCATTTCACGATGGAGCGAAAAGGTATTATGAAGCCTGTGGATATAGTGTAAATTAATTCGCGAATTAATTTTTATAGTCTAATATATAATGTTCAAAAACTCGAACAAGAATTTAATAAATTAAAATCGAAAGGTAACACATGAAAATACAACTTGACATGTACCAGACGCTGGCCGTTGCCGTGCTGGTACTACTACTTGGAAACTATTTAAAAAAGAAAATATATTTTCTTCAGAAATTCTGTATTCCGGCGCCTGTCATAGGCGGACTGATTTTCGCCATCATGACATGCATATGCTATGTTACAGGAATCGCAGAATTTTCCTTTGATGACACGCTGCGCGAGGTCTGCATGGTATTTTTCTTTACATCTGTAGGCTTTCAGGCAAATCTAAAGGTATTAAAAAGCGGAGGCAAATCACTCATCGTATTCTTAGGACTGGTTATAGCGCTTATCATAATACAAAACCTGACCGCCGTAGGTCTTGCAAAGCTCTTAAACTTAAATCCGCTGATTGGCATGTGCACCGGCTCTATTCCTATGGTAGGCGGACACGGCACAGCAGGAGCCTTCGGCCCGGTGCTTGAGGACTTAAACATAAAGGGCGCCACAACCATCTGTACAGCCGCAGCTACCTTTGGTCTCATTTTTGGAAGCTTAATTGGCGGACCTCTCGGAAAAAGACTGATTGAAAAGCATAACCTGCTTGATACAGTAGCAAACGATGATGACAGCCTGCTTGTGGAGGATGAGAAAAAGCATGAGCGCCACACAAATATGTATGCTGATGCCGTATTCCAGCTCATCCTGGCAATAGGTGTCGGAACCATCTTTACAATGCTACTCACAAAGACAGGGCTCACCTTCCCGATATATATAGGAGCGATGCTCGCAGCCGCACTCATGCGAAACATATGTGAGTACACAGGAATCGCCACCATCCATATGGGAGAGATAAATGACCTGGGAGGTATAAGCCTCTCTCTATTCCTAGGCATGGCAATGATCACACTAAGGCTCTGGGAGCTTGCATCACTCGCTCTCCCGCTAGTCATACTGCTTGCAGCACAGGTGCTTCTCATAATCATATTCACGTATGTTATCGAGTTCAACATCATGGGGCGCGACTACGATGCAGCCATACTTGTATCAGGCACCTGCGGCTTCGGAACCGGAGCCACACCAAACGCCATGGCAAATATGCAGGCTGTCTGCGACCAATATGTGCCATCCATCAAGGCATATCTGCTCATACCGCTCGTAGGAAGCCTGTTTGCCGACTTTTTGAACAGCCTTGTAATCACATTCTTTATAAACCTACTGTAAAACAACCGGAGAAAAATATGTTTGAAAAATTGAGAAAAATATTTAAAAACAGAGAAGAAAAAGAAAAACATAATTACGATTTAACTTTTGACAACGTGGCAATACCTGAGGTGCACGTAAAAAACACCGAAAGCCACGAGGATACGGATAAAGAAAATGCACCTATCAGCTATGACAATGTTGCCATACCTGAGGTGCATATCAGAAACAGAAAAAATAAATAAACCTGATAAACTAAACTGTTTATTTGAACTATTTTGATACAGGCTGGTTCATTCCAGCCTCTTTCATAGCAAGCTCAAATTCATGAATGCTGATTCCAAGCTCCTTAGCGGCAATATCAGGCTTTAGATTACCGCTATTCACCAATGAATACAGTGTCAAGGCTCTGCCCTCTTCTCTACCCTCTTGCCTACCTTCTTCTCTAATTCCGTTAACAAATGCCTGTTCATCATACTCTGTTATACACACATCTATCACCTCTGCTCTGTGCTTAGTGAGAAACTCACTTAAAATGTTATTGCTTATGCAATAAGTTACTGCTTTATCAACTGCCTGCTCCACTTCCATTCCATCAGACCGGTTCTTACGTATCTCCTCAATAAGCAGCATGTATTCATGCAATGGTCTGCAATTATTTAAAAGCTCATCATTCATGCCATGATTAATGTTTACCATGTTGGCGGTCCACTCAAAATCTCCGCTTGTATCCTCATGGATAAACGCATCTGACAGCTTAAGCTTCATAAATGCCGGCTGCTTCGATGTACCATTGTACAACACCGTATATCTCGGTGTTGGAATCTTTACCAGCGTCGAACCATAGATATTATAGGAATGCTCGACAATATAGCGGTCATACATTTTGCTGAAATACATCAAGCCCCTAAGCGGCATATTGGGATTGTAGGAGCTTTGCTGCTCCCATAGATGCAAATAACTATCCAGAAGAATCGATACATCATTTTTCATCTCGATATAAATCACGTTATCGATTGTGTAAAGCTTGATATCATTTACATCCGTATGCGCTGTATTACATAAAGCGTTATACAAAGATAATATGTTCTCCTTGTATTCTTCGTTTCCAAATAAAAGACAGAACAATCTATCCTTATATTTTTTATTTAATTTCATATAGTACTCCTTTTGATAATTATATTCTTAATATCTAAGGAGAAATCGATGTCAACTATATTATACTATTTACAGCTATAAATTGGCAAGCATAAATATTATCTCATGTATGGATGTATATAACAACAAAAGGAACCCGAAGGTTCCTTTTGCAAAGTAATCATATAGTAGTTGTAATTACTGAAGGAGTGAGAGTACACCCTGGTTAGACTGATTAGCCTGTGCAAGCATAGACTGACCTGCCTGAGCAAGAATGTTGTTCTTGCTGTAGTTAACCATCTCTTTAGCCATATCTGTATCACGGATACGAGACTCAGCTGATGTAGTATTCTCAACAACGTTGTCGAGGTTGTTAATTGTGTGCTCAAGTCTGTTCTGAACAGCACCGAGAGATGAACGCTGAGAAGATACTTTCTGGATTGCATCTTTTATTGTATCTATTGAGTTTGTAGCTCCTGCCTCTGTTGATACATCAAGTCCATTAACACCAATTCCTTTTGCACTCATAGAGTCAATAGCGATTGAGATTTTATTTGTGCTTTCAGAATCAGCACCCACATGAAGGTTTAGGATAAGAGCTTTAGTATCTGAACTGAGAGCTGATGTTCCAGCGGAACCAATAGCTAACTTGGCATTTACATCTGCTCCAACAGCTAATTTATCAAGATTTCCAGTATATGTTCCACTGATTTCAGCGTTAGTAGTTTCGGCTTTAAGTTCTTTTGAGATGATAGCAGTTCCTTTTTTAGTTCCATCTATCTCATATTTAGTTTTGATATTTGCTACAGTATTAGTTTCCTCTTTGCCATCTTTGAGAGTGACAGTTACATTTGTACCATCAGATACTACCTTAGTTACATTTGCTGATTTACTATTTGCATCATCAGGTTTTTCTATTGTAATATCTGCATTACTAGATACTAATTGTACAGTTCCAATTTTTATATCCCCGTTATCTGATAATGTTGCAGCAGTAGTTCCTTTTGCTTTAACAGTAACACCATCAACAGTTCCAATTGTATCTCCTGCGGCAAACGCTTTGGTATTTCCATTAGAACCATTATCTCCTTTAAGAAGATAGGTCTCATTGAACTTTGTTGTTTCAGAAACACGGTCTATTTCTTTAGAAAGCTGGTCAACTTCATCTTGGATCGCTTTTCTGTCTGTTTCAGAGTTTGTACCATTTGCTGACTGAACTGCTAACTCGTTCATACGCTGGAGCATTGAGTGAACCTCTGTGAGGGCACCTTCAGCTGTCTGCACGCATGAAACACCATCCTGAGCATTTGTTGAAGCTCTGTCAAGTCCTTTAATCTGTTTTCTCATCTTTTCTGAAATAGAAAGTCCTGCTGCATCATCAGCTGCACGGTTAATCTTATAACCAGATGAAAGCTTCTCTGTACTCTTTGACTGTGCGCTTGTTGTTACGTTAAGCATTCTGTTGGCATTTGCTGCCTGCATATTGTGTTGTACT